>JANRIU010000076.1:0-26395 GCA_033764615.1 Gemmatimonadales bacterium | reverse complement strand
GTGCCGTGCCCGCGCCCGCACCGCGGCGCGAGGCGGCGGCCCCGCCGGCACCCGCGCCCCCGCCGGCGGTGCCGGCGGCGGCGCCCGAGCGGATCGCCTTCACGCAGGCGGCGCTGACGGCCGCGTGGCCGGCGCTCGCGGAGGCGCTGAAGCGCGAGAGCTTCTTCCTCGGCACGGCGCTGGCGGGGTGCCGCGTGGTGTCGGTGGCGCCGCCGGTGGTGCGGGTGCTGCCGGCCGACGCGGCGGCGCGGCTGCCGCTGGAGCAGCAGCACGAGAAGGTCGAGGCGCTCCTGCGGGAGGCGGTGGGGGCGCCGGTCACGCTGGACCTGGCGCGTGAGGGGGGCGAGGCGCCCGTGCCGAAGCGCCTGACCGGCGAGTCGCTCAAGGCCGAGCGGCTCAAGGGGCTGCGGGAGAAGGACCCGGCCCTCGATGCCGCCGCGCAGGAGTTAGATTTGGAGATTGTCGAGTAGGGCCGTCCGCCGGACCACGGGATCGCATGGCAGACCTCCAGCAGTTCCTGCAGCTCGGGCAGCAGGTGCAGGGCCGTCTTCAGCAGCTCCACGCCGACCTGGCGGGGCGCACCGTGCAGGCCGCCGCGGCCGGCGGGCTCGTGAAGGTGACGGCCGACGGGCGCGGCACCATCCGCTCGGTGCACATCGACCCCGCGGCGTTCGAGGGGCGGGATGCGGAGCTGCTCGGGGAGCTCGTGCTCGCCGCGGTGGCGGAGGCGCAGCGGCGCGCGCTGGAGCTGGCGCAGGCCGAGATGCGCAAGGCGGGGCCGCTGCCGTTCGGCGCCGGCCTCTAGCCGCCGCGCCGGGTGGACGCGCTGGAGGCGCTCATCACCGAGCTCGCCCGCCTGCCGGGGATCGGCCGGAAGACGGCGCAGCGGGTGGCGTTCCATGTGCTGCAGCAGCGGGACGAGCGGGCGGGGCGGCTCGCCGCCGCCTTCCAGGCCGTCGCCGACCGGGTCCGCCCGTGCGCGACGTGCGGGAACCTCGCCGAGGCGGAGCGGTGCGGTATCTGCACCGACCCGCGGCGCGACCCGGCGCTGCTCTGCGTCGTGGAGGACCCGGTGGCCGTGGCCCTGGTGGAGCGCGCGACCGGCTTCCGGGGTCGCTACCATGTGCTCGGCGGGCGGCTGTCGCCGCTCGACGGCATCGGGCCGGCGGAACTCGGGCTCGACCGCCTCGTGGCGCGGGTGCGCGCCGAGGGCGTGCGCGAGGTCATCCTCGCCACCAACCCCTCCATGGAGGGGGAGGCCACGGCGGCCTACATCCAGCAGCTCCTCGCCCCCACCGGGGTGCGGCTCACGCGGCTCGCGCGCGGCCTGCCGGTGGGCGGGGATCTTGATTTCGTGGACGGCGTGACGCTCGCGCACGCCCTCAGTGCCAGGCAGGAGGTCGGGTGACGCCCGGAGCATCCAGCTGGTCGTTCCGCGAGGAGGACGCGCAGAGGATCCAGGGGATCCTGCACGAGTTCCTTCGCGATGCCAACGCGCGCACGACGCTCATCGTGGATCGCACGGGGCAGCTCATCGCCACCGCCGGCGAGAGCCCCACGTTCGACCCCGTCGCGTTCGCGTCGCTCACGGCCGCCGACTTCAGCGCCAACGACCAGCTCGCCCGCATGCTGGGCGAGCCGGAGTTCGGCTCGCTGTTCCACCAGGGCGACAAGGAGAGCATGTACCTCGCCGACATCGCGCGGCGGGTCATCCTCGTGGTCCTGTTCGACAACCGCACCACGGTCGGCATGGTCAAGCTGCGGGTGAAGGCGACGGTGAAGGAACTGATCGACGTGTTCACCGACATGTTCACCCGCGACGCCAAGGCCGCCCCGGGGCCTCAGGTCGAGACGGGCTTCCTCGGCGACGCCGAGGACGAGATCGACAAGCTCTTCGGGGCCTGAGGGGACGTCACCGATGTCGATGATCAACTACGCGTCCCGCGAGATCAACTGCAAGCTCGTGTACTACGGGCCGGGACTCGGCGGCAAGACGACGAACCTCGAGTTCGTCTACAACAAGGTGGCGCCCAACGCGCGCGGGAAGATGATCTCCCTCGCGACGGAGACGGAGCGCACCCTCTTCTTCGACTTCCTCCCCGTCGACCTCGGCACGATCCGCGGCTTCAAGGTGAAGTTCCACCTCTACACCGTGCCCGGCCAGGTCTACTACAACGCCTCGCGGAAGCTCATCCTCAAGGGCGTGGACGGCGTCGTCTTCGTGGCGGACTCCCAGACGGACCGCATGGAGGCGAACATCGAGGCGATGCAGAACCTGTACGACAACATGGGGCAGCACGGGTATGACATCACCCGCATCCCCTTCGTGATCCAGTACAACAAGCGCGACCTGCCGAACGCGGCGCCGATCAGCGAGCTGCAGGCCCAGCTGAACCCCGGCTGGCCGATCGACGACCCCGCGCGCCAGGCGGCCGTCGCCGACCCGGACAAGCCGGGCGAGTTCCTCGTCGAGCAGGTGGACGGGACGTGGATCGAGCGCGCGCCGTACTTCGAGGCGTGCGCCGTCACGGGCGAGGGCGTGTTCGACACGCTCAAGTGCGTGAGCAAGCTCGTCGTGAAGACGCTGGGGTGAGGCGCGTGGCGGAACGGACGTGGACGCTGCCGAACGTCATCACCGTCGTCCGCCTCTGCTTCACGCCGGTGATCGCGCTGCTCCCCTTCATCGAGGGGTACTGGCCGAAGTTCATCTGCTTCTGCGTGTTCGTCGTCGTCGCCGTGAGCGACGTGCTGGACGGCTGGCTCGCCCGCACGCGCAACGAGGTCACCGACCTCGGCACCCTGCTCGACCCCATCGCCGACAAGGCGCTCCTCTTCGCCACGCTCGTGCCGATCTGGTGGATCTCGCGCACGCGTCAGGCGCTCTACGACATCCCCGTCTGGGGCTCCATCCCGCTGTGGGTCTGCATCCTGCTCATCGGCCGCGAGGTGGCGATGACGGGGTTCCGCTGGTGGGCGAGCCGCCGCGGCGTCGTGATCGCGGCGGCCGGCGCGGGGAAGCTCAAGGCGGTCTTCCAGAACATCTTCATCGGCGCGGTGATCCTCTGGTTCGCGTTCCGCGACGCGCGGAAGCCGATGGGCTGGGAGCACTCGCAGTACGCCGCCTGGTGGAACCAGTTCCACGGCGGCGTCGTCGCCGTGACGCTCGCCATCGCGACGTTCCTCACCGTCTCGTCGTTCCTCCAGTACCTCTACCACAACCGCCGCCTCTTCAGCGGGGCCACCGGCAAGGCCGGCTGAGCCGGCCGCCGCCATGCGCCTCGAGCTCGTCACCATCGGCAGCGAACTGCTGCTGGGCCACACCATCGACACGAACGGCGCCGAGCTCGGCGTGGCGCTCGCGGCCGCCGGGGTCACCGTCACGCGGCGGACCACCGTCGCCGACACGCCGGAGGCGATCCGCGAGGCGGTCGCCGAGGCGCTGGCGCGCACCGGCGCGGTGCTCACCACCGGCGGCCTCGGGCCGACGCGTGACGACATGACGAAGGCGGTCGTGGCGGCGCTGTTCGAGGCGCCGCTCGCGTTCGACCCCGCGCTCTGGGACGACCTCGTGGCGCGCTTCGCGCGCGTGGGGCGGGTGCCGAGCGAGCGGAACCGTTCGCAGGCGGAGGTGCCGGCCGGCGCCACCGTGCTGCCCAACCGCTGGGGCACCGCACCCGGCCTCTGGCTGGAGGGCGCGCCCGGCCTCGCGATCCTGCTGCCGGGCGTGCCGTCGGAGCTGCGCGGCCTGCTGCGCCACGAGGTGGCCCCCCGCCTCGCCGCGCGCGCGGGCGCGGGGCGCGTGACGCGGTCGGTGGTGCTCCGCACCACCGGCATCCCCGAGAGCACGCTCGCCGAGCGCGTGGGCGAGGTGGAGGAAGGGCTGGCGCCGCTCTCGCTCGCCTACCTGCCCGGTGTCACGGGCGTCGACCTGCGCCTCACGGCGTGGTCGCTGCCGCCGGGCGAGGCGGAGGCGCGGCTCGCGGCGGGGCTCGCGCTGCTCCGCGAGCGCGCGGAGGCGTTCGCGTATGCGGAAGGCGAGGGCGACCTCGCCGACGTGGTGCTGGCGCGCTGTCGCGCCTCGGGCCGGACGCTCGCCGTCGCCGAGAGCTGCACCGGCGGGTTGCTCGGCGCGCGGCTCACGGCCATCCCGGGCTCGAGCGACGTGGTGCTCGGCGGGGTGATCGCCTACGCGAACGCGCTCAAGACGGGCGTGCTAAATGTGCCGGCGTCGCTGCTCGCGGCGCACGGGGCGGTGAGCGAGCCGGTGGCGCTCGCCATGGCGCAGGGCGCGCGCGCGCGGACGGGCGCGGCGCTGGGGGTCGCGATCACCGGCGTGGCGGGGCCCGGCGGCGGGTCGGCGGAGAAGCCGGTGGGGACGGTCTGGATCGCGCTGGCGTACGCGGCGGGCGTGGAGGCGCGGCGCTTCGTGTTCCACGGCGACCGCGGCGAGGTGCGGGCCCGCGCGGCGCAGTCGGCGCTCGACCTGGTGCGGCGGCACCTGCTCGCGGCGGTGCCGCGCGCGGGGGCGTCGGAAGACTGAGGGAGGGGACGCCGCGGCGCGAGGACACGCCTCGCGCCACGGCCGGTGGCTCAGGCGGGGACGGGCGCCGCCCAGGCCGCCTCGAGCTCCGCCACGGTGCGGAACTGCCGCGCCGCGTCGGTCGCGTACCACGCCTTGAAGTACTCCAGCCCCTGCTCGTGCTGCGCATCGGTGAACGCCTGAAGCGCGTCGGTCACCCACACGAGGTCGTAGCCGCGCTGGAACGCGTCGCCGCTCGCGTGGCGGCAGCAGCAGTCGGTGTGCAGCCCCACGATGTACAGCCGCTCGATGCCGCGCGCGCGCAGCATCGGGTCGAACGCGGGGTCGACGAACGGGGAGTAGGTCCGCTTCTCGAACACCACGTCGCCCGGCTGCGGCGCGACGGCGTCGGGGTAGGCGGCCTGCCAGGTGCCCTTCATGGCGTGCGGCGGCCACTTGCGCAGCTCGAGGTCGTCGGGCGTGTGCGCGTCGGTGGCGTAGATCACGTCGACGCCGGCGCCGCGCGCCGCGTCGAGCAGCCGCGCCACGCGCGGCAGGATGGCCTGCGCGCGCGCCTGGTAGTCGGGCCCGCCGGCGTCGGCGATCACCCCTCCGGCGAACAGGAAGTCGTTCGCGAGGTCGATGACGAGGACGGCGCTCTTCGGGGTGGACTGCGTGGTCATGCGATGGCTCCCATTGATCGGAGTGCCGCGCCGGGGGGCCGATTGGGCAACGCCTCGGCGCGCCGGACGTGGCGCGCCTCTCCCGGGCGGGAGCGGCCGGAGCCGCTCGGGCGGAAAGGATAGCAGCCTCCGTGCCGCGCCCGTGTCACGATCCCTGCCGCACCGGCAGGCCGGGAGGGCACGCCCGTTGCGTTACTTTTCAACGTCATTCTCGCACCGGATGTGTCCGTGGACCAGGAGCCCGTGGTGACCCCGTCCTCCGAAGGCGCGCCCGAGGCGGCGCCGGCCGCCGACGCCGCGGCCGCGTCGCACCCTGCGGTCGCCGAGCTCGCCGAGATGAAGGACCGGTACCTCCGCCTCGCCGCCGAGTTCGACAACTTCCGCAAGCGCTCGGCGAAGGAGCGCGGCGAGCTGGCCGACAAGGCGCAGGCGCAGTTCGTCGGCCGCCTGCTCGACGTGCTGGACGACCTGAACCGCATCGTCGCGAGCGACCCGGGCTCCACGCCTGCCGGCGTCCTGCGCGACGCGCTGACCGCCGTCGACAGGAAGCTCTGGAAGGAGCTGGAGTCGGCCGGCGTGGAGCGCGTGGAGCCGACGGGCGAGCCGTTCGACCCGGCGACGCAGGAGGCGGTGTCGCTCGTGCCCGCCGCGGAGGGGCAGGCGGCCCACACCGTCTCGGCCACCTTCCAGGTCGGCTACCGCTTCAAGGGCCAGCTCGTCCGCCCGGCGCGCGTGCAGGTGACGGGCGACGGGAGTCACGGCTGACGTGGCGAAGCAGGACTTCTACCAGGTCCTGGGCGTCGCCGAGGGCGCGTCGGCGGACGACATCAAGAAGGCGTACCGCCGCCTCGCCAAGCAGTACCACCCCGACGCGAACCCCGACAACCCGAAGGCCGCCGAGCGCTTCAAGGAGGTCTCGGAGGCGTACGGGACGCTGAGCGACGCCGAGAAGCGCAAGAAGTACGACACGATGCGCAAGCTCGGCGCGTTCGACGCGTCGGGCTTCTCGCGCGCGTCCTCGCGCGGGGCGGGCGCGCCCGCGGGCGGTGGCGCGGGCGGCGCGCCGCTCGACGACGACGCCTTCGGCGACCTCGGCGGGCTCGGCGGGCTGGGCGACATCTTCTCGAGCATCTTCGGGAAGAGCCGCAAGGAGGAGGCGAAGGCCGAGGCGCTCGAGGTGACGGTGGAGGTGCCGTTCCGCACGGCGGCGCTGGGCGGAGCGGTGCCGGTGACGGTGCAGGTGACGGCCGACTGCGCCACGTGCAGCGGCTCGGGCGCGGCGCCAGGGGCCAAGGTCTCGGCGTGCGACGAGTGCGGCGGCCGCGGGCAGGTGAGCTTCGGCCAGGGCGGCTTCGCGGTGTCGCGGCCGTGCCCGAAGTGCCGTGGCACCGGCCGCCTGCCGTCCACGCCGTGTGCGACGTGCCGCGGCGCGGGGCGCGTGCGCACGCCGCGCACGCTCCAGGTGACACTCCCCGCCGCGACGGAGGACGGGACGCGGCTCCGGCTCGCGGGGCAGGGGAACGCGGCGGCCGGTGGCACGGGCGACGTGCTGATCACCGTGCAGGTGACGCCGGACCGCTTCTTCACGCGCGAGGGGCTCGACCTCGCGTGCGAGGTGCCGATCAACCTCGCGCAGGCGACGCTCGGCTCGCGCATCAAGGTGCGCACGGTCGATGGCAAGAAGGTGGTGCTGCGCATCCCGCCGGGGACGCAGCACGGCCGCGCCTTCCGCCTGAAGGGGATGGGCCTTTCGAAGGCCGGCCGCCAGGGGGACCAGCTGGTGAAGGTGCGCCTGACGGTGCCCGAGACGCTCACGCCCGAGCAGCAGGAGCTGATGCGGCGCTTCGCCGAGTCGGCGGGGCTCGCGGTCTGACGGCGTCCACCCCGCCGTTCCGGCGGCTCGCGCTCGTCGGGCTCGGGCTGATCGGCGGCTCCATCGCGCGCGCGGCACGGCGCGCGGGCCTGGTCGGCCGGATCGCCGGGCACGACGCGTCGGCGGACGTGCGCGCCACGGTGGAGGCGCTCGGCTTCTGCGACGAGGTGCACGAGGTGGCGGCGGGCGCGGTGCACGGTGCCGACCTGGTCATCCTCTGCACGCCGGTCGGCGCGTTCGGGGACGTGGCGCGCAGCATCGCGCCCGCGCTCGCCCCCGGGGCGATCCTCTCGGACGTCGGCTCCACGAAGGGCTCGGTGGTGGCGGCGGTGGCGCCGCACGTGCCGCCGGGCGTGCACTTCATCCCGGCGCACCCGGTGGCGGGGACCGAGCACTCGGGCCCCGCGGCGGGCTTCGCGGGGCTGTTCGAGGGGCGGTGGTGCCTGCTGACCCCGCCCGATGGTGCCGACCCCGCGCAGGTGGAGCGGCTCGCCGCCTTCTGGCGTGCGCTCGGCTGCCAGGTGGACGTGATGGACGTCACGCGGCACGACCGGGTGCTGGCGGTGACGAGCCACCTGCCGCACCTCATCGCCTACACCATCGTCGGTACCGCGGCCGACCTCGAGACGGTCACGCGCGCGGAGGCGATCCGCTACTCGGCGGGCGGCTTCCGCGACATGACGCGCATCGCCGCGAGCGACCCCGTGATGTGGCGGGACGTGTTCCTGAACAACCGCGAGGCCGTGCTGGAGGTGCTGGGGCGCTTCTCCGAGGAGCTGCTCCTGCTGCAGCGCGCCGTGCGCTGGGGCGACGGGGAGACGCTGGAGCGCGTGTTCAGCCGCGGTCGGGAGATCCGCCGCGGCGTGATCGAGGCGGGGCAGGACACGGCTGGGCTGCGGGGGCCGGCGCCGCAGTAGGCAGGCGCGGCGGCGCCTCAACCGGCGGTGGCGCCGCGGGCGAGCTCCATCAGCTGGCGGTGCGTGCCACGCTCGGGGTCGCCATCGCGCGGGCGCCGCTGCTCGTAGGTGCCGTCGGGCCCGAGTTCCCACGCCTGGCGGTTGTCGGCCCACATCAGCTCCAGCACCTCGCGGATCTGCCGGCGCTGCGCCGGCTCGCGGATCGGCACCGCGGCCTCGATGCGGCGCTCGAGGTTGCGCGGCATCCAGTCGGCCGACGAGATGAAGACCTCCTCCTCGCCGCCGTTGCGGAACCAGAACGCGCGCGAGTGCTCGAGGAAGCGGCCGATGACCGAGACCACCCGGATCCGGTCGCTCACGCCCGCCAGGCCCGGCCGCAGGCAGCAGATCCCGCGCACGATCAGGTCCACCTGCACCCCCGCCTGCGACGCCTCGTACAGCGCCGCGATCACGACGGGGTCGACCAGCGCGTTCATCTTCGCGAGGATGCGCGCCGGCCGGCCCGCCACGCCGTGCGCGATCTCGCGTCGGATGAGCGCGAGGAAGCGGTCGCGCATGTGCTTGGGCGCCACGATGAGCTGGCGGTACGCGAACGGCTGCGCGAACCCGGTGAGCAGGTTGAAGAGGTCCGACAGGTCGGCGCCGAGCAGCGGGTCGCAGGTGAGGAGGCCGAAGTCGGTGTAGAAGCGCGACGTGCGCGGGTTGTAGTTGCCCGTGCCGACGTGCACGTAGCGGCGGATCTGGTCGGCCTCGCGGCGCACGATGAGCAGCACCTTCGCGTGCGTCTTGAGGCCGGGGACGCCGTAGCTCACGTGGGCGCCGACGTCCTCCAGCCGCTTCGCCCACGTGATGTTGTTCTCCTCGTCGAAGCGCGCCTGGAGCTCCACCAGCACGGCCACCTGCTTGCCGCGCTCGGCCGCGTGCACGAGCTGCCGCGCGATCGACGAGTCGCCGCCGGTGCGGTAGAGCGTGATCTTGATGGCGAGCACGTCGGGGTCGTCCACGGCCGCGGCGATGAGGCGCTCCACCGACTGCGCGAACGACTCGTAGGGGTGGTGCAGGAGCACGTCCCCCTCGCGGATCGCGTCGAACGGGTTCCGGCCCTGCAGGCGCGCGGGGACGGCGCCGGCGAACGGCGGGTCCTTCAGGTGCGGCAGGTCCAGGTTGGCGGCGAGGCCGATGAGGTCGGCGGCGTCGAAGAGGCCGGCCTTCTCGTACACGTCGTCCTCGGTGAGGACGCGGACGGGCGCCTCCTGCTCGTCGTTGAACTCCTGGATGAGCAGCTCGCGCAGCGCGCGCGGCATCGTCCGCGCGACCTCGATCCGCACCACCTCGGCGAAGCGCCGCTGCTGCACCTCCTCCTGGATCACGCTCAGCAGGTCCTCCGCGCCCTCGTCGGGGTCGATCTGGAGGTCGGTGTTGCGCGTGATGCGGAAGGCGTGGCTGCCGAGGATCTCGACGCCCGGGAAGAGCGACTCGAGGTTGGCCGCGATCACCTGCTCGAGCGGGATGTAGTGCCCGGGCTCCGCCAGCGGCACCCAGCGCGACAGGAGCTTCGGCACCTTCACGCGCGCGAACCGCTCCTCGCCGCCGGGGCCGCGGAGCACCACGGCGAGCGAGAGGCTGAGGTTCGAGATGTGCGGGAACGGGTGCCCCGGGTCGACCGCGAGCGGGGTGAGGACCGGGAAGACGTTCGCCTCGTACCAGCGGGCCAGCCGCTCCCGCTCGGCGGTCGGCAGCTCCTGCATGGAGAGGTGCAGGTTGACGCCGTGCTGCCGGAGCGCGGGGAGCACGTCGTTCACGAGGCAGGCGTGGTGCTGGCCGACCAGCTCCCGGACCACGCGCGAGATGGCGCGGAGCTGGTCCTCCGGGGTCATGCCGTCGGCGGTGCGCTCCACGTAGCCGACCGCGAGCTGCTCCTTCAGGCCGGCGACCCGGACCTGGAAGAACTCGTCGAGGTTGCTGCTGAAGATGCCGAGGAACTTCAGTCGTTCGAGGAGCGGCGTCCGCGGGTCGAGCGCCTCGTGCAGCACCCGCCGGTTGAACTCGAGCCAGGAGAGCTCGCGGTTCAGGTAGAGCGACGGGTGCCGGAGGTTCCCTGGGGAGAGCAGCTCGGCGGTGGTCAGCAGGTCGGTCATTGGGGGGAACGTAATTCGGTGGGGCGGCGGCGGGCTGGGGGCCGGGGGCCCGGGGAATGACGCGGGTGGACGGGCGGGTGACGGCGGGGGGCGACTGTGCGGGGGTCGCTCGCCGCCCGTCCTCGGTCGAGGAGTCGTGGCGTGGGTGCGGGCGCGGCATCCTGATGGGGGAGGTGGAGATGCGGCATGTGCTCGCCGGCGTCGCGCTGTGCGCGGCGATGGCGTCGACCGCTCGGGCCCAGGCGTTCACGCCTGTGCTGGACGTGTCGTCGAACGGGTCGTGGACGGTGTCGTACACGAACGGTCAGGGGAGGACGTTCACGGGGCCGGCGATGATGACGGGCGAGGTGTTCACCAGCCCCTACATCTGTCCCGCAGCCCAGTGCGTCTCGGTCACGTCGAATGGCTACGGCTCCGGCGCGTTCGTCGGGGGAGGAAGCTTCAACGACTTCACGGGGGTGTGGAACCTGAGCCGGCAGTTCGTGGTGCCTGTCGGGATCACGATGCCAGCGCTCGCCCTGCGCTATCTCGCTGCGGATGATGGTGCCTTCATCCGGCTGAACGGGCGGCTCGTGGAGACCTTCGGGTTCGCCCAGCGACCCTACTGGCGCTTCTTCGACGATCCGAGCCTGTTCCGGATGCAGGGAATGAACGAAATCGACATCCAGGTCGTGAACTGCAACTGTGGCACGCCATTCGGACGCCCGACGCCGCTGCACGACGTCACCCTCATCGCGTTTGAGGCCTACTTGATTGGAGCACAGGACGTTCCGCCCCAGCCCCCCCCGCCGCCGCCGCCCCCGCCGCCCGTAGTGGTCCCGGAGCCGTCGACGCTGGTGCTGGAGGGGACGGCGCTGTCGCTCGGTGTGGTGGCGGGCAGGAGAAGGAAGCGGGGCTGAGCCGGGAGCGCGGGCGCCCGTCGCGATGGCCGGTCGCCAGCACGGGCCGGCAAGGTCGCTTCGGGCGCTCCGCGCCCTCGCGATGACAGTCGAAGCGGCGCATCCGCGTCCTCGCTATGACAGTCGAGGAGGCGCATCCGCGCCCTCGCGATGACACTTCGTGCCCACACTCCGCGCCCCCGCGATGGCAGGATCTCGGTCCGCCAGTCCGCCAGACCGCCCGTCCGCCCCTAGTCCTCCGCCACCCACTGCACCACGCTCGTCACCACGTTCACCACGCCGATCACGAGGCCGCCGATGAAGGCGGCCTCCAGCGTGGCCACGGTGAAGCGCAGGCCGAAGTGGTTGGAGAGGAGTGCGGTCACCCAGAGCATCAGCGCGTTGACCACGAACGCGAAGAACCCGAGCGTCAGGACGTAGAGCGGGCAGGTGAGCATCTTCACGATCGGCTTGAGCGTCGCGTTCACGAGCCCGAACACGAGCGCCACGAGGAAGAGCCGCAGCGGCTCGCCGTCGAACCGGAGTCCCGGCACATAGCGGATGGCGAGCCACAGCGCGACCGTCGTGCCGACCCACCGGATCAGGAGCCCGGTCACGCGGCGCTCGTCGCGAGGATCGGCAGCGCCGAGCGCGCCCCCTCGCGGATCACGCCGCCGCCCAGCACCTGGCCGTCCTCCGCGTACACGACGCCCGACTGCCCGGGCGCGATCGCGCGGACGGGCACCTGCAGCGCGAGCGCGAGCGCGCCGGCGGCGCGCTCCAGCACGGTCGCCGGCACGGGGGGCTGGCGGTGCCGCAGCCGCACGAGGCATCCGTCACCCGCCGCGAGCGGCTCGGCGAGCCAGTTCACCTGGTCGAGCACCACGCGATGCCCCGCGAGGTCGGCGGCGCCGCCGAGCACCACCTCGCGCGTCGCCGCGCGGATCTCCACCACGAAGCGCGCCTCGCGCGCGCCGCCCGGCAGCCCGCGCCGCTGGCCGACGGTGTAGCGCGCGTAGCCCTCGTGCTCTCCCAGCGGCTCGCCGCGCACCGAGACGAACGGCCCGGGCTGGAGCGCCGGATGGCCGGCCGGCAGGTGCTGCGCGAGCACGCGCACGTAATCGCCGTCGGGGACGAAGCAGATCTCGACCGACTCGGGCTTGTCGGCGGTCACGAGGCCGAGCGCGCGCGCGCGGGCGCGCGTCTCGGCCTTCGAGAGGTGCCCGACGGGCGTCAGCATCCGGGCCACCACCGCGCGGTCGATCCCCCAGAGGAAGTAGCTCTGGTCCTTGTCGGGGTCGAGCCCGCGGTACAGCCGGCCGTCGGCCGCGCGCGCGTAATGCCCGGTCGCGATCCGGGCACAGCCCATCGCGTCGGCATGCGCGAGGAGGTCGCGGAACTTGGTGAACGAGTTGCACCGGACGCACGGGATCGGCGTCCGGCCGGCCGCGTACTCCGCCACGAAGTCGTCGACCACCTTCGCGCCGAAGCGGTCGCTCAGGTCGAGCACGTAGTGCGGGATGCCGAGCCGCGCGGCGACGTCGCGCGCATCGTGGATCGAGTCGAGCGAGCAGCACGGGCGGTCGGGGACGTCGTCGCCGTGGCAGAAGAGCTTCATCGTCGCGCCGACCACGTCGTACCCCTGCTCGACGAGCAGCGCCGCGGCGACCGAGCTGTCGACGCCGCCCGACATCGCGACGAGGACGCGCTCAGCCACGGGCGAGCGCCTCCGCGAGCTGGCGGGCGCGCGCCACGGCGACGGGGAACGCCTCCGCGCAGCGCTCCACGTCCGCCATGGTGGTGCCGTGCCCCACCGAGAGCCGGACGGCGCCGAGCGCCACCTCGGGCGCGACGCCCATCGCCCGCAGCACGTGGCTCGGCTCCGCGGTGCCGGTGGAGCAGGCGGAGCCGCCCGAGGCGCAGACGCCGAGGAGGTCCAGGTGCAGGAGGACGACGGCGCCCTCCACGCCGGGGACGCACACGTTCAGCACGTGCGGCGCCCGGGGGGCGCCGGCGCCGGGCACGACGAGCTCGGGCACGGCCGCGCGGAGCCGGGCCTCCAGCGCGTCGCGCAGCGCGGCGCAGCGCGCGGCCTCCGCCTCCTGCTCGACGACCGCGAGCGTCACCGCCCGCGCGAGCGCCGCGGCGAAGGCGACGTTCTCGGTGCCCGGGCGCACGCCCGCCTGCTGGCCGCCGCCGTGCTGGAGCGGCGCGATCGCCGACCGCTTCGGCACCACGAGCGCGCCGCATCCCTTGGGGGCGCCGAGCTTGTGGCCGCTCACGGTGCAGAGCACGCCGCCCGCGAGCTCGCGCAGCAGCACGCGCCCCTTGCCGATCGCCTGCACGCCGTCGGTGTGGAAGGTGACGCCGGCGGCGGCGCACCGCCGCGCCAGCTCGGGCACGTCCTGCACCACGCCGGTCTCGTTGTTCACCCACATCACGGAGACGCACGCCGGCCGCTCGGCGAGCTCGCGGTCGAGCGCGTCGAGGTCGAGGGTGCCATCGCCGTGGACGGGGAGCACGGCCTGCTCGCCGCCGAGCGCGGCGACCGCGTGGGCCGCCTCGAGCACCGCCTTGTGCTCGATGGCGGAGACGGCGACGCGCATGCGGCGCCCGTCGCGGCGCGCGGCGAGGGCGGCGCCGATCACGGCGAGGTTGTCGGCCTCGGTGCCGCCGGAGGTGAAGTAGACATGGGCCGGCTCGCAGCCGAGCGCCAGCGCGAGCTCGCGGCGCGCCTGCTCGAGCGCCACCTTGGCCGGGCGGCCGAAGGCGTGGGCGCTGGAGGGGTTCCCCCAGCGGTCGCCGGTGAAGTACGGCGCGAGCAGCTCGGCCACCTCGGGCCGGATCGGCGAGGTGGCGGCGTGGTCGAGGTAGGCGGGGGCAGGCATGGGCAACCGCGAAAGATATCGCGGCGCGGCCGCTCACATGGACTGGACGCCGAGCGCCACCACGTCGTCCACGCGGACGGTCTCCTCGGTCCAGAACGGCTCGGCGTACCGGGTGCGGATGAGGGAGCCGTAGTGCGCGTCCTGGGTCTCGACGAGGGCGTAGAGGTCCTGCCCCGTGGGGAAGATCTCGCCGGCGGCCTTCGCGCCGTCGAACTGGCTGGCGTAGCAGCGGATCGCCTCCATCTTCCGGGCGAACTGGTCGGAGATGTCGACGCAGAACGTCGGCTTCACCGGGTCCTCGCGGTACGCGAGCGCGTAGAGGATCTTGTGCGGCCGGTGCACGGTGCCGGCGGCCGGGTAGCGCGCGAGCCCGCTGAGGAAGCAGGCGTCCCGGCAGAGCTCGCTCGCGATGCGGTGGTCGGGGTGGCGGCCGACGGGGTAGGGGAGGATCACCACGCGCGGGCGGAAGTGGCGGATCAGCTCCACCACGACCCGCCGCATCGCGTCGGTGTTGTGCAGGCCGGCATCGGGGAGGCCGGCGTTCCGCCGCTCGACCACGCCGAGCACGCGCGCCGCCGCGTCCGCCTCCTCGCCCCGCCGCTCGGCGCTGCCGCGCGTCCCCATCTCGCCGGCCGTGAGGTCGACGATGGCGGTGCGGTGCCCCTGGTCGCGCGCGCGCAGGAGCGTGCCGGCGCAGGTGAGCTCCACGTCGTCGCGGTGCGCGGCGATGGCGAGCAGGTCGACCGCGACCGGCGCGTCACTCATGGCGGAGGGCCTCCACGGGGTCGAGGCGCGAGGCGCGGTTGGCGGGGATGAGGCCGAACACGAGCCCGATCAGGATGGAGACGAGCGAGGCCACGACCGCGCTCCAGAGCGGCACGTCGGAGGTGAAGCCGAACACCTTCTTGATCCCCTCGCCCGCCAGCAGCCCGAACGCGACGCCGATGAGCCCGCCGGTGAACGTGAGCGTGGCCGCCTCCACGAGGAACTGCCAGAGGATCTCCTGCCGCGTGGCGCCGAGCGCCTTCCGGAGCCCGATCTCGCGCGTCCGGTCGGTGACGGAGACCATCATGATCGCCATCACGCCGATGCCGCCGACCAGCAGCGCCACGCTCGAGAGCGACACCATCGCGATGAAGAAGTAGTTGGTGAACTTCCCCACCACGTCGAGGATCTGGTCCTGCGTGATGAGGTCGAACGAGTTGGGCATCCCGGGGCGGAGCGAGCGGGCGCGCCGCATGGCGACGGTGACGGCGTCCTTCGCCTCGTCCACCGTGGCGCCGCTCGCGGCGCGGACGATGATGAACAGGTTGTTCGTGTTGTCGTAGCGGAAGTTGCGGCGCGCCGTCTCGAAGGGGATGATGGCGGCGATCTCCTGCCCCGGCGGCGCGAAGACGTTCTCCGGCTTCCGGTACAGGCCGATGACGCGCACGGCGGTCTCGCCGATGCGGATGGTGCCGCCCATCGGGTCGGCGCGGCCGAACAGCTTCTCGGCGGCCTCCTCCTCCAGCACCACCACGGGCTGCCCGTGCATCTCCGCGGGGTTGAACCACCGCCCGCGCACGAGGCTGCCGCCCTGCGCCGTCGCGTACTCCTCGTCGGCGCCGAAGACGGTCACGGTCTGCGTGCGGATCCCCTGGTACTCGAGGCGCTGGAAGAGCTGCACCCAGAGCCCCGCATGCGCCACCTTGTCGCTCTGGAGGATCGCGGCCACGTCGGCGTCGCCGACGATGGGGCGGATGCGCACCTCCGTGGGGAGGCGGTCGGGGTTGAGCGGCGCCTGCGAGAAGTAGCGGACGACGTAGAAGATGGTGGGGCCCGCCGCCTCGACCGCGTTGAAGATCTGCGTGCGGATCCCCTGCACCATGGAGGCGATCGCCATCACCGTGGCGACGCCGATCACGACGCCGAGGATGGTGAGGGCGGAGCGGAGCTTGTTGGCGCCGAGCGTGTCGCCCGCGAGGAGCACTCCCTCGCGCAGGGAGCGGAGGAGCACCGGCTACTCGGCGCGGAGCGCCTGGATCGGGTCGAGCAGCGCGGCGCGGCTCGACGGGTACACGCCGAAGACGATGCCGGCCCCCGCGCCGAGCGCGAGCGCCACCGCCACCGACCAGGCGGTGACGCGGGCCGGCAGCGGCGTCGCCTGCTCCACGAGGAAGGCGGCGCTCCAGCCGAGCAGCACGCCGATCACGCCGCCGAGGAACGAGAGGATCACCGCCTCCGTGAGGAACTGGCGCCGGATGTCGCCGCGCGTGGCGCCGAGCGACTTGCGGAGGCCGATCTCGTAGGTCCGCTCGTTCACCGACATCAGCATGATGTTCATGATCACGATGCCGCCCACGACGATGCCGATGCACACGACGGCCGGGATGGCGGTGAAGAGCACGCGCGTCAGGTCCTTCCAGAAGCTCACGAGCGCGTCGGCCTTGTCGACCGTGAAGTCGTTCTCCTCGCCGGGCCGGAGCTGGTGCGCGACGCGCATCGCCTCCTCGGCGCGGAGCATCGCGCCGTCGAGCTGCTCCGCGTCGGCGACCTTCACGGAGACGACGGTCGTCTTCCGGCGGCCCCAGATCGTCTCGAACGCGGTGTAGGGGATCAGCACGAAGGCGTCGAACGACTGGCCGAGGGTGCGCCCCTTCGCCTCGGTCACGCCGCGCACCAGCAGCTCGCGGCCCGCCACGCGCACGGGCTTGCCGACGGCCCGCTGGACGTCGCCAAAGAGCTTCTCGGCGACCTCGTGCCCCAGCACGACGACGGGCCGGCGCTCGCGCAGGTCCGGGTCGGTGAGCGGCATGCCCGCCTCGAAGCGGTAGTCCTGCACCGCCTGGTATGGCGGGGTGACGCCGAAGACGAGCACGTTGGCGACGGTGTTGTTCCGGTACGACACGTCGGCCGCGGGGGTCGGCCAGCCCGACTGGAAGGCGACGGCCTGCGCCTCGGGGAGCGCGCGGCGGACCGTCTCCGCGTCGGCCAGGGTGATGAGCGGGCGCTTCGCGTACGTCTTGATGAGCTGGTCGTCGACGAAGCCGACGGCGATCGGCGTGCGCCGCACCTGGAAGGCGTTCGTGCCGATCATCGCCCCCGTCAGGTTCTCCTTGACGTAGGCGTTCATCCCCTGGATCACCGCCACCACGACGACGAGGAAGGCGACGGAGACGATGATGCCGAGGAGCGTGAAGAACGAGCGGAGCCGGGCCGACCAGATGGTGGCCAGCGCCATCCGGATCGCTTCGGTGAGGGGCATGACGGAAAAATAGGCGGACGGGCGGACGGGCGGACCGGCGGACCGGGTTCCCGACCCGGGCGGACTGGCCCGGCGTGTTCCCTCCGCCCGTCCGCCCGTCCGCCCGTCCGCCCTATTCGTACCGCAGCGCCTCCACCGGATCCAGCCGTGACGCCTTGCTCGCGGGGTAGAGGCCGAAGAAGACGCCGGTGATGACGGAGGCCGAGAGGGCGGCGATCACCGACCAGAGGGGGATCGAGGCGGGGATCGGCGAGAACGCCTTGATCGCCTGCGCCACGCCGGCGCCGAGCACCATGCCGACGGCCCCGCCCACCAGGGTGAGCGTCGCCGCCTCCACCAGGAACTGGAACATGATCTCGCGGCGCGTGGCGCCGAGCGCCTTCCGCACGCCGATCTCGCGCGTGCGCTCGGTGACCGAGATCATCATGATCGCGATCACGCCGATGCCGCCGACCATGAGCCCGACGCTCGACAGCGCCAGCATCACGAGGAAGAAGCCCTGCGTCATCTGGTCGAACGACTCCAGCAGCTTGTCCTGCGTCACGATGGAGAAGTTGTTGTCCTGCGCCGGGCGCAGGCCTCGGCTCGCGCGGAGCGCGGCGGTCACCTGGTCCATCGCGTCGACGACGCGGATCCCCTCCTTCGGCAGCACGTGGATGTCCAGCCAGCTCCGCCACAGCGTGGCGACCTTGGTGAACACCGTGTGCGGCATGACGGCCTTCGGCGAGTCGGCGTTGCCGAAGAGCGACGACGCCTCCACGTGCAGCCCGATCACCGTGAACGGCATGCCGTACATCTTGATCGTCTTGCCGATCGGGTCGAGCCCCGGGAACAGGCGCTCGGCGAGCTTGTCGTTGATCACCGTCACGCGGGCGCCGCCGACGTACTCCGCCGGCGTGAAGTTGCGCCCGGCCACGATGTCGCCGCCCGTGACGAGCACCCAGCTCGGCGTGACCCCCTCCATCGAGATGCCGCCGAGCTTGACGTCCCCGGCCTGCACCGGTCCCTCGGCGCGCTCGGAGATGTTCACGTCCTGCACGAGCGGCAGCTGGCGGATCATCTCCGCCTCGGCCGCGGTGAGGTTCGGGTTGCGGCGCCACGGCTGCGACTCCTCGGAGCCGTCGCTCACGTTCAACCCGGCCTCGAACCAGCGGTAGATGAAGAACGTGCGCGGCCCCGCCGACTCGAGGATCCCCTCCACCGAGCGGTTGATGCCGGTGATGGCGCTCGCCATCGCGATCACCACCATCACGCCGATGGCGACGCCCAGGATGGTGAGCGCGGCGCGCACCTTGGAGGCGCGGAGCGAGTCGAGCGCGATGCCGACGCCCTCGGCGGCGCGGGACAGGGTGGAGCTCATCGGGCCTCGCTACTCCGCGCGCAGCGCGGTGATGGGGTCCAGCTTCGCGGCCCGGTTGGCGGGGTAGACCCCCGCCACGATGCCGACGAACACGCCGAGCAGCACCCCGACCGCGATCGACCAGGGGGCGACGGCGGCCGGGAGCGGGGAGAGCTCCTTCACCACCCACGCGAGCCCGAGCCCGAGGCCGACGCCGGCCGCCGCGCCGACCACCGAGAGCGTGGCCGACTCGACGAGGAACTGCGCGAGGATGTCGCGGCGGCGGGCGCCGAGCGCCTTCCGGATGCCGATCTCCCTCGTGCGCTCGGTGACGCTCATCAGCATGATGTTCATGATCACGATGCCGCCCACGACGAGCGAGATCGCGACGAGGCCGGGAAGCGCCGCCATCAGGATCGTGGAGATCTTCTGCCACGTGCCGAGGGCGCCCTCCGCCGTCTGCAGGTGGAAATCGTTGTCCTCGCGCGGCTTGAGCTGGCGCCGCGCGCGCATCAGCGCCTCCACCTCGGCGAGCGCGTCCCGGAACGCGGTCGGGTCCTTCACCTGGAACGACACCTCGTCGAGGATGCCGAGCGGGTTCACGAGCCGCCGCGCGGGCGAGGTGTACGGGACGATCACGAACTTGTCGAGCGGCAGCCCGAAGACGGTCCCCTGCTTCACCGCGACGCCGACGACCCGGTACGGGATGCCGCCGATCGTGACGGCCTTGCCGATCGGGTCGACGCCCGGGAACATCTTCTCGGCCACGAGGTCGCCGATGACGGCGACCGGCAGCGCGGCGCGCACCTCCTGGTCGGAGAAGACGCGGCCCGCCGCGATGTCGAGGTTCTTGATGCGGAAGTACGCCGGCTCCGTCGCCTGGAGGCTGATGTCCTTCGCCGTCTTGCCATTGACCATGATGGCGGCGCGGTCCTCGGACCAGCGCGCGGCGGTGACGTCGGTGCGGAGCCGGGGGATGACGTAGTCGGCATCGGCGGCGCTGATGCGCGGGCGCCGGCGCCACGAGAGCCACGTCTCCTGGTCGACGCCGCCCATGTTGAAGTTCGGGTTCCGCCGGAGCTGGAAGGCGTTCGCGCCCATCAGCTTCTTCACGAACCGGTCTTCCATGTAGACGTTCATCCCCTGCACGATCGACACGACCGCGATGAGGAACGTCACCCCGATGAGCACGCCGATCATCGAGAAGAAGCTCTTGAGCTTCTGTGCCCGGACCATGCCGAGCGCGAGCCGGATGGCCTCGTGGAGGGGCATCGGTCAGGCGGCCCGCTGGCGGCGCTCGTCGCTCGCCACCCGTCCGTCGCGCAGGACGATCGTGCGGTCGGCGTGGGCGGCGATGTCCGGCTCGTGCGTGACGAGCACGACCGTCTGGCCCTGGCTGTGCAGGGCGGCGAAGACGCGCATGATCTCCTCGCTGGTCTGCGAGTCGAGGTTGCCGGTCGGCTCGTCGGCGAGGAGGATCGCCGGCTCGTTCACCAGCGCGCGCGCGATGGCGACGCGCTGGCGCTGGCCGCCCGAGAGCTCGTTGGGCCGGTGGTCCATGCGGTGGCCGAGGCCGACGCGCTCGAGCGCGGTGCGGGCGCGGCGCGCGCGCTCCTTCCCGGCGATGCCGGCGTAGACCAGCGGCAGCTCCACGTTGGCGAGCGCGCTGGCGCGGGGGAGGAGGTTGAACGTCTGGAAGACGAAGCCGATCTCCTTGTTCCGCACCCGCGCGAGCTGGTCGTCCGTGAGGCGCGAGACCTCCTGGCCGGCGAGCCAGTACTCGCCGCCGGTCGGGGTGTCGAGGCAGCCGACGGTGTTCATGAGCGTCGACTTGCCGGAACCCGACGGGCCCATGATGGCGACGTACTCGTTCCGCATGATCTCCAGCGACACGCCGCGGAGGGCGCGGATCGTCTCGTCGCCCATGACGTACTCGCGCGTCACGTCGACGAGCCGGATGACCGGCGAGCCGGCGGCGGTCATGCCTTCTTCGCCCCCTTCGCCGCCGAGTCCGAGGCGGCCTTCACCTTGGCGCCGTCCTTGAGGTCGCGGATCGCCTGGTAGGTGCCGCCGACGATCGTCTCCTTCTCCTGCAGCCCCTCCAGCACCTCGAAGTACTCGTCGCCGGCGATGCCGACCTTCACGGGCCGGAACGTCGCCACGTTGTCGCGCACGATGAAGACGCCCTCCTTCTCCTTCTTCTTCTTCGCGGCCGCATCGGCCGCCGGGGCGGCGGCGGGCGCCTGCGCGGGGGTCGCGGAGGCGGGGCGCGCCTTGTCGGCGGCCTCGTTCGGCACCTGCTCGTGCTCGCGGACCGTGAGCGCGATGATCGGGATCGACAGCACGCCCTTGCGCGTGGCCGTCACGATGCGCGCCGTGCAGGAGAGGTCGGAGCGGATGTCGGGCGGCGGGTTGTCGAGCGTGATCTCGACGTCGAAGTCGACGGCGCGGTCGTTCTGGCCGGCGGTCTGCTGCGCCGCGCGCTTCGCGCTGTTGCCGATCTTCGTCACCCGGCCGATGAACTGCGTGTCGGGGAAGGCGTCGATGGAGACGCCGACGGAGTCGCCGGGGTGGATGCGGATCACGTCCGTCTCGTCCACCTGCACCTTGGCGAGGATGACCGAGAGGTCGGCGATCGTCATGAGGAGGCCGGTCTCGCGCGAGAAGGTGCCGGGCACCGCCACCTCGCCCTCCTCGACCGCGAGCCGCGTCACGCGGCCCGACATCGGGGCGTAGAGCGTGGTGCGGGCGAGCTGGTCGCGCGCGTCCTTGAGCGCGGCGCGCGCCTGCTCCACCTGCGCGCGGTTCGACTCGTACACCGCCGTCGCCACGTCGAACGCCTGCTGCGCCTGCTCCACCGCCTCCTGCGAGATCAGCGTCGGCGCGCTCTTGCGGAGCTCCGTCGCGCGGTCGAGGCTGCGCTTCGCCTGGTCGCGGTTGGTCTGCGCCTGCAGGAGCGACGCCTGCGCGGAGGCGAGGAGCGCCTCGTTGCGGTTCACCGTGCCCTGGAACTGCACCGGGTCGATCTGCATGAGGAACTGGCCCTTCTTCACCAGGTCCCCCTCCTTCACGTCGATCCGCATGATGCGGCCCGTCACGTCGGCCGAGACGTCGACCTTCTTGTCGGGCTCGATCTTGCCGCTCGCCGTCACGATCGCGACGAGGTCCCGGCGGCCCACCTGCTCGTACCGCACCTCGGTGGCCTTGTTCTGCTTGTTCTTCTGGCCGACCACCACCACGCCACCCACGGCGGCGGCGAGCACCACGGCCGCGATGCCGATCTTCATCCCACGCGTCATCGGTCGTTCTCCCTCGGGGTCAGCGAAGCGGGCGGCCGATCGCGAGCTCCAGGAGCGCGACCTGCCGGTGATAGTCGTACACGGCGTTCACGTAGTCGCCCTCGGCGCGCTGCACCGCGTTCTGGGCGTCGGCGAGCTCCAGCGCGGTGCCGTTGCCGAGGCGGTACCGGTCCTGCGCGAGCTTGAGCTGGTCCCGCGCCGCGAGGCGGTTGCGGTCCTGCACCGCGACGATCGACCACGCGGTGCGCGCGGCGAGCCAGCGCGCGTTCACGTCGCTCCGCACCTGCAGCGCCTGCGCCCGCACGCGCTCCTCGGCGTCGAGCTGCGCGGTGTGCGCGACCGCGATCCGCTGCGACCGGGCCCAACCCGTGAAGAGCGGGAAGGAGAGCTGCGCCGTCAGCTGGAACGGGTTCCGGCGGAAGTTGAACGGGAACTGCTCGTTCGCCGACACGATGCCGGTGCGGACCGCGTCCGTCAGCGCCTGCCCGCCCGGCTGCAGGCCGGCCGCCGCGAAGCAGTCGGCGACGACCGGCCCGAGGTTCAGCGCCTGGTTGATCTGGTTGTTGCGCTGGCACGCCGCCGCCTGCGCCTGTCCGCCCGACAGCGCGCCCGCCTGCTGCGCGTCCGTGTTGGTGAACTGCTGCGTGAAGCCGCCGATCGAGGCGAAGACGCCGAGCGTCGGCGTGTACTCGCTGCGCGCGCCCCTCCACTGCTGGCGCGCCGCCGCCTCGCGGGCGCGGAACGCCACCAGCTGCGGGTTCGCCGCCTCGGCCGCGCGGAGCAGCTCGTCGAGCGTCCAGCGCGGCTCCTGCATCGGGAACGAGTCGCTGAGCGCCACCGCCTCCACCGCCACCGGCGGCGGCGTGCCGATGCGCCGGAACAGCTCGATCGACGCCTCGTTCCGCGACTGCGCCGCGCGCAGCAACGCCACCTCCGCGGTGCCGCGCTGCACCTCGGCCTGGCGCACGTCCAGCAGCGTCGCCTGGCCGACCTGGTAGCGCGCCTTCGCGAGCGCGAGGAAGTCGTCGTTGCGCTTCACCTGCTCCCGCGCGACCTGCTCCTGCGCGTCCAGCTGCAGCGCGAGCAGGTACTGCGTGGTGATCTCGGCCGTGAGCGCCGCGCCCGCCTGGTCGATGTCGGCCTCGGTGGCGCGCTCGTTCGCCCGCTGCTGCGCCACCGCCGTGAGCCGCTGGCCGTTCACCTGCCACTGCGCGTTCAGCGCCCAGCTCGACGTCAGGATCCCCGGCGGACTGAACAGCGCGCCGCCGAACGCCTGCGTGCCGGGGCCCTGGTAGCCCGCCGTGCCGCTCGTGTTCAACGACGGGAGCAGCGCGCCCTTCGCGGCGCGCTCGGCCGCCCGCGCCGGGCCGAGGTCGTTCGCGGTCTGCCGGTATGTCGGGCTCGTGGCGCGCGCCTGCTTCAGCGCCTCGGCGAGCGAGAGCGTGAGCGAGGCCGCGGGGCGCGCCGTGGCGGACAGCACCGGCGACGCCGTGGCAGCCGGGGCAGCCGCCTGCGCCGCGACAGCGGCGGGGGCGAGCGAGGTGGTCAGCAGCAGCAGGCCGGACGGCCGGAGGCGCATGGTCGATCCCTTGGTGACGGTGGTTCTGCCCGTCTTACGCATGGCTACGGAGGAAGTTTCAGAATGCGACATGGCGATACCGCCCGCGCGCCAACGGCGGCGCTGAACACGCTATGTTGTGGTGTGGCAAGCACTTCGGAGCTTCCCGAGCGCGCGGGGCCGCGCCAGCCGTGGGCGGCGGCCCTCGTCGTCGTCGTCCTCGCCGGGGCGATGTGGCTGGCGCGTCCGGGGGCGGCGACGGGGGCCGCGGTCGGGGTCGCGGTGGTGCTGCTGCTGCTCGCGCTGCGCCCGCCGAAGGGCTGGCGCCAGCACCTGCTCATGGGGACCGTGCTGGCCCTCGGCGTGGCGGCGGGGGTGGGGTCGTGGCGGCTGTGGCGGATCGAGCATCGGTGGGCGGCGGTGGAGGGGGAGCGGCTCGAGGCGTCCATCGGCGCGCTCACGGACGAGCTCGCCGACACGCGGGCGCTGCTGCTCCGGCTCGCCGGCGTGGCGACGGAGATGGCCGCGGGGCGGGACCGGGGCCGCGCGTTCCGTGCGCTCGACGTGGCGGTGGGCGACGGGGCGCTCGAGGTCGGCGTCGCGGTGCTGGAGCCGACGGGGGTGCCGTGGGCGTGGGGCGGCCGCCAGCGGCTCTTCCCCACGCTCGGCGGCACGCCGAGCGGCCTGCGCGAGAATTCGTACGAGGCGCTGCTGGAGGTGCGTCGGCCGGCGCCGGGCGGGCGGCAGGTGGTGGCGAGCGTGCTGCTCTGGGCGCATCCGGCGGTGCCGGAGCGCGACGGCAGCCTCGCGGAGCGGTTCCGCCAGCGCACGGGCTCGGCGTTCGACATCGTGCTGCCGCGCGCGCCGGTGCCGGCCGACTGCGGCGAGGTGGTCGACTATACCGAGCCGACGACGGCGGGCGAGCAGCGCGTGTTCAGCGCCTGTCCGAAGGGACCGAGCCAGGCGCAGGCGCATGACGAGGCGGCGGCGGCCGCGGCGCGGGTGGTGGGGCCGCTGCTGCTCCTGGCGCTCGCGCTCGGCCTCGCGCTCGCGCGGGCCTCGTGGGAGCGCGCGGCGCTGCTCGGGGCCCTGGCGTGGCTCGGCCTGGTGGGGAGGCTGCCGGCGGGGGCGGCGCGCGTCGGCATCCTCTCGCTCGATACCTATTTCCTCGCGCTGCCCGGGCTCGACGCCGGGCTGGGCGGCGGCGGCCTCGCCCTGGTGCTCGCGGCGCTGCTCACGAGCGGCGTGTGGCTGTGGCGGCGCCAGCCCGCGCGGCGCCCGCTCACGATCCTCCTTGCCGCGGGTGCGATCGTGGCGGCGCCGGTCGCCGGGCGCTGGATCGCGAGCGGGATCACGCTGCCGGCAGCGGGGGCGTCTGCGCCGCTGTGGGCCGCGTGGCAGCTGCTGGTGTTCGGCGGCGTGGCGGCGTGCCTCGTGCCGGCAGCCGGGCTGCTGCGGCATCCTGCGCGCGGCGCGTCCCCCGCGTGGCCCGCGCTGCTCGGTGCGCTGCTCGCCCTTGCGCTCGCGGCGACGGCGCCGTCGGCGTGGCGTCCCGACGGCAGCTGGACCGCGGCGTGGCTGCTCGGCTGGATGGTGGCGGGCGCGCTGGTGGCGCAGCCGGCGACGCGCACGATCGCCGTGACGACGATCGGCCTCGCCGCCGGCGCGGCGGCGGGGGCGCTCACGTGGGGCGCGGAGCTCGCGCGGCGCGTGGACGCGGCGGAGGACGGCGTGCGGCGGGTGGCCGCGCCGATCGACCCGGCGGCGCAGCGGCTCCTCGGCGAGCTCGGCGACAGCCTCGCGCTCCGGCTCGCCGCGCCGCAGACGCCGACGGAGCTGTACGTCGCGTGGCGCGGCTCGCGCATCGGGCAGGACCGGTACCCGGCCTCGCTCGCGCTCTGGAGCCCGGGCGGCGAGCTGCGCGCGGCGCTCGTGCTCGACTCGCTCGACCTGCCGGCGGGACGGCTGCCGGCGCTCGTGACGCAGCTGCCGCGGAGCCTGCCGCGCCAGGTGGTGACGATCCCGCGACCGCGCGGCACCCACGAGGTGCTGGTCCAGCGGCTCACCGACTCGCTGGTGATCACGGTGGCGGTGGGGCCGCACTCGCCGCTCATCCATCCGAGCCGAGCGGGCCGGCTGATCGACCCGCAGGCGCGCGGCCCCGGCCTGTACGAGCTGGCGCTCGCCTCGGCGCGCGCCGTCGACCCGGACGCGATCGGCCGCTGGCGCGCGGAGGGCCGGCGGCTCGTGCACGTCCACCGCCTCGGCGACGGCGACCGCGCGATCCGCGCGGTGGTGCCGCGCGGCAGCTGGGGCGCGCGGGCCGTGCGCGGTGCGCTCCTCGCGCTGCTCGACGTCGCGGCGCTCGCGGCGCTCTGGGCGCTCGCCACGCTCGCGGGGGCGCGTCGGCCGGCGTGGCCCGTGCCGCCGCTCTCGACCCGCTCGTTCCGCACGCGGCTGGCGTTCTCGCTCGCCCTGTTCGCCGTGCTGCCGGCCGCGGCCTTCGCCGCGCTCTCCTTCGGCCGCCTCGCCGACGCGATCCGCTCGAGCCGCTTCGAGCGCGCGCTGCAGGACCTGGGCGTCGCGGCGCGCGAGCTGGAGGAGCGGAGCGCGCGCGGCGAGGCGCGGCTCGACCTCGCGGCGCTCGCACGCGCCGTCGACGCGGAGTTCGCCCTCTACCGGGACGCGCGCCTCACCGGCGCCAGCGCGCCGATCCTCGTCGACCTCGGCGTGCTCCCCGAGCTGCTCCCGCCCGAGGCGTACCGGCAGCTGCGCCTCGCCGCCGAGCCGTCGCTCACGCTGGAGGGGCCGCTGCCGTCGCTCGCGGAGCGGCTCGGCTTCCGCGCGCTCGCGGTGCGCGACACCCAGCTCACCACGCTCGCCACCGCGCAGCCGCTGGACGAGCGGCCGCCCGGCGGCGACGACCCGGTCGACCTCGCCCTCTTCGTCGTGCTCGTGGCCGCGGTCGGCGCCGGGGCGGCGGCCGCGGCCGCGGGCGCCGCGGCGGAGTCGCTCGCGCGGCCGGTGTCGGAGCTGCGGCGCGCGGCGCTCGCCATCGG
>JANRIU010000066.1:0-9558 GCA_033764615.1 Gemmatimonadales bacterium | reverse complement strand
CCGGCCCCCCACCCATCATCACCATCGCGCCACCGCCGCCGCCACCCCCGCCGAAGAAGCCGAAGGTCTGCTGCGCGCCCAGCTGCAGCCGGAACTGGATGCCGACCTGGAACGGGATGCGGATCGGCAGCGTGCTCTGCGAGACGGCGCCGAACCGCTCGTTCACGTCGTAGCGGAAGCGCGCGTTCACGGCGTCGTAGCCGCGCACGTTGAGCAGCGTCGGGTCGGGGCGCGAGAACTGGCCCCAGCCCCGCAGCCCGTTCGCCCCGTGCACCAGCTGGTCGACGCCGGCCAGCAGGTTCGACGTCACGAGCGAGATGGTCAGCCGCTGGTCGAGCCCGAAGCCGGACGGCTTCCAGTTGAGCTGCAGGTCGAGCGACGGCTGCCAGGGGCCGCGGCAGCTGTTCCGGTCGGCGATGCGACCGAGCTGGGCCTGCAGGCACTCGCGCACCTGCGTGGAGCCGCTGGCCAGCAGCCGCGACACCGCCGCGCCCACGACCGGGTCGGTGCCCGGTGCCGCAGGGTCGGGGATGAACGCGCGGTCGTTCCGCGCGCCGTCGCCGTTGATGTCGCCGTTGACGCTCGGCGTGTACGGTGCGCCCGACGTGGCGCGCCCGATCCACGTGAGCTCGAAACCGCGCACGATCGGGAGCGTCGCCGAGAGCACCACGTTGTGCCGGCGGTCGAAGTCCGACGGTGCCCATTCGCGCCGGTTCGGGTCGAGGCCCGCCGTCTGCGCCGCAAAGCCGCGCGCCGAGCCGCCGAAGTCGGCGAAGCTCGACTGGTCGTCCGCGCGCGACCACGTGTACGACGCGTTCAGCACGATGCCGTTGCCGAGGATGCCGCCGGCCGTGAACGAGACGGCCGTCGCGCGCGTCTCGAGGTCGGAGCCGATGGCGAAGACCTGCCCGTACCGCGCGTCGAGCCGCGATGCCGCGAGCGGGATGGCGCCGGTCGCCGGGTCGATGAGCGTGGCGGGCGCGTACACGTTGCGGCCGTCGCCGCCGCCGAGCTGGAAGCGCGCGGCGCCGAGGTTGGCGTCGCGGAAGCCGGCCTGGCCGTAGCCCAGCGTGCGGCTCGCCTCGACGCCGAGCGAGAAGAGGTTGATGCGCCGCGTCACGCCCAGGGAGCCGCGCCAGGCGTACGGCGCGGTGTAGGCATCGGTGAAGGCGCTCAGGCTCGGCGCCGCGGCGCGGAAGCCCGGCGGCGCGCCGCCCGCGCACTGCGTCGGGATGGCGGCCGGGTTCGCGAGGAACGCCGGCCAGTCGGGCAGCGGCACCGCCGGCCCCGCGCAGACGAGCTGCGACTCCGCGCTCGTGGCGCCGCCGGTCACGGCCTGCGCGCTGCTCGCGAGGGCGAGCGGGATCGGGCTGCGGAAGGCGCCGATGCCGCCGCGCACGATGAGGCGCGGCGGGCCGCCCTCGGTCGGCACGAACCAGCTGAAGCCGAGCCGCGGGAGCACGCGCGTGTCGGTCGGCAGGCGGTCGGTGCGGAGGCCGAAGAGCTGCTGCGCCACCGGGTCGGGCGCGGGCGCGCCGCCGAGCCACGAGGTCTCGGCGCGGAGGCCGAGCGTGAGCTGCAGGTCGCCCAGGCGCCAGGTGTCGCCGAGGTAGGCGGCGGCGGTGTGCGTGCTGCCGGTGCGCTCGCTGCGCGCGGTGGTGCGCGTGAAGAGCGCGGGCCGGTTCGCTTCGAGGTCGGCGAGCGAGTTGTACGTGTAGCTGCCGAGCAGGTTGGCCGCGACGTCCTGCGCGTTGTCGCTCCCGTTGTAGAAGACGCCGAGCTTCACGCGGTGCGACCCCTCGGGCGAGAGCCACGAGAGCTCCTGGTTCCCCTCGAACTGCGTCGCGCGGCCGCGGAGGCCGAGGCCCGGGTTGCCGCCGAAGGTGAGCGCCCCGGCGCCGGTCGCGCCGCCGCCGAGCGTCGACGCGGTCAGCACGCGGGCCTGCGGCAGCTGGAGGTACGGGTCGCCCGCGTTGTTCGAGCCGGAGAGGTACGCGCGGAACTCGTTGACGAACGCGCCCATGCGCGACGCCACCGAGAGCTGCGCGCCGCCGCCCGAGTTGCTGGTCGTGCCGCCGGTGGAGGGCAGCGCGAACGGCCCGAGCCGCGCCGGCTCCTGCGTGCCGCGCCGCCAGTCGCCGCGGAGCGTGAAGGTGTGCGTCTCGCTCGCCACCCAGTCGACCCGGGCGATGCCGCTGTAGTCGTCCGCCGCGCGGTCGGCGCCGAGCCCCGCCACGGACGACGGCACCCCCGTCGCCGCGGCGAGCGCCTGGAATCGCGCGGCGGAGTCGGGCGCGATGCCCGCGCGCGCGAGCGTGACGGCCGACGCGTTCTGCAGCGTGAGCAGCCGGTCGTCGCGGAGCCGGCCCTGCCCCGCCGCGAACCAGAACAGCCGGTCCTTCACGATCGGCCCGCCGGCGCCGAACGAGAGCTGCTTCTGGCCGAACGCCTGCGTGAACGCGTCCCCCCCGCCCGCGGCGAGCGCGGGGTCGCGGAGATTGCTCGTGAGCGTGAGCCCGAGGGTGTTGGTGCCGCTCCGCGTGGTCGAGGCGATGAGGCCGCCGCTGAACTGCCCGCGCGCCACGTCGTACGTGCTCGTCACCACGCGCGTGGCGCGCACGGCGTCCTGCGGGATGGAGCCACCGCCGAACGTGAGCCCGTCCAGCTGGGTCACGTTGGCGCTCGGCCGCTGCCCCGCGATGGAGAAGCCGCCCGCCGTCGAGTCGCCGCCCGTCGCCACGACGCCCGGCGCGAGCAGCGCCACGGCCGCGAGGTCGCCGGCGTCGATCGGCAGGCGCGAGAGCCGGTCGGCCGTCTGCACCGCCTCCGACGCACCGGGCGTCGGCGGCTGGAAGCCGGCCGGCGCCTGGAAGCCACCGCGCCCCCGCACCGAGAGCTCCTCGAGCTGCTGCGCCGCCGCGGCGAGCCGCACGTTCGCGACCAGCACCTCCTCGTCCGCCTTTCGCTCCACCGTGCGCCGCACCGGGTTGAAGCCGATGCGCCGGACGAAGAGCGTGTACTTCCCGCCGCCGTCGGGGAAGACGATGCGCCAGCGCCCCTTCGCGTCGGTCCGCGTGCTCCGCACGAGCTTCGTCTCGTTCGAGAGCGCCTCGACGAGCGCGTCGGCCGCGGGCTGCCCCTGGTCGTCGGTGACGGTGCCCGAGAGGATGTCGGCGCCGCCCTGCGCGTGCAGCGGCGCCGCGAGCAGCGGCAGCAGGAGCAGCAGGAGGCCGGCCGCTCGGCACGCGGCGGCGAGGAGGCGGTGCGGCACCCGTCAGCTCCCCGGCTGCTGCGCGGGCGCCGGGTCGTACACGCGCCTGAACTCCGGCGCACGCGGCATCCGCGGCACCTCGGCGCGCACCTGCATCACCAGGCGCCCGTTCCGGTCGCGATCGTACTCGACGATCGCGCGGCCGCCATCCTTCACGCGCCGTTCGACGATGAGCTTCCGGTCCTTCCAGCGCGCCCTCGTCACCACCTCCGCGTCGCCCACGCTCTCCTTCACCTCGCGGCCATCGGGGAAGACGACGAGTGGCGCGCCCTGGCCGGTGGCGAACGACAGGGTGGAATCGGTGGCGCTCACGACGAGCTCGAAGGCGGGCCGGAGCATCCCCATCAGGATCCGCATGTTCGGCGGCGGGCCCTCGCCGCCCGCCATGCCGGCGCCCGGTCCCATCCGGTTCGGGCGCTGCACACCGCCGGCCCCCGCGCCGCCCGGCGGGCCCCCGCCCATCCCGCCGCCCATGCCGCCCCCCATCCCCATGCCGCCGGGGGCCCCGCCGGCCATCATCTGGCGGGGATCGTCCGACAGCTCCTGGTTCAGCAGCCAGCCGCCGGCGAAGCGCTCGGCGAGCGTGTCGGCAGGGGCGAGCGGGCCGGCGGCGGCGGCCGCGGCGAGGGCGAGCAGGGCGAGCATCCCGAGGGCTCCGAATGGGGGTCTGCGGCAAGGACGCGCGAGCGGGGCATTTCGTTGCAACGCGAGCCGGGGCCGACGCCATGCTGGCGCCGGCCCCGGTCGACGGCCGAGCCGCTGGTCAGCCTCCCAGGAGGCCGAGGGCGGCCCGCTGCACGCCCGAGAGGATCTGGTCGGACTCCACGCCGGCCAGCTGCGCGGCGGCGAGCAGGGAGAGCGCATCGTGGCGCCCGGGCCGGACGCCGAACGCCTCGAGCACCTGCGCCACCGGGCGGCCGCGCGCGGCGGCCTCGGCGACGGTCGTCTCGGCGGTCACCCCGACGCGGACGAACGTCACGTGGTACACGGCGCCCTGCTCCACCGTCGTGGTGTGCCCGAAGCCGCGCTCGCGCAGCTCGGCGTAGAGCGCCACGGGCTCGAACGGCGCATCGACCTCCAGCCGGCCGCCGACGGGGATGCGCTCGGCCTCCACGAGCAGGTCGTGGAACGGCACGAGGCTCTTCGCCAGCAGCCGGCGGAGGTCGATGGCGTGGGTCGGGGCGGGATCCTGGCTCATGGTCACGGTCCTCTGGGGACGGGGGCGGGCGCGGGCGGGGGGGAGGGAGCGTTCGCGTCCGACTCGAGTCCGGAGGCATCGGCGCCCGCGGCATTCCCCCCGCCGCAGGCCGCGCCGGCCATCGCGAACTCCCCGGACGACACGCGGCGGCGCTGGCCCGCGTCCTTCGGCTTCGCCGCCGCGATCTGCACCAGCTGCTCCGGCGAGAGCACCTTGCTCTCGTCGAAGTCGAAATCCACCTTCGACGACTGGCCCCAGAAGTTGATCCGGCCCAGGTCGTAGAAGCGCCGCGACACGGTTCCCTTGATGAAGGCCCGCAGGCAGCCCATCAGGTACTTCCGCTTGAACGGGTCCTTCTCGAACGGCCACTCCAGCAGTGCCTTCCGGAAGTAGAACCGCCGGTAGTTCTTCAGCACGCCGCGCAGCAGCTGGTCCCGGTCGATCGCCTCGGGCTGCATGATCGGCGTCACGAAGTTGTACTTCGAGTAGTCGCGCACCTCCACCCGCTCGGAGAGCGTCTCGAACAGGTCGGAGAACGGCCAGGGAGTGTACATGTTCCAGTTCGCCATGTCGCAGTTCCACGACCGCGCGTACTGGTACGTCTCCTCCAGCGTCTCCTCCGTCTCGTTCTCCAGCCCGACGATGAACTGCGCCTCGGTGAAGATGCCGACGATGTTCAGCAGCTCGATCGCCCGCCGGTTCTGCTCGATCGTCGTCTCCTTGCGGAAGCGGTCGAGCTTGAGCTGCGCCGCCGCCTCCGTGCCGAGCGAGACGTGCACGAGCCCCGCCTTGCGGTAGAGCGGCAGCAGCGCCTCGTCGCGCAGGATGTCGGTCACGCGGGTGTTGATCCCCCACGGCACCCCGACGTCGCGCGCGATCAGCTCCTCGCACAGCGCCACGAACTTCTTGCGGTTGATCGTCGGCTCCTCGTCCGCGAGGATGAAGAAGCCGACCTTGTGCACGTCGCGGAGGTGGACGATCTCGTCCACGAACTTCTTCGGGTCGCGCACGCGGTAGATGCGCCAGAACTTCCACTGCGAGCAGAACGAGCAGGTGAACGGGCAGCCGCGCGCGAAGTTCGGCACGGCGACGCGGGTGTTGAGCGGGATGTAGATGTACTTGTCCCACTGGAGCAGCGACCAGTCGGGCGTGAGGGCGTCGAGGTCGCGGATCGGCGGGTGCGCGGGCGTGGCGACCACCTGGCCGTCCTGCAGGAACGCGAGGCCCTTGATCGACTCGCGCTCCGCGACGTGCGTCCCCGCGTCGATGGCGCGCGCGAGGTTCACCGCGATCTCCTCCCCCTCCCCGCGGACGACGTAGTCGATCCACGGCGCCTCCTCCAGCACCTGGCGGTACATGAAGGTGCCGTGGATGCCGCCCAGCACCGTCACCGCCTGCGGGTGCAGCTCCTTCGCCACGCGCAGGATCTCCTGCGCCTTGTAGATCGCGGGGGTGATCGCCGTCACCATCACCACGTCGGGCGACTCCTGCGCGAGCATCAGCCGGAGCTGGCGCTCCGGGATGTCGTTCGTCATCGCGTCGATGAAGCGCAGGTCGGTGTACCCGGCAGCCTTCAGGGCGCCGCCGACGTACGCGACCCATGCTGGAGGCCAGTTCCCGGCGATCTCTGCGCCGCCGGAGTGGTAGTTCGGATGGAGGAGGAGGATGCGCATCGGCTCGGCGAGGATGGGGTTGCCCCATTCTCGCGGAGCCCGAAGAAAAATCCCGTGAAGGCCGGGTGAGGGAACCCTACGGAACCGTACGGTTCACGGACACTCCGCCACGTTCCGCATGTTGGTGATGTTCAGCTTCAGGGTGGCGTCCGACGCGAGGCGCCGCGCCTCGCCAAGGGACGCGCAAATCGACCGGGTGTCCGAGTCGTCGATGATGGCGTACGCCTCGGCGCGGTAGAAGAACGCCCGGGCCGAGTCGTTGGCCGTCGGGAGCCGCGGCATCACATCCTCGATGCGGGTGAGCGCCTGCCGGCCCTGGGCCGGCGTGGAGGAGCCCGGATTCAGGATCTCCTCCAGCGCCTCGAGGCGCCGGACCGCCGCGATCTGGTCCTCGGTCGGCCCCTTCCTGGCGGGAGTGGCTGCCGGCACCGTCGGCGCCGAGGGCCCGGCCGGCGGACGGACCGCCCGCTCGGGCTGCGGCGGCGCGGGCGTCGGGGCCGCGACCTTCACGGTCTCCACCACGGCCGGGGGCGGCGTGGCCGGGGCCGTCGCCTGCGGGGGGGGCGCCGGCGGACGGGCCGAGTCGGCGGTCGCGGCCGGCGCCGCCGGCCCGCCCAGCATCTTCATCGCCACGAACGCCGCCGCGCCCACCGCCGCGAGCCCGCCGCCGATCAGCGCCACCGGCGGCCCCTTCTTCTCCACCGGGGACGGCACCGCGGGCTCCACCACCGTCGCCGCCGGCGCGCCGCCGGACTTCGAGACCTGCGTCTTCGGCGGTGCGGGCTTCGACGGCTTCGGCTGCGCGCCGATGATCGTCGTGCTCGCCTCGGCGACCGACGTCTTCGCCTGCCCGCCGCGCCACTTCTCCGCGGCCTGCGCCAGCGCGCGCGCGAACTCCCCGGCCGACTGGTACCGGTCGTCCGGCTCGCGCTCGAGCGCCTTCTCGAACACCGCCTGCATCTCGGCGGGCCACGCCACGTCCCCCTTCGACTGCGCGAGCGGCATCGGCGGGTCGGAGAGCCGGCGCAGCATCGACATCATCGCCGTCTCGCCGGGGAACGGGTTCTGGCCCGTCAGCATCACGTACGCGACCAGCGCGAGCGAGTAGACGTCGCTCCGCTGGTCGCACTTCGACGCCGAGACCTGCTCCGGCGACATGTACTCGAGCGTGCCGGCGATCATCCCCGTGCGCGTCACGCGCTGGTTCTCGCCGGAGAACGCGGTGGAGATGCCGAAATCCACCACCTTGGCCAGTTCCTTCCCGTCGGGCCCGGTGGTGATGAGGATGTTGTCCGGCTTGAGGTCGCGATGGATGATGCCGAGGCCGTGCGCCACGTCGAGCCCCGCGGCGACGTGCTCGATGATGCGCACCGCGCGGTCGGCGGGGAGCGCGCGGTTCTCGTCGAGGAGCCCCGAGAGCGAGCGTCCCGGGACGAACTCCATCGCGATGTAGAGCGCCTTGTTCGGCAGCTCGCCGAAGTCGTACACCGTGGCGGCATGCGGCGAGTTGATGCGGCTCGCGTTGGAGGCCTCGCGCTGGAAGCGCGCGACCGAGTCGGGGTCGTGCGCGAGCGCGCGGTGCAGGATCTTGATCGCCACCTCGCGCGGCAGCGTCACGTGCTTCGCCACGTACACCTGCCCCATGCCGCCCTCACCGAGCAGCCGCTCGACGCGGTAGCGGTCCGCGATGACCTGGCCGACGAGATCGGGCGGTGCGGCGGGGGCGCCGGTGGGATCGCTCATGGTTGCTCCGGGACGGCCGTGGCAGGGGCGCACCGGAGCGTCGCCCCGGCGGAAGCCGATGTGCGAAAGCTAGTCACCCGGGCAAGGCCGCGTCGGCGGCACGGCGCATGCTCTGTAGGAGGGCGGCACGAGTCGCCCCTGCCTTGACTTGGGGGACGGCCCGGGAATGTTACGACGCATGCGGCGGAACGCGTGGCTCCCCCGCCGCCACTGCCACGGACAGCCACGACGGCCTCGCTGCCGGGAGGAACCCATGCGCGTCCAGCGGTCCCGCCTTCTCTCGCTCGCCCTCGCCCTGGCGCTGCCTGCCACGGCCTCGGCGCAGGACACCCGGCCGACGGTGGCCATCCTCAACTTCAACGGCTCGGCGCTCGTGAAGAACGCCGCCGAGTACGGTCCGCTCTCGAAGGGGATCGCGGACATGCTCATCACCGAGCTCTCGGGCAGCCCGGGGCTCCGCGTGGTGGAGCGCGACCGGATCCAGGCGCTGCTCGAGGAGCAGAACCTCGCCAAGCAGGGCCGCATCGACGAGGCGACCGCCGTGAAGCTCGGCAAGATCCTCGGTGCGAAGCACATGGTGATGGGCGGCTTCCTGATCGACCCGAAGGAGACGCTCCGCCTCGACGCGCGCGCGGTGGACGTGGAGACGTCGCAGATCATCTACACCGAGTCGGTCACCGGCAAGTCGGAGAACATCCTGACGCTCATCACCGACCTCGGGCAGAAGATGAACGCGCGGATGAAGCTGCCGCCGATCAAGCTCTCGAAGATCCAGCCCCCCGAGGAGGCGCCGGGCGCCGCGCCGGTGCGCCAGGGGAGCAACGAGGCGGCGTCCCGCCCCGCGGGGAACAAGTTCAAGGCCGTGATGCTGATGAGCCGCGCGCTCAACGCCAAGGACCAGGGCGACATGCAGACCGCCGTGGCGCTCCTCAAGCAGGCGAACACCGAGGCGCCGCTGCCGCGCACGAACGAGCTGCTCGCGCAGTACACCGCGAGCCCGGGCAAGGGGACGGAGCGCCGGGCGAGCTGATCGCCCGCCGGACCGGCCCCCCCACCCCCCGTCGGACCTCGATCCGGCGGGGGGTGTTCCGTTCCCGCCTCAGCCGCGGCAGCGCGCGGGGGCCAGCAGGTCGGCCCAGGCGGGGTTCGCCTGCTCCACGAGGCGCACCTTGCGCGAGCGCGACGCCTCCCGGAGCCGCGCCGCGCGCGCGGCGGCCACCTCGGCGGACGGCTGCGCCTCCACCCACACGATGCGCGTGCAGCCGTGGCGCGCGGCGAATGGCGGCCCCCGCCCCGCGCGGTGCTCGGCAGCGCGGGCCGCGAGGTCGTCGGTGACGCCGCAGTAGAGCGCGGCGCGGTCGGGCGAGACGGCGATGTAGACCACGTGGGCGGGCGACATGCCGCCATGATGCGACCGGGGTGCCGCGGACGTGGTACCGGAATCGTGGCAGGGGCGGCGCAAAAAGACGCGAAACGGGGGCGCCGTCCCCGGCGCCCCCGCTCGGTGCTGCCTCAGGCGAAATCGCCAGGGATCAGTTCGCCCTGAGCCGACGGATCCCGGTGGCCCAGGGTGGCCGACCGCGGCGCTCGCGCTCGCGCCCCCCGTCCTCGTGCGACGCCAGCAGGCGCGGCCCGGGCTGGCGCGGATCCACGAGGTTGCCGCGCGTCCCGGT
>JANRIU010000065.1:0-64715 GCA_033764615.1 Gemmatimonadales bacterium | reverse complement strand
CCGGCCCCGCCCCCGCGGTCGCGCCGGGCGCCGCGCCGGCGACGCCGGCCGCGCCCGCCGCGGGCGTCGGCACGTTCCGCGTGCAGGTGGTCGCGGTGAAGACGCTGCGCGACGCCAACCCGTACCTCGTCCGGCTCCGGAAGGCCGGCCACGCGCCGTTCACGGTGACGCAGGGCGGCTTCGTGAAGGTGCGCCTCGGGCCGTACGCCACGCGCGCCGATGCGCAGCAGGTGGCCGACCGCGTGAAGGCCGAGCTCCGCTACAAGCCGTTCGTCGTCAACGAGCCCTGAGCGCCGCGGGGGAGCGGTGAGCCCGAAGGCGACGGACGACACGCCGCTCATGCGGCAATACCGGGAGATCAAGGCGCGCCATCGCGACGCGATCCTGTTCTTCCGCATGGGCGACTTCTACGAGATGTTCTACGACGACGCGGAGCTCGGCGCCCGCGTCCTCGACCTCACGCTCACCCAGCGCGGCGACGGCGTGCCGCTCGCCGGCGTGCCCGTCCGCGCCGTCACCGACTACCTGCAGCGCCTCGTCCACCGCGGGCACCGCGTCGCCATCTGCGAGCAGGTGGAGGACCCGAAGCTCGCGAAGGGGATCGTGCGGCGAGAGGTGGTGGAGACGATCACCCCGGGCGCGCTGCTGCAGGACGGCTGGCTCGCCGGCGCGCGCAACAACTTCCTCGTGGCGCTCCACGGCGACGGCCTCGCGGCGGTGGACCTCTCGACCGGTGAGTTCGTGCTGGAGACGCTCGCCCCCGGGGGGCTCCCGGAGGCGCTCGCGCGCCTCCGCCCCGCCGAGCTGGTGACGCCGCCGGGCGCGCTCGGCGCGCGCCCCGATGGGGTGCTGCTCACCGAGCGCGAGGCGTGGGAGTTCGACCCCGCGCTCGCGCGCGACGAGCTGGCGCGGCGCTTCGCGCTCGCCTCGCTCGACGGGCTGGGCATCGGCGCGGCGGACGCCGCGGCGGTGGGCGCGGCGGGCGCGCTGCTCCGCTACCTGGCCGACCTCCAGCCCGCGGGTGTCGCGCACCTGCGGCGCCCCGAGGTGCGGCGCGGTGAGCGGCACCTCTGGCTCGACGACATGACGCGCCGCAACCTCGAGCTCGTGGAGCCGCTCAACGCGGCCGCGACGGGGACGACGCTCCTCGCCGTGCTCGACCGCACCCTCACGCCGATGGGCGCGCGCCTGCTGCGCCAGTGGCTCCTCTCGCCGCTGCGGGACGTGGCGGCGATCACCGCGCGGCACGACGCGCTCGACGTGCTCGTCGCCGACGGCCGCGGCCGCGCGCGCCTGCGCGAGGCGCTCGACGGCGTGCGCGACCTCGAGCGGCTCGGCGGGCGCGCCGCCGCCGGCCGCGCGACCCCGCGCGAGCTCGGCGCCCTGCGCGACTCGCTCACCCGGCTGCCCGACGCGCTCGCCGCGCTCCGCGCGCTGGCGGGGCGCGGCGGCGCGGCGCTGCTCGCGGAGCAGGAGGCGGCGTGCGACCTGCTGGCCGACGTCGCGGCGACGCTCGCGGCCGGCCTCGCCGACCGCCCGCCCGCCGTCCTCGCCGACGGCGACGTGATCCGCCCCGGCTTCGACGCCGCGCTCGACGAGCTGCGCGACCTGCGCGACGGCGGCAAGGCGACGATCGCCGCCATCCAGCAGCGCGAGCGCGAGCGCACCGGCATCCCCTCGCTCAAGGTCGGCTTCAACAAGGTCTTCGGCTACTACCTCGAGATCACGCGCGCGCACGCGGAGAAGGTCCCCGCCGACTACGAGCGGCGGCAGACGCTGGCCGGCGCCGAGCGGTACGTCACGCCGGAGCTCAAGGCGTACGAGGCGAAGGTGCTGGGCGCGGAGGAGCGGATCGCGGAGCTGGAGGCGCGGCTCTTCAGCGCGCTCCGCGACGCAGCGGGCGCCGCGATCGCGCGGCTGCAGGCGACGAGCCGCGTGCTCGCGACGCTCGACACGCTCGCGGCGCTGGCGGAGGCGGCGGTGCAGGAGCGGTACGTGCGGCCGGCGGTGGACACCGGGTTCGACCTGCAGCTCGTCGCGAGCCGCCACCCGGTGGTGGAGCGGATGATGCCGCGCGAGCGCTTCATGCCGAACGACGTGCGGTTCACCGCCGCCGAGCGGGTGCAGCTCGTCACCGGGCCGAACATGGCGGGGAAGAGCACCATCCTGCGGCAGATCGGCCTGTGCGTGATCCTCGCGCAGATGGGGAGCTTCGTCCCGTGCGACCGGGCGCAGGTCGGCGTGGTCGACCGCCTCTTCACGCGCGTCGGCGCGAGCGACGACCTCGCGCGCGGCCAGAGCACGTTCATGGTGGAGATGAGCGAGACGAGCGCCATCCTCCACAACGCCACGCCCGCCTCGCTGGTGCTGCTCGACGAGATCGGCCGCGGCACGAGCACGTACGACGGCGTGGCGATCGCGTGGGCGGTGTCGGAGCACCTGCACGACGCCGTCGGCTGCAAGACCATGTTCGCCACGCACTACCACGAGCTGATGCAGCTGCCCGAGCGGCTGCAGCACGCGCGGAACCTGAACGTCGCCGTGCGCGAGACGGGCGACACGGTCGTCTTCCTGCACCGGCTGGAGCCGGGCGGCACCGACCGGAGCTACGGCGTGCACGTGGCGCAGCTCGCCGGGCTGCCGGCGGCGGTGGTGGCGCGGGCGCGCGCGGTGCTGCGGACGCTGGAGGGGGAGCACCGCGTGGTGCCGACACCGCCGCCGCCGGAGCCCGACCCCGGGCAGCTCACGCTGTTCGCGGCGGAGGAGCATCCCGTCGTGGGGCAGCTGCGCGACCTGGACGTGGAGCGGCTGACACCGCTCGAGGCGCTGATCCGGCTGGCGGAGCTGAAGCGGCGGGCGGGGGGCGCGCCGGGCTAGAGCTTCGGCAGCAGCCCCTCGGCGCGGTCGAGCCCGTCCACCCCCTGCACGAGTTCGCGCAGGTGCCCGTCCTCCAGCGAGTAGACGAGCCCGTGCAGCAGCGGCCGCCGGCCGCGCGCCCAGGCGCTCCGCACCGTCGGCGTGAGCGTGAGGTTGTAGACCTGGTAGAGCACGCTGAGCTCGGTGAGCCGCGCGAGCCGCGCGGGCTCGTCGGCGAGCGCGTCCAGCTCGTCGCGGTGCAGGCGCTGGATGTGGCGCAGGCCGGCGAGCCAGTGGTCCACGAGGCCGAACTCCGCCTGGCTCGCCGCCGCGGCCACGCCGCCGCAGCCGTAGTGCGCGCAGACCAGGATGTGCTTGACGTCGAGCACGTCGACGGCGTACTGCACCACCGAGAGCAGGTTCAGGTCGTTGGGGACCACCTGCGCCGCGATGTTCCGGTGCACGAAGATGTCGCCCGGCTCCGCGCCCGTGAGCAGGTCGGCGGAGACGCGGCTGTCGCTGCAGCCGATGAACAGGAAGTGGGGGGCCTGCTTGCCGAGGCGGCGCCGGAAGTAGTCGGGGTCGTCCTCGAGGGCGTGCTCCGCCCAGTGGCGGTTGTTCTCGAGGAGCTTGAAGTAGTTCTGCACGGCGGCTCAGTGCCCCCCATCGAGGCCGGCGGGGAGTGGCGGGATGCCGACGAGCCGGTAGTCGATCCCCTTGCGCTCGGCGTCGCCGCGGAACTCGTGCAGCAGCGCGAGGACGTCGGGATCGATGCGGCGGCAACCACGGCCGTCGATCTCCACGCGCGCGTGGGGTTCGATGGCGGCGAGCGTGTTCTGGATGCGGACCCGGCTCAGGAACGTCGCCTGCTGGCCGAGGGTGTAGCGCGTGAGCACGGCCCCGGGCGGCGAGACGGGCGTGAGGCCCGGCGCCGTGGCGTGCTCGCGGAGCACCCAGAAGATGCCGACGCCGAGGCCGAGGAGGACGCCGGTGAGCAGGTCGGTGAGCAGGATCGCCGCGATCGTGATGACGAACGGGATGAACTGCTCGCGCCCGATCTGCCACGCCTTCACGAGGTGCAGCGGGTGCGCGAGCTTCCAGCCGACGTGCAGCAGCACCGCGGCGAGCGCGGAGAGGGGGATGCGGTTGAGCACGCCGGGGATGAGCGCGAGCGCGAGCACGAGCAGCACGCCATGCGCGATCGCCGAGCGGCGGGTGCGGCCGCCCGCCTCGACGTTGGCCGCGCTCCGCACGATGACGCCGGTGAGCGGCAGCCCGCCGAGGAGGCCGCTGAGGAGGTTGCCCGCGCCCTGCGCGAGCAGCTCGCGGTCGGGCGGGGCGTGGCGGCGCAGGGGGTCGAGCTTGTCGGTCGCCTCGAGGCTGAGCAGCGTCTCGAGGCTCGCCACCACGGCCACCGTGAGCCCCACGCGCCACGTCGTGAACGTGCCGAGCGCCGCCCACCGCGGGTGCGCGAGCTCGCGCGCGAGGCTGCCGAGGGAGCCATCGCCCGGCAGCTGCACCAGGTGATCCGGCCCGAGGGCGATGCCCGGCGCGACGCGCCGCAGCAGCTCGTTCAGGCCGATCCCCGCCAGCACCGCCACGAGGGGCGGCGGGAGGACGCGCCGCACCCGCGAGAGGCGGAGCGCCGGGCGCTCGAACCAGGCGAGCAGCGCCAGCGACACGAGCGAGACGAGCATGGCGCCGCCCTCGAACCGCGCCAGCATGTGCCGCAGCGCCGTCAGCGTGTTCTCCGCGGCGCCCTGGGAGAACGTCTCGCTGCCCATCGCGTCGTGATCGTAGCCGACCGCGTGCGGCAGCTGCTTCAGCACGAGCAGCAGCCCGATCGCCGCGAGCATCCCCTTGATGACCGACGAGGGGAAGAAGGCGGAGATGAAGCCGAGGCGCAGCAGGCCGAAGCCGAGCTGGATGGCCCCCGCCACCACGAGCGCCGCGAGGAAGGCGTCGAAGCCGCCCAGCTGCTCGATGGAGGCGAGCACGACGGCCGTGAGTCCGGCGGCGGGGCCGCTCACCATGAGCGCCGAGCCCGAGAGGGGCGCCACCACGAGGCCGCCGATGACGCCGGCCACGAGGCCGGCGACGAGCGGCGCCCCGGAGGCCAGCGCGATCCCGAGGCAGAGGGGGAGGGCGACGAGGAAGACGACGACGGATGCGCCCAGGTCGGCGCGCAGCTCGTCGTCCGACAGGCGAGGCCACGCGATCATGAGGGCTGCGCCGAAGGGTGCGGTGTCGACACTGTCCGAAGGATACCGGGCGACCGGAAGCGCTCCAAGACACCGCGACCGAGGTAGATTCCCCGAAGCCGCGCGCTCTCCAGCGCGCCTCTGCCCGGGCCGCGCGCCCGCCATGGTGCCCCGCATGACCACCGTCGCCCCCGACTCCCTCGCGCCGGCCGCGGCGCATCCGCATCCCCGCCCCTACGACAACGCGGTGCAGACGATCGGCTGGACGCCGCTCATCCGGCTCTCCCGGATCGGCGCGGGGATCCGTACGCCGATCTACGGCAAGGCCGAGTACGCGAACCCGGGCGGCTCGGTGAAGGACCGGATCGGCCTCGCGATCATCGAGGACGCGGAGCGGCGGGGCGACCTGATGCCGGGCGGCACGATCGTGGAGGGGACGAGCGGGAACACCGGCGTCGGCCTCGCCATCGCCGCTGCGCTCAAGGGGTACCGCTGCATCTTCACGATGCCGGACAAGATGTCGCAGGAGAAGGTGCGGCTGCTGAAGGCGTACGGCGCCGAGGTGGTGATCACGCCGACGGCGGTGCCGCCGGACCATCCCGACAACTACGTCATGAAGGCGAAGCAGATCGTCGCCGAGACGCCGGGGGCGATCCTCGCGAACCAGTTCTACAACCAGGTGAACCCCGAGGCGCACTACCGCACCACCGGCCCCGAGATCTGGGAGCAGACCGGCGGCCGCGTCACGCACTACGTGGCGGGCGCGGGGACGGGCGGCACGGTGAGCGGGGCGGGGAAGTACCTGAAGGAGCGGAATCCCGCGGTGCGCGTCGTCGCGGGCGACCCGGTGGGCTCGCTCTACGCCGGCTACGCGCAGTCGCGCACGCTCGGCACGCCGTACCCGTACAAGGTGGAGGGGATCGGCGGCGACAAGATCCCGAGCACCATCTGGTACGACGTGATCGACGAGTGGCGCTCCGTGCCCGACCGCGCCGCGATGATGATGGCGCGCCGCTGCGCCCGCGAGGAGGGGATCCTCCTCGGCGGGTCGGCGGGGCTCAACGTCGCGCTCGCGCTCGAGATCGCGCGCGAGCTGGACGACCCGATGGCGTGCGTCGTCACGATCCTCTGCGACACGGGCGAGCGCTACCTCTCGAAGGTGTTCAACGACGACTGGATGCAGGAGAACCAGCTGCTCGACAAGCCGGTGAGCACGGTGGAGCAGCTGCTCGACCGCCGGCGCCACAAGGGCTCGCCCGCGCTGGTGCAGGTCGCCCCGGCGGCCGCCGTGCGCCAGGCGCTCAACCTCATGGGCACCTGGGAGGTCAGCCAGATCCCCGTGATCGACGAGGGGCGCTGCGTCGGCGCGCTCGTGGAGCAGGCGCTGATGACGAAGGCGCTGCAGCAGCCGTCGCTGCTCGACCGCCCGGTGCGCGAGGTGATGGAGCCGCCGTTCCCGATCGTCGACGCGTCGTACCCCACCGACCGCCTCGCCCCGATGCTCACGCGCGAGTCGCCGGCGGCGCTGGTGCAGAAGGACGGCACGCTCGTCGGCATCGTGAGCCGCTACGACGTGCTGCAGGAGCTGATCGGCACGCGGTGAGCAGCGGCGGACGGGCGGACGGGCGGGCGGGCGGACCGGGGGGCACGCTCGGTATCACGGTGCTCACCGGCGGCGCGTCGTCCGAGCGGGACGTCGCGCTCGCCTCGGCGGGGCAGGTGGTGGCGGCGCTCCGGAGCCTCGGGCATCGCGTGGCCGTGGTCGACACGGCGCGCGGCTTCGTCCCCGAGCCGGACGAGCCCGCGCTCCTCGGCGCCGCCGTCGGCCGCACGCCGCCCGACCTCGCGCGCCTGCGCGACCTCGAGCGCGGCCTCCTCTTCAACGGCCTCGCCAACCTCCCGGTCGTCCGCGACGCCGACGTGCTCTTCCTGGCCCTCCACGGTGGCAGCGGCGAGGACGGCACCCTCCAGGCGCTGCTCGACCTCGCCGGCGTGCCGTACACCGGCTCCGGCCCCCTCGCCTCCGCGATGGCGATGGACAAGGACGTCTCCAAGCGGCTCTTCCGGCAGGCCGGCGTCCCGACGGCCGACTGGCGCATGGCGCCGGTCGCCCCGGAGGAGGCGGTGGCGGCGCTCGGGCTGCCGCTCGTCGTGAAGCCGAGCAAGCAGGGGTCGACCGTCGGCCTGACGGTCGTGAAGGACGTGCGGGATGTGACGGCGGCGGTGGCTGAGGCGTTCCGCCATGATGACGAGGTCCTGCTGGAGGCGTTCATCCCGGGCCGGGAGCTGACCGTCGGCATCCTGGACGGCGAGGCGCTCGCCGTGGGGGAGATCATCCCGCGGCACGAGATTTTCGATTACGAGTGCAAGTACACCCCGGGGATGTCGGAGGAGATCTTCCCGGCGGCACTTCGTGCCGAAACCGAGGCCGAAGCCCGGCAACTCGCGCTGCGCGCGCACGACGCGCTCAAGCTCGGGGGGTACAGCCGGGTGGACTTCCGCTTGACACCGGAGGGCCGGTTGGTGTGCTTGGAGGTGAACACCTTGCCGGGCATGACGGCCACCAGCCTGCTGCCGCAGTCGGCAGCGGCCCGGGGGATCGCCTTTCCCGATCTCTGTGATCGCATCTGCCGTGCGGCCCGCCAGCCGCGCGCGGGGAAGTGAGCGGGCATGACGGCTTCGTATCTCCAGCCTCGCGGCACCCCCTGGGTGGGGCGGCTCATCATCGCCACGGCGGCGGTGCAGCTGCTCCTGGAGACGGTGCTGACCGCCCCTGGCGTGACGCGCGTGCTGGCGTTCGACCCGTCGGCCGTGGTCTCCCGGCCGTGGACGCTCGTCACGTACCTGTTCGTGCACGGCGGCCTGCTGCACCTCGCGTTCAACATGCTGGGGCTCTGGGTGTTCGGCTCGGCGCTCGAGGAGCGGATCGGCCGGCGCGCGGTGCTCGGGCTCTACTTCGCCTGCGGCGCGGGGGCGGCGCTCTTCGCGCTCGGGCTCTCGGGGCTGTGGCGCATCTCGCCGTTCGTCGGCGCGTCGGGCGCGGTGATGGGGCTCTCGGCGGCGTTCGCGATGCTCTGGCCCGACACCGAGCTCATCGTCTTCCCCATCCCGCTGCCGATCAAGGCGAAGGTGATGGTGGCGCTGCTCGTCGGCTGGAACGTGCTGATGGTGCTCCTCGGCAGCCGCGACGGCATCGCCTACGAGGCGCACATCGGTGGCGCCGTGATGGGGTACCTGCTCGTCCGCTTCCAGCTCTTCGGCGGGCGGCCGACGCCGGCGGTGCCGCGGCCCGTGCCGGAGCGCCCGGTGCTCGCGGCGTCGACGCCCGGCGCCACGGAGAGCGCGCCCGCGGGCGCCGCCGCCGCGCCGCGCCGGGCACCGCGCCGCCCCGAGCGCGACGCCACGCAGCAGGAGGTCGACCGCCTGCTCGACAAGATCAGCGCGACCGGCCTCGCGAGCCTCACCGACGACGAGCGCCGCTTCCTCGACGACCAGAGCAAGCGCAAGCGCGGCGAATAGGCCGCGCCTGCAAGAAGCGGGAGGCGGCCGGCGGCCGCGCGCCGTACCGTTGGCGCACCTCCTGCCGCGAGCCCGTCGATGACCGCCACCGTGTCCCGCCCCAGCCCCGATCATCTCGAACAGGTCCGCGCCCGCCTCGATGCGGCGGGCGGCGCCGTCCCCTCGCTCGCGGCGCTCGCCGCGGAGGCGGGCTGCTCGCCGTGGCAGCTGCAGCGCGCCTTCACGCGCGCCATGGGCGTCTCGCCCGCGGCGTACGCGCGCGGGGTGCGGGCGGCGCGCCTCCGCGCGGCGCTCCGCGACGGCGCGACCGTCTCCCAGGCGGCGTTCGGCGCCGGCTTCCAGTCGGCGAGCCGCGCGTACGCGGCCGCCAAGTCGCACCTGGGCATGGCGCCGGGGCGCTACGCGAAGGGGGGCGCGGGGCTCGCGATCGGCTGGACGCTGCGCGACACGCGGCTCGGTCGCCTGCTCCTCGCCGCGACCGCGCTCGGCGCCTGCTTCGTCGCCCTCGGCGACGACGACGATGCGCTCCGCGCGAGCCTCGCGCACGAGTTCCCGCGCGCCACCCTGCACGACGATGACGCGCGGCTGGCGGGCTGGGCGTCGGCGATCGCCGAGCGGCTGGAGGACGGCGGCGCCATCCACGGCATCCCGCTCGACGTGCGCGGCACCGCGTGGCAGCGCACCGTGTGGGCCGAGCTGCTCGCGATCCCCGCGGGGGAGACGCGCACCTACCAGCAGCTTGCGCGCCGCGTGTGCGGACCCACCGCGGCGCGCGCCGTCGCGCGCGCGTGCGCGTCCAACCCGGTCGCGCTGCTGGTGCCGTGCCATCGCGTGATCCGCGGAGACGGCGGCATGGGCGGCTACCGCTGGGGCGTGGCGCGGAAGGAGGCGCTGTTGATGCAGGAGGGCAGGCGGGCAGGCGGGGCGGGTGGCTGAGGCGGGCGGCTGCGGCGGCCAGTGCCCGCCGAGGGCGCCGGCGCGCCCCGCTTCCCCCCTCCCGTCCCCCGCGCTACTCTCGAAGGGCCATACCACAGCGATGCCGTCGACCGTCTGCGGGCACCACCGCGGCGGCTCGTGCATTGGCCCCATCCGGCGACCGCCGAGGGGCCCGGCTCGCGCCATTCCGGGAGGGAACCCGATGCACCTGCACTCGTTCGTATCCATCGTGCGACGGCTGCGGGTGGCCGCCGCCGCGCTCGCGCTGGCGGCCGCGCCACTCGCCGCGCAGACCGCCGCCACCGTCACCGGCAAGGTGACCGACAAGCAGACGGGCGAGCCGATCGCGGGCGCGCGCGTGAGCGTCGAGGGGACGCTCGCCGGCGCGTCGACGCGGCAGAACGGCACCTTCTCGCTCGTGGTGCCCGCCGGGAAGACGGCGCTCCGTGCCACGGCGATCGGCTACGCCGCGGGCCGCGCCACCGTCTCGGGCAGTGCCACGATCGACTTCGCGCTCGAGCGATCGGCGATCAACCTCGAGGAGATCAGCACCACCGGCTCGCGCGCGCCCGAGCGCTCGACGACGAGCTCGCCCGTGCCGGTCGACGTCATCACGCCCGAGATGCTGCAGAGCACCGGCCGCGTGGAGCTGGCGCAGGCGCTGCAGATGCTCGCGCCGTCGGTGAACTTCCCGCGGCCCTCCGTGGCCGACGGCACCGACCACACGCGCCCCGTCACGCTGCGCGGCCTCGCGCCGGACCAGGTGCTCGTGCTCGTGAACGGCAAGCGCCGCCACACGAGCGCGCTCATCAACGTGAACGGCACCGTGGGGCGCGGCTCGGGCATGGTCGACCTGAACGCCCTCCCCGCCACCGCCATCGAGCGGATCGAGATCCTGCGCGACGGCGCCGCGGCGCAGTACGGCTCCGACGCCATCGCCGGCGTGGTCAACATCGTGCTCAAGAAGAACCAGCCGAACGAGGTGCTCGCGCAGTTCGGCCAGACCGGCGAGAGCGACGGCCGGACGGTCACCGCCGCGGTGAACTACGCGGTGCCGGGGCTCACGAAGGGCTACCTCAACGTGAACGGCGAGTTCCGCTCGCGCGGCTTCACCAACCGCTCGGCGCCCGACCGGCGCCAGCAGTTCTTCACCGGCGACCCGCGCAACGCCGACCCGGCGCTGCAGAACCCGCGCTACTTCCGCTACGGCGACGCCGACACCAAGGACGGCGCGCTGTTCGTGAACTTCGGCCGCGAGCTCTCGCCCAGGGCCGAGCTGTACGTGTTCGGCGGCGGCTCGTACCGCGAGGGCGAGGCGGCGGCCAACTACCGCCTGCCGCGCGTGGCCGGCAGCGTGCCCGCGATCTTCCCGATCGGCTTCCTGCCGCTCATCGGGACGGACATCTGGGACATGTCGGGCGGCGCCGGCATCCGCGGCACGATGGGTGACGGCTGGAAGTACGACGTGAGCTCGGTGCTTGGCGGGAACTCCTTCCGCTTCGGGCTGCGCAACACGGTGAACGCCTCGCTCGGTGCCCAGAGCCCGACCACGTTCGACGCGGGCCAGCTCATCTTCAACCAGCTCACCAACAACATCGACATCTCGAAGCAGTTCGACGTCGGCGCGGCATCGCCGCTCAACGTCGCCTTCGGCGCGGAGGCGCGGTTCGACCGGTACCAGATCAAGCAGGGAGACCAGCCGAGCTACGTGCAGGGGACGGTCACGCAGCGCGCGAACCTCGGGCCGAACGGCTCCACGGCCGTGGCCCCGGCGGGCGCGCAGGGCTTCCCCGGCTTCCGCCCGACCGACGAGGTGACGGAGAACCGGAACGCGGTCGCCGGCTACCTCGACCTCGAGCTCTCGCCGGTGAAGCAGCTGCTGGTGGGCGCGGCGGCGCGGTTCGAGCGGTACAACGACTTCGGCAACCAGGCGACGTGGAAGCTCACGGCGCGCGTGGAGCCGGTGGAGGGCTTCGCGCTCCGCGGTGCCGTCGCGACCGGCTTCCGCGCGCCGTCGCTCGGCCAGAACTGGTTCTCGGCGACCGCCACCAACCTCATCGGCGGCCAGCTGCTGGACGTCCGCACCTTCCCGGTGCGGAGCCCCGAGGCGCAGGCGCTCGGCGCGCAGCCGCTCCGCCCGGAGACGAGCACCAACCTCAGCGCGGGCCTCGTCGTGAACCCGACGAAGAACGTGCAGGTGACGGCCGACTTCTACCAGATCGACATCGACGACCGCATCGTGCTCTCGGGCAACTACACGCAGACGGCGGTGGCGACCTTCCTCGCGTCGCGCGGCTTCTCGGGCGTGGCAGGCGGGCGCTTCTTCACCAACGCCATCAGCACCCGCACCCGCGGCGTCGACCTCGTGGTGAACTACGGCGTCACGCTCTCGCCGACGGCGACGCTCCGCCTCACGGGCGCCGCGAACATCGGCCTCCTCACGGGCCGGCAGCAGAGCCGCACGGGGACGGACTCGATCGAGGTGCGCACGGCGACGCTGGTGCGGAGCATCTCGCCGGCGCCGCAGGCGCTGATCAACCTGGTCGGCGCGAGCGACGCGACGCTGTTCGACCGCGTGGAGCGCGGTCGCATCGAGTTCGGGCAGCCGAAGGACAACTTCTCGCTGCTGGCGTCGCTCGACGTGAAGGACTTCACCTTCAACCTGCGCGGCCAGCGCTTCGGCGAGGTGACGGTGTTCCAGAACATCGCCGTCAGCAACTGCCCGGCGGGCCAGCCGCAGGTGGCGAGCTGCATCGACCAGACGCTCTCGGCGAAGGTGATCACGGACGTGAGCGCGAGCTACCGGATCGCGCAGCGCTACCAGCTGACCGTGGGCGTGGACAACCTGTTCGACGTCTATCCGGACCGGAGCGCGTTCGACGGCCCGGTGGCGACGGCGCCGCTCACGGGCTTCGGCGGGAACTCGAACTTCGGGATCTTCCCCTACTCGGGCGCCGCGCCGTTCGGCTTCAACGGGCGGTTCCTGTATGGGCGGGTGAACGTGGGGTTCTAGCAGGAGGGCAGGAGGGCAGGAGGGCCGGAGGCCAGTGAGAGGGGGCCGGGGGGCGTCTCGCCCTCCGGCCCCCGTTCTGCCGTCGACCCCGGACCCGCGACCTGCGACCTACGACTTCCCCGCGGCCCGCTGGCCCACCGGCCCGCCGGCCCGCATCCGCGCCCGCGCGATCAGCCACTGCTGCGGGATCGACGCGATGTTGCTGATGGCGTAGTACAGGTTGAGCCCCGACGAGAAGTTCAGGAACATCACCGTCATCATGATGGGCATCATCCACGTCATCATCTGCTGCTGCGGGTTCGGCGGCATCCCCGCCTGGCCCACCTTGTACAGCACCCACATCGAGCCGCCCATCACGATCGGCACCACGTAGAACGGGTCGGCGAGCGAGAGGTCGGGCAGCCACAGGAACGACGTCCCGCGGAGCTCGATCGAGTACTGCAGCACGAAGAAGAGCGCGAGCAGGATCGGCATCGGCAGCAGCATCGGCCAGCAGCTGCCGAACGGGTTCACGTTGCGCTCCTTGAACAGCTTCACCTGCTCCTGCTGGAAGCGCTGCGGATCCTTGCCGTACCTCGCCTTGAGCGCCTCGAGCTCGGGCTGGATCGCCTGCATCGCCATGCTCGCCTCCATCGCCTTCTGGTTCAGCGGCCAGAGGACGACGCGGACAAGGATGCCGAAGGCGATGAGCACGAGGCCGTACGAGAGCGTGAGCGACTCGTGCATCCATACGAGCAGCGCGCGCACCGGCTGCGCGAAGAAGCGGATGAGCGTCCGGAAGCCGGGCCAGCCGTACGGGTTCACGTCGTCGAACTCGCGGCCCACGCGCGCCAGGCGCCCGTACTCCATCGGCCCCGCATACACCTCGTAGGCGAAGCGGCCGCTCGCCGGCACGGGGAGCGTCACCGTCACGCGCGCCGCGACGACCTTCTCCGGCGCCGGGTTGGCGATCGCCTGCACCGCCGAGAGGCGGGCTCCCGCGGCGGAGTCGCCGGCGAGCACGGCGGTGACGAAGTACTTCGACTTGACGGCCACCCAGTCGAACGGCCCGCTCACGGTGTCGGCCTCGCCGGCGTCGAGCGACGCGATGTCGTGTCGGGTGGCGCCCTCGAGCGTGCGGGTGACGTAGGCGGCCGACTGGAAGTTGGTGGCCGAGTCGCCCTCGGTGTTCCGGATGCCGGCGCCGAGGGGCAGGAAGAGGATCCCGCCGGAGGCGTCGACGCCGGTGACGCTCCCCTCGACGCGGAAGCGGTACTCCGCGGGCTCGAAGCGGTAGGTGAGCTGCACCGTGCGGGTGCCGGCCTGGCCGGTGAGGACGAGCGCGTCGCCCGGCTGCTGGATGGTGAGCGCGGGCGCGGAGGCCGTGAACGTCACGTCGCCGAGGCGGATCGTGTCGCGCCCGGTCACGAGCAGGCCACCGAAGAGCGCGGTATCCGGCTTCACGAGCGTGACGGGCTCCTCCTTCCGGCCCGGGATCGTCATCCGGTACTTCTCGATCGTCGCCTGCACGAGCCGCCCGCCGCGCGTCGAGAACTCGTACGTGGCGAGCCCCGCCCGCACCGCGATCGTGTCGTCGGCAGCCGGCGCAGGCGCCGGCGCCAGGCCGAGCGCGTCGGTCGCCCTGCCCGCCTGCCCGCCTGCCGCCGGCTGTCCCGGCGCCTGCGGCGCCGGGACAGCCGAGATCGTGCTCTGGACGGTGTCGGCACCCGGTCCGCCCGTCCGCCCGTCCGCCTGTCCGCCCTTCTTCAGAAAGAACGAGGGCACGATGGCGATCACCATCATGAGCATCACGGCGAGCAGTGCCTTGCGGTCCATGGGCAGCGGTTCGGTCAGGGAACGGGGTCGTACCCGCCCGGATGCCAGGGGTGGCACCGGAGCAGGCGCTTGAGCGCCATCCAGCCGCCGCGGCGCGCGCCGTAGCGCTCGATCGCCTCGGCGGCGAAGTGCGAGCACGACGGGTGGAAGCGGCAGACGGGCGGATTGAGCGGGGAGAGCACGCGCTGGTAGGCGCGGATCACGCCGAGGAGCAGCGCCTTGGGCCAGCCAAGGGGGGACCAGCCGGAGGGGGCCGGCGGGGCGGCGCTCACCGGCGTCACGCGCGGGGCGCGCGCGCGTCCGCGAAGCCGAGGAGGGCGGCGCGGAGCGCGTCGAACGGCTGGTCGTAGGCGGAGAGCCGGGCGCGGATCACGAGGTCCCACGCGGGCAGGCGCGGTTGCAGCTCGCGGCGCCAGACCTCGCGGAGGCGGCGCCGCAGCCGGTTGCGCTCTGGCGCGGTGCGCTTCGCCTTGGGCACGATGAGCCCCAGGCGCGGCCGGCCGAACGCGTTGTCCATCCAGATCATGTCGAGGTGCTCCGTCCGGTGGCGGCGTCCTGCGTCGAGACACCGGCGGATGTCGGACGCCCGCGCGAGGCGGGCGTCGGGCGGATACCGCTCGGACCCGCTCAGCGCCCCGCGTGCTTGGTCGGGATGCTGACGGTGAGCTTGTGGCGGCCCTTCTTGCGCCGGCGCGAAAGGACCTCGCGGCCCCAGCGGTCGGCCATGCGGGCGCGGAAGCCGTGCGTCTTGGCGCGGCGCTTGTTCCGGGGCTTGTACGTCGGCTGCATGGTTCGTCTCCTGTAGAGCCCGGAAGGCTAGCCACCCCTGCCCCGGAACGTCAAGATTGACTTTTCCACATCGAACCCGTAACCTGCCTGCCCCCGTCGGCCGGATGGCTGACGGAATCGTGACCTACCTGCCGCGAGTCGTGATGGAGCAGCTGTCTCCCAAGGATGCCTGGCGCCGCGTACTCGAGGGCGCCAGGCGTGAGGTCGAGCCCGCCCGGTTCGCTGCGTTCCTGGAGCGCACCGAGGCCGTCGCGCTCGAGGACGGCCGCCTGGTGGTGGCCGTGCCCGACCTGTTCGCCGTCGAGTACAACGAGCGGTCGCACGGGCAGCTGCTGGGCCGCCTCGCGGAAGAGGTGGTCGGGCGGCCCGTCGCCGTGGCGTTCCAGGTGCAGGAGGAGCGCACCCGGCGGCCGCAGATGGACTTCTTCGTCGCCCCGGCCGCGCCGGCGCCGGCGGAACCGGCCGTGCCGCAGCTCGCGCCGACGAGCCAGCCGCTCAACGAGCGGTACACCTTCGACAACTTCGTCATCGGCCGCTCGAACGAGCTCGCGGCCGCCGCCGCCCAGGCCGCCGCGCAGGCGCCGGGCAAGGTGTACAACCCCCTCTTCATCTACGGGGCGACCGGACTCGGCAAGACGCACCTCATGCAGGCGATCGCGCACCACCTGCTGCGCGCGAATCCGCAGGCGCGGATCCTGTACGTGAGCGCCGAGCAGTTCATGAACGACTTCATCGACAGCGTGCAGAGCCGGACGATGGCCGAGTTCCGGCGCCGCTACCGCGATGGCGTCGACATCTTCCTGGTCGACGACGTGCACGTGCTCGAGCGCAAGGAGCAGACGCAGGAGGAGTTCTTCCATACGTTCAACAACCTCTACGAGGACCGGAAGCAGATCGTCCTCACGTCCGACCGCCCGCCCAAGGAGGTCTCGGGGCTGGAGCCGCGGCTCGTGAGCCGGTTCGAGTGGGGGATGGTGGCCGACATCGGCCAGCCCGACCTCGAGCACCGGATCGCCATCCTGCGCCAGAAGCAGGAGCAGGAGCAGGAGGAGGCGGCGATCCCCGATGACGTGCTGCGCTTCGTCGCCGAGCACGTGCGGTCGTCGGTGCGCGAGCTGGAGGGGTGCCTCATCAAGCTGCTGCTGTACGCGTCGCTCAAGCGCCGCCCGATCAGCATCGAGCTCGCCCGCGAGGCGCTGGCCGACAAGATCCGGCCGGAGCTGGAGGGGGATGAGCCGCGCGCCAAGCCGTCGATCCAGAAGGTGCAGGAGGTCGTCGCCCGCCGCTGGGGGGTGACGCCCGAGGGGCTCCGCTCCAAGGCGCGAATCAAGACGCTCACCGTGCCGCGCCAGATCGCGATGTACCTCGCGCGCGAGCTCCTGCAGATGCAGCTCGTCGAGATCGGGCAGGCGTTCGGCGGGCGCGACCACTCGACCGTCATCCACTCGGTGGGCAAGGTGGAGCGGCAGATGTCGCGCGACCGCGCGTTCCGGGACCGGGTGGACCAGGCGCGCCGGGAGCTGATGGCGGTCGGCGAGTAGCGCGGCGCGGGCGCCGAGGGACGGCCCCCGGCGGGAATCCACAGAGCTTCCCGCATCTGGAAAAGCCGATTTCACCCTTATGTTGACCGTGCGGAACAGCGTGGAGAAGCGGCCGGACCGTCCAAGTCCCCCACGCGGCTCCCACACGCCGAAAGTGCCGCAACCCGAAGCAGCACATCGCGCTGGACGCGTCATCCACACGGTGCGTCGTACTACTACGGCTACGAGATTGTATTAACTGATTCACAGCCGTACTACATGATGGCCCGAAAGGGAGCGGGATGAAGTTCACGATCACGCGGGAACAGTTCCAGGAAGGCCTCGCCGCGGTGGCGCCGAGCGTGCCGAACAAGACCACGCTGCCGGTGCTGTCCAACCTCCTCGTGGAAGCGACGAAGGAGGGGCTGCGGCTGTCCGGCACCGACCTCGACATGGCGGTGTCGACGATCGTCCCCGCCTCCGTCGACCAGGAGGGGGCGATCACCCTTCCGGCGCGCAAGCTCCAGGAAATCGTGCGCGAGCTGCCGAGTGCCGCGATCCGCGTGACGACGTCGGGCGAGCAGCGCGCGACGCTCGAGTGCGGGCGCTCGAAGTTCAAGCTGCTCGGCCTGCCGAAGGAGGAGTTCCCCGCGTTCCCCGCGGTGGCGTTCGGCGGCGGGTGGACGGCGACGGCCGGAGACCTCCAGAAGCTCATCCACCACGTCGCCTTCGCGGCGAGCACGGAGGAGAGCCGCCCGATCCTGAACGGCGTCCTCTGGGAGCTTAGGCCCGACCGGATGCGCATGGTGGCGACGAACGGCCACCGCCTCGCGCGGATGGACGTGCCGGTGACCTCGGGCGACACTGCGGCGACGACCGCCGACCTGATCGTGCCGCCGCGCGCGCTCGAGCAGCTGCGGAAGCTCTTCCGGCCGGAGGACACGGTCGAGATCGCGCGGAACGACAACTACCTCGGCTTCCGCAGCGGCGGGACGCAGGTCTACACGCGCATCATCGAGGGGCCGTACCCGAACTACGAGCAGGTCATCCCGAAGGACAACGACCGCGTGCTCACCGCCGACAAGCTGGCGTTCCAGTCGGCGATCAAGCGCATGAGCATCGTCGCGAGCGACCAGACGCACCGGATCCGGCTCGCGCTGGCGAGCGGGCACTGCAAGCTCTCGGTGCAGACGCCCGACCTGGGCGAGGCGCAGGAGGAGATGACGCTGAGCTACGAGGGGGACCCGCTCGACATCGGGTTCAACGCCTCGTACCTGCTCGAGGTGCTGAAGTACATGCCGACCGACGAGGTGCGCATGACGTTCAAGGCGCCCGAGCGCGCCGCGACGTGCGAGCCCGTGGGCTGGAAGGACTCGGCGACGTACCTGACGCTGGTGATGCCGTTGAGGTTGGTGGATTAGGGCGGGGTGCCGGGGGCGCCCGGCGCCCCGGTGCGAGAAGGACCGGCGCGAGCAGCCCGATCCGGGCCTCGACGGGCGCGCACCCCGGCGCCGCGCCCGCGGGGCCTTCCAGTAGCGCCGTGCTCATTCACGGCCAGGGCGCGCCAGCCGCATACCGGCCCAATCCGTATCGCTGGCACCATCGATACATCGTCGCTCGGCTGACGCCCAGGATTCGCGCGGCGAGAACGGCGCGGCCACTCGCTTCCCGCAAGGCGGCCTTGACGCGAGAGCGCATCTCGGCATGATGCTCGTCGTGCGTGCCCACGATCTCGCCAGCCGATGGAACGGCAGTGGTCACACCCAAGGCCAGCGCCTCGTTAAGGGCGGCTGCATCCACCGCGTCGCTGTCCTCGACGAGGACGGATGCCCGGAGCAGGATCTGCCGCAATTCCCGGGCGTTGCCGGGCCAGTCATGCCCAAGCAGCACAGGGAGCGCGTCAGCGGCGATGCTGAGCCCGAGCTCGCCAGCCATCTGGCGTGCGATGGGAATCACGTCATCCATGCGCTCGCGGAGCGGGGGAAGCTGGATCAGGATGCCGCAGAGCCTGTAGGCGAGATCCGAGCGCAAGCGGCCACTTGCGATGGCAACGTCGGGATGATCGTGGAGGGCGGCAACAAGCTGCGCATCGAACGACTCCGCTCGTGCTGCACCGACCCGCCGGACCTCGCCGAGCTCGAGCGCCCGCAGCAGCACGGGCTGCGCGGCGATGGGCAGACTTGAGAGCTCATCCAGGAAGAGCGTGCCGCCGTGCGCCTCACGAAGGTAGCCCTCGCGCGACGCGTGAGCCCCGCTGAACGCGCCACGCTCGTGACCGAAGCACAACCCCTCCACCAGCTCACGCGGCAGCGCACCGCAGTTGACATCAACAAAGCGGCCTCGGCGTCCGCTGGCACCGTGCACGAGACGCGCCAGGCATTCCTTGCCCGTGCCCGTCTCGCCCACCAGAAGCACGGGCAGGCGCCTGCGTGCCGCGCGCTGCGCCAGGTACACGGCGCGCCGCAGGGCATCCGAGACACCCGCTGGGCCGGGCGCAGCACTCCGAGGCAGGGCGAGGCTCATGGTTCGACACCCTCGGGAAGGCGGGGCGTGGTGACCCCACGGACATCATCATCCGACGCGATGATCCGCGGGGTCAGGAACAGAAAGAGCTCCACGGAGGTGCTGCGGCGACTCTGGCCCCCGAAGAGCCCGCCAAGCAGCGGGATGCCCGAGAGGATGGGCACCCCAGCGCGCGAACGTTCCCGCTGCTCGTCGCGCAGGCCTCCGATGACGATCGTCTGGCCATCGCGTGCCAGCACCTGCGTGGACGCTTCGCGGGTGCTGATCACGGGCGCATCAAACTGCACCTCTGCCGTGGCGGCGTTGATCTCCTGCCGCACCTGGAGGGTCACGAAGCCGTCCTGGTTGATCGTCGGCCTGATGGTCAGCTTCGTCCCGACGTCCCGATACTGCACCACCTGGTCCCGCACCGCGGCCTCCGTGGGAAGTGCGCGCGTAACCTGCACGAACGGCCGCTGCGCTCCAACCAGCAGGCGGGCCTCGACGTTGTTGGAGGCGATGAGGACCGGACGCGACACGATGCGTACCCGGCCACTCGATTCCGCCACTCGCAGTACTGCGTCGATCTTCTCCTTCCCGAGATCCATCAACTGCAGGACAGTGTTGCCGGCACTGATCGGTCCGCGCAACGAGCCGCCAGCCGTGCCGCCGCCCGAGAGCGGCTGGCCGGGGACGCTTACCTCGGTGCCGAGCGAGAACCCTCGGTCACTGCGAGCCTCGACGATGAGCACCTCGATCAGGACCTGCAGCGGTCTGACATCGAGTTGCTTCACCGCCTGACGGATGAGTTCGTGATCGCCGCGATTGGCCCGCACCAGCAGTGCGTTCGTCACCTCATCCGGCAGGATGACGAGCGGCCCCGGGAACCGGCTGCGGTACTCGTTCCAGACGCAGTGCGCATACACCACGGACGCCGACGGCAATCTCACCTCGCGCGGGACCACGGCGACGGGCACGGCGTGCGGTCCGGCCGTGACGTTCCACTGGCTGCACGACGGCGTCCTGCGGGGCTACGACGTGCACACCACCAGTGCGCTGGGCTCGCCCGTGCAGGCCGTGGTGCGCTTCGAGTACGACGGCCACGGGCGGCCCGTGCGCAAGACGGTCAACGGCACCGCGCGCCACTTCCTCTGGCAGGGCCACACCCTGCTCGCCGAGCTCGGCGCCGATGGCCTGACGGTGGAGGCCGAGCACTCGGCCTACCCGGGCGTGGACGATCCGCATGCGGTGGTGCGGCAGGGCCAGGCGCACTTCACGCACACCGATGGGCTCGGCAACGTCATCGCGCTCTCGCGGGCCGATGGCACCCTCTCCCGGCAGTACGCCTACGACGACTGGGGAGTGCTGACCGGGGGGCAGGATCCCGGCGGCTGGGCCGGGCGGGACCGCGCGCGCTGGAAGGGGGCACTCGGTCTCGGCGAGGAGGCGGGGCTCGTCTGGCTCCGCAACCGCTGGTACGAGCCCGGCGCGGGCCGGTTCGTCAGCGAGGATCCGCTCGGCGACATCGACACCCCGAACCGCTACCTGTTTGTCGGCAACGACCCCGTCAACGGGGCGGATCCGAGCGGGCTGTGCCCGTGGTGCCTGCTCGCGGCGGGGCGCGGACTGTTCAGCGTCGCGCAGGGCGCCGCCGCCGCGTACGTCACGAAGCAGCCGTACAGCCTCGGCGACGCGGGGTGGGACTTCGTCGGCGGGGCGCTGGGTGGGGGCTCTGGCGTTCGGCTCGGCGGAGGGGTAATCAAGTCCGCGGTCGCCGCCGTGCAGGAGAGCAGGAAGATGGGCTTGCTCTACCAGGAGCTTAAAGGCTTAACTGAAACGCACTACTTCAATTGGAACAAGCAGCGTCGCTACGTTGACCACTTTAGGAATAACACCCTCTACGAAGCGAAATACTCGCTCACCGGCTCGTTGAGCCAGAGAGAGAAGTCGCAATTGGAGGCGTATGCCAGATACGCGGAGCGGGAACGCTATCGTTTCGTCATCAAGGTTGGCGGGCCCGGAGGCAACGACAAGGCCGAACGGATTCGCGAGTTCCTGCGTTCCAAGGGGATCAACGAGAACATCTGGACTGTGGATCGCAAGTAGACGATGCCTGACCACTCCTCCCTGACCGCTCCCCCCCCGGACAGTGCGCCGCCGCCCTCCTGGCTGGCCGTGCTGGCCCTGATGCAGCGCGACCTGCGTGCCGCCGGCATCGAGTGGCCCGTCGCGACCATCGCGGATCTGGGCGATTGCGTGTGGCCGGCGGAGAGCGTACGGAATACGACCCTGATCAGGGCCTTGGACTCCGGCGCGTTCGACGGGGATGGCGACGAGTTCATCCTCTTCCTGATCTTCCTTACCTGGTGGCCCACCGACGAGGAACGCCGCGTCATGGTGCGCGTGCTCCGCGACCTGATCGTCCGCCAATCCGAAGCCCAGCGCCGGCGCATCCCGATCGCGGGTGAGCTGCTGCGTCGAGAGCTGTCGGCAGCGGAGGTCGAGGAGACGCTCGCCCTCTTGCGGGCGACGCCCGAGGACGAACCCTGCCGTCGCGACATGCTCCGGCAGGCGCTCCGCAAGTTCTGCATCCCGGAGCTCGAGGGCCTGTATGCATCCCCGTTCACGCCGCGACCGGCGCCGCCTGACGCGGAGCTGGCGCCGCACTCTCTGGGCGTGGTCAAGGGTCTCGCCGCAGTCCATCGCATGGTCCAGGGCGCAGGGTGGAGCTGGCAGGCGCGGGATGAGCTGAACGCCGATCTGCTCCGCGAGCTGCGACGGACCGGGCTGCCGTGGCAGTGGATGAACTCCACCGAACTCGGTCGGCACCCGCCGACGCCGGCGGCGGTTGGGGTGCTGCTCCGGGCCCTGGACTCGGGCGCGTTCGACGATGAGTTTGACTCGTTCTTCGAGAACATGCTGGGACGAGCCGCCACTGAAGCGAAGCGTCAGGGCGGGGGACGGGTGGTGCGCGACCTGATCATCCGCCGCTCCGAGCGGCAGCGGCGGCGCCTCGCGCTGGGCGGCGGGGATCCCCTCAGCCGCTTCCTTGCCGCCAAGGATGTCGCGTCGACCACCGCCCTGCTGCGGGAGACGTCCGCCGAGGAGCCGTATCGCCTCGCCCTCCTGCTGCACGCCCATCGGCGTGCCTGGAGCCCTGAGGTCGCGGCGATCCATCTCCGCCACATCGAGCATCCCCACCATACGGTGCTGTTCGCCGTGATGTCGAACGCCTTGAAGCACAACCTCGCGCTCCCGCGAGCGCGGCTGGAGCAGCTCGCCAGGCACCGGGACCGTGCCAGCCTCCGGGCCCTCTCGCGCGCGGACCTGGAGCGGCTCGTGACGAGCGGCTTCCTGATGCTGCGGGTCCTCGACGTGTCGAGCCCGATCCCGGAGGGGGACGTCGACGAGGCGCATGAGCCCTTCTGCCTGGATGTCCGCCGGCAGTCGCGGCGCTGGCTGGAGGAAGCGGCCGACAACGCGGATTACCTTCGCCAACTGGCCAAGAAGCTGCTCGCCAGGATGAACGCCGCTGAACCGGACGGCACTCGACCGGCGGAGGGCTGATGGGCCTCCTCCTCGTCGTGGGCGCCCTGGCCGCCGAAGACGATCCCGCCGAGCGGCGCGCGCTGCAGCGCGACTTCCGCCGCATCGACCGCATCGTCCGCCGCACCGTCCCCACCGGCCACACCGAGCCGACCGCAGCGACGGCGGAGATCCCGTGGGACGCGGACATGATCGGCTACGCCGGCCTCCATACGCTCCGCCGCGTCGCCGCCTGGGTGGACGCGGGGCGCGGCCTGCCGGCGCCGTGTCCCGGCCTCGCGGCCGCCGTGGCTGCCGCCAATGATCCCGTCGGGGATGCGTGGTACGACGACGTCGAGTCCTGGCTCCTCGACGCCACCAGGCCGCGTCGCCGCTTCGAGCACCTCATGGCGCACAGCGACGCCGCGGGCTACCACGTCCCCGTCGCCTCCCCAACCGTCTTCGTCGGCACGGACGCCGAGCAGATGAAGGTCGGCGGCGTGATCGGCTCCTCCGTGACGCTGCGCGCGGAGCTGGACGAGCTGGCCGCGCTGATGCAGCTCGACCCGGCGCTCACCTGGGACGACTTCGGCGAGTGGGAGGACGCCGCCGAGACGGGCCGCAGCCCCTGGCTCGTGGAGGGCTTCACCTGCCGCCTGCTGCAGGAAGCGTGTCGCGTCTCCATCGCCAGCGGCGCGGCAATCGTGTTCTGCTAGGCGCGGATGAACCAGGCGCCATGTCGTGGCGCCGGACCCGCACGCGTCCGAGCGCCCCAGACCGTCGCCCAGCTCTCGGTTCTCAGCGCCTCCCCAGCACCTCCCACCCCACCAGGCTCTGCGGGATCAGCCCTGACGCCTCCAGCGCGTCCATGAAGCCGCGGAGGCGGAAGGCGGGGCCCTCGGCCTGCTGCCGCGCCTCCAGCAGCTCCTCGATCATCATCTTCCCGATCACGTAGCTCGTCCCGTACGCCGGCTGCTGCAGGTAGAGCTGCTGCTCGTGCCAGACCGTGTTGCCGTCCATCCGCAGCCAGTTGCGCGGCGTGTGCTCGCTCGCGAAGCGCGCGGCCTGCTCGATCGTCCAGAGGTTCGCGTGCATCATCAGGTCGCCCATGGCGCGGGCGCCGCGCTGGGCGAGCAGGATGTAGATCAGCTCGCGGCTCCGCGGCTCCCGGTCGAACATCCCGGCCTGCAGCATCATCTCCTCCCAGCCGGTGGCGAGCCCCTCGGTGCGCGTGGCGAACATGTTGTAGAGCCCGGGCGTCCGCCGGATCACGCTCGGGTGCGGCCGCTCGCGCAGGCGCGCGAGGTCGAACCAGTGGAAGCCGTGGGTGCGCATCACCATCGGGTCCCGGTAGTCGACCTCGTAGAAGAAGTCGCGCGGCGGCGGGCGGAAGCGGCCGATGCGCTCCATGAGCGCCGGCTCGTGCCACGGCTCGATGGTCATCAGGTCCTTCTGCCGCAGGAACTTCACGTAGTCGCGCACCGCGGCGGGGAAGCGGCGGTCGTACTCGGCGGGCGTCGCGACTTCGCGCAGCGGCGGCCGCCCCGCGTTGCGCGCCTCCTCCAGCCGCAGGAACGTGAGCGAGCGGCCCAGCTCCCGCTCGACGAGCACCTTCTGCTCTGCCCACGTGTACGGCACGAGCTGCACGTGCTTGAGCCACCAGTCGTACTCGGCGATGCCGACGCCCGAGGGCCCGAGCTTGTACGGCGCCTGCGCGTCGCACCAGGCGGCGAACTGGCGCGTGGCGTCGGTGGCGGCGTCGATGGCGGCCACGAGCTCGGCGTCGGTGCCGACGCGCCCCTTGAGCGTTGCGAGGTCGGCGAGCTGGTCCTTCACCGTGGCGGTGCCGCGGATCCAGAGGTCGCGCGCGTTGCCGGTGAGGTTGCCGCGCGCCTGCTGCAGCAGAGGCGGGATGCGGCGGAGCCCGGCGAGCAGCGAGGCGCGGTCGGCCGACCCGAGCGGGAAACGCATCGCCCACACCTCGATGCCACCCCAGACGTGCGGGCCCTCGCGCGCCGGCTGGTCGGACTGGTCGAGGAAGACGGTGACGTAGTACGACGGGTCGCGCACCCAGGGGCGGAGCGTGCGGTGGTCGAACTCGAGCCCCGCCATCTCGGCCTGCACCAGCGCATGGTCGATCCGCTGCGCGATCGTCCACCCCGTCGTGTCGAGCGCCGCGAGGCGCGCCTGCCACTGCCCGAGCTCGGCGGCCTGCCGCGCCATGGCGGGCGCGGTGTAGTCCGGCACGTCGTCCACGCGCACGGGGGCATGGAAGGCGCGCCAGGCGGGGAAGAGGGCGAGGAGCGAGTCGTAGGCCGCCGCCGCCGCCGCCGCAGGCGGCGGCGGGGCGGGCGGGCGGACGGGCGGACTGGCGGACGGGAGGATCGTGAGCAGCGCGGTGCCGATCGCGAGGGCAACAGGCAGGGGCACGTGGGGCTCCGGCGGTGGAAGGCGAAGTAGGTTCTGGGGAATCCTCAACAGGAGCGGGGCGCATGTCCACCCGGGGGGTGTGGCGGGCGGCGTGGGGCATGGCGCGGCTGCTCGGGCTCGCGATCGCGGCGCCGTGCGTGGCGCGCGCGCAGGCACCGGCGGCGCTCGGTGCGGCACAGGCGGCGGCGATCGGTGACAGCGTGCGCGCGATGCTCGCCGCGTTCAACGCGGACGCGGCGGCGGGGCGGTGGGAGGCGATGGTCGGCTGGTACGACGACCGGCCGGCGTTCCGGTGGGTGGAGAACGGCGTGGTGCGCTACCGCTCGCGCGACGACATCCGGCGCGGCCTCGCGGCGCTGCCGCCCGGGCTGCGGGTCGAGACGCGCTACACCGACACCGAGGTCACGGCGCTCGCGCCGGGGGTGGCGCTCCTCGTGACCGCGTTCGAGACGACCTTCACGGGGATGGGGCCGCAGCCGTTCCGGTTCGGCGGCCTGCTCACGGCGACGGTGGTGCGACGGGCGGAGGGGTGGCGCTTCGCGAGCGGGCACTCGTCGTCCCCGCCACCGCCCGGCTCCCCGGGCGACCGGTCGCGCTAGCTTCCGGGGAGCACGCCCCGACCCGACCCTCCGAGGCATCCCGCATGGCCCAGCTCGACCGACTCCTCTCGGCGATGGTGCAGCAGCGCGCCGACGCCATCCTCCTCCACGAGGGCGAGGTCGGCCGCATGCTGGTGCTCGGCGAGCCGAAGCCGCTCACGCGCGCGCCGCTCACGCCGGCCCAGATCGCCTCGCTGCTCAAGGAGATCGCCGCCCCGGACGACCAGGCGCTCATCGCCGCGGGGCGCGACGCGACGTTCCGCTACGACAACGACGACGGCGCCTTCGGCGTGAAGCTCCGCATCGCCGACGGCAAGTGGGCCTGCACCATCGAGATCGACGACTTCGGCGAGTTCGAGCGGATGACGGGGATGTACCGCGTCGTCGCCACGCCGGCCACCGAGGCCGCGACCAACGGCGGAGCGAGCGCGTCCCCGGCGTCCGCCGAGCCCGAGGCTCCCACCGAGGTCACTGCCGAGCAGCCCGCGCCGGCCGCCGCGGAGGCGCCGCCGGCCCCGAGTCCGCAGCCCCCGGCCGTGCCGCCCGCGATCGCCGCCGCGCCGCCGTACCCGGTGCCCGCCGCGCTGCTCGAGGCGGCGAAGGCGAAGATCGACGAGCTGCTCACCATCCTCGTCACCAAGGGCGGCTCCGACCTGCACCTGCGCGTGGAGGAGCCGCCGGTCATCCGCCTGCACGGCGAGATGATCCGGCTCGAGGGGCACGAGCCGCTCACGCCCGACGGCCTGCTGCACATGCTGGTGAGCATCATGCCGCTCCGGAACCAGCACGAGTTCCGCGAGCGGAACGACAGCGACTACGCGTACGAGATCGAGGGCGTCGCGCGCTTCCGCGCGAACGCGATGCGCGAGCGGAAGGGGGCGGCCGCGGTGTTCCGCGTCATCCCCGCGACCGTCGTCTCGGTGGAGCAGATGCAGGTGACGCAGGAGGTGCAGAACCTCTGCTACCTGACGAAGGGGCTCGTGCTCGTCACCGGCCCGACGGGGTCAGGCAAGTCGACGACGCTCTGCTCGCTGATCGACCTCGTGAACCGGTCGCGGTCGGACCACGTGATCACGATCGAGGACCCGATCGAGTTCGTGCACCCGAACAAGAAGTGCATCATCACGCAGCGGCAGGTGGGGGTGCACACCGACAGCTTCAAGTCGGCGCTGCGCGCCGCGCTGCGCGAGGACCCGGACGTGATCCTGGTCGGCGAGCTCCGCGACCTGGAGACGACGGCGATCGCCATCGAGACGGCGGAGACGGGGCACCTCGTCTTCGGCACGCTGCACACGACGACGGCGGCCGGCACCATCGACCGCATCATCGACCAGTTCCCCGCCGACCGGCAGGAGCAGATCCGCACGATGCTCTCCGAGTCGCTGAAGGGCGTCGTGTCGCAGACGCTGTGCAAGAAGATCGGCGGCGGGCGCGTGGCGGTGCGCGAGATCATGCTGCACACGCCGGCGCTCGCGAACCTGATCCGCGAGGGGAAGACGTTCCAGATCCCCTCGATGATCCAGACGAGCCGCCGCCTCGGCATGGTGCTGCTCAACGACTCGATGCTCGAGAAGGTGGAGCAGAAGCTGGTGGAGCCGAAGGAGGCGTACACGAAGGTGGTGGACAAGGCCGGCTTCGCGCAGATGCTCAAGTCGGGCGGCTTCGACACGAGCTTCCTCGAGGCGGAGGACGACAGCGCGGGGAAGAAGGGCCCGGGCGGCCCGCAGCGGCCGGGCGCGCCGGCGCGGCGCTAGCCGATGACGCTCGCGGGGCGGGTGGTGGTGATCACCGGCGCGAGCGGCGGCATCGGCGCGGCGACGGCGGTGCACCTCGCGCATGCCGGCGCGCAGGTGGGGCTCGTGGCGCGCCGGCGCGAGGCGCTGGAGGCCGTGGCGGCGCAGTGCGGGGGGCTGGCGGCGGTGTTCCCGGCCGACGTGACCGACCGCGCCGCGGTGGACGGCGTGATGGCAGCGGCGCTCGAGCGGTTCGGGCACGTCGACGTGTGGGTGAACAACGCGGGGCAGGGGATCTCGCGCCGCGTGAGCGAGCTCACCGACGACGACCTGGACGCGATGGTCCGCGTGAACGTGAAGTCGGCGCTGTACGGCATGCAGGCCGTGCTGCCGCACTTCCGCGCGCGCGGCACGGGGCAGATCGTGAACGTGTCGTCGCTGCTGGGGCGCATGCCCTACGTGCCGATCCGCGCGGCGTACAGCGCGGCCAAGCACATGCTGAACGTGCTCACCGCCAACCTGCGCGACGAGCTGCGGACGACGCACCCGGGCATCCGCGTGACGCTCGTCTCGCCCGGCGTGGTGTGGACCGACTTCGGCCTGAACGCGGTGGGCGGCGGCCCCGACTCGCGGAGCTTCCCCGACGGCCAGACGCCGGAGGAGGTGGCGGCGGTGATCGCCGGCGTGATCGCCGAGCCGCAGGACGACGTGTATACGCGCGGGGACTACCGGGGGAAGGTGGGGGCGTACCTGGCTGCCCTGTGAGGGGGGCGGACGGGCGGACGGGCGGACTGGCGGACTGGAGAGCGGGTCGGCTCACGTGGGGTGATCGGGCTCGCCTGACAGGCGTCCGCCAGTCCGCCCGTCCGCTCGTCCGCCCCCGCCTCAGCCGCCGACCATCCTCGCCGCCATCTCCACCAGGTGCCGGGCCGACGGCGTCACGCGGTCGTGATCGGGCACCACGAGGCCGATCGCCTGCGTCACGTCGGGCTCGACGAGCGGGATCGCCTGGACCCCCGCATCGCGCACCAGCGGCAGGAACCCCTTCGGCAGCACGGCGCAGCTCTTCCCCGCCCGCAGGTGCGCGCAGAGCGCGAGCACCGAGTTCGTCTCCAGCGCGACCTTTGGCGTGACGCCGGCCTCGGCGAGCTTCGCATCGACGATGCGGCGGTTCTGCATCGCCTGCACGAGCAGCGCGATGGGCAGCTCCCCCAGCTCGCGCCACGCCACGGCGGCGCGCCCGCCGAACGGCCCCGACACCGCCGTGAAGAGCAGGTACTGCTCGCGCCAGAGCGGGATGGCGCGCACGTGCGCGAGCGGCTCGTTGTCGAGGTAGGTGACGCCGGCGTCGAGCGCGAAGGCGTCGAGGCCGCGCTGGATCTCGTCGGACGCCATGGAGAGCACCGTGATCCGCGCCTGCGGGAATTGCTCCGAGAACGGCGCGGTGAGGAGCGGCGTGAGCGGGAGCGCGGTGGGGATGACGCCGAGCCGGAGCTGGCCGACGAGGCCGCCGCGGAGCTCGCTCGCGTGCTCGACCAGGGCGCCGACGTCGGCGACGATGCGGCGGGCCTGCGCGAGGACCTGCTCCCCCTCGGCGGTGAAGCCGGCGAAGCGCTGGCCGCGCTGCACGAGGAGGAGGCCGAGCTCCTCCTCGAGCTGCTTGAGCCCGGCGGAGAGCGACGGCTGCGTGACGCCACAGCGCGCCGCGGCGCGGGCGAAGTGCCGCTCCTCGGCGAGGGCGATGAGGTACTCGAGGTGCCGGACGAGCACGGGCGGCCGCCGGCGAGGCCGGTCTGGAGGCCACGAACGCTGGGCCCGGCGCATGACGGCCGGGCAAGAGTCTGGAATCTAGATGGGCGCCCGGACGGGTCGGCGCACCCCGGACCGGCGGCGGCTGCCGCCGGTCATGCGGGGATCGGGGCGCGGCTCAGGCCGTGCGGGCGCGTCGGACGGCGAGCGCGGCTACGCCGGTGGCCAGCAGCAGCAGCGTGCCCGGCTCGGGCGCCGGCACGTAACCCGGCATGAGCGTCGTCCCCCGCTCGAAGGTGGGCGTGATGTCGGCGAGCAGGCGGCCGTTGGCATCGAAGAACTCGACCGCGCGGATCCCCGCCGTGTTCGAGAAGTCTCCGTTGACCCAGGCCTGATGCCCCGCCCACCCGAAGATCGCCTGGCCGATCTCGAACGGAATGCGTGTCTGGCCCGGCGTAAGCGTCCACGTCACTTCGCGGCGGATCCAGTAGCGGCCGACGGACCCCTGCGCGAGTGGCAGCAGCGTCACGGGAAGCTGCCCCTCGGAGAACTGCGGTCCCGGCGGGGAGAAGCCGTTCAGCCACAGCGAGTTCCCGATGAGCATCTCGGGGCGCGGGCGGGAGGTGAAGTACGGGTCCCAGATCTGGAACGAGCCGTGGAAGAACGCCTCCATCCGCACCGTCGCGCTGGCCGCCGCCTGCTCGGGCGTAAGGACGATGGCGTCGCCCCACCACGAGATCGCCGCGCTGCGGACGCGTCCCGCGGCCGGAAACGCGTTCGTGTTGCTCACGCTGATGCGCTGCCGGATCGTGCCGCCGGCGGTGGAGCTCCAGCTGGATGCGGAGCCGCCCCGGTACACGCAATCGATGAAGGAGCTTCCGGCGGTCGGCGAGAAGACGCTCGCCGTCGCGCCGGCCTGCCCCCCCGCCGACGACTGGCACACGCCGCCCGGCATGTCCTGCACGTCCAGGTACATGCCCGACTGCGCCCGGGCCGGGGACGAAACGGTGGCCACCGCGAGCAGCGCCGCCAGGGCGCTCCGGCCATACGACAGGATTTCACGCGTCGTGATCGACATCTCGACAAGCAGCTCCCGGCTTTGGGGATGTCACACTGAACAGGAATGATCGGAAAGTGTCGTGGCACCTCACCCTCCGTCAAGCTGGCATGGCGCAGGAAGCGTGATTGAGCGCGAACTGCGGCAATACTCGACAACTCGCCGTGCGATTGACGCAGGGATCTGGCGGGCGCGGCGGGGCGAACCATCACCGCCCTGCGCGTCGGCTTCGCCCCGGGCGCGAGGTCACACCGCGCCGCCGCCGTTGCGCCGCCGGCGCGAGGCGTCCAGCATGCAGGGCCGGGCCGGTGACGTCACCGGCGCCGCGTCGGTCCCACCCGCCACCCGCCGAGGCCCATGCCGGCTTTCCGCGCGTTCCTCGTCCTCATCCTCGTCGTGCTCGGCGCCTACACGCTCGTCGTCGTCGCCCGCCACGGCCTTGGGCTCCTCCCGGTCTTCTTCGGTGACATGGCCACGCTGACCTGGGCCGGGCAGTTCAACCTCGACTTCCTCTGCATGTTGCTGCTCGCCGGCCTCTGGGTGGCGTGGCGCCACGGCTTCTCGCCGGCCGGCCTGGCGCTCGGCGGCCTGGCGGTGGCGCTCGGCGCGATGTTCCTCGCCGGCTACCTGCTGGTGCACGTCGCGCGCACGCGCGGGGACGTGCGGGCGCTGCTGCTCGGTCCTGGCCGCTCCGGCTGAGACGCCGGCGTGCCGCGGGCGGGCTGTCACACCCTCCGGCGTTCGTCCCCATGACGCGCCGGAGGCGTTCCGGCGCGCGCCAACCCCTCGCAGGAGGCAGGCTGCATGGATCCGCTCTCCCTCGGACTCGGCTTCGGGACCGGCCTCGCCATCGGCGCGGCCGTGATGGCGGCGCGGCAGGGGGCGCGCCTGCAGGCGGCGGAAGCACGCCTGGGCGAGCGGGATGCGCAGCTCGCCGCGGCCGAGCGCGGGCGCGCGGAGGAGCGGTCGGCGGCGGCGGCGCGGCAGCAGGAGGTCGAGCGGGAGCGCGCGGAGGCACGCGAGGCCCTCGCCGCGCTGCGGGCGGAGCAGGAGGCGGTGCGCACGGGCGTGGACGAGAAGCTGGCACTCGTGCAGCAGGCCGCCACCCAGATGCGGGAGGCGTTCCAGGCGCTCTCGGCCGACGCGCTGCGGCAGAGCCAGCAGTCGTTCCTGGAGCTGGCGACGGTCAAGCTGGGCGAGGCGCAGCAGGCGGCGAGCGGCGACCTCGCGGCGCGCCAGCAGGCCATCGCGCAGCTCCTCGCGCCCATGGAGGCCGAGCTCAAGCGGGTGCAGGGCGTGGTGGGGGAGATGGAGAAGGCGCGGCAGGACGCGTACGGCGCGCTGCGCCAGCAGCTCGAGCAGGTGGGGGCGGTGCAGGAGCAGCTCCGGAGCGAGACGGCCAACCTCGTCACCGCGCTGCGGACGCCGCAGGGGCGCGGCCAGTGGGGCGAGCTGCAGCTGCGGCGCGTGGTGGAGATGGCCGGCATGCTCGCCTACTGCGACTTCGTGGAGCAGGAGTCGGCGGCGGGCGAGTCGGGCGCGCTGCGCCCCGACCTCATCATCCGGCTGCCGGGGGGCAAGCAGCTCATCGTGGACGCGAAGACCCCGCTGAGCGCGTACCTCCAGGCCATCGAGGCGCCGGACGACGCGGCGCGGGCGGAGCGGCTGCGGCTGCATGCGCAGCAGGTGCGGTCGCACATCCTGCGGCTCGGGCAGAAGGCGTACTGGGAGCAGTTCGACGGCGCGCCCGACTTCGTGTTCATGTTCCTGCCGGGCGAGTCGATCTACCACTCGGCGCTGCAGGCCGACGCGAGCCTCATCGAGTACGGCGTGCAGTCGCGGGTGATCCCGGCGAGCCCGGTGACGCTCATCGCGCTGCTGCGCGCGGTGGCGTACGGGTGGCAGCAGGAGCAGGTGGCGGCGAACGCGCGGGAGGTGGCGGAGCTGGGGGCGGAGCTCTACCGGCGGCTGGCGACGCTGGCGACGCACGTGGGGAAGATCGGCACGGGGCTCACGCGGGCGGTGGAGAGCTACAACGACGCGGTCGGGTCGATCGAGCGGAGCGTGCTGCCGGCGGCGCGGCGGTTCCGGGAGCTGGGGGTGGAGGCGAAGGAGGAGATCGGGGCGCTGGAGCCGGTGCAGGCGGGGGTGCGGGCGATCCGGAGCGGGGAGCTGGGGGGTGGGGAGGGGGTGGGGGGCTGAGGGATCCGAGCGCGGATGGATCATTCATGCCGTGAATGATTATCATTCGTGCCATGAATACCCTGCCGCGCCTCGTCGAACCGGCCCTCCGCGAGCGGCTTCGCGTGATGCCCGCCGTCGTCGTCACCGGCGCGCGGCAGACCGGGAAGAGCACGCTCGTCGCGGAGCGGCTCGAGGCGCGCCGCCGCTACGTGACGCTGGACGACCTCGACGCGCGCGACGCGGCGCGCCACGATCCCGATGCGCTGCTCGGTGGTCCGGGCGCCGTGACGCTGGACGAGGTGCAGCGGGAGCCGGGCATCCTCGCGGCGGTCAAGCGTGCGATCGACCGGCACCGTGCACCGGGCCGCTTCCTGCTCACAGGCAGCGCCAACCTGCTGCTGATGCGGCAGGTCTCCGAGTCGCTCGCCGGGCGCGCGAGCCACCTGACGCTCTGGCCGCTGACGCATGGGGAGCAGCTGGGCGAGGCCCGGGCCGGCCGGTGGGATGCGCTGCTCGACGCGCCGGAGGACGCATGGCTCGACCTGCTCACGGCGACGACGGCCGAGCCTTCGGACTGGCGGGCGCTCGCGCGCCGCGGCGGCTTCCCGACGCCGGCGTTGGCTCTCGCGGATGCGCGGTCCCGCGCGATCTGGTTCGACGGCTACGTGCGCACCTACCTCGAAAGGGACCTGCAGGACCTCGCGGCGATCAGCGCGCTGCCCGACCTGCGGCGGCTGATGCGCGCGGTGAGCCTGCGGCTCGGGCAGCTGATGAACCAGGCCGAGCTCGGCCGCGACGTCGGCCTCGCCCAGCCCACGGTGCACCGCTGGCTGAACCTCCTCGAGACGTCGTACATGCTGGTGCGGCTGCCCGCGTACGCGGTGAACCGCACCAAGCGCCTCATCAAGGCGCCGAAGCTCTACTGGGCCGACACGGGGGTGGCGCTGCACCTGGCGGGCGAGTCGGTGCCGACGGGCGCGCACCTGGAGAACCTCGTGCTGCAGGACCTGCTCGCCTGGCGCGACAGCCGGCTCGACCGCGCCGAGCTGGCGTACTGGCGCACGGCGACGGGCGAGGAGGTGGACTTCGTGGTGGAGGCCGGCGACCAGCTGCTGCCGATCGAGGTGAAGGCGACCACTCGGCCGCGACTCGGCGATGCGGCGCACCTGCGCAGCTTCCGACGGGAGTACGGGTCGCGCGCGCGGGCGGGCCTGTTGCTGCACGGCGGGAGCCGGCTGGAATGGCTCGCGCCGGATGTGCTGGCGGCACCGTGGTGGCGGGTGCTGTAGGGGCGGGCCGCGAGGGCTCGTCTGACCTCGCGACGGCGCGGAGCGAGATCTCCCCCGTCATTGCGAGGGCGCGGAGCAGGATCCTCTCTGTCATTGCGCGGGCGCGGAGCGGGATCCTCCCTGTCATTGCGAGGGCGCGGAGCGCCCGAAGCAACCTTGCCGGCCCTCGCTCGAGGCCGGCCTACCAGCCCGGGCCGGCCTGGTCACGTCGCCCGCCTTGCCGGCGCGTGCCGCCGGCACCCTCTCACACCACCGCCACCACGGCCCAGATCACGGCGAAGAGGGCGATCCCCTGCGCCGTGGCGGGATGCACGCGGCGGAGCGTGGCGAGGTCGTGGGCGACGAGCGAGACGAAGAGCCCGCTCCATGTCGTGACGAAGAAGATCCACCATGCCGTGTCCACCTGCGCGTCGGTGAAGCGGAGGAGCAGCGGGTCGATCGGGTCGAAGGCGCGGGAGAGCACGGGCTCCAGCATGAAGAACGAGGCGAGCAGCACCTGGCGGCGGTGCCGGTCGGGGTGGCGGCGGTTTCGCCAGGCGAGGAGGGTGAGCGCGGCGAAGCCGGGGAGGAGCAGGCGGTTGGCCTGGATGTGGTCCGGCATCGCGGCCCACGGCCTGGCGACGGCGACGAAGACGTAGGCGGTGCTGAGCGTCACGGCGACCGCGGCGAGGAAGCCTGCGACGCCGAGGTGCCGGTGCAGGCGGACGTTGCCGGCGCGGACGAGGCGTGCCTGCACGGCGAGCACGGCCATCCATGTGAGGCAGGAGAGGCCGTGTGCGATGAACTTCGGGTCCCGGTTGCTGGGCTGGCCGGTGCGCCAGACGAGGTTGTCGGAGAAGCCCCAGAGCGTGAGGCAGAGGAGGAGGAGCGTGGTGGTGGCGAAGTAGGTGCGGGTCCAGGCGGGGGGGGCGGGCTCGGTGGGCATATCGCGGGATGAAGCGGCGACGAGACTCCCGTGTCAATGCCGGCGACGAGGCAGCCACGCGGCACCAACGTGACCACAGTATGCTATGTTGTGACTACATATGAACGTGCGGAGGACGCGACGTATGCGGGCGACACGGGTGAGCGTGCGGGAGCTGAAGAGCCGGTTGTCGCACTACCTGCGGCTGATGAAGGCTGGCGGGCCGGTGGAGATCACGGAGCGCGGCGTACCCATCGGGCGGATCGTGCCGGTGACGGCGCGCGAGGGTGACCACCTGATGTCGCTGGTCGAGACCGGGCTGGCGCAGTGGGATCGTCTTACGCTGCCGCCGATGAAGCCCGTGGCCCGCGCGGCGGGGCGGCGGACGGTGGCGGAGTTGCTGGTCGAGGATCGCGAGTGAGCGGGCGATGATCCTGTACCTCGACGCGAGCGCGCTGGTGAAGCGCTACGTGGCGGAGGCCGGTTCGGCGGATGTCGCGCGGCTCATCGGGGAGGCCGAGGCGGTCGGCACCGGGCTGCTGAGCCGTGCGGAGGTGACGGCGGCGCTGGCGAAGGCGGTCAGGACGAAGGTGCTGACGCGCCGAGCAGCGACGGTCGCGCGGCGGCGCTTCGAGGGGGACTGGCCTTCGCTGGTACGCCTCCAGGTGGGCGAGCCGCTTGTCGCCCGCGCGGCGGCGCTGGCGTGGGAGCATGGGCTGCGCGGCTACGACGCCACGCACCTTGCGGCCGCGGCGCTGTGGCAGGAGGTGGCTGGTCGGCCGGTGACGGTCGCGACGTACGACCGGCAGCTGTGGGCGGCGGCGCGCGGCGTCGGGCTGGCGGCATGGCCGGCGCAGTTGGGATAGCGCGATGGCCTGATGCCAAACCTGTCGCGTCGTCCCGCTGGGCAGTCCCGAGGCGGCCGAATGGGTTCCCATGGCCTCCATGATGAGCGCAGACTTCATCATGGGAGAACAGAGGGAGCCATGATGAAGGCGGCGTTCGCGAGGCGAGGCTCGGCGCGGACGTGGACGGCCAAATGGAGCGGGGTCGTCGCGCGGTGCCGCTCGAGCTCCACCTTGGGAAGCCGGGCGCGGACGCCGTCAGATCACCCCATACTGCGCCACCAACGTCAGCATCCGCCCCACCTGCCACCGGTCGAAGAGCGCGGGATCGTACAACGCTCCCACCCATCTCCGGCTCTCGCGGCCCGCACGAGTGCGCGGCCGCGCGAGGTCCTCAAGCAGCTCGGCGAAGCCGGCCGTGCCGCCGCAGTCCTCCGGCGGGCCCGCGCGGGCACCATCGAGCAGCACCGGCCCCGGCTCCTCGTCGTCGGGTGCGCTCGGCGTCTTCGCCTCGATGCGGATCTCATGCTCCCAGTCGTCGCCCAGGTCGTAGCAATATGTGAAGCGGTCGCCCACCGCGAGGCCGAGCGAGTCGAGCCGCACGCCCGCCGAGCTTTCGCCTTCGGCCTCGGCGTCGGGCGGCTCGAAGGTGCGCGCGCCGATCTCGAACTCGTGCAGGTGGCGATCCTGCCAGCCGAACAGGAGCTGCACGGTGCGATGCAGCTGGTGGAGCGAGAACGACTCCGGCACGCGGACCAGGCGCCAGATGGGCGGCGCGGTGTCGAGGAGGGTGATGCGGAGGGTGAGGTCGTGCGGGGCGCGGGTGGGCATGGCGGTGCTCGCCGGCAAGGTGGGAGGCAGGGTACGTCGGCGGTGGCGGATGTGCCCTTCAACAGAGGTGCTGGGAGGCGAGCTTCGCCGAGGTCGACGCGAGCGAGGGTGCGGCGATGTCGCCCGGCCGATCTTGCTGCGTACGGCAGCCGCGTCTGGGTACGGGAGTGTCGCGCGCCCCGTGAACGAGGCGTGGCCTGCATCAGCACGAGACCGTGATCGCGCGTGATTCACAGCACTGGGACGAGCTCGCCGAGGATCTGATCGCGGAGGTGCGGATGCAGGGAGTTCCGCGTGGCGACATCGACGTCGCGTCCGAGCGCTTCGCGGAGCTCGATGCGGAGCGCGGCGAGGTCGAGCAGACTGCGGCCGGGCTCGAACTCGACCAAGAAGTCGATATCGCTCTCCTCCTGGTCGTCCCCACGCGCCACCGATCCGAACACGGCGGCGTGCACGACGCCGTACTTGCGCATCGGCGCCTCGACCTGGACTCGGAGGAGGGCGAGCGTCGTCATGGTCTGAAGCTAGCGCGCTGGCGCGCGTTGCTCGGACTCAGCAGCTCGCTCATCTCCCCTTCTCGGAAACTTGGGTCAGTGCGCGGGGGCTGCTTACCTTGCGCTGTATCCAGATCAGCAAGTCGCGCTCGCGGCGCCCGGAGGGGCGATGACACCGACCAAGCCATCCCGAGAAGACTCGTTCCTGGCATACGTCCCGAGCGCGGTCCGTGTCGAGGTCGCCCAGCAGGCGGCATTCGTGATCAGGCTTGCGCACCGGATCGGCGCTGACCGATGGGGCGTTACCCCCTTCGAGCAGTTCTTCCGCGTGAATGTGGGGTGGACGGAGATCCTCACCGCATCGTCGGAGGGTTTCCGGCTCATCGTGGGTGGCGAGAGCGAGACCGAGGGAGAGTTGCCGCCCTCGGTTTTCGTGGATCCGGGCAAGGACCCGCGTGGCTACTACCCCAGTGTCCCGGGGTCGGTGTTGGTCTTCGTTCCCTACAAGCCGGTCGCGCAGATGCGCCGTGCCCTGAAGCAGCTGCAGCCGGCCCTCGAGGCATCGATCCGTTCGGCTGCTCGGCGGCCCGCCGCTCAGCGGAGCGTGGTCGCTGGCCACCGCCAACTCGTCGTGGAGGAGCTTGCTGCGATCGCGGGCTCATCGCTGCCTACGCCCTCGTACGCCGAGATGGTGCCGCCGCCTGCGTCGTCTCGCGATCCTCGGCCTGCGCCCGTCGTGGGCACGACGGCAGCCGAAGATGAAGGTGGGGCGCTGATGGAGGGTGCGCTCTCACGAGTCCTGAGGTCACGGCACGAGCGCAACGCAGCTGCTCGCGCCCAGTGCATCGCGCATCATGGAACGAGATGCAAGGTTTGCGACCTCTCGTTCGGCGAGAAGTATGGCCCGCTGGGAGAGGGGCTCATCCACGTCCATCATCTGACGCCCCTGGGCAAGCAGCGCGGCGCCCGTCGAGTCGACCCGGTGACGGAGCTCGTCCCGGTGTGCCCGAACTGCCATGCCATGCTGCATCGGGAGGATCCGCCGTTGGGCGTGGAGCGCCTTAGGGAGGCCATGGCCGGCGCGCCGCGCGGCTCGAGACGCTAGCCGCGCCTCGCTAGCGAAGGATCTTGGCGATGTGCTCGCCCACGGCCTGCGCGAGGCGCACGGGCACGGCGTTGCCGATTTGGGTGTACTTGGGCACTTCGCGATCCCAGAGGCCTTCCGTGGGCTTGCCCGCGCGGCGAAGGCCGCCCGTGGTCCGGGGCCCCATGAATTGGTACCAGTCCGGGAAGCACTGCAGGCGCGCCCACTCTCGCACGGTCAACGTTCGGGGCTGTGCGTAGTGCACGAAGTCATCAGGCAGCGAAGTCGCCGTGATGTTCGGGCCCTCCGGGCCCCACTGCGCCTGGAGCAGCCTCTGTGCGAACTTCTTGGTCTGGAACTCCGGCGGAATCTCCCCGCCTGAACGGTGCATCGCCCTGAACTTGGCCTTGATGCGCGGGCTGTGGTTCGAGTACTCGTGCTCGGACAACGGGTCGCCCTTGTGCGCGATGGAGCCGTCAGGGCGTGTGCGCATCGCGCGCGCGAACTCGGAGCGCGCCGGCGCCGGATAGTGCGACGTCTGCAAGACCTTCGGATAGGTGTCGTCGACGATGTCCGACCAGACCTCCTCGAGGTCTGGCGCAGACCCGCTCGGCCCAGGAAGGAAGCCCGCCGAGACGGCATCCGCGTCGACGGGCGCATCCATGCCGACATCGCGGCGGAATCCGACGATGAGCACGCGCGGCCGATTCTGGGGGACGCCGTACTGCTTCGCCTGGACGAGCGCAGGCCGAGCGACGTAGCCGTCGATGCCTTGGAAGGCAGCCAGCACATCGCGCCAGATCTCGCCTGGGGTGCCGTCCTTCGACCAGCGCCCTGTCATCAACCCGCGGACATTCTCGAAGAGGAATGCCTTCGGCCGCAGGGCGCGGATCACCCGGATCATCTCGAGGTAGAGGTGGTTGGACGGGATCTCCTTGCGCTCCACGGCGTACGAACGCCGATGGCCAATCCCGGAATAGCCCTGACAGGGAGGCCCGCCGCACACCAAGTCGATGCCCGAGTCGCGCTTGCCGCCCCAGCGCTGCCGGAGGCCTTCCAACGTGCGGTCATCAAGCTCGGTGATCACGTCACCGAAGCGAAGCAACTCCGTCCGCTGCCGATTGACTGCGAACGTGTCGGCTGCATCCTTGTTGACTTCGCAGAAGGCGAGCGTCTCGAAGCCGGCCTGCTCGAGCCCGAGCGAGAGGCCGCCGCAACCCGCGAACAGGTCGACCACGGTGAGACGCTTGCGGCGACTGGGCATCGATGCGCGATCGGTTGGGTTGTGGGTACGGTGTTTGTTCGCCCTGAAGATTAACCGCTCCGTCGCCCGGACGAAACCATGAAGCTCAGGCCTCCAAGTCCCGAGCGTACGCGCATCATGGCGGCGGTCAGGGGAACCGGCAATGCGACGACGGAGGCGGCGCTAGCGACGATGCTCCGCCGCCTCAAGCTTCGCGGTTGGCGCAGGCACCTTGCCTTGCCGGGGAGACCCGACTTCGCCTGGCCGAGGCTGCGGCTCGCGGTCTTCGTCGACGGTTGCTTCTGGCATGGGTGCCCGCGCTGCTACAGGAGGCCGCGGACCAACACCACCTTCTGGGTCGAGAAGCTGGCCGCCAACAAGCGCCGTGATCGCCGGGTCGCCGCGCGATTGAGGAGGGATGGCTGGATCGTCCTTCGGATCTGGGAGTGCCGCGTCACTGCGCCGGCAACGACTCGGCGCCTTCAGGCTGCGCTGCTTGCGTTGGGCCACGGGTGGCCGGCCGTCAGCCCTTCCATGTCAGGAGCTGCTCGCGATAGGCGAAGAGCTCGGGGATCGAGGCCTCGCGGATTCGCCACAGGTATCCGTGGTCGCGAGCGCGGTCGCCCTCAAGGCTGAGGGTGAGGTCAAGGCCCAGCCTGTCCGCTTCGAGGAGCGTGATGAGGTTCGCGAGCGAGGGCTGGCGATAGAGCGTCACCTCCTCGTACCTGAATTCCTCCGATTGCCCTGCACCGCGTGTGGATGCGCGCACGAACAGCGTGGCAGGGTGCTTTTCCTTGAGCCGAAGGTCGAGCGTGCGAAGCATGTAGCCCGCCTTCGCATCGTGGCCGTGAAGCAGGTCAATCTCGTCCCTGTCGGCCACGAGCCCCAAACGCCAGCCAAGGGAATTCGGGGATGCGACCACGGAGCAGTAAAGCTGCAAACGCCCCGTCTTCGCATCGTGATAGCCGTGGTCACGCAGTAGGTCGAGGCCACGAAGCGGGACATGCCAGCGATCGGGCACTTGGCTGAACAGGGTCACGAGCTTACCGGCGCCGCGCTCCGCACCGCGCCGGTAGGCCTTGAGCTCGATGCCGTCGAAATCGGTGTCGCGCCGCGTGTTCGCCTCCAGGCCGAGCAACGATTCAAGAGTGTAGCCCACACCCGTCGGGCCCGGACGAAGCGTGCGGTGCCAGCTCCCCTGGATGCTCCCGATGGCCCGGCGAATCTCGTCGAGCTTGGCCAGCGAGCCGTGCAGCGGCGGCAAGCGATGACCCGCCAGCTCGAGAAGCGCACCGAGGTCATTCCCGATGACGAGCAGCGTGAGTTGCGAGTCGTGGAAGGCGAAGACCAAGAGGTCTCCGGCCTTGGCGAACTGCTTGAGTCGGTTCGGCCAGATTCGCGGGTCGCCCTGCTTGGTGCGAGGGCGGTAAAGGCTGCAGGGCACCACCTCGACGGTGTGCGCCGTGATGATGGGGAGTTGCAGGACGACCTTGCCATCCTCACCCTGCGGAATGAATTCGTAGCTGGCCAGCCCTGAGCGCGCCAAGAGGGCCCGAAGCGCCGCTCCGGCGTCGATGATCGACTTCTCGAGCATGGTGGCCGTCAGGCGGATCGGGACGGGCTCGAAGTGGTAGCGCGAAAGGAGCTCGCGTAGGTGGTGCGCTTCTGCCTCGTTTGGCGAATGGTCCATTTCTCGCTCGATCGTGTGCAAAGCGGTCGGGAGGCAAGTAGCCCAACTGTGGCAGCTTCACGGGCGTTGCCCGGGCCCAAAGAAGATACGACCGCCTAGTGACTGGGCTGGGTGGCTCTTTCGGCTTTCTAAGGAGCGGGCCGTGACCTTCGCGGGGTTCACCGGCGAGCAGCGGGCCTACATGCGCCTGCAGTTCGCGCCGGACACCTGGATCCACCATTAAGCCGCCAGGTTTGCATCAGTGAGGCCATCTCCGACGCAGGAAAGAGGTGGCATGCCCATCAAGTGCTGAGTGAATCGCGGCTGCAGCAGCCCAAGTGGATCGTCTGCGCTTGCGCGGCTGCCGGCCGGTGCATGCCCGGGAAGCACCTTGACGTCGCGGCGGCCAGATTCCTTGCCAAAGGAACTAGAGCGGCGCATCAGTACCCTTGAGCCAAGGCACTATTGCAGCATCGCTCGTGAGCAACGCGAGCCGGGCAGTCGCGCGCGTGCAGGCGACATAGAGATCGTCCTCTTGGATGGCAGGCGAAGAGCCTGGCGCAGCCACGTCAACTACAATGACGCAGGTCGCCTCGATCCCCTTGAAGGCCTTAATGGTGGAGAAGTAGACGGCGTCCTGGGCGCCCCACTCGCCCAAGGTGGTGACGAGCCTAAGCCCGTGGCCCTTTGGCACCCCGTGCATCGCGGACTTCTCCAGCATGAAGGGGGACAGGACTGCGACTGCGCCTGAGTGTGCCCTCCATTGCCTAGCGATCTCCCAAGCCCGTTGCGCCATGAGCTGGCGATTCGAGCAGTGCTCGACGAGCGGCGACTCTCCAGCCGGCATGCCCGGCATAGACTCAATGGACTCGTTGACGAGCTTGTTGGTGCGCTCGTTGATGCGGATGGCATTACGGCAGTTATGGTGCAGCTGGAAGACGACGTCCACGCCGATGGCCGCCCCGGACGAGCGCTTGTAGACCTGCTGCCGCCAGTCCGCCAAGAACAGGTAGGTACCCGTCGGCTTCAGGAACTCGAGGACGGCAATGACCTGCGACTCGCTGAAGTCTTGCCCCTCGTCCACGATCACGGCATCCAGCTTACTGTCAGCCGGCCACGAGCTGACCGTGGCCATGACGAGGGCCGGTAGCTCTTCGCGAAAGAACAACGACCGCTCTGCCTCGGTGCCTCCGACCTTGCTTCCGGTCCCAGATGCCTCCTTGGCAAAGCCCAAGAAGTAGGCATCCACCGACTTGATGTGGTCCGCCAGAAGCGGATGGCGCCGTCGGAGCTCCTCGGCTAGCGCCTTGTTGTAGCAGAGATAAAGGGCAGCCTGGCCCTCCTCGATCAGGGCCGCGAGCCGCCAGATAGCGAGCATGGTCTTGCCGGAGCCTGCAGGACCAATGACGGCAACGCGGTCGTGCGCGAAGACCCCGCGGAGCGCGGCGAACTGCTGCCGAGTGAGCAGTTCGATACGCTCGAGATCGTCCTTGACTGCCACAGCCGTGTCGACCCGTGCGATACGGTGCTTACGGTTGAGGAAGACGTCGGCCACCTGCTTCGCCACGGCAGACGTGAAGTCACCGCCGATCCTCGCGTCGCCCCTGACCTGCAGGCTCTTCCGCACGACGGCGGCCAGCCCTTGCAGGTCCTTTGCCGTGGCAAGCGTCGTGCGGTCGAAGGTGGACGGCAACTCGCCGACCACCTTCCCTTGCGGGTACACGACGACGTACGCGAACAATCCGGGGAACTTTGCCCACCCGGAAGAGCGTACCGCCATGGACGCGAGTTCATGAAGGTTGCGGTGTGCTTGCCTCGCAGGAGACTCGGCCATGGTGACCCAAGCACCGGTGTAGCCATCGAACCGCTGCCAAGTTCCTTCTTCCGTCACGCGGAACTCTGGTGAGCCCTTCACCTCGAGCACGGCCATGCCGAGGCCCGGAATCAGGACCACGATGTCGGCCTCGCCATCGCGAACGTACCTGAAGTCCGTTGCATACGCTGCCGTGCTCCACGCCACGTTGCTCAGGACCAGACAGTCCTCGGGGAACTGCTTCCGCAGCTCCTCTCGGACCACTTTCTCCCACTTGTCGGCCGGCGGGCCGCCGAGAAGGGTCGCCATGGGCAGGATCCTCGATGATGACGAGTACTCAGGGGGTCAGTCAGCAAACTCCCGCGCGATCATCGTCAGCTTGGCAGCGTCCAGCGTGGGGTGCCCCGGAGAGAGCGCCCTCGGCTTCTGCAGGCCGGGAATTCTCCGGAGCATGACGAACAGGAGCCGGCCCGACACGTCCCTTGCCAGATAGTTGCCGTTATCCACAGTGTCACCAGCTGCATCGGACATCCGCACGAAGACCCGGCCCTCGTACTCGAATTGCGCCCCGACCTCGAGCGCTACCGGCGCCACCTCGACGGGCGTGCCAGCGGCGCCGCTCACTTGCACCTCAGGGATGTCGATCAGCGGGAAGAGCGCCTTGTTGCTCTTGGTCCACGTCAGCCGCCGTGACAGGTTGAAGCTGTCCACCAGTCGCACCTTGGAGAGTCGCGCCTCGGAGTTCCTGAGCTCTCGGGCCCAGCCCATGCTGTCGCCTGTCCCGCCCCTCACGCCTGGCTTCCGTGACCACAGCGGGTGAGAGACCACGGTCAGCACGTCCGGTTCCTCACGATCGACCCAGCCGACTAGCCGACGCTCTGGGTCGCACTTCAACTCAGTCAACGCCGCGAATGTGACCGTGTACTGGGCGGCCAGCGCTTGCGCGCGCTTTGCCCAGTCGTCGAGAAGGGCACCCGCCAGTCCCGGTACGGTGACGTCGATCCCGGGGCGGTAGCGATCGTCGAGGAGACACGCGATCAACTCCAACCCGAGGCTGTACTCAATCAACGCATGTAGCGACCTGTTGCGAAAGCCGCGCAACAAGAGGTCGGGAGTACGCCAAGGCTGCTGCTTCATGTTCTCACGCTCCTGCCGAATCAAGGAGCCCATGCGAGGAAGGCGCCCCGATCCGGTCAGGCAGCCGGCGAGCAGGTTGGTCCAGTTGTCGCGAGCCCAACGCACGAGTCCCGCGCCGTTCGGGTGCGCGTCTGCGAGGTAGAGCTCCGCTCCCCTCTTCGGCGCACTCACCCGATGCACGGACGCGATCTCGATATCCAAGGAATCGACGTCTAGCTCGAGCGCGATCGCCCGCTGGAGGATCGTCGCGGCGCTGTACCACGCCGCCCGGCGCGCCGCCACGGGCGGCTCGCGATCAAGGAACTCCAGCCCGTCACCGTCGATCGCGCGCACGCCCAGCAGGTCGGTCGTCTTCGGTGACACGAAGGCTACGCTCAGGGTCGAGTCGTCTGGCTTCTCTGCCTCGAGCCACATCTCCCCGTTCAGCCAGTGGTTCGTGTCCTTGCACTGGAGGCCACGATCGCGCTTGAGGACGAATAGGCGTCGGTTGTTGTGGTTCGTCCGGTAGACCCGGCCGGCGGCGCTGACCTGAAGCTCGCAGCCGCCGACCCGTCCGTAGCCCTGCGCGTCGATCGAGGCGCTGCAGATGTAAGCGGATCCTGCACGCCGAGGGCCCCCTCCGGTCCGGCCTGCCGGTTGGCTCACGTCGAGGTCGGTCACGAATGCAGACGGCGCGATCGCTAGGAAAGGCTGCGCGTTGCCGGCTCCGCACGCGGGGCAGTCTGTTAGCCCCATGGGCTGGCGTGGCGACCAATCTGGATGCCACCAAGCCACGTCGTGCACCGGGCCGGTCAGGTCGTCACGGAGGCGGACCTCGTTCAACTGCCGACACTCCGGACACGCCAAGTGCACGAAGGCCGCTCCGATCGGGTTCCCCTCGGTGGACCACTGCCGTACGGCTTTCCGGACGGTTCCGACGATACCCTTGGGATGCAGCAACCGCTTGTCCCATGTCCGCACCGACCCTGGCACGAACTCGCTCACCGCTTGATCGAAGTCGCGCTCGATGACACTCGCCGGTTCGCCTAGAGTTGCCCCCGAAGGGAGCCGATACACGAGTTGCCGCACGTTGGTCGGCATGCCGTACATCGGGAGCAGCCCGGCGACCGCTAGCCGATGCGCCACGGTGGCTTCCGCATAGTCGGAAGCCGCGACAATTGCCGTGACGCGCTCAGGCAGTGCGCGCGCGGCATCCAGCAACAGTGGCACATCCTGTTTCGTACCGCGAGCGATGGCCCGTACCACGGCCTCGATGTCGGCCGGGTTGCCCTCGAACCACCTCCGCAGCCCTTCTAGGCGATCTGGCGTACACTGGGTCACGACGCCGAACTCGCCGTGCGCGTCCGCGGGCACGCCTGACTGGCGCCACGTGACACCAAGGTGGCGGAACGCACGCCGCAAGAGCTCCTTCGCGATGAGCCGCTCCGCCAGGATCTGCTGGTCCGGCACGAGCGCGAGCGACGGCTGGGGTGGAACCCCACCCGTCATCTCGTCCGGGTGGTCGAAGTGGATTCGGTCGTGCGTCTGTCCGCGGCAGTACGTGAGCACCGCGGAGAAGCGCTGTCCCTTTCGGCCTGCACGGCCCGAGCGCTGCTGGTAGTTGAATCGCTCGGGGGGCATGTTCGCCTGAAAGACCGCTTGGAGCGCGCCGATGTCGACGCCGACCTCCATCGTGGTCGTCACGGAGAGGAGGTCGATCGCATCGACGCTCGCGATCACCGGCCGGACACCGATGTCGTGGAGTTCGTCGTCCCGCAAGACGATGTCGCGGAAGAGTCGCTGCCGCTGCGCCTGATCGTCGGTCTGGCCGGTCAGTTCCTCCGCGTGCAATCGGAAGGCTGTCCCGGGCTTGGATGCCTCGTACGCAAGGTAGTGCTCGCGCGCGACGTCCTGCGCTGTCCGCGCCGCGATGGGGTCACCATCCAGCACGCTGCAGCAGCGCGAGCACACTCCTGCGGACGCATGCCAATGTGTCTGGTCGCAGTTCGGACAGACCCAAGGGCGTGCATCGGAAGGCACGACTCGCACCCAGAGCTTCTCCAGCCGGACGAGTCCCCACAGCCCGCCGGTGCCCACGTGGCCGGCTCGGAGGAGCGCCCCCCGCACGGCGTCCCGGAGCATTCCGTACTGCACGGCCGCGAGGCGACTCGCGACAGCGGTCAGGTAGCGGTGTACTCGACGCTTTGCCGCCCCTTCCTGGGCAGAGCCAGTGGGAGTGCCGGATTCCCAGCCCTCGACCACGAAGTCACTGGTGGACGGGTCAGTCCTGCGCTCCTCCGTCAGGATGCGGATGACCGAGTTACAGCAGTCACGGAACTCGCCGGCGCCCGTGCCTGCCGGGGCATCCAACTTCGATTGCGGAGGAAGGGCGAGGTGACCGATGCCCTGCGCCTCCAAGTCGTAGATCAAGCGCCCGCTGATCGCGAACCAGGATGACCGCCTGAGCTGACGCGATAGCACACCGACGTACTTGCGCTCCGTCGCAGAGAGTCCCTGCTTGAGCCGGGGCAGCATCGTCCCACCCTCCACCTCGAACAAGGAAGTCCAATCGCGCTTTCCTCGCTCCAGCGTTCGTGCGTCGATGCCGGCACCGGCTGGGCATACGCCGAGTAGCACGAATCGGCGCCACAGCTCCGTCAGGTCGGCCTGGTCTCCGGAAGGCTCAACGAACACGTTGTCGAGAGAGACGTAATCGTCCGGCGCCGACCGCGCCCCCTCGATCGTGACTCGCTCTTGCTCCGTGCACTGGCCCGGATCGTCCACGTACTCCCGGACCAAGCGTGAGAAGCTACGGAACTCCTCGAACTGCGCGGACGACAGCTGCTCAGCCGCCTGCGCCGTGATCGCTCGTGCCGCGCCCGTGTCGCCACGTTCATGGGCGTCCAAGAGCCTACGCTTCAGCATCCCGGAGAGGCGTGCGGGATCCTGCTGCAGCAACTCAATCAGGAAAACGCGCAACAAGTGGCTCCACTGCTCGGCTTCCACTCCGGCGGAGAGCGTGGCAGCCGACTCGCGGCTATCGGAGAAAGCGACGAGCTTACGCGCATCGCCCGGCGGCATCTCCCCCATGAGGTGCTTGGTGAGGAGGTGCGACATCCTCGAGAGACCGGTCACGAAAGAACGGATAGGCGACGGCCTACCGCCCTTGCGCTCCGAGTAGTCGATGAGACAGTTGGGGCAGCGCTGCGGCATGGCCGGATACGCCTCGGCAGCGGCCCCGACCACCTTTGCCGGCTCCAGCAACATCCAGAGACACGGAACGGCCCCGGATGGCGGTGTGGCGGTCCCGAGGCAAACGATGCCGGAGGACGGCATCACCCACGCGTCCACCCAGCTCGCCTCGACACTCTTCGCCGCAGCTGCGGCCGGTTCGTCCTCGAAGGGGCGCTGCTTCCACTTGATTGGCGAGGTTCTTGGCGTGCCCCCCGGAGGCGTCAGCCAGATAACGCCCAACTCGGCGTAGCTCTTGGCGTCCGTGCGCACTTCGCGGAACTGCTCGGGTAGCGTGCCCAACTGCGCCGCCGAGGCGGTCAGTTCGTAGGCTCCGCCTTGCAGGGCACCTCCAAGGCCGGGGATACCATTCGGGTTCGCGATCTGACCGACGAGCGTCGAACGGTCCAGAGCAATCTTGTTGCCGCACAGCAACTGCGTCCCGCAGCACTCGCAGTAAAGCACTTCCAGCACGCGGCGCCCACCCACTTCGGATCGACTCTCCGGCAAGAGGTCGCCCACGCGCCTGCGAGGGTCCGATGCGTCCTGCCCGATGGCGGCCCACAAGCCGTCCACGTTCCGGGCCATCCAGTGCAGGCGGAACCTCGGCATAGCCTCGCCCGGCACGGAGCCACTCGCCAGTCCCGCCAACAAGCCGCGCATCGCCACGGCCCGGTCGCCTTCGGGGAGCTCGGGGAACCACCGCTCCGCCAACTGCCTCGCAGCAGTCGCCCTCAGACGCACGTCCCGAAACGCGCGCAGCAACCGCGCGGCAAGCTGCGGACCGGCGACTAGGCTCGCTCCCAAGCGATCGATCGCGGCCTCGACCGCCGGCCCCGCTCCGGAAGATGACAGTGCACCTCCGACCTCGAAGCACGCCGCGGCAAGGTCCTGAGGCATCGCTGCGGAGTCGGTGACCTCCGTGCGCTTGGACGCGCCCTCCTCGACGTGAAAGCGAGCCTGCGCCTCCTCGGGAGACATACCGAAGAAGCCGCCGAGGAATCGATACGTCTCCGGGTCGTTGCCCTTCAGCGACGCGCTCGACGCCAAGATCCTCAGCTGCGGGCTGTCCGGGCTCAAGCCCAGGCGATGCAGCAGGAGCCGCACGAGGTACGCGACCTCGGTACCGGCAGCACCGCGGTACAAGTGCAACTCGTCCACCACGAGGTGGAAGACGTGCGCCGGGCTCGACGCCAGCCAGGCCCGCGTCTGCTCGAACAAGGCGTCGTCAGCGCGATCTTTCGGGAAGGCGGGGTCCGCGTGGCGCATGAGCATGATCGACAGCATGCTCACGTTCGTGACGAGCACGTCCGGCGGGTCAGCCTGCATCTCCCAGCGATGGAAGAGCTCCGACGCGTCGATGTCCATGCGCGGGGAGAATGTCAGGCGCTCCTCACACTTGGCCAGTTCGTCGCGCAGCTTGCGCAGCTCCGCGTCACCAGCACCCGCCTCCTCAGCGGCACGAACCGCCTTGCGCGCGTCCAGCACTTGCTCGCGCATGGCGACCCACGCCCGGATCGCATCCTTCAAGGCGAGCTTCAACCGATCGTGCGCCGGAGCGTTGAGCACGGGGCCACGGTCGCCTTCCTTGTACGGATGTCCCGAGACCGGCGTCGCACCATTGAAGCGCCCGAAGCGAATGCGATTGGCCCCGAAGTGCCCGTCCAGCGCTTGATGCACCGGGTCACCGTCGAGTGCCACGCGCAGGCGCGTCATCTGGTCCTCGACCAGCGCATTCATCGGGTACAGCACCAGACCGCGCACGGCGGACGCGCGAGTCTCGCCGCGGAGGGCACGCCTCGAATCGCTCCACTCCGGCACCTGCACGGCCGTCCACGGCCGGGCGGAAGCGATGCTCCTCGCCGGCGCCCACGGTGAGGCATCGACCGCCTCGCGAGTGATGCCGGCGAGCAGCGGAAGCAGGAACGACTCGGTCTTGCCGGAGCCGGTGCCCGTCACGACCACGGCATGCTTACCCGAGAGCGACTGCGTGAGCATCCGCTGCTGGTGTAGGTACAACGGATATGATCCGCCGAAGAGGCCGGCCTTGACCAACGCCACGAAGGCAGCTCGCGCGCGGTCGCTCATGCCCGGGAGCTCGGACACCCCGAGGTCTTCCAGCTTCTTCCCCGTGGCGTACTCCGGCAGGGGCTCCAGATAGGCGTCTTGGAAGAGGACCCCCGGCGTATCCAGAAGCGCACGCCGGTCACGCTCGAAGGTCGTGGAGTTCGTGCGGAAGGCCGTAGTGATGTAGCGCTTGATCGCGGACTGGATGCCGTCGTACGCGCCTATCGGATCACGCATGTCAACTCATGGTGTTCGATGTGTTCAGGAGCAATCACACCCCGTCGCCGCGCAGGCGCCCGCCGAGCGCATGTGCGACGGCGAGGGCGACTTCCCTTGGCACGTGCCGATAGCGGAGCCAAGTGGCCCATTCTGGTGCAGCCGGAACCATGTCGGAGTAAACGGTGCTGACCCGCAGCGACCTGCTCCCGCCAGCCCATTCCAACGTGAGGTGCTCCGGTGAGACGGCTGGGGCAGCAGACACCTGCAGACGCTCGGGCATAGCACCGCTGCAGAGTACGAGGGCCCGTTCGAGTAGCTCTGGCAGCGCACATCGCGCTGGAACGAAGAAGTCGCGAGTCTGGGCCGACCATTCGAACGGCCAAGGGACTGCGTCATTCACGTGGTGCGTGTCACGCGCATACTCCGCGAAGGCATGCAGGGCGATCCAGACGCCCCAACGGTAGTCGCGCACGAAGGCGAAGCGGTTGCGGCCGCGATTATCAGTGAAGCCAAGGCTGTAGAGCCGGTGTCCACCGGTCTCCGAATCCTCGACACGGAACAACTCGCGCGACCGCTGCAAGACGACTGGACGATCAACGGGAAGGGGCGCGAAGAGAAGCTGCCCCGGATTGAGGCGCTCCGCGACCCGTTGGCCAGCAAAGGACTCCAACGGTGCATCAGTCAGCGCAGACTCCACGTGGTCAATGTGGAGTGAGTAACTGGCCACGTCAACGCATGGCTCTTCGACCACCGGCAGGAGTGCATTGGCGCAGGCTGCCCGAAGGTGCTCGATACTGGACGCCTCGAAGAGCAGGACCGGACCGCCCGAGGCAAGCGTTCCTCCGATGTCGAGATGGCAGCGGAGATGAGCGCCCCGGCTGCCCATGAGCGCGTGCCACGTGGCAAGACTCGGGGAGCCGGCGACCGTGGCCACGAGCCACCCATTATGGGAGCGAATGGGCAGCGTGTACACGCATGGCGGTGCGGCATGAACGCGGACCCACCGGCCCCTCACGTCAGACTCAACCTCTATCATCCCCCGTGCCCTGAGGATGCGGATCACGTCGGACGCGCCAAGCCGGCTCGTGGCGGCCGTAGGCCCGTAGAGTCTCCGGATCTGATCCCGAGCGGTTCCATACACAAGCGAACCTGTCGGCGATACAGACAAGCTGTCGAGGAACTGCGTCATGGGATCACTTGTGATCCTTGAGGCGTCGGACGGACCCAGTTCCCACGACAAGGGGACGATGTCGGGAACGCATCGGTCCTTCGACGTCTGAGGCATCATGACGCCGCGCAGCATGGCCTTCTCACCGCCAACGTTGCCTTGGCGATCCACGAAGCAGGACGAAGAGTGCGTTGCTCTCATGCCAGCCGCAGGAACCAGCCTGAGGCGACACTCCTCAAGAAGCTGCCCCCCACGATAGGCGCCAAGCACGAACGTGCAGCGCACCGTGTCCTTGGGCTCGATCGCGAATCGTCGCACGGATGGAGTCATCTCGATTGGAGAGCCAATTGGCGGCACCCAGTTCGACTCTCGACGATCGGTCAGCTTCAGTCCGTCCGAGGCAACGATCTCGACGTCCAATGCAACGTCCGCCTCCAAGCTTGGTAGATCGTACGACAGATAGTGACGAAGCCCGGATCGCCGTACGAACCGCCCGCCGACGAGTCGAAGCATCCGGGGCTGCGGTCTCTCTCTTTCCCCGTCCGGCAGGGTACGCCGCGCTTCGTCGTCCAGCCGGTCGCAAGCGTGCACGTACTCAAGTCGCCAGCCGTCGGGCAGGCCGTCACCTGGGCAGGAGGTAGAGTGAATCGCATTGCGCTTTAGCCAAGAATCCAGCGGTGTCGCGTTGGCGTGGGTCACTAGGAGGTAGGCGCCGCGATGCGTCTGGAGCTCCTTCTCGAGAAGAACGACGTTGCTGTCCACATCGTCCGACACGAAGGAGCGCATCTTGCGGTTGACGAAGATCGCAGAGGTACCGGAGCCTAGCACGTCGTCACGTTCGACCGGGAACACCACTAAGTCGAGATCGGTGCACTCTCCCACAAGTAGTTCGCGAATGGCAGGTCCTGACGTGGTCATCGCCATTCCCGTCTGGTCCACGACCGCCTGCCACTCCAATCCCCCCGAGCGAATGACGGCGCGGTCAGCGTCGAAGTTCACCGGCACGCGAAAGTGCATGTGCCACGGCAACCGGTTGCCTGAGGAGAGCGTCAGGGCAAGCTCGACCTCCGACCCCGCATCGATCAACGCGGCTCGGTCTCCGCCGCCTCGCCTCAAGGGCGGAACGGAGCCATCCCAGTCCGCGATCAGCTCCTTGAGACGCTCCTTGAGCGGAACATGGTACGAGACGTCCTGCAGTGCTGCCCTGAACACGGTGCTATGGTGGGGCGCCTCGCTCGCCAAGTCCATGACTGCCGCGAGCAGATGGTCGGTCGGCACCTGCCCTGGCCGGATTCCCGCCTGCACGAACGTGATCGGGAGTACGCGCAGGTCGCGGGGCGAGAGCATCGAATGTGCTTTTGGCATGCCGACATGCCGGTGGCCTCCAAGGATGCTCGCCTTCAGGAGCCCGAACTTGCCCTGCTGCCTGCTGCACCAATCCTCGAGATCCCACCACAATCTCGAGACTTCCTCGAGCTGCTGCGAATCCCAATCGTCATGAAGGCCCAGCAGCTTACGCAGAGATTCGTAGTATCCCCGCTCCTGCACGGAGGCCGCGAGCACCAAGGCGGCTAGCATCGGCAGGTAGGTCGGCGCATCGGTGCTGGCGTACTCCGGGTTGAGGTCGCCCGGATCGCGGTATCCGCTTGGCCTCACCTCACGGTCGCTACGCTGCTCGAGCAGTCCGAGGCACCTCGCGGTGAAGTCCGTGCTCTCGCCGACTGCGTTGAATGCGCCTCCTGCATTCCTCAGTGTGTTCCAAGGTGGCCCCACCTTCACCGCGGTCAGCATGCCAGCCGCTCCACCGAGGTGGCCACCGATGGCGTCGAGTTCTTCCGTGTTGACGGACAGCCAGACGCGCGCCCCTTCCGAGGCTCTCGAGAAGAATGCCTCAAGGAGCGCGAGATTCCACTGCGAGTAGCGGTCTACGGGGGGCGTAGGTGCTTGATCAGGCACGCGCGCTCGTCCTTCGTGCAGGGAACCGGCAAGCAAGTCCCTGAAGCTAGCTCGCCCAGAATACCTTCCAGAGCCAGCCCCGTTCGGCAATCTATGGCGAGCGTCCTCAACCTCGGAAGTGGCCTGCTTCGCAATGTCATCGGGGCTTCATCCTGCCCGGAGTCGCCACAAAGAACGGGCGCCCCCCCCCGGAAGCGCCCGCCCCACCCATCCCCCCACCACTGCCCGCCCCCTACGCCTTCGGCGGCCCGTAGTACCCCTTCTGCTCCGCTCCACCCTCGGACAGCAACCGCACCCCCGCGATCACGTGCGGATGCAGTCCCGCCCCGCCGTCCGCCACGTACGCGACGAGCGCCTCCCGCATCCGCGGATCCCAGTAGTTCCGGAGATGGTTCCGCACCCCCTCCGCCTGGCGCGCCGGCGGGTACGGCGCGAAGAAGTCGCCGATCTGGTTGGCCATGGTCACGAGCCGCTCGAGGTCGAGCACCGTCGGGCCCATGCCGCCGGCCGGCGCCGCGCCGTGCGCGCTCACGCGGTCGCCCCCGCGGCCGCCTCGGCCTCGCGCACCGCCGGCGTCACCAGCCGCGCCACGTCCACCGCCGTCACCTTGTACTCCGGGCAGTTGGTCGCCCAGTCGGAGATGTCGGTCGTGAGGCTGTTGACCTTGCTCTGCACGTGATGGAACGTGGTGTACACGACCCCGGGGTTCACGCGCTCCGAGAGCCGCGCCCGCAGCTTCGTCGTCCCGAACCGGCTCGCCACGCTCACCCAGTCGCCATCCTTGATGCCGCGCGCCTCCGCATCCTCGCGGTGGATGTCGAGGATGTCCTCCGGATGCCAGCGCGAGTTGGGCGTCCGCCGGGTCTGCGTGCCCACGTTGTACTGCGTGAGGATGCGCCCGGTCGTGAGCAGCAGCGGGTACTGGTCGGTCACGCGCTCGCGCGTCGCGACGTACTCCGTGAGCATGAACGTGCCCCTGCCGTTGGCCCGCGGGAACTTCTCGCGGTGCAGCACCGGCGTCCCCTCCGGCGCCGACTCGTCCACCGGCCACTGCGCCGAGCCCACGCGATCGAGCAGCGCGAAGCTCAACCCCTTGTACGCCGGCGAGAGCCGGGCCAGCTCGTCCAGCACCTCGCCCGCATGCGCGTACGTGCGGTCGTAGCCCATGGCGTTCATGAGCTTGACGACGATCTCCCAGTCCTGGTAGCCCGCCAGCGGCTCCATCACCTTCCGCACGCGGCTCACGCGCCGCTCGGCGTTGGTGAAGGTGCCGTCCTTCTCGAGCGAGGAGCTGCCGGGCAGGAAGACGTGCGCGTACTTCGACGTCTCGTTGAGGAAGAGGTCCTGCACCACGACGCACTCCATGCGCCGCATCGCCTCGACGATGTGGTGCTGGTTCGGGTCGGAGTGGACCGGGTCCTCGCCCATGATGTACATGCCGCGGTAGTGCCCGGTGAGCGCCGCGTCGAACATGTTCGGCAGCCGGAGCCCGGGCTCCGGGTCGAGCGTGACGCCCCAGTCGGCCTCGAACGTGGCGCGCACGTCGGCATCGGTGACGAAGCGGTATCCCGAGAAGACGTGCGGCCAGCTGCCGAGGCAGCTGCCGCCCTGCACGTTCCCCTGGCCGCGGAGCGGGTTGACGCCGACGCCCTCGCGCCCGAGCATGCCGCACGCGAGCGCGAGGTTCCCGAGGCACATGACGCCCGTGGAGCCCTGCGAGTGCTCGGTGACGCCCAGGCCGTAGTAGATGGCGGAGTTCGGCCCCTTCGCGTAGAGGCGCGCCGCGGTGCGGATCGCCTCCGGGTCGATGCCGGCCTCGGGGCCGATGACCTCGGGTGCGTACCGGTCGTCGCCCACGAGCGCGGCCCACCCCTCGAACTCGTGCCACTCGCACCGCGCCCGGATGAACGCCTCGTCGTACAGCCGCTCGCGCACGACGACGTGCGCGATGGAGTCGAGGACGGCGACGTTGGTGCCGGGGCGGAGCGGCAGGTGCACGGTGGCGCGGCAGTGCGCGGAGTCGACCGTCTCGGTGCGGCGCGGGTCGATGACGAGGAGCGTCGCCCCCTCGCGCACGCGCCGCTTCATCAGCGAGCCGAAGACGGGGTGCCCCTCGGTGGGGTTGGCGCCGACGACGAGGATCACGTCGGCCTGCAGCACGGAGTCGAAGTGCTGGCTCGCCGCGCCCCAGCCGATGGTCGCCGAGAGGCCGAACTGCGTCGGCGAATGGCAGATGCGCGCGCAGTTGTCGATGTTGTTGTTGCCGAACACGGCGCGCACCAGCTTCTGCACGAGGAAGATCTCCTCGTTGGTGCAGCGCGAGCTGGACACGCCGCCGATGGACGACCGCCCGTACTTCCCCTGGATGCGCCGGAACTCGCGCGCCGCGTGGCCGATCGCCTCGTCCCACGTGACCGGGGTCCACGCGTCGTCGATCGACGCGCGGATCATCGGGGTCCGCACCCGGTCGGGATGCGAGTGGTAGTCGAAGGCGAAGCGCCCCTTGATGCAGGCGTGGCCGTGGTTGGCCTTCCCCTCCTTCCACGGCGTCATGCGGACGATGCGGTCGCCCGCGACGTCGGCCTTGAAGCCGCAGCCGACGCCGCAGTAGGCGCAGGTGGTGACGACCGACCGCTCAGGCTTCCGGGGATTCGGCACGAACGTACCCTCCGTCGAAGAGGCTCTTCTCGACGAGCGCGTGGCTCGGGCACGCCTGCACGCAGGCGCCGCAGCTGACGCACTCGGAGTCGAAGAACGGCTCGTCCTGGCTCGCGGCGACCTTGCTGTCGAAGCCGCGGCCGTCGATGGTCAAGGCGAAGGTCCCCTGCACCTCCTCGCACGCGCGCACGCACCGGCTGCACACGATGCACTTCGCGGGGTCGAAGAGGAAGTAGGGGTTGGACGCGTCCACGGGCAGGTCGTGGTGCGTGGCGCCGGCACCGTAGCCGTGCGTCGTCACGCCGATCCGCCGGACGGTCTCGTGGAACTCGCTCCACCCGTCCGGCAGCTCGCCGGCGGGGAAGTCGGACAGGTACAGCTCCATGACGCCGCTCCGCAGCTGCTGCAGCCGCGGCGACTCGGTGCGCACCACCATGCCCGGCTCCACCAGCGTGGTGCAGCTCGCGGGGAAGCCGCGCCGCCCCTCGATCTCGACGAGGCAGACGCGGCAGCTCCCGAACGCCTCCACCATGTCGGTCGCGCACAGCTTCGGCACGGCGCGCCGCGCCTCGGCGGCGGCGAGCATGACCGAGCTGCCGGCCGGCACGGTGACCTCGACGCCGTCGATGGTGAGCGTCACCGGCGCGCCGCTCCGGGGCGGCGTGCCGAAGTCGACGTCGTCGCGCAGCCCGCGCACCTCAGCCCACATGCGCCACCTCCCGGTCGCCCGCGAGGCCGAAGTCCCCGGGGAAGAAGCGGAGCGCCGAGAGCACCGGCAGCGGGGCCATGCCGCCCAGCGCGCAGAGGCTCGCGTGCTCCATGACGTCGCACAGGGCGAGGAGCTGCGCGTGGCTCGCCGCCACGTCCTCGCCGCGGATGATGCGCTCGATGAGCTCCCGCCCGCGCGTGGAGCCGATGCGGCACGGGGTGCACTTGCCGCAGCTCTCGATGGCGCAGAACTCCATCGCGTACCGCGCCTGCTCCGCCATGTCCACCGTGTCGTCGAAGACGACGATGCCGCCGTGGCCGACGATCCCCTGCTCCTTCGCGAACGCCTCGTAGTCGAGCGGGAGGTCGAGCAGGGAGGCGTCGAAGTACGCGCCGAGCGGCCCGCCCACCTGCACCGCGCGCACCGGGCGCCCGGAGGCGGTGCCGCCGCCCCAGTCCTCGACCAGCTCCCGCAGCGTGACGCCGAACGCCTTCTCGACCAGGCCCGGCGTGCGCAGGTTCCCCGCGAGCTGGATCGGCAGGGTCCCGCGCGAGCGGCCCATCCCGAACTCGGCGTAGAACGCGCCCCCCCGGTCGAGGATGATCGGCACCGTCGCGAGGGAGATGACGTTGTTGACGACGGTGGGCATGCCGAACAGGCCCTTGAGCGCGGGGAGCGGCGGCTTCGGGCGGATCTGCCCGCGCTTCCCCTCCAGCGACTCGAGCATCGCCGTCTCCTCGCCGCAGATGTAGGCGCCCGCGCCCATCCGCACCTCGAGGTCGAAGCTCACCCCCGAGCCCTGGATGTCGGCACCGAGCCAGCCGGCCGCGCGCGCGCGGCGGATGGCCTCCTCCAGCGTGGCGATGGCGAGCGGGTACTCGGAGCGGGTGTAGATGTAGCCGTACGTCGCGCCGACCGCGTACCCCGCGATGGCCATCCCCTCGATGAGGACGTACGGGTCGCCCTCCATGATCATGCGGTCGGAGTAGGTCCCCGAGTCGCCCTCGTCGGCGTTGCACGCGATGTACTTCCGCGGCGCCTCGGCGCCGGCCACGGTGCGCCACTTGATCCCGGTCGGGAACGCGGCGCCGCCGCGCCCGCGGAGCCCCGACGCCACCACCTCCTCCACCACCGCGCCCGGCGCCATGCCGAGCGCGCGGCGGAGGCCGCGGAAGCCGTCGTGCGCGAGGTAGTCGTCGAGCGAGAGCGGGTCGGTGACGCCGACGCGCGCGTAGGTGAGCCGCTCCTGCCGCGCGAGCCAGGGCATCGCGTCCACCGCGCCGTGCGCGAGCGGGTGCGCGCCGCCCTGCAGGAAGCCCGCGGCGAAGAGCGACTCGACGTCGCGCACGGAGACGGGGCCGTAGCCCGTGCGGCCCGCGGGCGTCTGCACCTCGACGAACGGCTCGAGCCACGCCATGCCGCGGCTGCCGTTCCGGACGACGCGCACGGCGAGGCCACGCGCCGCCGCCTCCACCGCGATCGCCTGCGCCACCCGGTCGGCGCCGAGGGCCATGGCGAAGCTGTCGCGCGGGACGAAGACGGTGACGCTCATGCGCCCTCCCGCGCCGCGGCGAGGAGCGCATCGGCCGCCGCCGGCGTCACGCGCGCGTGCAGCGCGCCATCGAGCATGAGCGCGGGCGACGCGGCGCAGAGGCCGAGGCAGTAGATCGGCTCCAGCGTCACGCTGCCGTCGGCCGTCGTCTCCCCCAGCGCGCAGCCGAGCGCGCGCTCGAGGTGCGCGGTGAGCGCGCGGCTCCCCATCGCCTGGCACGACTCGGCCTGGCACACCTTCAGCACGTGGCGGCCGGCCGGCGCCTGGCGGAAGTCGTGGTAGAACGTGATGACGCCGTGCACCTCCGCGCGCGAGCGGCCAAGCGCCTTCGCGACCTGGCGGACGGAGGCGGGGGGGATGTGCCCGAGCCGCGCCTGGATGTCGTGGAGGATGGGGAGGAGGTTCCCCGGCGTGTCGCGCCAGCGCGCCAGCACCTCGGCGACGGCGTCCTGGTCGTACGGGGCCTCGTCGGCGCGCGGGGCGCGCTCGGGACCGCCGATGCGGACCTTCATGCGGAGTGGAGCTCCGGCGTGCGGGTGGGCCGCAGCCGCTCGCGCAGCGCGACGATCGGCCCCGTGGCGCCCTGCGCGAGCAGGGCCTCCACCACGAAGCGGGCGACGACGTCGGGACTGTTGAGCGGGAGCAGCGGGACGGGCGAGGCGGGCGGCACGGCGGCGTCGGTGGCACAGGCGAGCACCGACGGGTCGCTCGGCCAGCAGAGCGGCGCGCGCGCATGCGCCGGCCGCCACACCTCGATCTTCGGATACGGTTCGTGCGCGAACCCCTCGACCAGCACCACGTCCAGCTCGGCGGCGAAGAAGCGCGGCAGCATCTCGTGCAGGCCCGGCTCCTCCAGCGGGTCGCGCTGCTCGGCCATCAGCGCCCAGCGGTCGCGCGCGGCGAGCAGCACCTGCGCCGCCCCCGCCTCGCGGGCGCGGAACGAGTCCTTCCCCGGCTTGTCGAGCAGGACGCCGGCGCGCGCGTGCTTCAGCACGCCGACGCGCACGCCCGCATCGGTGAGGATCGGCAGCACCCGCTCGAGCAGCGTGGTCTTGCCGCTGCCGCTCGTGCCGACGAAGCCCACGTGGGGCAAGCGGTTGCGCGTCATGGGGTGGGCTACAGTATCGATCGGCCACGCTTAGGGCAAACAGATGGTTCGGATCGGCACATAGATGCACCATATGACTGGAAGTCGCGCGGTCCGGACCTATGGATGTGTGAGGTCTGACCGATGTGTCGCGCCTGGTGACCGGTGGGATGCGCACCGGGTCTATTGGTGCGGGACACTCGATACGGGAGACGCGTGATGCGGTGGACGTGGAGGATGGGATGGGTGGCGGCGACAGTGGCGGTGGCCGGAGCGTGCGTGTCGGGCAGCTTCGGCCCGCCGCCCGATGACAGTCGCCCGGTACAGCTGGTGACCGACCGCAGCGGCTACCGGCTGGCGCGCGACGGGGACGAGCTGCGCGCGGAGGTGCCGGTGCGGCTCGCCAACCGGCGGGCCGACCGCGTCTTCCTGCCGCTTTGCAGCATGCCGGCGCTCCAGTGGCGAAACGGCGACCGCTGGATGGACGTGCCGATGTCGATCCCCGTCTGCCTTGCCCTCGGCAGCGTGCCGCTGGAGCCGGGGACCGAGCGGCTGGTCAGCGGGCAGGTGTTGCTCTCGCCGAGCCGCCTGGACGGCTCGATCGGCTCGTCGGGAGACGAGTACCGGCTGGTGTTCGAGCTGCACGACGAGCGCGGGGTGCCGGGCGGGCAGGCGGCAGGGCTGCTGCCGGTGGAGCAGCGGGTGACGAACAGCTTCCGGCTGACGTGGTAGCTGCTGCTACTGCGGGTTCGTCGTGGAGGCCGAGGAGTCGGGCAGCACCGGCGGCGTGCTGTCGGTGCTCGCCGAGTCGGGGATGAGGGCCGGAGGCAGGGGGAGCGTCGCCGCGGAGTCGGCGGCGGAGGGCTCGCCGGGGAGGTCGTCCTGGTCGGCTTCGCGCTCGATGGTGACGGCCTCGCCGCGCATGCGCCGGAGGATGAGGTTCTGGCGCCGGAGCGCGCGCGCGCCGCGGTAAGCGGGGTTCGACGTCCGCGGGAACGGCAGCACCGACGCCAGTGCCGCGGCCTGCTGGCGCGTGAGGTTGGCGGCGCTCGTCTTGAAGTACGCCTGCGCCGCCGCCTCCGCGCCCCAGATGCCGGGCCCGAACTCCACCACGTTCAGGTACAGCTCGAGGATCCGGTCCTTGGGCAGCATCCACTCCAGCTGCAGCGTCGCCACCGCCTCCTTCACCTTCCGCAGCGGATTCCGTGACGGCGAGAGCCAGAGGTTCTTGGCGAGCTGCTGCGTGATGGTGCTGGCGCCGCGCAGCTTGTCGCGCTTCTGCCATGCGATGGGGAGCACGCGCTGGAGCTCGGCGCGGTCCTTCGGGTTGGCGAGGTCGAACGAGTCGCGCCGGTAACCGATCGCGTCGCGGAGCGACTGCCAGTCGATGCCGCCGTGCTCCCGGAAACGGTCGTCCTCGCCGACGAGCACCGCCTCGCGCAGGAACGGCGAGATGCGGGCGAGCGGGACGGGCTTGTAGAGGCGGCAGGAGGGGAGGTCGGCGAGGCGGCCGGCGCACTTCCGGTCCTTCCCCGGGAGCGCGGGGCCGCCGATGGCGCGGAGCTTCGGGTCGGCGGCCTTCGCGGTGCGGCCGGCGGCGGCGTCGCGCCAGGCGATGCTCGCCTCGCGGCGCATCGCCATGAACGCGGTCTCGTCGGGGAACTGCCAGCGGTACCAGAGTGGCGGCGGCACGAGGGCCACGAGCCAGAGCCCGCCGAGCAGCAGCAGGAACGGGAAGGCCCAGAGCAGGAGCCGCCGCGAGAGCGCGGCGGCGAGGAACGCAGGGAGCGGCACCGCCTACCGCGCGCCGGGGCGGACGCGCGTCTTGCCGAAGATGGCGACGAGGTCGCGGGTGTCGCTGGTGACGCGGAGGAGGCGCCAGCCGTGGCGGCGCATGTCGGTGAACCACTGCGAGAGCCTGTCCCACTCGGCGTGCGCCGTGCGGAACACGCGGATCTCGGCCGTCTCCTCCCAGGTGGGCGGATACGGCTTCTCGGCGACGACGGTTGCGGGGTTCGCCATGGTGGTCGGCAACGGTGCTCCTGCAGCCTGACATGCGATCCCGCCGGCGGCCGGGCCGGCGGGGAGGAACGGGGTCGGGACGTAAGCCGAGTTCTGTTCGCCCGGTCGCCCGGGCGGGTGGTCATCCGTCTGGGATGGCCGTCGCCGGCCACCTCGAGCAGCCTACCCGCGGCTCGGCGCTTGCGCGCCGTGGGCGGTGTGGGTCACACCTCGCCGCCTATTCGGCCTTGCTCCGACTGGGGGTTGCCGTGCCACCCCTGTTGCCAGGGGCGCGGTGGGCTCTTACCCCACCGTTTCACCCTTACCCCGCCTTGCGGCGTGGCGGTCTGTTCTCTGTGGCCCTGTCCGTCGCCTCGCGGCGCCCAGGCGTTACCTGGCAGTCTACCCGTTGGAGCTCGGACTTTCCTCAGGCGCGGAACCGCTCCCGCGACCACCGCGCCCGACCCCGTCCGGCCCGAAAGGTAGCGCCGCCGGGCGGCGGGCGCCGGGGCGCGCGCCTGGCAGGATTGAGGGGGCGTTGAGCGGGGGACCGTAGCCTGCCGTCCCTCGCCCACCCGAGGCCTGACATGCCCGTGCTCCGCCGCGTGGCGCCTGACCCGGCGCCCGGCGCCACCGTCGCCGCCGTGCTCCACCCGCGCGAACGCGCGAAGGTGGAAGCCGCCGGCACCGGCGCCTTCACCCTCGTGCACGGCGACTCCGTCGCCGATGCGATGCGCCTCGTGCGCGAGCGCCCCGTGCAGGCGGTGCTCCTCTCCGTGCACGCCGTCGACGGTGCGCGGAGCGACGGCGTCGCCACGCTGATGCGCCGCTTCCCCTCGGTGCCGACCGTCGCGCTCGTGAGCGAGCACACGGAGGCGGGCGCGGAGGCGCTGCTCCGCCTCGGCGCCACGGGCGTCCGGCAGGTGGTGGACGTCACGCGCCCCCTCGGCTGGCGCCAGCTCCGCGGCCTCGTCGACCACCCCGCGAGCCGCGCCACCTCGGCGATCCAGCACGCCGTGTTCACCGCGCTCCCCGTGCTGCCGCCCGATGCGCGCCTCTTCCTCGAGGCGATGATCCGCCACGCGCCCGACCACTGCACCGTTCGCGACCTCTGCGCGCGGCTCGGGCTCCGGTCGACGACGCTCGTCTCGCGCTTCGCGCGGCACGGGCTGCCGTCGCCGAAGCATCACCTCTCCGCGCTCCGGCTCGTGCACGCGGCATTCCTCTTCCAGGACCGCGGGCTCTCGGTGGCGGACGTGGCGTACCGGATGCAGTACTCGTCGCCGCAGTCGTTCGCGCGGCACGTGCGGCACTTCCTCGGCGTGAGCACGACGGAGTTCCGCCGGCGGCACGACTTCGCCTCGGTGCTGGAGCGGTTCATCGCGCAGCTCGTGCGCCCGTACGCGGGGCGGTGGGAGCGGCTCCGGCCGCTGCGACAGCGGGCGGCGTAGGCGGGCTACCTTGCGGGATGCCCGCCTCCCCCGACGGCCGCGCCGCGACTCCGCCCGCGTCCGAGCGCGTCCGCGTCCGGCGCCTCCCCGACCGCGGCCGCTACGACCGCGACACCGTCCACGCGATCCTCGACGCCGCCGTCGTCTGCCACATCGGCTACGTGGTGGAGGGGCAGCCGTACGTGACGCCGACGACGTTCTGGCGCGAGGACGACCACGTGTACTGGCACGGCTCGAGCGCGAGCCGCATGCTCCGCGCGCTCGAGGCCGGCGTGCCGTGCTGCTTCACGGTGACGCTCTTCGACGGGCTCGTGCTCGCGCGCTCGGGCTTCCACCACTCCGCCAACTACCGCGCGGTGATGGCGCTCGGCACGGCGCGCGCCGTCACCGACGAGGCGGCGAAGGCGCGCGCGCTCGATGCGTTCGTGGAGCGGCTCTACCCGGGCCGCGTCGCCGAGCTGCGGCCGCCGCACCCGCAGGAGATCAAGGGGACGACGGTGCTGGGGATGTCGCTCGCGGAGGCGAGTGCCAAGGTGCGCAAGGGGCCGCCGAAGGACGACGAGGAGGACTACGACTGGCCGGTGTGGGCGGGGGTGGTGCCGGTGCGGCTCGTGGCCGGTGCGCCCGAACCCGACCCGCGGCTCCGCGTCGCGGTGCCGGTGCCGGGCTACCTGGGCGCGCAGCCGCTCGGCTGACGCACCGGCCGGGGTCGCGAGACCCCGGCCGGTGCGCGCCGGCGGGCCTACTGCAGCGTCGCGCCGTAGCGGAACGGCACGGCGGCGCCGGGCCGGTCCGCGATGAGCGCGACGAGCGCCACCTTCACGTACTGCGTGCCGAGCCCCGCCACCGTGACGTTGCCGGCGCTGCCCGCGTCGAGCGTGATCGGCCACGAGGCGGTGGTGCCGTTGGCGCGGGTGCCGATGGCGATGGCGCGCCACGCGGCGCCGTCGGTGCCGTCGAACGTCAGGCGGAGCGTCGTGCCGCCCGCGGCCGGCAGGAACTCGATCGCATTCGCGCCGAGGCCCCAGGGCGCGAGGTTCGCGACCTTGTTGGTGCTCGCCGGCACGTCGACGCTCACGGGGTACGCCGCGTGGGTGGTGCGCAGGCGCAGCGTGGCGCGCGGCACGATGGACGGCGCGTTGGACGCGAAATCCTCGATGCCGAGCGTGTACTGCACGGGGCCGAAGCCGGTGAACGGCTCCCAACCCTGCGCGCCGTACGCCTCGCGGCGCACCGCCTCGTCGGGCGGCACCTGCCGCGTGGCGAGCCAGATGCGGCGCGGCACGTCGAGGCCGTACGTCTCGCTCAGGTGGTGCTGGTAGAACGCGGCGCCGTAGATGAACCGGTTGAAGATCGGCAGGTCGGGCCGCGCGAAGAAGCCGCGCAGGTACCAGCGCCAGTCGTTCACCTCGTCGTACACCTGGTCCTCCGCCCACGTCGCGTGCGACTCGAAGAGCCAGCCTGACGGCGCGAAGACGTTCATGTTGAACTGCAGCGCGTGCATGAACTCGTGCGCGATCGTCACGCGGAGCGCGCCGAGGCGGAGCGGTTCGTTGCCCGTGACGTCGACGTCGTTCGGCAGGAAGCCGCGGAAGTCGTTCTCGATCACGATCCACGCGGTCGCCGTGCCGGCGGGCACGGGGGCCGTCTGCTCGAGCACGACGTTCTCCGGCACGCAGTAGCCGTAGAACTTGATGTCACGGAAGTAGACGTGGAACTTCTCGCCCAGCGCCACCTGCTTCGGCGCGGGATAGCCGAGCTCCACGATCTCGCGCTGCCAGCTCCTCTCGAACGCCTTCCCCGCCTCCTCCACGTAGTCGGGGACGCCGGAGGCGTCGGCGTCGATGGCGGGGACGCCCCAGTCGGTCTGCGTCGTGTAGTGCAGGATGAAGTGCGTGGTGACGAGCGAGTCCTTCAGCTGGCCGAAGCCGTTCGCGCGGAGGTCGTTGATCTCCTTGCGGGTCTGCGCCGAGAGGCTGCGCCAGGCGAGCGCGGTCTGCCGCATCGACTCGGTGCCGTCCTTGCCGATCGCGGTCGAGCGGTACTTCGCCGGGAGCTTGTCGGGCGAGAGCAGCGCGTACTCGCGGTAGCGCGCCGCGTTGTTGCGGTCGATGGCGCCGCTCTCGGCGTCGGCCTCGATGAGGTCGAGCGTGCTCGGCTCGTCGACCTGGCCGTTGGCCCAGGCGTTGCCGTTCCCGTTGCTCGCGAGGGCGAGCGGCGCGGACGCGGGCGCGGCGGGCGGGAGGGGCGCGTTGGCGGGGGTGTCGCACGCGACGAGCGCGGCGGCGAGGAGTGCGACGGGCGCGAGACGAGACGCGCCGGGACGGCGGGGCATGCAGGTGACCTCTGCTGTGGGATGCACGGAGAGTGCGTGGAGGCCGGCCTGTCAGGCAAGGGCGCGTGTCAGTTGGGAATGCGGACGCGACAGCGCCGCTACGGTGCCGCGCCGCTCCGCGTCCGGTCGGGCGGGGCGACGCACTCGCGGCTCAGGCGCAGCCGGATGTCGAGCCGGTTCTCGAGCGCGCCCGACTGCGTGGCGATGCGGAGCGCGTACTCGGTGAGGAGCGAGTCGCGCCCGACGCCGCGGAACCGCTCGGTGACGTTGAGCTCGGCGCACGCGGCCGGGATCTCGGCGTCGATCACGCGCCGCGCGGAGACGAGCGAGCGGACCCACGCCTCGCAGCTCTCGAACTGCCGCGCCTGCTCGCGGTGCACCGCCTCGTGCGCGAGCACCGCCTCGGCCTCGGGCGTGCCGACGATGTCGGCGCGGATCCAGCTCTCGGCGACGCCGGCGCGGCAGAACGTCCAGCCGAGCGCGCCCTTCGGGATCGGCGGCGGCCCCTGCGGCGCGAGGGCTGGGGGGCGGAAGCCGGGGTCCTGGGCGGCGGCGGGCGCGATCG
>JANRIU010000049.1:0-1750 GCA_033764615.1 Gemmatimonadales bacterium | reverse complement strand
TGCTGCCGTTCGCCGCCCTCGACTTCGCGGGGCGCTCGACGGTGACGCTCTCGGAAATCGCCCTGAAGCTGGGCGGTACGGCGGAGCACTTCGCGCACCTGGTCGATGACGGCACCCTGGTCGCGATCGACCTCTCCCGGCACGTCGGCAGCCGCCGGATGATCCGGATCCCGATCGAGGAGTACCGGCGCTTCGTCGTGCAGCGCCTCACCGGCCAGCGCCGCGCGGAGTTCCTGGCGGAGCTCACGCCCGCCACCCGCCTCGCCCTCGCCCAAGAAGTCCTCGCCAGCCTCTCCCCCGCGGAGCGCGCCGCCCTCGCGCTGCCCGCCGCCTGATCTTCCGCCACATGAATCCTGAACATCGCAAAAACTCCCTCGCCGTCCTGATCAACAACCCCCGCCTCCAGGTGGAGAGCAACGACCTTGCCGAGCTGCAGGCGCTCGCATCCAAGCAGCTCGCCGCGATCTCGCAGATGGAGCGCGCCTCCGCCGTCTGCGCGATCCTCGCCGGAATCACCCTCTGGAGGGTCAAATCCTCCCTCCCGCACGGTCGCTTCACCGAGTGGATCGAGGGCCTCTTGGGGGGCAAATTCGCACCGAGTGCGAATTTTCCCGGAGCCAGGCCAATCCGGCATCGGCAGGCCAACTACTACATGCGCCTCGCGTCGACCTTCGTCGAGAAAGCGAGGCTCGACGAACGGGCCGTGCTCGCCGCCCCGGCTGACGAGCAACAGCTCACTCTCGAGACCGAGGACGCTGCCGCGAAACGGTTCGCCGAGAAGCTCCAGAGGTTCGTCGGGGAGTGCAGCCTCAACGAGCTGCTGGTGAAGCACAACCTCAAGGCGGTCACGCGCGATCCCGCCCCGCCGCGCCCGCCCCGCGGCCCCGCCGACCCGAAGGCCGCGCTCTGGCTCTCGATCCAGATGGCGATCAAGGAGCTGCAGAGGGCGCTGAACGACTCCGACCGCGTGCACTATCTCGGGGCCGAGGAGTACGCTGCGATGGAAAACCACCTGAGGTCGCTCCTCAACCTCATCGACGAGCGCCGGCCGCGCCGGCGCGGACCCGTCGTCGACGTCTGATCAATCGCCTGCGCCATGTCCGCGACTGCCCTCGCCCCCGCGCTGCCGCATCCGGCCGAGTCCGCCACCGTGATCCCGTTCCCGACCGGCCGCTACGCCGTGCCGTCGGAGGACGCCGCGGCCTTCGCCGCCCTGCGGCCGGCCGATCAGGAGCGCGTGAAGCTCTTCCTCGCCTGCTTCGAGGCGATGGAGCAGGGCGGGCTCGGCGTCGTGCCGGCGAGCCAGCAATGCGCGCTCACGTTCTCCACGGTGCCGGGGTTCTCCGCGCCGTCGCTGCGGCGCCACTACTACGCATGGCGGACCGACGGCTGGAGGGCCCTTCTGCGCGGCTATCGGGGCAAGGACCGCGAGCACGTGCCTGCCGAGTTCGTCGAACACTTCAAGGCGATGGCCGAGCAGAACTGCCGCTCGATGCGGCAGGCGATGGCGGCGATCGTGCGCCAGTGGATGCTCGGCGAGCCGATCCCCGGCTACGGCACCTGGCGCGAGTGGTACGCGAAGAAGTACCCGCTGCGGCCCATCCCTGAGTCCTGCCCGGAAGTGCCGCGCGGCTGGGGCAAGAGCAACCTCTACGCCCTGGCGCCCACGCGGGCCGAGCGTCTCATGATGACGCGCGGGATCGTCGCGGCGAAGGCGCACCTGCCGAGCCTCGTGCGCGACACGAGCACG
>JANRIU010000043.1:0-45847 GCA_033764615.1 Gemmatimonadales bacterium | reverse complement strand
ACGGCCGCCCGCGCCGCCCGAGGGCGCCACTGCCCCGCCGCGCGGCTCCGCGGGGGCCCGCGGCGGCACGCCGACCTCGGGGACGGCGCGCCGGGCACCGGCCCCGAACGGCTGCCCGCCGTTCCACGCGCGAGCCGACGGTGCGCCCTCCGCTGCGCCACCCGCCGCGCCGGCCCCGCGACCACCCGGAGCCACCCAGCCGCCACCCGCCATGCCGCCGCCCATGCCGCCCACCGGGGCCGCCGCCGGCGGCCCCTCATGCCACGGCCCGAGCGCGGCGATGACCCCTTCGGAGGAGCCGAGGTGCTCCGCACCACCGCCGAGGATGATGTCACCCGTCGGCACCGCCGAGCGGGAGATGCCGCGCATCCCGCCCCCGACGGGCAACGGCTGCCGCGGACCCGCCGGCACCGGCGGCGCGCGCTCGATGACACGGGGCGGCGTGGTGGGGGCGGTGACCGTCATCGTCGACGCGGGCGCGGCCACGGTCGCGCCCTCGTCGCTGCCGGCGCGCGACTCGACGGTCGCCGGGTCGCGCGCGATGTACGTCGGCTGCGGCCCGGTCAGGCGCGGCCGCACGGCGATCACCCACGGGTTGTACCAGAGCGAGGCGCGGGGCACGTCGCTGCCGAAGGCGGGGACGTCCGGCCAGTCGGTGTGGTACAGCGCGCCCCCCCGGCCGACGAGCACCGCCGCGCCGCCCGGCGTCGGGAGGCCGCCCCAGCCGCTGATCCAGCCCGGCGCACCGCCACCCCAGCCCCCGCTCCCCCAGGCCCACCCGGCGCCGATCCCCCAGCCCCCGCCCCATCCCCAGCCGAACGGCGGCCCGTACGTCACGCCGCCGCACACCGCCGAGCCGTAGTACACGGGGTCGCACCAGCCGCCACCCGCGCGCATCGTCGTCATCGGGCCGGGCGCACCGCCGGCGTCCGGCGTCGGATCGTTCCACGCGTACTCCACCTGCCGCGGGTACACGTCATAACCCACGACATCGTAGACGAAGCGGCGCTTCACCATCGCATCGGCAAGGAGCAGGAGCCGCTCCTCGTCATCGGCGCCCTGCGTCTCGTCGAGGACGAGCGCGCGATAGTCCCAGTGCCCGTTCGTCGCATACGGCGCGAAGGAGGCGGGGCGGTCGGTGAGGAGGCCGAGGATGAGGCCGCGCCCCGGGCGCGACGTCACGTCGAAGGCGGCGCGCCCGCCGCGGCCCGCGAGGCGCACCCATCCCTCGCCACGGAGGAAGGTGTCGTCCTCGGGGTCGAGCGGATACAGCACGCGCAGCTTGCGGTCGGGGTCGAGGTGCAGGACGAGCAGGTAGCCGTCGTCACGCGCGCGCACGCGGAGCTCCGCACGATCACCCGGGCGGAAGGTGCGATCCTGGTTGAGCTCGAGCACGAGCCGCGGCGGCGGCGTCGCGTCCTGCGCGCGGAGCGCGGACGGCGCGAGCAGCGTCACCAGCAGCAGGGCGCGGCGCAGCTCATGCATCGGAATCCTCCTTCGCCTGCTTCACGGTCTTCTTCGGCTCGGGCGCCGGCGCAGGGGGCTTCGAGAGGGACGGCGCCGGGGCCGGCGCGGGCGCCGGCTCCGCCCTCGGCGCCGGGCGCGGCGCCTCGCGCACCGGCTCCGGGTCGGGCTCGCGACGGCGGCGCTCCGGGCGGGGCTCCTCCGCGCGAGGCTCCTCCCGGCGCGGCTCCTCGGCGATCGGCGCCTCGCGCCGGCGGCGCTCGCGGCGCGGCTCCTCGCGCGGCGTGCGCTCCCGGTCGCGTTCGCGATCCGCCTCGTCGCGGCGCCGGCGGTCGTCCCGGCGCTCCTCGCGCCGGTCCTCCCGCGACGGCGCATCCGGCGCCACCGTGTTGCGGATCAGCCGGATCCGCTGCGCGATCCACGACGCCTGGGAGAGCGTCGCGCTCAGCCAGTCGCTCCGCGTGCCGAGCACCGGCGCCGCGCTCGGCGCCGCGGCGAGCTCGCCGCGATCACGCGGGGGCAGTGGCACGGTCCGCACGACCGTCGGCCCGTCGAACCACGGGTCGTACCAGCCGTCGCCGCGCCACCACTGGTAGCCGATGCCCGGGCCCGGCGCCCCGAGGATGCGCCCGCAGCCGAAGCCGGTCGCGAGGTCGCAGCCGACGCCGCCGAAGCCGGTCATCGGCACCGACACGAAGCCGCCGCCCACCGGCGCGGTCGCCGTGCGCGGCGCCTCCGCGAGCTGCAGCTCGCGGTCGAGCACTTCGTAGCGGGCCACGTCGTAGTCGAAGCGGCGGCGGAGCATCCGCTGCGCGAGGTCGACCAGCGCCGCCTCCGCGTCGTCAGACCGCGCCAGCGGCCCGCCGAGCTGGCGTTGGTCCCACAGGCCGTCGCGGAGGAAGCCGGTCCAGCGCGACGGATCGCGCGCGAGCGCCGCGACGATGGTGCCGTGCCCCGCCTCGCCCAGCGCATCGAACGTCCGGCGGTCACCGCGGCCGGGCAGCACCAGCCGGCGGCCGCCGCGCACGAACGGGTCTTCATCGGGGTCGAGCGGGAAGAGGACGCGGATGCGCCCGTCGGTGTCGGCGTGGAGGACGAGCAGGAAGCCATCGTCGCCCGGGCTCACCTCCACCCGCACCCGCTCACCGGGGCGCACCGCGCCGTCGCGGAGGCCGAGGTCGACACGGATGCGCGCGGGAGCCTGCGCCGGCGCCGGGTCGGCGTCGAGCGCGCAAAGGGCGAGGAGCGAGAGCAGGCGGACCGACCGGGACATGCGGAACACACCTCGGCGCTGGACTGTCCACGAAGGGGGACGCCACGGCACGCCGGCGCCCCTCGGTCCCAACCTATCGCCAGTCTCGTGCCGGACGCCCGGCTACCGGTCCAGCAGCTCCCGCCCGCCGCTCCAGCGGTGCCAGTACAGCCGCATCTCGGTGATCAGTGCACCGTCCGACTCGCAGAACATCGCCCCGCGGGCATCCACCCACTCCCCCGTCCGGCGGCGACGGTAGGTGCACTTGAACTCCGTCGCGAACCACGGCCCGATGGTGAACACCTCGCCCGAGGTGAAGGTCACCTCGGCCTGGTAGTACGGCGTCTCGGCCCAGTACTGCCGGATCGCCTCGAGGCCGCGACTGGGCTCGCTGAACGGCGTCTCGATGAAGACCGCGTCGGGGTGGAAGCAGGCGAGCAGACGGCGGATGTCACCATTGCTCCAGCCGGCGCCGAACTCGTCGATGAGGCGGCGGCCAAGCTCGGCGGTGGATGCAGTCGCTGCCGGGGAATCGGACACGGGACCGTCCGGGGTCGGAAACCGGGGGCGCCTCCGCGCGCGGAGGCCGGGACGCGTAAGCTACAGCGGCCGTTCGCCGCCCGGGCACGGGGCGCCCGGCGCTCAGCGCCCGAGGAACGTCTCGAAGAAGCCGAGGCCCTCGTCGCGCACGGGCCGGCCGCCGAGCGTCCCGTCCAGGCGCCAGCGCGCGCGGAGCTGCAGGAAGGTCCGCGTGAAGCTGCCGGCCTGCTGCGCCGTCGCCGCGGCGTGCAGCACCTCGCCGCGCAGGCGCACCGTGTCGGCGTCGCGCACGGCGACGAGCGCGAACCGCTCGGGCGCGCGCGCCGCGGCGCCGTCGGCCGGGCGGCTCCCCTCGAAGCGCACCTCGCGGAAGCGCAGCACCTGCCGCGCGCCGAGCGAGTCGGCGAGCGCGAGGAAGAACGGCGAGGCGCCCCCCCGGGCCACGACGCCCGGCGCGCGCACGCCGCCGTACAGCAGGTCGAACGTCGCCCCCTGCCCGCCGCCCCACTCCCACGTCACGTCGCGCCACACGCCCCAGTTGTGGTCGTGGTAGGCGCGCACGCCGTCGAGCGCGCGGCACGCGCCACGGACGCAGAGCGTCCCGCGCGCCGTCCCCGAGAGCGCGGGCACCACGTACCCGGAGACGAAGTCGTCGCCGCCGAGCTCGACGGGCGGGAAGTAGCGCCGCGGCGCCGGCGTCACCTCCAGGTCGAACGCGAGCCCGGCCGTCCGCGCGTGCAGCTGGTACCGCCCGTCGCGCTGGCGCACCGTGTGCGCGCCGAGCGCGAGGTCGGCGCGCGTCGTGTCGAGCGTCACCGCCTCGGGGGCGATCCGCTCCGCGAACCGCTCGTAGCCGCCGTCGGGGCGGCGGTGCGAGACGAGCAGCTGCCCGCCCCAGCGGCCGGCCGGCAGGGCGCCGCCCACGAGGTAGGTGATGTACCACCACTCGTCGGGCCCGGTCACCACGTTGAAGTAGTGCCACTCGCCCCACGTCGAGTCGGGGCGCGCGGGGAGGTGGAAGCGGTCCATCTGGTCGTACAGCTGCTGCGGCGTCGGCGCCATCCACGCGGAGTCGGCGGGGCTGTCGGCCCAGCGACCGGCGACGACGTCGAGCCCCGCGCCGAGCGCGGCGGCGCGGCTCGGCAGCTCGCCGCCGGCGCGCGCCGCGACCGTGCGGCCGCCGACGGTGAGGTACACGAGCTTGTGCTCGAGCACGGGCGACACCGTCGCCACCGTGTCGCCGTGGCGGCCGCCGCCGAGCCAGACGCGCGTGAGGAAGCGCGCGCGGTCGATGCCGAAGAAGAGCCCCGAGATGGCGCCGGTGCGCATCGCCTCGACGTCGATCCCCTGCGGCACCACCGTCACCTGCCCGCCGCCGACGAGCCGCACGTCCCGCGACTGTTCCAGCATCGCCTCGCCGACCGAGAGCAGCACGATCATCACGCCGACGCCGAGCGCGAAGCCGAAGAGCAGCACCGCGCTCCGCGCGCGGCGCACCGCGAGGTGCCGGAGCGCCAGCGTGGTCAGCACTTCACCTCGATGCCGGCGATGCCGCCGTCGAGCATCCGCACCACGCGCCGCGCCTCGGCGGCGAGGCGGTCGTCGTGCGTCACGACCACGAGCGTCGTGCCGTCGTCGTGCAGGCGGCGGAAGAGCGCCATGATCTGGCGGCCGGTGGCGGCGTCGAGCTCGCCCGTCGGCTCGTCGGCGAGGACGAGCGCGGGGCGGTTGGCGAGCGCGCGCGCGATGGCGACGCGCTGCATCTCGCCGCCCGAGAGCTGGGTGGCGCGGTGCCCCTCGCGCGCGCCGAGGCCGACGTACGCCAGCAGCTCGTGGGCGCGCTGCCGCCGCTCGGCGGCGGGGACGCCCGCCTCCGCCATCGGCAGCTCCACGTTCTCGCGCGCGGTGAGCACCGGCAGGAGGTGGAAGCGCTGGAAGACGAAGCCGATGCGCGTCAGGCGGAGGCGCGTGAGCGCGCGGTCGCCGAGGCCCGCGAGGGAGACGCCGTCGATCGTGACGTCGCCCGCGGTCGGCTGGTCGATGCCGCCGAGCAGCTGCAGCAGCGTGCTCTTCCCGCAGCCGCTCGGCCCGCAGATCGCCACGTAGTCGCCGGCCGCGATGTCGAGCGACACGCCGCGCAGCGCCTCCACGTCCTGCTCCGCGAGGCGGTACCGCTTCACGAGGCCGCGCGCGGCCACCACCGGGCCGGCGGTCACGTCGCCTCCGCGCGGAGCGTCCCCGCGATCGGCGCGCGGGCCGCGAGCCACGCGGGCCACGCGCCCGCGAGCGTGCCGGCCGCGAGCAGCGTCGCCGCCGCCACCGCGATGCTCCGCGGCTCGGCGACGAAGAAGCTCACCGCCGCCGGGAGCCCCGGGAAGCTCGTGAGGATGCGGTCGAGGCACTGGCCGGTCACGAGGCCGAGCGCCACGCCCGCCGCGCCGCCCAGGAGCGTGAGCGCCGCACCCTCGATGACGACCTGCGCCACGATGTGCCCGCGCGAGAGGCCGATCGCGCGCAGCGTCGCGATCTCCGGGAGGCGTTCGTTCACCGTGATGGTGAGCAGGGTGCCGACGAGCAGCACGGTGACGGCCAGCGAGATGGAGCCGAGGATGAGCGAGAGCTGGCGGAAGTAGGTGAGCCGCGCCCGGAACTGCACCACGAGGTCGGCGATGCTGCTGACCTGCACCGCGGGCAGCCGCTCGCGCAGGCGCGCGGTCGCCGCGGCGACGGCCGCATCGTCGGCGATGCGCACCATCACCACCGACACCTCGTCGGCCCCCGCCTGCCCCGCGAGCGCCTGCGCCACCGGCAGCGGCAGCGCCACCGACGGCTGCCCGCGATAGTCGTACAGGAACTCCCCCATCCCGCGCACCACGAGCCGTCGCTCCGCCGCGCTCACCGCCACCTGCGGGTCGAGGCGCCCCTGCAGCACCAGCGTGTCGCCGACGCGCGCGCCCAGCCGTCCGGCCGCCGGCGGGCTGAGCAGCACGCCCAGCGTGTCGCCAAGCGCGATGTCGGCGCCGGAGGCGAGCGCGTAGATCCCCTGCGCCGCGGGGTCGAGGCCGTAGCCGAACAGCGTGACGAGCGTGTCGGCGCCGGCGGCGGTGCGCCGTGGCGCATGCAGCGCGAGGCCGAGGATCGGCCCCGCCTGCGCGACGGCCGGGTCCTGCCGGAGCGCCGTGAGCACCGCCGAGGCGCCGGGGATCGTCGCCTCCGAGTCGAACGGCAGCGTCCCCTTCGGCGAGAGGCGCACCTGGAAGCCGCGGCCGCCCAGCAGCTTCGCGAAGCTCGTCTCGATGCCGCCCGCCAGCATCACCATGTCGAGCAGCATCGCCGCGGCGACCGCGATGCCGAGGATCGAGAGCAGCGTGCGGAAGGGGTGGCGGCCCAGGTTGCGGGCGCCGAGCGCGAACGGCGTCATCCGCGCCGCCAGAGCACGAGCGGCGGCGTGGAGGCGAGCCGCCACGCCGCGATCGCGCCCGCCGCGAGGCCGAGCGCCAGCGAGAGCGCCACCGAGAAGCCGACGACGCCCGGCGTGACGAGGGCGAAGAGCAGCTGCGTCTCGAAGAAGCGCTGGTAGTACGCGTTCACCGCCCATGCCGCCGCCACCGCGAGGCCCGTCCCGACGACGGCGCCGACGGCCGCGATCGCCGCCGCCTCGAGCAGCAGCGCGCCGAAGACGGTGCGCCGCCGCACGCCGACGAAGCGCATCACCGCCGCGTCGAGCCGCCGCTCCTCCACCTTGAGCAGCATCACGCACAGCAGGAAGATCGCGCTCGCCACCACGGAGATGACCGCGATCGCCCGGTGGAAGCGGCTCACCACCTTGAACGTCGCCGAGCTCTCGCGGGCGATCTCGTCCGACGGGAAGGCGCGGAAGCCGAAGGCGGCGCGGTCGATGGCGCGCGCGCCGTCCGCGGGCGGCACGCCCGCGCCGAGGCCGATGCCGAACCGGTCGACGCGGTCGGGGGCGCCGAGCAGCTCGGCGAGGTCGGGAAGGTGGAGGCGGAGCCGGAGGTCGCGCCGCATGACGACGGCGGGATCGGTGCGCGGCTCGTGGATCGCCGCGACGCGCGCGAGCCGGCCCGGATGCGCGGGCGACGGCCGCACCCGCAGCGTGTCGCCCACGGCGAGGCCGAGCGCGCGGGCGAGCCGTCGCTCGACCGCCACCTCGATCGGCGGCGGCACGGCCGCCGGGGCGACCTGCGCGGCGGCCCGGGGGCCCGACGCGAGCGCCGCCGCCAGGACGAGCCCGGCGGCGACGAAGGAAGTGCGCATGGCCAATGATACCCGCCGCCCTCGCGGTTCGATGCGCGGCGGGACCGCGTTCAGCCCGCGTCGGCCTGCTGTGCGAAGACGACCAGGTTGCCCGCCGGGTCGTCCACGCCGAACTCGGTGGCGCCGTAGAACGTGGTGCGCTTCGCCACGCGCAGCGGCAGGTCGGCGCAGGCGCGTTCCGCCGCCGCCAGGTCGTCGACCTCGATGTAGAGGACGCTGCTCGAGGCGGGCGGCAGGTCGGCGCGCCCCTGGTCGTCGCGCACCGAGGCGCGGCTCTGGTACATGAGCTCGAGGCCGTCCTGCACCAGCATCGCGAAGCCGAGCGACTCGCCGTGCGGCACCTCGGCGACGCACGCGAAGCCGAAGCGGCCGGTCCAGAAGTCACGGCACGGTTCGACGGCGTCGACCACGAGGACGGGGGTGATGCGGCGGATCGTCATGGCAGCTGGACCGGATCAGCGCGCGGTGGCGCGGCCCTCGACCTCGAGCAGGGCGGCGAGCTTGCCGCCGCGCTCGACCGCGACCGCCTCCGCGTAGACGACCTGCGCCACCAGCTCGCCGTCGCCGCAGACGAGCACGTGCCGGGCGCGCACCTCGTTGGCGTGGAGCGTGCCGTGCACCGTGAGCTGGTGGGCGCGGGCCCGCTCCACTTGCACCGCGCCCTGCCGCGCCACCTCGCACCCGCCGCCCGAGGCGAGCAGGCCGCCCTGCACCGCGCCGTCGACGCGCAGGTCGCCGGTGACCTCGACGGAGCCCTGCACCTGGGTCCCCTCCGCGATCACCGTGATCGGCGGCGGTCCCTTGGCCGGCTGCGTCTGGGGCATCTGGGATCAGCGCGCCGGCGTGGCCGGCGGGCGCTCGTTCGGGAGGACGGGAGGGCGGACGTCGCGCGGGTCGAGCGGCCGACCGGCGCGGCGGACTTCGTAGTGCAGGTGCGGCCCGGTCGAGCGACCCGTGGAGCCGACCCGACCGAGGACGGTGCCACGCGACAGCCGATCCCCCTCGCGGACGTCGATGGCGCTCAGGTGCCCGAAGATCGTCTGGTAGTCGTCGGCGTTCCGCACGATCACCGCGAGGCCGTAGCCGTCGCGCCAGCCGGTCGACTCCACGATGCCGTCGGCCGTCGCCTGCACCGGGGTCCCCTCCGGCGCCGGGAAGTCGAGCCCGGCGTGCCACTCGGCGCCGTCGCCCGAGAACGGGTTCGCGCGCCACCCGAACGACGAGCTGAGGCCGGCGAGCGTGTCGGGCAGCGGCTGCCCCGTCGGCGTGCCGCGCACGCGCTCGGCGCGGGCGCGGACGCCGGACGCGACGGTGTGGAAGCGGTCCCACAGGAAGCCGATCCACTTGCTCGCGCCGTCCAGGACGTCGGCGCTGCGGGTCGGCGCGACCGAGACCGGCCCGCCCTCCGGACGGCGCGCGCCCAGGCCCGCGTACCGCTCGAGTTCGGCGATGCTGGCGGCGAGCGACTCGGCGCGCTGCGTGAGGAGGGAGACGTCGGCGGCGAGGTTGTCGCGTTCGAGGCGCGCCTTCCCGGCGGCGCCCGCGAGGAGGAGCGTCGGCAGCACCCACGCCCCGACGATCAGCCACGTCGCGCCGCGCACCAGCGTGGCGCGGTGGATCCGCCACTCGCGCACCGGCTGCGCCTCGCGCACGACGAGGAAGCGGATCGCCCCCTCGTCCTTGCGCGCCTCGCGCGGCGCCCGCGGCTCACCAGCCAAGGCGCGCCCCCAGCGGATCCTCGACCGGCACGCGGAACGGCTCGGCCCGGCGGCGCGCCGGCTCGCCCGCGGGCGCCTCCGCCTCGGCGGCGTCGGCGCGCACGACGAGCGCCTCCTCCTCCGCCGCGGCCGGCACCGCCTCGCGCCGCTCCGCCTCGGGCACGGTCGCGATCGCCGCCGCGGCGAGGTCGATCTCGGGCGCGACGAGCGCGGGCTGCACCGCGGCCGGCTCCGCGAGCGGCCGCGCCACCGGCGCGTCGAGCGGGAAGCCGACGCGGCACTCCGCGCGCACCGTGGCGCCCGGCTCGATGGCGAGCTCGCGCGCGCCGATCGTCCCGTGCACCACGCCGCCGGGGACGACCGCCAGCCGCTCATGCACCTCGAGGCGCCCCTCGAACTGCCCGGCGACCGTCACCGACTGCGCGACGGCGACGCCGTGCACGCGGTCGGCGGGGCCGACGACCAGCCCGGACGGCGGCGGGGTCGCCTCGCGGCGGCGGAACATGGTGGCGGCCCTACTCCGAGAGGACGGCGGCGCTCGCGCGCGCCCACTCGAGCTGGTCCTCGCCGCCGCTGATCTCGGCGCCCGCGCGCGCGGCGACCACCGTCTGCGCGTTGCCGATGTCGAGGCCGATCACCGAACCGCCCGTCTTGCGGGCGAGCGCGACCGCGGCATGCAGGTAGCCGGTGACGGCCTGCAGCTCGGGCTGCGGCACCACCGTCACGTCGAGCACACCGTCGAACTCGCGCTTGAACTGGTCGACCAGGTCGGCGTAGTGCGCGCCACCGCCGACGAGCAGCAGGCGGTTGGCGCGGAGGAAGTCATCGTCCGTCCAGATGTTGCGGAAGACGGGCTGGAGCGCGTCGTGGAAGTACCGCTCGAGCGCGGAGCGGCGGACGTCCTGCACGTTCACCCGCTGGCGCTGGATCACCATCTCGCCCGCGCGGAAGCCGGCGTCGAGCTGGTGCGGGCGGCGGAGGCCGGCCGGGAAGCGGCGGGCCAGGTCGCGGCCCATCAGGTCGACCGCGACACGGAGGCCGGGCGCCGAGACCATCGTGCGCTGCACCACGCCCGAGCGCGTCATGCGGCACGCCTCGCAGGTGCCATAGCCGAGCGAGACGACGAACGCGTCCTCGTTCACCTTGAGCGCACCGTAGCGGAGCGCCACCGCGCAGCCGACGATCTCCGGCAGCACCTCGACGCGCGCGATGTCCACCGCGCGGCGGGCGACGGCCGGGCCGCCATGCGGACGGGCGTCGTACTCGATCTCGGTGAGCCGGGTGAAGAACTGCGACGCGGCGTCGCGGTTCTGGAGGAACGTGCCCCACGGGAAGCCGGTGACGAGCGAGACCGGCCCCTCGGCGCCCTGCAGGCCGACCAGCAGGCCCGCCTTCGCGAGCACCTGGTACCCGAGGTCCGACGGGGACTCGTTCATCGTCTTCTGCGCCGAGACCCCTTCGAGCACCGCGAGCTGGCCGACGAGGTACGCCTGCCCCTCGTGCAGCACCTTCAACCCGGCCAGTGGCGTCGGCGCCACCTGCCGCAGCTCCCCCGAGTGGCTCTCCATGAGGCTCGGGAACACGAACACCTGGTATTGATTGTTCGCCATGTGACTGGTCTCTCCGACCGGGGCGTGGACGGCCGATCCGTGGGCGTCCCGCGACGTCATGTCGCGGCAGGCAGGGCACCGAGGGGTACGGGTGAACCTCCTAAGCTATGTGCATGGACGGCGTTCCGGGAGGCGGCAAGCGGCGAGGCGGAAGGGCGGTCGGGCGGACGGGCGGTCCGGGACGCCCGGGTGCCTGCCCCGGCCGGACCGGCGGTTGTCCGCCGGTCCGCCAGTCCGCCTAGAACGCCGTCGCCAGCAGCCAGCCGTTCAGCCCGATGATCACCCCCGCCACCAGCCACGCGACCGCCGCCAGCACCGGGCCGTTGGCGTAGGCGCCCATCTTGGCGCGGCTGCTGGTGAACGCCACCAGCGGCACCACGGCGAACGGCAGCTGCAGGCTCAGGATCACCTGGCTCAGCACCAGCAGGTCGGCCGCCCCCTGGTCCCCCTTCCACCACACGACGGCGATCGCCGGGACGATGGCGACGGCGCGCGTCACGAGCCGTCGCAGCCACGGCGGCAGGCGGAGGTCGAGGAACCCCTCCATCACGATCTGCCCTGCCAGCGTCCCCGTCACCGTCGAGTTCTGCCCCGACGCCAGCAGCGCCACCGCGAAGAGCGCGCTCGCCACCGCCGTGCCGAGCAGCGGCTCGAGCAGGCGGTGCGCATCGGCGATGTCGGCCACCTCGGCCATCCCGGCCCGGTGGAACGTGGACGCCGCGAGGATCAGGATCGCCGCGTTCACGAGGAACGCCAGCAGCAGCGCGATCGTCGAGTCGAGCGTCGCGTAGCGGATCGCCTCGCGGCGGCCCGCGTCGCTGTCCGCGATGGCGCGCGTCTGCACCACCGCGGAGTGGAGGTAGAGGTTGTGCGGCATCACCGTGGCACCGAGGATGCCCACGGCGATGTAGAGCATGCGCGGGTCCCGCACGATGGCGGCCGACGGCACGAGCCCCGCCGCGATCGCCCCCACGTCCGGCCGCGCGAGCCACAGCTCCACGGCGAAGCAGAGGCCGACCGTCGCGACCAGCGTGATCACGAACGCCTCGAGCCAGCGGAAGCCGCGCTGCTGCAGCAGCAGGATCACCAGCACGTCCAGCACCGTGATGCACACGCCCCAGAGGAGCGGCAGCCCGAACAGCAGCTGCAGCGCGATCGCCGAGCCGATCACCTCCGCCAGGTCGCACGCGGCGATCGCGACCTCGCAGAGGCCCCAGAGCGCGAGCGCCACCGGCTTCGGGTACGCATCGCGGCACGCCTGCGCGAGGTCCCGGCCCGTCACGATGCCGAGCTTGAGCGAGAGCGACTGCAGCAGGATCGCCATCAGGTTCGAGAGCAGCACCACCGAGAGCAGCGCGTAGCCGAAGCGCGCGCCGCCGGCGATGTCGGTGGCCCAGTTCCCCGGGTCCATGTAGCCGACGGCCACGAGGTACCCGGGCCCCGCGAACGCCAACGCCTTCCGCCACCAGACGCCGCCGGTCGGCACCGCGACCGACCCGTGCGACTCCGGCAGCGAGCGCGACGCACGCGCGCGCCGCCACCCCGGGTGCAGCGGGTTGGCGACGGCGTCGGCGGCGGTGGTGCCGTCGGGCGGGGGCGTCACGCGTCGAGGCGGGCGGGGATCGGCTCCCCGTGCGGGTCGTGCCGGGGGTGGCCAAGCGCGAGCGCCATCCGCTCGACGAGGTCGTCGGAGGCGGCATGCTCGAGCCGCTCCGCCTCGTCGTGCACGGTGTCCCACGTGAAGCCGAGGTGCGCCACCAGGTACGTCTCGATGAGCCGGTGCCGCCGCACCACGCGCTGCGCCTCCCGGCGCCCGGCAGGCGACAGTCGCACGCCGTGGTACGGCTCGTACGACACCAGCCCCTGCTCGGCGAGGCGCTTGAGCATCCCCGTCACCGACGGCGCGGCGAGGTGCAGGCGCTCCGCGATCGCCGAGGTGTTCGCGGCGTCGTCGCCGCGCTCCTCGCCGGAGAGCATGTAGATCGTCTTGAGGTAGTCCTCGACGGAGCGCGAGAGGGTCTCCGAGGAGAGGGGAGTCATGGAATCACCATTTTTAGGACACCCTAATTTAGCCCGGGCGAAACGGGAGTGCCAACCACGACTCGCGCATTCGTGCTTGCGGAGCTCCCGCCAACCCTCAATCGTCTAAACCACCCACCCTCGCCGGGCTTTTAGACCCTGATGATGGGGCGCCGGGAGCTTCTCGCCCCATCCGATCCCACGGGAGTCGCCGTTGCCTGACGCGCTGCGCCTGGTCTGCCTCGGTTCGCCCGCCCTGGTGCGCGCCGACGGCACGGTGTTCCGCCTCAAGACGCGCAAGCACCTGGCGCTGCTCGTCTACCTCGCCATCGAGGACCGGGCGCACCGGCGCGAGCACCTGTGCGACCTGCTCTGGCCGTTGGAACCCAACCGGAGCGATGCGCGCCACTCCCTCTCGACGGCGCTCTCGGCGCTCCGCCGCACGCTCGGTGCGGACGCGCTCGACACCACGAACGAGACGGTGCGGCTCCGCGCCGGCCGCCTGCCGGTGGACGTGGCGCGGCTCGAGGCGGGGCGCGTGCTGGCCGATGGCGACGTGGCGGCGCTCGACGTGGGCCCGTTCCTCGACGATTTCGAGCTGCCGGACGCGGAGCACTTCACGGCGTGGCGCGAGGCGCAGCATGCGCGCCTGCTGCCGCGCGTGCGCGACGCGCTGCTCCAGCTCATCGGGCACGCGCGCACGGGCGGCGAGTTCGCGCGGGTGGAAGGGCTGGCCGACCGGCTGCTCGCGCTCGACGAGTACGCCGAGGAGGCGATCCGCGCGAAGATGGAGGCGCGCTGCTTCCGCGGCGACCGGCTCGGCGCGCTGCGCGCGTTCGAGGCGTGGCGCGGGCTCGTGGTGCGCGAACTCGGCGCCGTCCCCTCGCCCGAGCTGGATGCGCTCGCGGGCCGGCTGCGCCAGCGCGGCGTCCCCGCGGCGGCCGACCCGTCGGAGACGGTGCCGCGACGCGAGCCGTGGCAGGAGCAGCCGTTCGTCGGGCGCGTGGACGAGTACCGGCGCCTGCACGACGCGTGGGTGCGCGCGCGCGGCGGGCGCCGGACGCTGGTCCTGCTCATCGGCGACACGGGCGCGGGGAAGAGCACGCTGATCGGCCGGCTCGCGATGGCGGCGGGCCTCGAGGGCGCGGCCACGAGCCGCGTCCCGTGCGTGGAGAGCGACCGCGCGGTGCCGTTCGCCGCGTTCATCCGGCTGCTCGAGCCGCTGGTGGGCCAGCCCGGCGCGGTGGCGGCGTCCCCCGAGTCGCTGGCGCGGCTCGCGCGCTTCGCGCCCTCGATCCGTCGGCGCTTCCCGTCGCTGCCGACGATCACCGACGAGGACGGCGAGTCGGCCCGACTGCACCTGGCCGACGCGGCGCACGAGGTGCTCACGGTGATCGGCGAGGAGCAGCCGCTGCTCCTCGTGGTCGACGACGTGCACTTCGCCGACGAGGCGAGCCTCGCGCTCTTCCACCTGCTGCTCCGGCGGACGCCGCAGCCGCCGCTCCTCTTCGCGATGGTGACGCGCGCGGAGGCGCTGGCGCGGGGCGGCGAGGCGGGGCGACTGCTCGACTGGGCGGAGCGCGAGGGGCTGGAGCACCTGGCGCTCGGTCCGCTCGGGCGCGAGGAGAGCGAGGCCGTGGTGCGCGGGCTCCTGGAGGCGGCCGGGCACCCGGCGCCGACGGTGGCGGAGCGGCGCGCGCTGGTGGAGGCCGCCGCGGGGTCGCCGATGGCGCTGGAGCTGCTGGTGCGCGACTGGGCGCAGGCGGGCGAGGCGACGGTGGCGCTCGCCGTCTCGGCGATGTCGGAGGGAGGGCCCGCACGCGAGCAGGCGCGGTCGGTGATCCGGCGGCTCGTGGAGCGTGCGCTCGCGGGGCTCGACGCCACGTCGCGCGCGGTGCTCGACGTCGCGGCCGTGCTCGGGCGGCGGCTTGACGACCTGGAGCTGTACGAGGTCGCCGAGTTCACGATTGGCCAGGTGGCGGGGGCGTTGGGCACCCTGGGGAGCCGCGCGCTGCTGCGCGACACGGGCAGCGGGCTCGAGTTCACGAACGAGCTGGTGCGCGCGGAGGTGTACGCGCTCTCGCCGCTGGCGGTGCGACGGATGCTGCATGCGCGCGTGGCCGACCGACTGGAGGCGCGCGCCGCGGCCGGCGCCAAGGGGCTCGGCCTCGAGCTCGCGTGGCACTCGTTCCGCGCGGGGCGGCGGGAGCGGGCGGTGCACTGGCTCTTCACCGGGGCTGACGAGGGGATCCACGCCGGCGCGATCCACGCGGTGGAGCGCGCGCTGACGACCGCGATGGGGGAGCTGACGGAGGAGGAGCGGGCGCGGGCGAACGTGGTGGTGGCGGAGGTACTGGAGGCGCAGTCCCGCTGGGCGGAGAGCCGGACGCATGCGCTCGCGGCGATGGGGGCGAAGGACCGGGAGGTGCGGGAGCTGGCCCAGATTAGCGCCGAGACGGCGCAAGGCTACATGACGCTGAGCACGATCGCAGAGGGAACTCGTTCAGCGAATGCACTCATTGCGCTGGCCAAGCAATCACCCTCAGCGAAGGTTCGCGTTCGCGCTCTGCGCGCTGCCACGGCGCAAGAGAGGCGACACCCGCTAGGAAGCTGGTTGGAGGAGATCTACGACTTGGCACTTCGCGAGAACGAGCACGCTCTGCCGATCCGCGAGCGTCTCATCTTGGCGCTGGCACGTGCTCGCTCAGCGATTGCTCTTGGCTTCCGCGAGGAGTGCACAAGGACTCTGGCGAACGCCCTGGTGCAGGCCGAGACTCAACGTCTCCGCAGCCCCGAGTACAGCGCCGTTCTGGCCGCGTTCGGTGCGATGGCGGCATACAACGGCGACTACGCTACCAGCCTGGATCTGGCGACGCGTCACGCGGCCGAACTGGAGGAGCGCTCACATACATACGCTGCCGCGCTTCTCTGCGACTTCGCCGCGTTGTCGTGCGCGCGATACGGCCGACCCACCGAGCAGGAGGCGTGGGCTCGAAGGGCCATCAAGCTAAGCGACAGCGCGACCGCAGAGCATTCGAGGCACACCGCAAGATCATGGCTGATCCGGGCACTCGCGAAGCAAGGTAGAGTGCGCGAGATGCTCGAAGAGATCGACAAAGGCGACGCCCACTACCTCGACTGCGCCTCGAGCTATGTGCGATGGGACTGGCGCTACCAATCGGCTGACGCCCTAGTGCTCGCCGGTCGTCGTGGCTCAGCCCACGGCCGCATCTCCGACGTGTTGCAGACTGGCCCCGGCGTTCGCATCGCCCTCGACCAGCGAGGACCGTACCTCCGCTGGCTAGCGGTTGCTGGTCCGGCGCTCTTCGGTCGCGAAGTGGCTCTCGAGACGGCGCTGCGGCTCGCCGAGAGCTTCGAGTCGGCGGGCGTTCTGCACTGCGCGGAGCACCTCGTCGCCCTGGAGATGCTTGGCGCGGAAGCAGACATTCCCCAGCGGTTAAGGGAAAGGGGGCAGGAAAGCCTTCGTGCTGTGCCCCTGAACAGTCTGTTTGAGCTACGGGAGCTTGGGGTAGCCAATGCTCCGTCTCTCGACGAAGCGTTGCGCATGAGAGCCCCAACCTGACGGCAGGGACGAGGACGGGAACGAGCGATTACGCGAGGCGCCTGGGCGACCGCCAGCGGCGCTGCGGCGCGCTGATACTGAGCGGCGGGGGCTGCGCGGGTTCGGGCGCGAGCAGCTCGGTCGGCATCGTATCGCGCGAGAGCTGCTCCAGCATCGCCAGCACGCGCTCGGACGAGACGACCGCCGCGACAATCTCCGGGTCGAAGTGGTACCCCGCCCCCGCCCGAAGCTCCTCGATCGCCTCGGCCGGCGTCGAGCTGCGCTTGTACGGACGGCTCGTCATCATGGCGTCCAGCGCGTCGGCCACGGCGATAATCCGCGCCCCCAAGGGAATCGCGGTTCCCTTCAAATGGCTAGGGTACCCGGTGCCGTCCCACCGCTCATGATGATGCAAGACGCTTTCCGTGATGCGGCCGCGGAAGCGGGACATCGTCGACACCAGCGCAGCGCTCTTCTCGACATGCGTCCGCATGACGACCTGCTCCGCCGGCGTCAGCGGCTCGGCCTTGGCCAAAAGCGGAGCAAACTCTGCGTGAATCTTGCCCACGTCGTGGAGCAGCGCGGCGGTTTCTACATCCTCGAGCTCCGCTGCAGGGAGGTCCAGAGCCGCCGCGACCGAGCCCGCAATCGCCCTAACCCGCACGGAATGTCCGGAGGTGTAAGGGTCGCGCGCCTCGATGGCCTTCACCATCAATGACAGCAAATCGCGCCCGGAGCCCTCCATCTCCCGGTAAACATTGTATGCACGTCGCACTGCGAGAAGCGCCGGAAGGGCCAGAACCATTCCCAGAGCACCAATACCCATCGACTGCTTCGCAAAAACCACCGCCCAGACGACAAGTGCTGACACGAGCGAGGAAGCCGCATCGAAGACCAGCACGCCTCGCTGATTTGCATGCCAGACGTCCGTGAAGCGACGCTGTGAGTTCAGGGCGACGACTGTGCTCACGGCAACCTGATTCACCGCAAAGTAGGTGAGTGCCAACCCGAAGAAAGGCGCGATCAAGTGCCAGAAGGCACTCGGAGCAAGCTGGGAAGAGGCGCCGCCGCCCGAGAGCGGGGCACCTCCCAAGCCAGCGTAGACCGCAGCGCCCAACGCAATACTGGCAACAAGCTGAGAGACATTGAAGATGATTCGAGAGACCGGCCTGCGCGCAATCCCTTGCGAGATCAGCGCGGACGAGGCCACAACCACGATCGCGGCGACACCTCCTAGCAGCATGACCGAAGCAAAGCTCGCGACGAAGACGAGCGAGCCGGAAGCATTGTGACGCATCTGACGAACGGGGCTGTCCAGCAGCAAGGCGAACAACAGCAGTGCCGCCAACTCACCAGTCTGGTTAACTGGACCGTAGATGGCGACATTCAGAGCAATTGACGCGATAGCGACGAGCGCCATCGCTGCGATGAAGGCGCGCACCGCAGTCGGCGTAGCGGAGTTACTCGGGGACTGCTTTCCGTGAGTCATCGAAGTGCGAAAGGCGGGGCCTCGGACCGCACCTAGTGCATCAGCGCTAGGTCCAAACCGAAGTCTCGGTCATGATCCGCGCAAGAAACGCCGCGATCGCACCGAGAAAGCCAAAAATCATCTGCATAAGAGCGTCTCCCTGATCCAGAAGTCAGAAGTGACCATCGGAAAAGGGCACGTCCCGCTATGACGTACCTGACGCTCCGCTCGTACTGCGCTTCCCGCTACAGCGTCCCACATCCTGCCACTGCCACTGCGCGGTGCAGACCGGGGCCCTCGCCTTCAGTTGTCTTTCTCGAACGCCTGCGTCCGGGTGAAAGGTCCGTTGCCACCCTGCGCGCCCCCGCCGCCGGCGGGGGCGCCGCCTGCTAGTCCTCGCGCCGCGTCGCCAGCCAGCGGTTGGTCGCATCCAGGACGGCCAGCGCGGCCGCCTGCTCGGGGCTCTCGCGCACCTCCGCGGTGCCCGTGAGCAGCATCGTCTGCCGCCCGCCCAGCCCGTTCACCGCGGCGAGCACGAACTGCCGCTCGAACGCATCCACGAGCTTCGCCCCCTCCAGCGCCACGGCGTGCTCCTTGAGCAGGCCGTCGAGCACCATCACCGTCGCGCGCGCGGCCGCCTCGACGCGCGTGCGCGGCGTGTCCGGCACCTCCTCGTGCGCCGTCTCGCGGCGCCCGCCGGAGCTCACCGTCACCTCCACGATCACGCGGTGCGGCCGCTCGCTGGTCAGCGTGCGGAACCCCTCGAAGAGGAGGGCCCGCGCCAGCGCGCGCTCGCGCACCACCTCGCGCTCCAGCACCTCGATCGGACGGACGTCGGCCGTCTGCGCGATCGACACCTTCCGGTGGTCGATCCGCACGCCGAGCTGCGCGAGCAGCGCCGACTCGATGTTGCGCACGATCTGCTTCGGCCCGAGGCCGTGCTTCGCCAGCACGTGCACCTCGGTGATCTCGCCGAGCGGGCTCGTGACGACGCGCGCCTTCAGGATGCCGTCGAGCGTGGTGAGCAGCTCCTCCGCGCGCCGCGCCCCCCAGGGGTCGGCCTGGCCGTCGGCGGCGGCCGCGTGCAGCACCCGCGCCTCCGGCGCCGCCTCGGCCGCGACCGGCCGCACCGGCAGCGCTTCCGCCTTCACCGCGTTCCCCTTGAGCATCCGCATCGGCTCCCCCTCCTCGCCCACGGGCACGATCCCTCGCGCCCCATCGCCATTGTCGCCCGTCATCGAGTCCCGCGTCCCGCCCGCCCCGCTCAGCAGACCACGTTCCGCCCCTGCCCCTTGGCGCGGTACAGCGCGCGGTCCGCGCTCACCAGCACGTCGGCTTCCATCCCCGCGCGCGGGTCGAACTCCGCGACGCCGATGCTCACCGTCACCATCCCGTCGGCCAGGCCGAGCCGGTGCCCCACCTGCTCCACCCGCGCGCGGATCGCCTCGGCGACGCGGCTCGCCCCGGGCCGGCTGGTGCGCGTCAGCAGCACCACGAACTCGTCGCCCCCGTACCGCGCCGCCAGGTCGGACGCGCGCACCACGGCGCGCAGCTCCTCGGCGGTCTCCCGGAGCACGGCGTTCCCCATCTCGTGCCCCAGCTGGTCGTTCACGTCCTTGAAGTGGTCGAGGTCGAGGAAGAGCACCGCGAAGCGCTCCGCGCTCCGGCGACTCCGTTCCACCTCGCTCGCCAGCCGGTCACGCAGCACGCGGTACGTCGCGAGCCCGGTCAGCGGATCGATCGCGGCGAGGTGGCGCGCCTCGTTCGCCTGCTGCGCCATCCACACCGTGCACTGCCGGAGCGTCGCCCGGCCCAGCGCCGCCGCCTCGGCGAACTTGCGGCAGGAGGCGTAGCCGCACGCCCCGCAATCCCACGGCCGCCCGTTCGGCCCGAGCCCGACCTTCTCCTCCACCGCGCTCACCGCCGCCGGCTCCGGCAGCCGGCGCCGCTCCGGCGTGACCCCGAACGTCGCCGCCAGCTCCACGTGCGGCTTCCCGTTCACCACCGGCGCCGCCGCCCTCGGCGGCTCCGCCCGCATCACCAGGTCGCGCCGCCAGTACAACCGGTCCTTCGGCCCGAACAGCGGGTGGTCGAGCATCCCCTCGGTCGAGAGCAGGTCGACGAAGCCGAGCTCCAGCCGGTCGACCGTCACCGCGCGCGCGAGCGCCGGCAGGTGGTGCAGCCCGCGCACCGCGCGGAAGCTCCGGCTCGCCTGCGGATGCTCCGCAAGCACCCGCTTCGGCATCCCCCCCGGCAGGCTCAGGTGCCGCCGTCGCTCCTCCTCCGGCCGCCCCGGCCCCTCCGGCTGCGCGAAGAGGTCCACCCCGCGCAGGTGGAAGAGCTGCTCCAGGTCGGCGAAGGTGATCGCCGCATCGAGCTCCTCCGCATCCACCGGCACGAAGACGCCGGCGTACACAACCTGCGTCGCCACCCCGTCCCGCGCCTTGAGCCACCGCGCCTCGGCCACCGCCGGCATCACCACCGGTGCCAGGAACGGCAGCAGCTCCGGGTACTGCATCCGCACCGTCTCCACCACCACCGGGTCGGTCGAGCGGATCAGCGTCCCCCACTCGCCGCCATCCCACAGCCGCTGGTACTCCGCCGCCACCAGCTCGTCGCCGATCACCCCGCGGCTCACCGTCGCGAACCCCGCGGCGTGGCACGCGTTCACCACCTGCTCGACCGTCGCGGGGTGGAAGTGCACCACCGCCTCCGGCGCGAGGATCAGCACCCCGCCGCCGTGCGCCGCCACCTCCACCGCCCGGCCGATCGCCCCGCCCACCTTCACCGCATCATGCGGGCACGCCGGGACGCACTCGCCGCAGCGCACACAGAGCGGTTCTTCGATGCTCACGAGCGCAGGCTCCTCCGCCACCGCGATCGCGTCCGTCGGACAGACGCGCACACAGGCAAGGCAGCCGACACAGGCCCCTGAGTCGATCGAGAACTTCATCGGATTGTCGCCGCGAGTCCCGGGGGCTGAATGATCAAAAACATCGCTAAAACAACGGAGCAAGTCAACGCGTGCAAATTTCCTAAGCCATTGCCATACAGTAATTTAGGAAGCTTCACTGACCGATTTACGTACGGAGTGTGCATGCGTGCAACAGTGCCGCTGTCAAGGAATCGCACCGTCAAGGAACGAGACAAGGCCGGAGCCGTCTCCGTACCAACAGCGAATCACTCGAGGTCGAACTCCTTGATCTTCCGGTACAGCGTCCGCTCGCCGATTGCGAGAGTTTCCGCAGCTCGCCGACGGTTGCCCCGATGCTCCTCCAGCGCCGCCACGATCGTTGCCTTCTCGACATCCGCCATCGTCATCCCGGGGCGGTACACGACCGTGGCCTCGTCCGGCTCCGCGTCGACCAGGATCGGCGCCGGGCGCGCGCCTGCGGCCTGGCCACCGCCGGCCGGCACCGAGACCGCGCCCTGCGGCAGCTCGATCACCTGCACTCGGTCCGGCCCCGGCGCATCGAGCCGCCGCCGCAGCTCCTCGACCTGCATCCGCAGATCCATCAGGTGCGTGACGATGAACTGCAGCTCCGTCGCGCCGACGCCGCCCGCGGGTGCCGCCGGCTCGGCGGGCGCCGGCGGCAGCCGCATCGGCAGCAGGCGGCCCACCGATTCGTGGATGTCGGGCGGGATGTCGCTCGCGCGGATCTCGGTGCCGGGGGCGAGCACCACCATGCTCTCGATGAGGTTCCGGAGCTGGCGGACGTTGCCCGGCCACGGGGCGCTCACGAGCAGCTGCATCGCGTCGGCCGCGATCCCCTGGAAGCGCTTCTCGTGCATGCGCGAGAACTCGCGGATGAACCGCTTCACCAGGATGGCGACGTCGCCCCGGCGCTCGCGGAGCGGCGGGAGGTAGATGGTGAGGACATTGAGCCGGTAGTAGAGGTCGTCGCGGAACGCGCCGAGGAGGACCTGCTCCTTGAGGGAGCGGTTGGTGGCGGCGACGACGCGCACGTCGACCTTGATCGGCGCCGTGCCGCCGACGCGGAAGAACGACCGCGCCTCGAGCACGCGCAGCAGCTTCACCTGCACCGAGGGCGGGATCTCGCCGATCTCGTCGAGGAAGATCGTCCCGCCGTCCGCCAGCTCGAAGCGGCCGAGCCGCCGCTCGGCGGCCCCGGTGAAGGCGCCCTTCTCGTGGCCGAACAGCTCGCTCTCGAGCAGGGTCTCGGGGAGGGCGGCGCAGTTGACGGCGATGAACGGCTTGCCGCGCCGGGGCGAGAGGTCGTGCACGCCCTTGGCGACGAGCTCCTTGCCCGTGCCCGACTCGCCGAGGATGAGCACCGTGGACGAGACGGGGGCCATCTGCTCGATGCGGACGAGCACTTCCTGGATGGCGTCGGACTCGCCGATGATGCCGGTGCGCAGCTGCAGCTGGCGGCGGGCGACCAGGCGCGTGGCGGTGGCGACGATCTCGTCGGTGGTCGCCGGCTTGGCCATCGTGGCCGTCACGCCGAGCGCGGCGACGCGCTCGGGGTGGGCGGAGTCGGTCGGCTCGAGGAGTGCGAGCGTCGAGATCTCGAGGTCGCGCGCGAGGGCGGCGAGCTCGCGGGCGCGCGGCTCGTGCACGCCGCCGGTGAGGATCACGAGGTCCGGCTGCTCGCGCCGCAGCGCGCGCCGCGCATCGTCCGCCGGGGCGACGAGTTCGGTGGAGGCGCCGGACGCCTCGAGCGCGGCGTTGAGCGGCACCGCGGTCTCGAGGTCGTCGAGGGTGAGGAGGAGCTTCGGAGGCATGGCGGGAAGCTAGGCAGGAGGGCAGGCGGGGAGGGTGCTGCGGTCATCGCGAGGCGGCGAAGCCGCCGAAGCGACCTTGGGGGCGGTGCTGGTGGGCGGTGGATGAGCACCAGAGGAAGCGGAGAAGGTTGCTTCGGGCGCTGCGCGCCCTCGCAATGACCGGGAGGAGAGGATGCGCGCCCTCGCAATGACCGGGAGGAGAAGAGGCGCGCACGCGCGCTCAGTGATCCACCGCCCCGCCCCGCACCAGGGCCACGGCATGCTCGATCACCGGCTCGAGCACTGCGAGCCCGTCGCGTACGCCGCCGGGGCTGCCGGGGAGGTTGATGATGAGCGTGCGATGCCGCGTGCCGGCGGCGCCGCGGCTGAGGATGGCGCGGGGGAAGCGCGGGTACACCGACATCCGCAGCGCCTCGGCGATGCCCGGCGCCTCGCGGTGGAGCACCGCCTTCGTCGCCTCCGGCGTGACGTCGCGCGCGGTGAGGCCGGTGCCGCCGGTGGTGAGCACGAGGTCGGCCACGTCACCATCCGCCCAGGCGGTGAGCGCGGCCGTGATGGCGTGATGGTCGTCGGGCACCAGCGCGCGCGCCGCGAGCACGTCGCCGCGCGCCGCGGCCCACTCGGCGATCGCATCGCCCGAGCGGTCGGCCCGCTCGCCGCGGGCGCCGGCGTCGCTGCAGGTGAGGATGGCCAGGCGGATCGGCATGCGCGAAGGATAGGCGGCGCGACCCTTGACCCGCCCCCGCACGGTCCGCATGGTAGGAAGGCTGCCCCGCTTGCGCGGAGCAGCGCCTTCCACCCGCCGCACCGCACAAGGAGCCCCAGGCATGGACGCCACCAACAGGCCCACCGAACCGCTCTGCGCCACCACCCCGGGCGTGATGGCCGTGCTCGCCAACGCGCTGGGCAACCTCGCCCCCGGGCAGCAGGCGTTCTACGTGATGAGCGCCACGCAGCCGGCCAGATCCGTGCGCGCCTTCACCGATCTTGCCGCGGCCATGGCCGAATCCGCGGCACGCCGCTCCGTCACGAAGGACGGCCTCTCGGACTGGTACGCGTACGGCCCGTTCACGGCCGATCCGGGTTCGCGGCCGGCCACGGCCGATCCGCCGTTCCGGATCGACGCGAACCACCACCTCCGCATCGCCATCCCCATCTGCACCCATGATGGCATGACGTGCGAGTGGACGTGCTCGCGGCGCGCGTTCGCCGCGGAAGCGCCCGCGGGCGAAGCGATGGACCCGGCCGCGGCCACGCAGGCGGCGGCGGCCGCCGACGTGCGGCCCGAACACGTCGCGCTGGCGCTGCAGGTCCGACGGGCGAACGGCCTCTGGTGGACGTATCCGCTGCGCGATGCCGACGGCAACCGCCTGACGCTGGACAGGGTCGACGCGCTCACGGTGGGCGACTCCGCACACCGTCGCTTCGCCACCGCGGCCGACTACGTGCGCGGCAACTTCGACATCGTCGCCGCGGCCGAGCGCTTCAAGGAGCGCTGCCCGGGCTGCTGACGAGCGCCTCGAACGCCGCATCCCCCTTGAGCGCCCGGAACCACGGGGAGCCGCGCACGCGAGCCGGGCTCACGACGCCGGCCCGCACCGCCGCATCGAGCAGCGCGAGCGCGCTGTCGCGCCGGCCGGTGAGCAGGAACACGTAGGCCTCCGGCACGGCGCTGCGGAGCGGCGGCTCCGTCGCGGCCGCCTCGGCGCGCGCGCGCCGGAGCACGCCGAGCGCGCTGTCGCCAGCGCCGGAGCGGGCCAGCACCGCGGCGACCCAGAGGCGCCGCGCATGGCGCGATGCGGCGAGCCGGCCCGCGCTGTCGGCGCGCTCGATCGCCGCGAGCCGCTCCCAGGCGCGTCGCACGGCGGCGTCGCCCGTGGCGTGCGATCCCATCACCACCAGGTCGCACTCGCGGAACCGCAGGTCGTCGGGGAAGTCACGCTGCCCGCCGGCGCAGAGGCTGTCGGCCTGGGCCCACTGCTCGAGCGCGAGCGACGAGAAGATGAGCCGGCTGCGGATCGCCGGCGCCTCGGCGAGGAACGCGTCCTCCTCGAGCGCGCGGAGCGCGGCGGCGTTCGCCTCGTCCACGCGCCCCTGCGCATCGAGCGTCCCGCTCAGCGTGCGCCACGCCGTCGCATCCGACGGCCGGATCGCGATCGCGCGCCGCAGCGCCCGCTCAGCCTCGGCGCGCAGCGCGTCGGCGTCGCGCGGGCGCGCGCGGGCCTGCTCGAGCAGCGCGGCGCCGCGCAGCGAGAGCATCGTCGCCGAGTCGCCGCTCGCGGCGAGGAGCCGGTCGGCGGAGCGGAGCGCCGCGTCCACCTCGCGCAGCACCATCGCCGTGTCGGCGACCGTGCCGCCCGCGAGCGACCGCGCGCGCGCGAGCGCGATCCACCCCAGCTGCTCGACCGGCGGCCCCCACGCGCGGTCCCGGTCGGCGGCGCGGCGGAGCAGCGCCACGGCGCGGTCGAGCTGCTCGAGCGCGGCGCGGCTGTCACGCGTGCCCCAGCGCAGGTACGCGTCGTCCTCGATCGTCCGCGCCTCCTGGTACAGCCGCCACGCCTCCGCGTCGCGCGTGCGGCGGCGCGCGTCCTCGAGCGCGATCTCGCGGCCGAGGCGCGTGCGGAGGAAGCGGCCGACCGTCTCGGCGAGCCGCTGCCGAAGCGTGAACGGGTCACGATCCCCCTGCTCCACGCTCGCGGAGGCGAGCTGCGAGGAGGTGGCGGGGTCGACGAGGCGCACGGTGACGCGCACCACGTCGCCGCGGCGCTCGACGGTGCCGTTCACCACGGTGCCGACGCCGAGGCGGCGGGCGAGCGAGTCGAGCGGGAGCGGCTGGTCGCGCCAGGGGCGGACGCCGTTCGGCGAGACGACGCGGAGGCCGGGGACGCGGCTCAGCTCGTCGATCAGGTCCTCGGTCACCGCGGCGGAGATCGGCGCGCGGCCGGGCGTGCGCTCCTCGAAGTAGAGCACCGCCACGCGCGAGCGGTCGGGGCCGGCCGGCGCGGCGGGCGGCGGCTCGGGGCGGCGGGCGAGCGCGAACCACGCGAGGCCCGCGACCGCGAGCGCGCCGGCGGCCACCAGCGCCGGCTGGCGCGGGCGCACGGGGGGCGCGGTGACGGGCGTGAGCGTGCGCGTCGGCGTCGGGTTGCCGAGGGCGCGGTCGAGCGCGCGTTCGAACTCGCCGGCGGTGGAGAAGCGGCGCGCCGGGTCCTTCGCGAGCGCGCGGTCGAGCGCCTCGACGAGCGGCACGGGGAGGCCGGGGCGGCGCGCGGCGATCGGCGGCGGCGGCTCGGCGAGGTGGCGGCCCATGATGCGGTGCGGCGTCTCGCCATCGAACGGCGGCATGCCGACCAGCATCTCGTACAGCACCACGCCGAGCGCGTAGATGTCGCTGCGGCCGTCCAGCGCGGCGGCACCGCTCGCCTGCTCGGGGCTCATGTACTGCGGCGTGCCGACGGCGAGGCCGGCGAGCGTCGCCTCGTCGTGGCGCGCGGAGGAGACGGCGCGGGCGATGCCGAAGTCGGCGACGAGCGCCTGGCCGTCCTGCAGCAGCACGTTCTCGGGCTTGATGTCGCGGTGGACGACGCCGCTCGCGTGCGCGTAGGCGAGCGCGGACGCCACGTCGCGCGCGATGCCGACCGCCTCCGCGACGGAGAGCGACCCCTCCGCGCCGATCCGCTGCCGGAGCGAGTCGCCTGCGATGAACGGCATCGTGAACCAGAGGAAGCCGCCGGTCTCGCCGGAGTCGAAGAGCGGCAGGATGTGCGGGTGCACGAGCCGCGCGGCGATGTCGATTTCCTGCAGGAAGCGGTCCGCCCCGAGGTCGCGGACGACCTCGGGGCGGAGGACCTTGAGCGCCACCTGGCGCTGGTGCTTGCGGTCGAGCGCGCGGAAGACCGCGGCCGAGCCGCCGCGGCCGATCGGGGCCTCGAGGTCGTAGCGCCCGGCGAGCAGCGCCCGGAGGGGCGCGAACTCGTCCGGCGCCGGCAGGGTGGCAGGGGGCATGCTCATGGGGTCCCCGCCAATCTAGGTGCCCCTCGGCCTCCCGACCCGCGACCCGCGGCCTACGCCTTCGGCCCCTCCAGCAGCATCGCCATCAGCGCCTTCTGCGCGTGCAGGCGGTTCTCGGCCTCCTGCCAGACGCGGCTCTGCGGGCCCTCGAGCACCGACTCGCTGACCTCCTCGCCGCGGTGGGCGGGGAGGCAGTGGAGGAAGATCGCGTCGGGGTGGGCGCGGGCCATGAGCGCGTCGTCGACGAGGAAGCCGCGGAACGCCTGCTCGCGGACCGCCTGCTCCTGCTCCTGGCCCATCGAGGCCCACACGTCGGTGTTGACCACGTGCGCGCCGTCGGCGGCTTCGGCGGGGTCGCGCGTGAGGACGATCGTCGTCTCGCGGCGCGCCGCGGCGAGGATGGCGGGGTCGGGGTCGTACCCCTCGGGGGCGGCGATGCGGAGTTCGAAGCCGAGGAGGGCGGCGGCGTCGAGCCAGGAGTGGCACATGTTGTTGCCGTCGCCGATCCAGGCGACGCGGCGGCCGTCCCACGAGCCGAGGCACTCGGCGATGGTGAGGAGGTCGGCGAGGATCTGGCAGGGGTGCTGGAGGTCGGTCAGGCCGTTGATGACGGGGACCTTGGACCAGCGGGCGAGCTCCTCGACGATCCCATGGCCGAAGGTCCGGATCATGATCAGGTCGCAGTAGCCGGAGAGGACGCGCGCGGTGTCGCGGATCGGCTCGCCGCGGCCGAGCTGGATGTCGCGGCTGGAGAGGAAGAGCGCGGTGCCGCCGAGCTGGTGGGCGCCGACCTCGAAGCTCACCCGGGTGCGGGTGGAGGACTTCTCGAAGATCATCGCGAGCGACCGGCCGGCGAGCGGCCGGCCGGCGTAGTCGCCCGCCTTCATGCGGCGGGCGAGGGCGATGAGGGCGCGGAGGTCGGGGGGGGTGAGGTCGCGGAGGGTGAGGAGGTGGGGCATGGGGACGAAGGTACCCATGCCCCGGGGGGCAGGCGAGTTCGGTCGTCAGTTCGCGTGGCAGTTGCTGCCACCGCAGCAGCAGCCCAGCTGACTGCACGGCACCCATGGAACTGAGAAGTCCTCGATCAGCTTATCCCCCGTCACCATGGCGGCGAGGGCGGAAACACCAGAGGGCGACAGCGAGCGCATTGAGTTGATCGAGGACTGGTTCACCGCGCTGAAGGTGGTGAAGCAGGCATACCCATCTGTGCACCCTTTGGGAGGCTGCACCTTGGTCGAGCCGCTGTCAGGAGCGTGTGGCGTGAATGCCGATCGCTTGAGTGTCCTGACTTGGAGTTTGTTCTGCTTGTCGAACCAGAAGACCGCCATTCTCAGATTCCAATCCTCCGCTTTTTCGTCATCGGGAAGGCGGTCGTCCGTCCAGAGGTAGCTCGTGCCCTGAGGAATCTCGAAGTAGCCGATCTTGTACTCCTCCTCGAGCTCCATTCGGGCGATAACAAGCCCGCCCTGAAGTCTGCTTATGTTCGACGGCTTGACTCCGCTGAGCACGGCGATCTTGCCTTTCGTGACCGTGTCCAAGACTCCCTCCTTCTTGCGAACGAGGTAGAAGGACCGCCAACTGCCTTGAAGCGACTCCTTGTCCACACGCACGTCCCGGACCCAGTCACTGACGCGCTGTCGCAAGGTCGCGCGATGGCTGAGTTCCTCGATCCGACGGAGGCGGGTGCCCGGCTGCCCCGGTATCGCAGGGGGGTCCTTCGGAGGATCGGGAATCAGCACGGTCTGGCTGGCAGGTGCGAACGCCGAAGAGTCGGCGTGCGCAGGGTCGCTCTTCGCGCCCTGCGATGAACCTACGCCTCGCCCGCACGCCGCGACCAGCATGAGCGGCAGCACCGGACTGACTGAGGACAGCCGATCGAATCGCTTTGGCAGGCGTCGAAACAGGGAGGAGGACATCACATGCTCCTTCCGAAGTGAGGGTTGAAGCCGGTTACCCGGCACAAGTGGGGGAGCCGCCGACCGCTAGAAGCCAGGTAGCGTGACCGCAAGCGGCATCGCGGCTCTCCAGCGCAGTCCAAACCTCCTTAACTCGCCTTGCCTGGCTTGCGAATCGACGTTGCAGCCCCCTCGATGCGGAAGTGCAGCGCCTTCATTGTGCGCTGTCGCCCCTCGCTCGAAGCATGGCAGCCACCGAGCCAGCCGCCGCTCTTGCGAGCCCGAACGGTACCGTTGGACCCAGTGTCACGACGACCTGCGAAAGCGACGGGCGGATTGCTCCCAAGTCCTGCACCGCAGCCAGCCCATCGACCCGCTCCCCCCCCGGCAACCGCAACCACTTCTGCAGCGCCGTCGTCGCCGCCGCCGTATCACCATCGGCAAGCATCGCCGACACGACCCGATACATCGTCCCCGCCGGCAGCTTCCCCTCGACCGCCGCCTGGCTCAGCGCCGGTAACCGCTCGAAGTCACGAAACCGCGACGCGAACGGCCACGGCACCTCGCCCCGCGCACCGGCCGGCCCTGCACAGAACCACGGCACCATGAGCGCCGCCGAGCGCTGCGCGGCGCGCGCGGGGCCGGAGGCCGACACATTGATCGCGCTGTCGAGGGCCGCCACACGCAACCGGACCGCTGCCGGTCCGCCACCGCTGCACGCGATGACCTGCAGCCGAAGCGCGGCGAGCCTGACCGACAATGGTGCCGGGACGGTCGTCCCGTCAAGGTCATTCAGGACCAGGTCGGACTGCACGGCCTCGGCCAGCACCAGGGCCCGGGTCGTGTCACCCCGAAGCAGCGCGGCGACGAATTGCGCCTGCGGCAGCGGCGGTGACGCCGCCGGCAGCGCCGACAGGGAGTCGAGCAGCCGTCCCAGCCGCTTCGCGTCCCCCTCCTTGAGCGCGAAGCGCAGCCGGTCCACCAGCGCCTCGGCGCGCCGCACCGGCGACGCGGCGAGGATCGCCGCCGAGTCGTACGCGACGCCGGCGAGCCACGGGCCGCCGCCGTCGGGCGGCCCCGCCAACTCAAGCGCGAGGCCGCGTGCGCGCCGGGCCTCCGCCGAGCGCGGGAACTCGCGCACCCAGGCGCCCGCGACCTCGTCCAGCACGCCGCGCATCGCCGCCAGCGCTCGCGGGTCCGCCACGTCGCGGCCTGACAGGAGCTCGGCGATGCGACGCGGCGCGAAGCGCACGGTATCGCCTCCCCACGCCGGGAACGCCCCGAAGCGCATCGCCGTGTCACCCGCCATCCGACCGGTGCGGTACTGGTGCGGCTGCGTGTACAGCGCGCCCGCCAGGCGCGCGGCCGCCACCTCGCGGAACACGCGATGCAGCGACGGCACCAGCGTGCTCGCCCGCCGGTACGCGGCGGCCGCCTCGCGCAGGCTGGCCCGGAACACGAAGCCGGTGGACGACGCCGCGGAGGCGACGACGGCATCGTCAGCCACGAGGCAGTCCCCGAGTCCGAGCCAGGAGACGAAGTCGCCGGCATCGCGCTGCAGCAGCGCCCGGTACGCCGCGCACGCCTGCTCGGGCTGGCCCGCGCCGAGCGCCGCGAGTGCCATCGCGCGCACGCTGTCGGCGCGCGGCAGGCGGTCGGCGCGCCCGAGCGCCGAGAGCACGGCCGGGCGCCACTCGGCGGCGGGCGCCCGCGTCCACTGGCCCAGCTGCGCGAGCTGGAGCGTCGCGAGCGCGAAGCCCGGGTCGCGGCGCTGCGCCTCCGCGAACCCCTCGCGCGCGCGGTCCAGCTCCCATCGCGCCACCGCCGTCATCGCCGAGTCGTACGCGCGCCACGCGCGGAACGAGGTCGTCGCGAGGCCGACGCGGCCCGCCCGCGTCCCCCCGCTCCCGCGCAGCAGCTCGTCCGCGAGCGCCTCGAAGCCGCGCGCGACGGCCGCGCCATCGCCGGTCAGCGCCACGCGCGTCACCGCGGAGCGCAGCTCGCCGCCGCGGGCGCCGACACCGTAGAGCACGGCGCGCACGCGCGCGCTGTCACCGATGCTCGACACCTCGCCCAGCACCAGCATCCCCGCGCCGAGTCGCCGCGCGAGCGCGGTGCCGGAGGCGAGCGAGGGCGTGGCGAGCGAGGGATCGCGCTGCAGCGCGTCCTGCAGCGTGAACGGATCGACGACGCGCACGTCGCTCCAGAGGGCGAGCGCATCACGCACGAGCGCCTCGCACTGGTCGCCGGTGAGCGTCGCGGGCATGGCGCCGCGATGCACGAACGGCAGCACCACGAAGCGCTGCGGGTCGAGCGGCACCGCAGGCGGCCGGGTGAGGAGCCACCAGGCGAGCCCCGCCACCACCGCCCCCACCCCCGCCACCACCCACCCCCACCGCCTCGGCTTCCGCGCCGGCGCCCACCCGCTCGGCACCGTCCCCGCGAGCACGCGGTCCAGCTCGTCGGCGCTCTGGTAGCGCGCCTCGCGCGGCTTGAGCAGCAGCCGCGCCACCGCGCCCTCGAGCTCACCCGGCACGTCGGCGCGCAGCGTGCGGAGCAGCGGCGCCTCCGCCGTCAGCTGCCGCGCCAGCACCTCCTGCACCGTGCCGCCCGGGAACGGCGGCCGCCCCGCCAGCAGCTCGAACAGCACGCAGCCGAGCGCGTACAGGTCGCAGCGCGGATCGAGGTCGGCGCTCCCCATCGCCTGCTCGGGCGCCATGTAGAACGGCGTCCCCACCGCGAAGCCGTCCGAGCTGTGCGCGCTCGTGCTCGCCGCCGAGAGGGCGCGCGCGATGCCGAAGTCCGCGACGATCGCGCGGCCACCCTCGAGAAGGATGTTCTCGGGCTTGATGTCGCGGTGGATGATGCCGCGCGCGTGCGCGTAGCCGAGCGCGGAGGCGATGTCGCGCGCGATCGCGATGGCGTCCGCCACCGGCAGCGGCCCCTCGCGCTGCAGCCGCGCGCGCAGCGTCTCGCCCGCGAGCAGCGGCATCGAGAACCACGGCAGGCCGTCGGCGTCGCCCGAGTCGAACAGCGGCAGGATGTTGGGATGGCTGAGCTGCGCGGCGATGCGGACCTCGCGCAGGAACCGCTCGGGGCCGAGCAGCGCCGCCTGTTCGGGGCGGAGCACCTTGATCGCCACCGCTCGTCCGAGCTTGTGGTCGTCGGCGGCGAAGACGAGCGAGGTGCCGCCGCGCCCGAGGAGGTCGGCCACGGCGTAGCGCCCGGCGAGCGCGCGGGCGAGCCGCTCGCGCGTGTCGGTGGTGGTGCGCCGGTGGGTCCCGTCGTCCATGTCGGGCGCTGTGGTCCGGTGAGCGGAGTCCCGCAAGATACGCAGCCCCGCGCCGGGGCACGCGGTGCCTGGGCCGGCCGGCCCGGACTCACCCGCCCCCCGCCACCTCCCCCACCCGCTGCAGCTGCTCCCGCGTCCCCAGCGCGATCAGCACGTCCCCCGCCGCCAGCGCCAGGTCCTTCGCCGGCCGCGTGAGCAGCGCGCCGTCCGCGCGCTGCACCGCGAGCACGGTCGCCCCCGTCTCCGTCCGCACCGCCGCGGCCTGCAGGCTCCGGCCGTCGAGCGGGCTCCCCGCGCGCACCGGCACCTCCTCCAGCCACAGCTCCAGCTTCTCCGAGTGCATCACGAGGTCCAGGAAGTCGCTCACGCGCGGGTTGAGCAGCTGCGCCGCGAGCCGCCGGCCGCCGATGGCGTACGGGCTCACCACGTGCGTCGCCCCCGCGCGCAGGAGCTTCTTCTCGCCGTCGGCCCGGTCGGCCCGCGCCACGATCGGCAGGTCGGCCCGCAGCGCGCGCGCCGTGAGCACGATGATGACGTTGGTCGCCGCGTCCCCCGCCGCGCTCACGAGCCCCGCGGCCCGCGCGATCCCCGCGCGCCCGAGCAGCGCCTCGTCCGACGCGTCGCCCGCGAGGCGCGGCACGCCGTCCGCCGCGTCGGGTGCGGCCTCCGACGGGTCGATCACCACCACGCCCGCGCCGCGCGCCTGCAGGTCCTTCACCACCTGCCGCCCCACGCGCCCGTAGCCGCAGACGATGTAGTGCCCCGCCATCGCGTCGATCCGCGCCTGCATGCGCCGCCTCCGGAGGTTGCCGGTCCACGCGCCGACGACGACCGACTCGCCCACGACGCTGAAGATGTAGAAGAGGATGCCGACCCCGGCGAGGATGACGACGAGGGTGAAGCTCCGCCCCGCCGTGCCCATCGGATGCACTTCCATGAAGCCGACCGTCGCCACGGTCGTGACGGTCTGGTACAGCGCGTCGAACCAGCTCCACCCCTCGATGAGCATGTAGCCGAGCGTGCCGCACGCGATCACGCCCGCGCCCACGAGCAGCACGCGCGCGAGCGGCCGCTCGGGCGCGGCGGGGATCACCGGGGCCACGGCACCCGCCTCAGCCCCGTGGCCCGCGGCTCAGAGGATCCACCGCCGCAGGTCCTCGTCCGTCACCACCTTGCCGAGCTTCTCGCGCACCGCCGCCGCGTCGATCACGATCGTCGCCGCGGGCCAGTCGGGCAGGTGGAAGAGCACCTCCTCCATGAGCGTGCTCATCACCGTGTGCAGGCGCCGCGCGCCGATGTTCTCCATCCGCGCGTTGGCCTCGAACGCGATCCGCGCGATCTCCGCCACGCCCTCCGGTGTGCACTCCAGCTGGAACCCCTCCGCCCCCACCAGCGCCTGGTACTGCTTCACCAGCGCGTTCTCGGGCTCGGTGAGGATCCGCGTGAAGTCGGCCTCGGTGAGCGGCTGCAGCTCCACGCGGATCGGGAACCGCCCCTGCAGCTCCGGGATCAGGTCGCTCGGCTTCGCCATGTGGAACGCGCCCGCGGCGATGAAGAGGATGTGGTCGGTGCGCACGTAGCCGTACCGCGTCTGCACCGTCGACCCCTCCACGATCGGCAGCAGGTCGCGCTGCACGCCCTGGCGCGAGACGTCGGGCCCCGTCGTCGAGCGCTCCCCCGCGATCTTGTCGATCTCGTCGATGAACAGGATGCCGTGGTTCTCCACCCGGTCGAGCGCCTCGGCGACGGTGTCGTCCTGGTCGACCATCTGCTTCAGCTGCTCGTCGACGAGGATGCGCCGCGCCTCCGGCACCTTCACCGTGCGCCGCTTCTTCCGCTTCGGCAGCATCTCCTGCAGCCACTCGCCGACGTTCATGTCGGTCCCCTCCATGCCCTGCGGCGGCTGGAACGCCTCGGGCATCGGGTACCCCTGCGGCGCGACCTCGACCTCCACCTCCTGGTCGTCGAGCTCGCCCTTCGCGAGCTTCTCGCGCAGCTTCTCGCGCGAGCGCGCGCGGCGCTCCGCCGCCTTCGGGTCGGGCGCCTCGTCCGGCCGCGGCGCGGGGGGCGCGGGGAGCAGGCGGTCGAGCAGCTGCTCCTCCGCCGCCTTCTCGGCCTGCGGATACACCTCGTCCTCGCGCTCGGTGCGCACCATCGTGATCGCCGAGTCGACGAGCTCGCGCACCATCGACTCCACGTCGCGCCCGACGTAGCCGACCTCGGTGAACTTCGACGCCTCCACCTTGAGGAACGGCGCCCCCGCGAGCCGCGCGAGCCGGCGCGCCACCTCCGTCTTCCCGACGCCGGTGGGGCCGATCATGATGATGTTGTACGGGACGATCTCGTCGCGGATGTCGTCCGGCGCCTGCATCCGGCGCCACCGGTTCCGGATCGCGATCGCCACCGCCTTCTTCGCATCCGCCTGCCCGACGATGTACCGGTCGAGCTCCTTGACGATCTCCTTCGGCGGCAGTTCCTCGAGCCAGGGAGGCGGGGCATCGGCGGCGTCGGTCGGAGGCGGGGTGGTCATGGCAGGAAGGTAGAGGGGGCAGGGGGCCGGGGGGCGCGGAGCCAGGGGCTGAACGTGGCAGGGCCCCCGGCCCCTCGGCCTCCTGCCCGCCGGCCCCCCCTACAACCCCGGAATCGTCAGCCCCACCCAGCCCTTGAACAGCGGATCCTCGAACTTGAGCGTCCGCCCGCCCACTGCGAGCTCCTCGCGCAGCACCTGCCGGTCGACCAGGGCGTCGAACGCGCGCTGCAGCGTGCTCACGGGGAGGCGCGCGCGGCGCGCCGTGCCCGCCGAGAGGAGCCCCTCCTCCACGGCCGCGGGGTCGAGCAGGAGCAGCAGCGCCCGCTGCTGCGCCGCGGTGAGCGACGACCAGAGGTGCATGTACAGCGGCTCGTTCGTCCGCGCGATCTCGCCGTGCACGCGCCGCACCGCCTCCGCATCCATCCGCGGCCGGCCCCGGCGCGCGCGCGCGTCGCTCCAGCAGGCGTGCGCGAGCCGCTGCACGTCGTACGGCACGTCCTCCGCGAGGTCGAGGATCGCCTCGATGCCGTCGGGCGCGGGGCGCGACACCGTCGCGAGCCCCTTCGCCAGGAACTTCCGGAACGCGTCCCGCGGGATCGGGCCGAGGAAGCGGCGGGAGCCCAGGCGATAGAAGGGGCGGTCGGGCTCGGTCGTCATCGCGGCGAGGAGGCGCGTGGCCGACCCCGCGAAGACGTACGCGACGTGCCGGTGCGCCTGCGTCGCCGCGCGGAGCTGGCCCTCCGCGTCCGTGCCGCCGCGCTCGACCAGCCGCTGCACCTCGTCCAGCACCACCGCCACCGGGATCCCCTGCCGCTCCGCGTGCCGGTCGAGCCCGTCGAGCGCGTCGCAGACGAGCGGCAGGTCGTCGGCGGCGGCGCGCACGCCGAGCGTGACGCCGACGCCCCCCTGCGCCGGGTCCCACGTGAGCTCGGGGCGGAGCGAGCGGAAGGCGGCCTTCACCGCGGCGAGCGCGCGATCGGCCGGGCCCGCGGTGCGGCGGGCGACGTCGGCCACGAGCTGGCGGACGAGGCGGTCGAAGCCGGCGAAGCGCTGGAGGTCGTAGCGGAGGACGAGCGCGCCGCCGCGCTCGCCCCCCTCGGCGGCGGCACGGAGCAGGGACGACTTGCCGAAGCGGCGGGGGCCGACGAGGAAGTGGCGGCCGTGGCCGCGCAGCACCGCGCGCAGCTCGGCGAGCTCGGCCTCGCGGTCGACGAGCTCGCGGGCGCCGAGCTCGCGGCCGTAGGTGAACGGGGCGGCCTCCCCGGCGGACGGCGCGGTCATGACCCAGGATAACGCAGATGTGCGTTACGCACAATTGCGTTATGCGTTTGTGCGTTATGCAGAAATGCGTAGTGGTGGGTCGGGAGCGTGGGACCGGGAGCCGGCGCCGGGGGTGGCCGGGCGGGCCCCCGGCCCCTACAACTCCAGCACCGTCAGGTGCCGGTTCGTGAACACGCAGATGTCCGCCGCGACGCCGAGCGCGTGCTCCACCACGTCGCGCGCCGGCAGCGACGTGTGCGCCACGAGCGCGCGCGCCGCCGCCAGCGCGTAGTTGCCACCGGAGCCGACGGCGACGATGCCGTCGTCCGGCTCGATGAGCTCGCCGCCGCCGCTCAGCAGGAACGCGTGCGACGGGTCGGCGCAGACGAGCAGCGCGTCGAGCCGCCGCAGGATCCGGTCGCCGCGCCAGTCGCGCGCCAGCTCCACCGCCGCGCGCGGCAGGTTCCCCGGGTACCGGTCGAGCTTCTCCTCGAACTTCTCGTACAGCGTGAGCGCGTCGGCGACGGAGCCCGCGAACCCGGCGAGCACCTTCCCGCCCTTGAGCGCGCGCACCTTCACGGAGGTCGCCTTGACCACCGTGTCGCCGATGGAGACCTGCCCGTCGCCCCCGAGGGCGACGCGGCCGTCGCGGCGGACGGCGAGGATGGTGGTGCCGTGCATGGGGGTCAGGGGGTCGGGGGGCAAGGGGGCCGGGAGTGGCGCGAGTGGCGCGAGTGGCGCGAGTGGCGTCTCGAATCCTAGTGCGCGGCACGACCCTGCCCGCCGGCCCGCCGGCCCGCCCGCCCCCCCGCTACGCCCGCGGATGCGCCTGCGCATACACCTGCTTCAGCCGCTCCACGCTCGTGTGCGTGTAGACCTGGGTCGTGCTCAGGCTCGCGTGGCCCAGCAGCTCCTGCACCGCGCGCAGGTCGGCGCCCGCGTCCAGCATGTGCGTCGCGAAGGTGTGGCGCAGCGAGTGGGTGCGCAGGTCGTCCGCGCCGATGGCATCGAAGCAGCGGTGCATCGCCTGCTGGATGCCGCGCGCCGGCATCCGGCGGCCGCGCGTGCTCAGGAACAGCGCGCGCCGGTCGCCGCCGGTGGCGCCGGCCAGCAGCTGCTCGCGGAGCGGCAGGTAGCGCCGGATCGCCGCCACGGCGCGCCGCCCCACCGGCACGATCCGCTCCTTCCGCCCCTTGCCGCGCACCTTCGCCTGGTCGCCCAGCAGGTCGACGTCGCCGAGGGAGAGGCCGGCGAGCTCGCCGAGGCGCATGCCGGTCGAGTAGAACAGCTCCAGCATCGCGAGGTCGCGCACCGCGCGGAACTCGCCCGTCTCGGCGCGCGCCTCGGCCCACGCGAACAGCACGTCGGTGCGCTCGCGCTCGAGCCAGGTCGGCAGCCGCTTCTCGAGCTTCGGCACCCGCGCGGCGCGCGCGAGGTTGTGCTCGAGGTCGTGGTGCTCCTGCAGGTACCGGTAGAAGCTCCGCACCGCGCTCAGCGCGCGCGCCGCCGACCGCTTCGCGAGGCCGCGGCGCTGCAGGTCGCCGAGGAAGCCGCGGAGGCCGAGCCGGTCGACGATCTCCCACGTCCACGCGCCGTAGTGCCGGCCGAGGAACGCCTCGAACGCCGCGAGGTCGCGGCCGTAGGCGCGCACGGTGTTGGCGCTGAGCTGCCGCTCCTTCTCCAGGTGCTCGAGGTACTGGCGCGCGAGCGGGTCGGCGGGGAGGGCGGCCGGCCGCTCCGTCTCCGGCGCCTCGTCACCGCCGCCGCGGCTCACAGCGCGGACGCCCACGCCTCGAACGCCTGCTCGGCGCGCTCCAGCAGCCGCTGCTTCTTCACGTCCTTCGGCACCTTCTTCGGCCGCGTGGCGACCGCGGCGCGCGCACCGCCGCCATCCGCCTCCGCGGCCGTCGCGAGCTCCTCGTCCAGCGGCGCCACGAGCCCCCAGTTGGCGTTCATCGGCTGGAAGTGCGCGGGGTCGGCGTCGTGCAGGTAGCGGAGCAGCGCGCCGAGCATCGTGGTCGGCGGCGGCTCGGAGACGGGGAGCCCGCGCAGCACGCGGTCGAGCGTGATGCCGGCGAGGAGCCCGGTCGCGACCGACTCCGTGTACCCCTCGACGCCCGTCATCTGCCCGGCGAAGAGGAGCGCGGGGTCGTCCTTCGCGGCGAGGCCGGGGCCGAGCGACGCGGGGGCGTTCACGTACGAGTTGCGGTGGATCGAGCCGAAGCGGAGGAACTCGGCGTCGCCCAGGCCGGGGAGCGCGCGGAACACCTCCTGCTGCGCGGGGATGCGGAGCCGCGTCTGGAAGCCGACGAGGTTCCACATCTGGCCCGCGCGGTCCTCGCGGCGGAGCTGCACGACGGCCCACGGCTCGCGGCCGGTGCGCGGGTCGCGCAGGCCGACGGGCTTCATCGGGCCGAAGCGCAGCGTCTCCGGCCCGCGGCGCGCCATCTCCTCGATGGGGAGGCACCCCTCGAAGTACGGCACCGCGTCGAAGCCGTGGTGCGGCGTGAACGTGTCGGCGGCGACGAGCCGCCCGATGAACGCGTCGTACGCCTCGCGGGAGAGCGGCGCGTTGAGGTAGTCGTCGCCGTCGCCCTTCCCCCAGCGCGAGAGCGCGTACAGCTGCCCGTGGTCGAGCGACTCGCCGCTCACGATCGGCGCGATGGCGTCGTAGAACGCGAGCGACGCCGTGCCGAGCCGCGCGCGGATGGCGGCGGCGAGCGCATCGGAGGTGAGCGGGCCCGTCGCCACGATGCCGGGGCTCGGCAGCGCCGTCACCTCGCCGCGCACGAGCGTGACGCGCGGGTGCGCCACCACGCGCGCGTGCACCGCGCGGGCGAAGAGCGCCCGGTCGACCACGAGCGCGGCGCCGCCCGGCACGCGCGCCGCCTCGGCCTCCTGCATGAGCAGCGAGCCCAGGCGCCGGAGCTCCTGCTTGAGGAGGCCGTGCGCGTTCAGCGGGTCGAGCGACTTGAAGGAGTTGGAGCAGACCAGCTCGGCGAGCGCGTCGGTCTCGTGCGCGGGCGTGCGCATGACGGGGCGCATCTCGTGCAGCATCACGTCGTGCCCGCGTTCGGCGAGGGCCCACGCGGCCTCGCACCCGGCGAGGCCGCCGCCGACGACGGTGACGCGGCTCACGCCCGGGCGGCCGCCTTCGTCCGCTTGGCGCCCTTCTTCGGCTTGGCCGCCGCGGCCGCGCCGCCCGACGCGCGCCTCGCGCCCTTGCGGCGCCCGCCGCCCTTGATCGCCGCGCGCGCGGCGATGAGGTCGACCGCCTGCTCGAGCGTGACGGAGTCCGGGTCGGCGTCCTTCGGGATCGAGGCGCTGACATCGCCGTGCTTCACGTAGGGGCCGTACTGCCCGGCGTACAGGCCGATCGGTTCGCCGTCGGCCGGGTGCGCGCCGACGATGCGCACCGGCTCCGGCACGCGGCGCCCGCGGCCCTGCTTCGGCATCGAGAGCAGCTCCAGGGCGCGGCCGAGTTCCACGGTGAGCACGTCGTCCTCGGCCTTGAGCGAGCGGTACTCCTTCTCCTTCGCGCTCACCTCGTGCACGACGTACGGCCCGAAGCGGCCGAGCCCCGCGAAGACGGGGCGGCGAGTCGTCGGGTGCTCGCCGAGGCGGCGGGGGAGGCCGAGCAGCTTCACCGCGGCATCGAGCGTCACGTCCTCGGGCTTGAGGCCGCGCGGCAGCGACGTGCGCTTCGGCTTCGGCGCGCCGTCGACGACGGGGCCGAGCTGCAGGTACGGCCCGTACTGGCCGGTGAGCAGGAAGATCGGCTCGCCCGTCTCCGGGTGCTTCCCGAGCTCGTCGGGTCCGTCGATCTTCTGGCGCAGCAGAGTCTCCACCTGTGCCTGGTCGAGGTCGGCGGGGGCGGCGTCCTTCGGGATGCTGGCGCGCAGCGGCTCGCCGTCGCGCTCCACCTCCACGTACGGGCCGAACCGCCCGATCTTCACGACGGCGTCGAGCCCCTCGAGCGCGACGGTGCGCGCCTCGGCGGGGTCGATGTCGGCCTCGTGCCCCACCACCTCGGCGCGGAGCCCCGTGTCACCGAGGTAGAACTCCTCGAGGTACGGCTTCCACTCGCGCTCGCCGCGGCTGATCTCGTCGAGCTTCTCCTCCATGCCCGCGGTGAACTTCACGTTCACGAGCTCGGGGAGGTGCTTCTCGAGGAGGCCGGTGACGGCGAACGCGGTGAACGTCGGCACCAGCGCCTGGCCCTGGCGCAGCACGTAGCCGCGGTCGATCAGCGTGTCGATGATCGTCGCGTAGGTGCTGGGCCGGCCGATCCCCTCCGTCTCGAGCACCTTCACGAGCGATGCTTCCGTGTACCGCGCGGGCGGCTGGGTGACGTGGCTCACCGCGCTCACCTGCTCGCACGCCGGGCGGTCCCCCTCGGCGAGCGGCGGGAGGATCACCTCCTGGTCCTCCAGCGCCGCGTCCGGGTCATCCGATCCCTCCACGTAGGCGCGCAGGAAGCCGGGGAAGTCGATCCGCTTCCCGCTCGCGCGGAAGAGCGTGTCGGCGGCGGCGAGCTGCACGACGAGCGAGGTCTGCCGCGCATCGACCATCTGGCTCGCGACGGTGCGCTTCCAGATGAGGTCGTACAGCTGGAAGTCGCGCCCGGAGAGACCGGTGTCCTCCGGCGTGCGGAAGATGGCGCCCGCGGGGCGGATCGCCTCGTGCGCCTCCTGCGCGTTCGCCGACTTGGTCTGGTAGCGGCGCGGCGCGTCGGGCAGGAACGGGGCGCCGTAGAGCGACCTGATCGCCGTGCGCGCCGCGGAGACCGCCTGGTCCGAGAGGAAGACGGAGTCGGTGCGCATGTACGTGATGAAGCCGTTCTCGTACAGCGACTGCGCCACGCGCATCGTGTCGCGCGCCGACCAGCGGAACTTGCGGTTCGCCTCCTGCTGGAGCGTGGAGGTGGTGAACGGCGGCGACGGGCGCCGGGTGAACGGCTTCTCCTCGGCCGAGGCGACCACCCACGGCTCGGCGCTGAGCGTCCCCTCGAGGGCGCGGGCGCGCGCCTCGTCGAGGAGGAGCACGTCCTTCCCCGCGGCGATCCGGCCCGTGTTCTCGTCGAAGTCCTTGCCCGTGGCGATCCGCTTCCCGCCGACGGCGACCAGCTCCGCGCGGAACCCCTGCCCCGCGTGGCGCAGCTGTGCCACGAGGTCCCAGTAGGTGCCGGCGCGGAAGGCGCGGCGCTCGCGCTCGCGCGCGACGACGAGCCACGCCGCCACCGACTGCACGCGGCCGGCGGAGAGGCCCCACGCCACCTTCTTCCAGAGGAGCGGCGAGACCGTGTAGCCGACCAGCCGGTCGAGGATGCGGCGGGTCTCCTGCGCGCGCACGAGCTTGTCGTCGATCTCGCGCGTGTGCTCCAGCGCGTCGCGGATCGCCTCCTTCGTGATCTCGTGGAACACCATCCGGCGCACGGGGACGCGCGGCTCCAGCACCGAGAGCAGGTGCCACGAGATCGACTCCCCCTCGCGGTCCTCGTCCGTCGCGAGCAGCAGCTCGTCGGCGTCGGCGAGGGCGGCCTTGAGCTCCTTCACCCGCGCCCGCTTCTCGGCGGGGATGACGTAGAGCGGGTCGAAGCCGTCGTCCACGTTCACGCCGAGGCGCGCCCACTCGGCGCCCTTGTACTTCGCGGGGATCTCCTTCGCGTCGCCCGGCAGGTCCCGGACGTGGCCGAACGAGGCCTCGACGCGGTAACCGTCGGGGAGGAACGCCCCGATCGTGCGCGCCTTCGTGGGGGACTCGACGATGACGAGCGTGTTCCCGCCGAGGGTGCTCCCGCGCCGGGGCGCGGCCCGGGTGGCCCTCGTCGTCGTCGCCTTCTTCTTGGCAGCCATCGTGGCTCGTAGTCTCGTGGTCAGGGGGAGGCCGCGCAAGCGGCCGCCGCGGGCGCGGGGGCTACCAGCCCGCCTGCGCGCGCGCGATCCGGGCCACCTCGTCGGCGGCGCGGTCGGCCGACTGCAGCTCCGTCGAGACGGTCGCGTCGGCCTTGAGGTAGAACGGCTCCCGCTCGCGGAACAGCTCCTTCATCCGCGTGAACGGGTTCACCATCACGCCGGAGAGCATCGGCCGGGCGTCCACCGCGCTCAGCGCGGCGCGCTTCGTGGCCGTCTCCTCCAGGCAGCGCAGGTACACGAGGAACGCGCCCGCGGCGCGCGCCTCCTCCAGTGCGCCCGGCTGCGCGATCCAGCCGGCGCCCGGCGCGATCACGGCCGGCGGGCCCGCCAGCGCCTGCGACGCGAACTCGCGCTCCAGCTGCCGGAACTTCGGCTCGCCGTGCGCCGCGAAGATCCGCGCGATCGGCATGCTCATCTTCTGCTCGACCATCCGGTCGATGTCGCGGTACTCGGTGCGGAGCGCCTCCGCGGCGAGCCGGCCGACCGTCGACTTGCCGGCGCCCGGCAGCCCGACGAGCACCACCGGCCGGCGCGCCACCGCCCCCGGCGCCGTCATGCCGCGTCCGTCGGCGCCGCCTCGGCGGCGCCGCGCAGCGCGTCCCACCGGTGCCCGACCGCCGCGAGGTACCCCTCGACGTTCCGCCGCATCTCGCCGAGCGAGTCGCCGCCGAACTTCTCGAGCATCGCGTCCGCGAGCACGAGCGCCACCAGCGCCTCGGCGATCACGCCCATCGCCGGCACCGCCGTCACGTCGCTCCGCTCGCTCTGGGCGTTGGCGGTGGCGCCGGTCGTGAGGTCGACCGTGGGCAGCGGCGACATGAGCGTGCTGATCGGCTTCATCGCCACGCGCACCACGAGCGGCTCGCCGGTCGTCATGCCGCCCTCGAGGCCGCCGGCGTGGTTCGTCCGCCGGCGGAAGCCGCCGCGCGGGTCGAGGGCGTGGGTCGCCTCGTCGCCGGGCGCGGCGTCGATCGGGTCGTGCACCGCGGAGCCGGGGCGGCGCGCCGCCTCGAAGCCGAGGCCGACCTCCACCCCCTTCACCGCGGGGATGGACATCAGCATGCCGGCGAGCCGGCCATCGAGCTTGCGGTCCCAGCTCACGTGGCTGCCCAATCCCATCACGAGGCCGCGTGCCACCACCTCGATCACGCCGCCCAGCGTGTCGCCCGCGCGCTTCGCGGCGTCGATCCGCTCCACCATCGCCGCCTCCGCGGCGACGTCGAGCGTGCGCACCGCGGAGCGGTCGGCGGCATCGTTGAGCGGCACGGGCAGCGGCGAGGGGAGCCGCGCCTCGATGCCGCCGAGCGACACGAGGTGGCTGCCGACCTCCACGCCGAACGCATCGAGCAGCCGCTTCGCGAGCGCGCCGGCCGCCACGCGCGCCGTCGTCTCGCGGGCGCTGGCGCGCTCCAGGATGTCGCGGGCGTCGAGCCGGTCGTACTTGAGGACGCCGACGAGGTCGGCGTGGCCCGGCCGCGGGCGGGTGACGCGGCGGCGCCGCACCTCGCCGTCGCCCTCGGCGGCCATCACGTCCTCCCAGTGCGACCAGTCCCGGTTCGGGACGAGCATCGCGACGGGGGAGCCGAGCGTCTCGCCGGCGCGCACGCCGGAGAGCCACTCCACGCGGTCCTTCTCGATCTTCATGCGGGCGCCGCGGCCGTAACCCGCCTGGCGGCGGGCGAGGTCGCGGTCGACCCAGGCCGCGTCGACCGGGAGGCCGGCCGGGAGGCCCTCGACGATGGTGACGAGCGCCTTGCCGTGCGACTCGCCCGCGGTGGTGAAGCGGAGGTTCATGCCAGCCCCGAAGAGAAACCGCGAGCCCGGCACCGGCCGGACTCGCGGGTGAAGCTAACCGTGGCGGGGAGCGGCCTCAGTTGGCGCCCGCGGTGCCCCCCGGGCCGCCGTCGTCGGTGATGCGCGGCGTGACGAGGATGATGAGGTCGCGCCGCACCTCCGTGTCGCTGGAGCTGCTGAAGAGCCGGCCGACGAGCGGCAGCCCCGAGAGCAGCGGGATCCCGCTCCGCGTGCGCGTGACCTCGGTGACCGTCAGGCCGCCGATCACCGCCGTCTCGCCGTCGTTGACGATCAGGCGGTTCACCGCGCGCTGGCGGCGGAAGGTGAAGCCGAGGTCGGCCGCGGCGAGCTCGTCGACGTTCGACCGCTCGGTCGTGAGGTCCATCACGATCTGGCGGTCCTGCGTGACGACCGGGTTCACGGTGAGGCGGATGCCGGTCTCGCGGAACTGCACCGTGGCGCGCGGGGCGTTGGCCCCGCCGATCGAGGCGGCGTCGATCACGCGGATCGGCGTCTCCTCACCGACGAGGATGTCGGCCTGGCGGTTGGCGACGGTGGTGATCACCGGCTCCGCCTGCACGTCCGAGAGCTGCACCTGCTCGACCGCCTGAAGGAAGCTCGTCAGCGAGAAGCCGCCGATCGAGGTGGAGAAGATCAGGTCGAGCGCCGAGCCGATGACCGGGTTGTTCGCGTTGGCCACCGCCGACAGCTGGTTGCCGCCCAGGTTGATCACGTTCTGGTTCGGCTGGAACGGCTGCTGCGTGAGCGGGTCGGTGCGCTGGACCAGCTGGTTGAAGAACTGGCTGCGGCTGCCGAGGTCGTAGCGCAGGCCGAGGCGCTCGATGTCCGTCCGGTTGACGAAGATGATCTTCGCCTGGATGGAGACCTGCGGGCGCCGGATGTCGAGCGACCGGATGAAGTCGGCGATCTGCGGGATGCGGCTCCGCAGGTCGGTGACGACGACCGAGTTGGACGACGTGTCGGCGATCACGCGGCCGCGGTTGCGGGTCAGGATCGTCTCGACCGTGCGGGCGAGCGAGAGCGGCGAGCTGTAGCTGATGCGCACGGCGCGCGTCTCGAGCGGCTCGGTGGAGTCGGAGACGACGAACGCCTGCGGGTTGTCGATGCGCAGGATCCCGCCGGGCAGCTCCTGCACCACGAGGCCCTGCGCCGCGAGGATCGCCTGGAACGCCTGCGGCCACGGCTTGTCGCGGATCTCGGCGGTGACGGTGCCGGCCACGCTCTTGCCGAGGACGATGGTGCGGTTCGCGTACTGCGCGAACGACGCCACCACGTCGGCGATGTCGGCCTTCTCGTAGGTGACCGTGATGCGCGGCTCGGTGCGCTGCTGCTGCGGCTCCGCGGCGGCCTCGGCCGCGCGGGCCGGCCGCGCCTCGGCGGCAGGCAGCGCCACCTCGGGCTGCCGCACCGCGCGCAGGAGCTTCTCGGTGGCGCCCGTGGACGACCAGTCCTCGAACGCGGTGCCGACGCCGAAGGTGACGCGCACCTGGTCGGCGTCGCGCGTCAGTTTGTAGACGCGGGGCGCCTCCAGGTCGAGCACGACCCGGACGACCTCGGGCCTGAACTGCGCCACCCGCACGTTGCGGATGCCGCCGCGCAGCACGCCGTCGTACAGGCGGGCCGCCCCCCGGCCGAGCGTCGCGCCCTCGAGGTCGAGGACGAGCCGGTCGGGCCCGTTGAGCATGAAGTCGCTGACCTTCACGTCCCCTCGGACGGAGATCACGAAGTCGGCCTGGCCCGGCAGGGACCGGACATGGACGGCGGTCACCTCGCCGGTGGGCGCCAGGTCGCCCGCCCACGCGGGGGGCGCGACGGCGAGCGTCGCGGCCGCGACGAGCGCGGCGCTGATGGTGCCTCGGAGCGGGATCATTGCGCCTCCTCCTCCACCCTTCTGAGCGTGAGCGTCTCCTGCCGCGTGGTGCCGAAGTCCTCGACCCCGAACACCACGTCCCTCTGCCGGATCGCCTGCACGCGGGCGCGCCCGACGGCGTCGCCCACGCGGAGCTTGTACTGCCGCTGCGTCTTCTTGTCGCGCACCACGGCCACCGAGTTGCGCCCCGCGGGGTCGACCAGCACCGCCGTGAGCTTCAGGTCCATCAGCTCGGGGCCGACCGTCTGCACCTGCATCAGCGACTGGAACGGGTCGCGCGGGCCGCCGGCGTACGCGAACGACTCGCGCCGGATGTCCACCTCGCGCTGGCGGCGCAGCGAGTCGGCGCGCGCCTCGGCGCGGCGCACCGAGTCGGCCTTCTGCGCCTCCGCCTTCTTCTGCGCCTCCGCCTTCGCCAGCTCCGCCTTCTTCGCGTCGGCCGCCGCCTTCGCCGCCTTCAGCGAGTCGGCCTTCTGCTGCGCGAGCTGCTGCGGCGTCGGCTTCGCGGGCGCGGCGGCGGCCTTCGGGTCGGCCGGCTTGCCCGGGGCGGCGGCGGGCGCCGCGGGCTTCCCCGGCGCGGGCGGCTGCGCCGCGGGTGCCGG
>JANRIU010000042.1:0-7862 GCA_033764615.1 Gemmatimonadales bacterium | reverse complement strand
CGCACGAGCTCGCCGCCGGCGTGCTGCGCCGGCAGGCGACGCTCGATGCGCTGCTCGCGCCGCTCGCCGCGCGCGGCTGGGACGCGGTGGCGCCCGCGCTGCAGGACCTGCTGCGCGTCGCCGCGTACCAGCTCGTCGCGCTCGACCGCGTGCCGGCGCACGCCGCGGTGGCGACCGCGGTCGCGCTCGCGCGCGAGGCCGCGGGGGAGCGGCCGGCCGGCTTCGTGAACGCGGTGCTGCGCCGCGTCGCGTCGCGGCGGCGGGAGGCGGCGATCAGCACCGCGGCCGACGACGGGCGCTCGGCCGACGGGCTCGCGCGCCGGTACTCGCACCCCGCATGGCTCGTCGCGCGCTGGCTCGCGCGCTTCGGGGCCGACGCCACGGAGCGGCTGCTCGAGGCGAACAACCGCACGCCGGTGCTCGTCGCGCAGCCCGCGCGGCAGGACATCGCGCAGCTCGCCGCCGCGTGGCACGCGGCCGGCATCGACGTCGAGCGCGCGCCATGGGACGCGGGGCTGCTGCCCGCGCGCCGCCGCCCCGCCGACCTGCCGGGCTTCGCCGAGGGGGGCTTCGTGGTGCAGGACGCCGCGCAGGCGCTCGTCGTCCGCGCCGCCGCGATCCCGCCGGGTGCGCTCGTGTACGACGCGTGCGCGGCGCCCGGCGGCAAGACGATCGCGCTGGGGCGGACGGCGCGGCTCGTCGTCGCCGGCGAACGCGACCCCGGACGCGCCGCGCGCCTCGCCGCGAACCTCGCGCGCGCGGGCGCGGGCACCGAGCGGGTCGTCGTCGCCGATGCGCGCCGGCCGCCCGTCGCCGCGGTCGACGCGGCGCTGCTCGACGCCCCGTGCCTCGGCACCGGCACCTTCGCGCGCCACCCCGATGCGCGCTGGCGCGTGACGCCCGAGGCGCTCGACCACCTCGCGCGCCGGCAGGCGGCGCTGCTGCGCGCGGTGGCCGCGGTGGTGCGCCCGGGGGGCCTGCTAGTTTATGCGACCTGTTCGCTGGAGCCGGAGGAGAACGTGCGGCAGGTCGACGCCTTCCTCGCCGAGCAGGCCGACTTCGCGCGTGAGCCCGCGGGCGACGTGCCTGGCGAGCTGCGCACCGCCGAGGGCGACCTCCTGCTCCTGCCGCACCGCGACGGCACCGACGGCGGCTACTGCGCCCGCCTGCGGCGGCGATGAGCGACGACGTGACCGATCCGGCGCCGCCGCCCGAGGCCCCGCCGCGCCGGCCGGCGCGCTGGCGGGTGCTGCGGTACCTGCTCTTCCTCGTCGCGGTGTTCGGCGTCGGCTACGTCGCGGCGTCGCTGTGGTTCGCGCCGCCCGAGCTGTTCTCGGGCCGCCTTGTCGTGCCGCGCGTGCTCGAGGAGCCGGCCGACCGGGCCACCGCGATGCTCGAGGAGGGTGGGCTCGCCGCGAAGCTCGTGGAGTCGCGCCAGCATCCCACCGCGCCGCCGGGCACGGTGATCTGGCAGGACCCGTCGCCCGGCACCGAGGCGCTCGCCGGGACGACCGTGCGCCTGTGGACGAGCGAGGGGCCGGCGCAGGTGCTCGTGCCCGACCTCAAGGGCCTCGCGGCGGGCCAGGCCCTCCGCGTGCTGGCGGCGGCCGGGCTCGTCGCGGGGCGCACCGACTCGGTGGCGAACGCCCCGGAACCGGGCGTGGTGGTGGGCACGCGCCCGTCGGCGGGCACGCCGCGGCCGGCGGGCAGCCCGGTGGACATCCTCGTGGGGGCGGAGGGACGCTGATGGGGAACGTGGTGATCGCGCCGAGCGTGCTGTCCGCCGACCTCGGCCGGCTGCGCGAGCAGGTGGCGCAGGCCGAGGCGGGGGGCGCCGAGTGGCTGCACGTCGACGTGATGGACGGGCACTTCGTGCCGAACCTCACCTTCGGGGCGCCGCTCATCCGCGCGCTGCGCCGCTGCAGCGACCTCCCGCTGGACGTGCACCTGATGGTGGAGCGGCCGGAGCAGTACCTCGCGGAGTACGCCGACCTCGGCGTGCGCGTCTTCACCTTCCATCCCGAGGCCACGCGCCACGTGCAGCGGCAGCTGGCCGCCGCGCGGGAGCGCGGCATGCTGGCGGGGCTCGCGCTCAACCCCGGCACGCCGCTCGCGCTCGCGGCGGAGGTGGTCGACGACCTCGACCTCGTGCTCGTGATGAGCGTGAACCCCGGCTTCGGCGGACAGGCGTACATTCCGGCCGCGACGGGCAAGGTCGCCCGGGTGCGCGCCCTGCTGGACGGCGCGGGCTCGGCGGCCCGGCTCGAGGTGGATGGCGGGATCACGGGCGCGACGATCGGCGCGGCGTGGCGCGCGGGCGCCGACACCTTCGTCGCAGGGACGGCGGTCTTCGGGCAGCCCGACCCCGCGGCCGCGGTGCGCGCGCTCCATGCGGCATGCCGGATGACGGCGTAGGGAGGGACGATGCGGAGCCAGTGGACGGTGGTGATGGTGGTGCTCGCGGCGCTCGCGACCGGCGCGTGGGCGCTCGTGAAGTTCGGCCCCGAGCGGAGTCCGGTGGAGATCGGCGCCGACGCGCCGGACATCCGCGTGCTCGACCTCGCGACCGGCGACTCCGTGTCGATCCGCGCGAAGTACAAGGGCCAGGTGACGCTGGTGAACATCTGGGCGACCTGGTGCGGGCCGTGCAAGGAGGAGATGCCGGCCATGCAGAAGGTGTACGACCAGCTCAAGGGCCGCGGCTTCCGCATCGCGGCGGTGAGCGTCGACCAGGGGAGCCCGGACAAGGTGCGCGCGTGGGTGCGCACCGAGGGCTTCACGTTCGACATCCTGCAGGACGGCAGCGGCCTCATCCAGCAGCTGTACCAGACCACCGGCGTGCCGGAGTCGGCGCTGCTCGATCGCGACGGCCGGATCGTGAAGCGCGTGATCGGTGCGCACGACTGGTCGAGCGAGATCAACCGCCAGCTCATCGAGCGCTACCTCCCGGCCCCGCAGGTCTCGGCGCGCTGAGCCCCGTGCGGCGCGTGCTGGGGATCGAGACCTCCTGCGACGAGACGTCGGCGGCGGTGGTGACGGTGGATGCCGCGGGCGCGCCACGCGTCGCCGGGCTCGCCATCCTCTCGCAGGACGTGCACCGGATCTTCGGGGGCGTGGTGCCGGAGCTCGCGAGCCGCGCGCACGTCACGGCGATCGGCCCCGTGGTCGACCGGGCGCTCGCCGAGGCCGGGTGCGGGCTCGACGACGTCGATGGCATCGCCGTCACGCGCGGGCCCGGGCTCGTCGGGGCGCTGCTCGTCGGCCTCATGTTCGGCAAGGCGCTCGCGTGGCGCCGCGGCGTGCCGCTCATCGGCGTGCACCACCTCGAAGGCCACCTCTTCGCGCCACGCCTCGAGCACCCCGACCTCGCGCCACCGTTCGTCGCCCTGCTCGTGAGCGGCGGGCACACGCTCCTGCTCGACGTCCCCGCGTGGGGCGCGTACCGCGTGCTCGGGCGCACGCTCGACGACGCGGCGGGCGAGGCGTTCGACAAGGCCGCCAAGCTCCTCGGCCTCCCGTACCCCGGCGGCCCCGCCGTCGAGCGGCTCGCGCGCGAGGCGGAGGGCCCGGCGCCGGTCACGCTCCCGCGCTCGATGCTCGGCGAGCTGCGGCACGACGGCCCGCAGCGCTACGCCTTCTCGTTCAGCGGCCTGAAGACGGCGCTGCTCCGCGCCGTGCAGGCGAGCGCCGACGTCCCACGCGAGCGCGCGGGGCTGGCCCGCGCGTTCCAGGACGCGGTGGTGGAAGTGCTCGCGGCGAAGGCGGCGCACGCCGCCGCCGCGCTCGGCCGGCCCGCCATCGTCGCGGGCGGCGGCGTCGCGTGCAACCAGGCGCTGCTGGCGGCGCTCGCCGCCGCGGCGCCGAAGGGCTGCCATGTCGTCGCGGCATCGCCGCGGCTCAACACCGACAATGCCGCGATGATCGCCGCCGCGGGCGCCTGGCGCCTCGCGCGCGGCGAGCGGGACGGCCCCGCCCTCGAACCCGCCGACACCCTCCCGCTCCCCGGCCTCCTCGCCGCAGCCGCATGACCTTCCACCCGGTCGTCTTCCACCTCGGCCCGTTCGAGCTCGCCGGCTTCGGCCTGATGATGATGCTCGCGTTCATCGTCGCGGGCTGGCTCGCCGGCGCGGAGCTGCGGCGCCTGGGCTTCAACGAGGCGTACGCCTCCGACCTGGTCGTCGCCGCGGTGGTCGGCGGCATCGTCGGCGCGAAGCTCTGGTACGTGGCGCTCACCGGCGACGCGAGCGCGCTGCTCTCCCGCTCGGGGCTCGTCTACTACGGCGGCTTCCTCGGCGGCACCGCCGCGGTGGTCCTGACGTCGTGGCACCGCCGAGTCCCGCTCGGCTGGACCGCGCACCTCGTCGCCGCGCCGCTCGCGCTCGCCTACGCGATCGGCCGCATCGGCTGCTTCCTCGCCAACGACGACTACGGCCGGCCGACCGACCTGCCGTGGGGCGTGAAGTTCCCCGAAGGACTGCCACCGACCACCGCGGGCGTGCTCGCACGCCAGTTCGGCGTCGCGGTACCGCCCGGCACCGACCCGGCGACCGTGCTCGCGGTGCATCCCACGCAGCTGTACGAGGCGCTCGTGATGGCGGCGGTGTTCGCGGTGCTGTGGCGCGTGCGCGGCGCGGCGCGACCGGCCGGCTGGCTCTTCGGGCTCTATCTCGTGCTGGCGGGGCTCGAGCGGTTCGGCATCGAGATCCTGCGCGCGAAGGACGACCGCTTCCTCGGCCCGTTCACGCTCGCGCAGGCGACGAGCGCGGTGCTCGTGGCCGCGGGCGTCGTGCTGCTCGTGCGGCGGTCTCGCGGTCCGTCGCCGGCTCCGGGGCCGTGGCTGGGAGCGGCCCCCGTCGGCTGACCGCGTCAAGGGGAGGCCGGCCGATGCCGATACTCCCCTCCCATGGGACCGACCGTGCCCGTCCGGCCAGCGCGCAGGTCCACCGCCGCGCTCTACGCCCGCTTCCTCCTCACGAGCGCCTGCCTGCTGCTGCTCATCTGCGGCGGGCTGATGATGCTGGCGTCCGGCATGCACCGCGAGGCGGAGCGCAGCGCCCAGGTGAACCTCGCCGGGCGCCAGCGGATGCTCAGCCAGCGGATCCCGAAGGCGCTGCTCGTCGCCGACCGCGCCCCGGCCGACAGGACTACCGCCCTCGCGGAGGCCGACAGCGCCCTTGCCGAGCTGCGCCGCGTGCACGTCGAACTGACGCGCCCGGCGGCCGCCGCGCGCGGCGGCCGCCGGGCGAGTCCGCGTGACACGCTCCCGACCGCCGCCGGGCCCTTCGCCGACCTCGCCGACGAGGTGGTGGCGCTCGATGCCGCGGCCGCCGAGGTGCGCGCCGCCATCGTCGCGGGGACCCCGCCGCCGTTCGCCCGTCTCGCCGCCGCCGAACACGACTTCCTGACCCAGGTGCACCCCCGCGTCCTCGGCATGCAGGCGGAGGCGCTCGACGCCGCGCGTCAGCTGCAGCACCGCGCCACGGTGATCGCGCTCGCCACGGCGATCCTGCTGCTGGTGCAGGGCGTGCTCGTGCTGTGGCCGTCGATCCACAAGGTCGACGAGGCGCTCGCCGCCTCGGAGGAGCTCAATCGCGACCTCGCGCTCGCGCTCGAGGACGCGAAGGCCGCCGCGCGGGCGAAGGCCGAGTTCCTCGCGACGATGAGCCACGAGCTGCGCACGCCGCTCAACGCCGTGATCGGCTTCAACAGCCTGCTGGAGCAGCAGGGGCTGCCGCCGCAGCAGGCGGAGCTCGTCTCGCATGCGCGCCGCGGCGGGGAACTGCTGCTCGGGGTCATCAACGACATCCTGGACTTTTCGCGGCTCGAGGCCGGCAAGGTGGAGCTCGAGACGGTCGAGTTCGACCCGCGCGAGCCGGTGCAGGATGTCGTCGCGCTGCTCGCGCCGCACGCCGCGGAGCGGCACGTGGCGCTGCTCACCGCCGTGCGCCCCGGCACCCCCGTGCGCGTCACGGGCGACGCGCGGCGCGTCCGGCAGGTGCTGCTCAACCTCCTCGGCAATGCGGTGAAGTTCACGGAGCACGGCCGCGCCGACGTCGTGGTGCTGCCGCTGGCGGGCGGGACGGGACCGGACGGCATCCGCCTGCGCTTCGAGGTGCATGACACGGGGATCGGCATCGCGCCCGAGGCGCAGGCGCGCCTGTTCCACGCGTTCGAGCAGGCGGACGGGAGCACCACGCGCCGCTTCGGCGGCACGGGGCTCGGCCTCGCCATCTCGCGGCGGCTGGTGGAGCTGATGGGCGGGACGATCGGCGTCGCGAGCGAGCCTGGGCGCGGCTCCACCTTCTGGTTCGAGGTGCCGCTGGCGCTGGCGACAGCCGCGGGCCTCCCGCCGGTCGCTCCGGCACCGCCCGCCGCGACAGCCCCGCCGCCCCCGGTCCCCGGCCCCGGACTCCCGGCCCCCGGCGCGCGGTCCGCCACCCACATCCTCGTCGTCGACGACGACGCCGTGAACCGGCGCCTCGCCGTGGCACTGCTCACGCGCCTCGGCCATGAGGTGACCGCGTGCGCCGACGGTCCGTCGGCCCTCGCGGCGCTCGACGCATGGCCCGTCGACCTGGTGCTGCTCGACTGCCAGATGCCCGGCATGGACGGCTTCGAGGTGGCGCGCGCGATCCGCGCGCGGCCGGAGGCGGGCGCGCGGCTGCCGGTGCTCGCGCTGACGGCGAGCGTGCGGCCGGAGGAACAGGCGAGCTGCCTCGAGGCCGGGATGGACGCGATCCTGATGAAGCCGATCCACCTCGCCGCACTGCGCGACGGCCTCGCGCCCTGGCTCCCCGCCGCCGCCGCCGCCTGAACCCCGGCCCCGGCCTCAGCGGCCGAGGAACCGCTCCGCCAGCTGCACCATCCGGTCGTCCCGTTTCCGCACGAACGCCGCCAGCAGCACCTCCATCACCGGGTGCAGCGCCGGGTCGCCCCAGGCGTGACCCGTCGCGGCCTCGGCCGCGTCCGTGTGCCCGAGGTTCGCGCCGGCCAGCAGCGCCTCGGCGGCGGCCATGGCGAACGCCGGATCATCGCGCGCGGGCAGCGGGAAGCGCGGCGGTGGCGCCTCGGCGCCGTCCTCGGACACGAACGCGCGCGACATCAGCGCGTCGCACCCCGCTCCAGGACCGCCATCGCGATGGCGCTGGTCGTGCTGTGGGAGAGCGACAGGTGGATGGCCGTGATGCCGAGGCCTCTCGCGGCGACGAGGCCCGCGCCGTGCAGCAGCACGCGCGGCTTGCCGCCCGCGAGCCGTGCGACCTCGATGTGCCGCCACGTCACGCTCGGCTGGTCCTTCCACTCGGCGAGCGCCTTGTAGACCGCTTCCTTCGCGGCGAGGCGGACCGCGAACGCCTGCGCGGGATCCGCGTGGCGCAGGACGTAGTCGCGCTCCGCGTCGGTCAGGAAGCGGCGCAGCGCGCGCTCGCCGTGGCGCTCCATGATGCCGCGCGCGCGCGCCACGTCCACCACGTCGACGCCGACCCCCGCGACGCTCACGGCGCCTGCTCCCACGCCCAGACCAGCTCCACCCAGCCGCGCAGCGCCGGCGGCACCGGGAGCCAGCCGCCGACGAGCAGGCCGCACCATGCGCCGAGCGCGACGAGCGGCGCGCCCGCGAGCAGCACCGGCCACCACGGCCGCCGGTACGCGGCGACGCGCGCGACGGCCGGCGCCCAGCGGTCGAGCTCGGCGGCCGCGTCGGCCTCGAGCGCGCGCCACGCGCTGTCCACGGCGCGCGCGCACCGCTCGACGGCCGCGGGCCAGTCGGCCTCGGGCACCGCGCCGAGCCGCTCGAGCGCCGGCGCCAGCGGCTCGTCCGCCGTGCCGAGCCGCGTGCAGACGGCGGCGCGCTCGGCGGCCGT
>JANRIU010000035.1:0-31970 GCA_033764615.1 Gemmatimonadales bacterium | reverse complement strand
GGCGCGCCTCGCGCTGCACGTGGGCGCGGCGCGGCGCCTCAGCCGGGAGGCGGACCAGCTCGTGGCGCGGTGGGAGGCGACGCGGCGCTGACGAGCGCGGCGAGGCGCGGCGGGTCGGCGTAGGTGTCGCGCCCGAGCCGCAGGTGCCAGGCAGGCGCCCGCGCGGCGGCGGTGGCGAGCGCGAGCAGCGCCGGCGCCCACGCCGGAGACGCCAGCACCCACGGCGCCTGCCGGATGAGGGCGGCAAGCGCGTCAGCGCCGCTCGCTTCCGTGAGCGCGGTCGGCGCATCGGCCTCGATGCGCGGCAGCAGCATCCCATGCACGCCGCACCCGTCGCCGAGCGCGACGCCGAGCGTCGAGGCGTCGGCGGCGACCCGGTGACCCGTGATGCGGCCATCGCCCCAGCCCTCGTCCACGTGCGCGTACCGTCGCCACGCCAGCGCATGCGGAGCCGCATCGCCCGCCATGAGCACGACCTGGTCGTCGCTCACCAGCGTCCAGCCCGCGCGCGCCAGGTTGAGCGCCGTCGTCGTCTTGCCATGGCGCGCATCCGCCGCGAGCAGCCAGCCTCGGCCCAGCGGATCGACCAGGGCGGCGGCGTGCAGCAGCAGCCGGCCGTGCGCGGCCAGCGCGAGCGCGGCCGCGAGCGTGAGCAGGCTGTACCCCTCGTCGTCGTCGCCGCCGGTGACGAGGGTGGCGCTGCGCGCGTCGGTCGCGAGGGCGCCCCCCGCGTGGCGACCGGCCAGCGTCACGGGAGCGCCGGCGCCCGGGAGCCAGGCGGCGATGCCGCCGAGCGAGAGCGTGGGGGGGGAGTCTGTGGCCGGGGGCAGGGGCCCGGGGGCGGCGAGGGTGAGTCGCACCGTCGGCGGGCTCGCCGCACGGTGCGCGGCGGGCAGCCAGCGCGATGCGAGCGTCGCGGTGGCGGCGTCGGCGTCGAGGGCCAGGAAGCCGTCGGCGACGGGCCGCGCGTCAGGCATCGCGCGCGTGCACCGGCTCAGCCCTGGCGCGCGGGCTTGAGCGGTTCGTACGGCCGCGCGCTCACCTCGGCCACCGCGTGCCCGCGGACCTCCACCCACGCGTGCGCGTGCACCGCCGAGTGGTCGGCGGCGACGCCGAGCCGCAGGCGGGCCGGCACGCCGAGCCGGCGGAGCGCCTCCGTCACCGCGACGGCGCGGTAGAGGCAGGTGTCGCGCCAGTGCGTCCGCGTGCCCGGCAGCCGCGCCAGCCAGCGCACCGCGCGCACCGCCGTGCGGGTCGCCGTCGCGTCAGCGTCGGCACCGTCGTCGACCGGCTCGGCGAGCAGCGGCTGGAGGGCGGCGAGGGCGCCGGGCGCCGCCAGCGCCCCGCGGAGCCCCGCGACGACGGCGCGCGCGAGGCTCACCGGCCGTCCCCCTCGAGCAGCCCGGCCGCGACGAGCTCGCCGAGCAGGCGGTCGACCTCGCGGCCGGCCTCGTCGGCCGGCACGTCGAACGCGGCGACGAGCGCGGCCATGATCCCGGCGCGATCGTGTCCCTCCGTCGCGGCGCTCCAGATGGCGACGCCCGTGGCGTTGAGGCGGAAGTACCGCTTCGTGCCCAGGTGGAGCAGGACGGCCTCGCCGTCGAGCGTGGCCACGAGGGCATCGGCGCTGGCGCGCCACGTCGCGCTCACGGCAGCGCCTCCGGCTGCGACGGCACGACGCCCGCCGGCAGCGGGATGCGCCGCGGGCCGAAGCGCGAGTAGACGAGGTCGGCCACGCGCAGCTCCGCGCCGCCGGGCACGAGCGCGACGTAGGCGATGCGCTCCTCGCCGATCCACGTCGGCTCCGCGTCATCGAACTCGGCGACGGGCGTGACGGTGCGGAGCGTGTCCGGCGCGGTCCACGTGCGGACGCGCGTGCGCCCGTTGGCCGCGAGCCCGACGAACGCGACGCGCCCGCCGACGCTCACCGCCGGCTGGAAGGCGGCCGCCGTCCCCGAGATGCGCCGCGGATTCGTGCCCGTGCGGTCGATCAGCACGACCGTCGAGACGACGCTGTCGGTGGAGGTGAACGCGAGCCGCGTGGTGCCCGGCAGCCAGGCGGGCACCTGCTCGATGGAGCCGGGGAAGCCGAACGTGGTGGTGACGCGGGCGGCGCCGCCGCCGTCGGCCGCGGCGGCGAACAGCTTCGGCGGGTCGCCGGCGAGGAAGGCGAGCGCCGCGCCGTCCTGCGCGAGCGCCGGCTGCTGCGCGTCGGCCGGGGCGGCGGAGAGGCGCCGCACGTCGGTGCCGTCGCGCCGCATCGACCAGAGCGCGGAGCCGCCGCCGCGGAGGGAGCGGAAGACGATGCGGTCGGTGCCGCGCGCGGCGGCCGGCTCCACGTCGTCGAGCGGCTCGGTGGTCAGGCGCGTGAGGCCGGTGCCGTCGAGCGCGAAGCGCCAGAGGTCGGCGTTGCCGTCGGGGCCGCGCAGCACGGCCACGAGCTCCGGCGACGGCGCGACGGTGAACGTGCGCTGCGTCGTGCGCCCGCCGAGCTCGACCTCCACCTGCGCCGCGCCCGTCGCGAGGAACGTCACCCAGAGCCCCTCCCGCGTCGCCGAGTCGGCGCGGATGGCGTCATCGGGGCCGGTGCGCCACGCGGCGCCGCCGCTGAGCGCGGGGATGCCATCGAGCGACGGGCGGAGCAGCGTCCGCGCGCCGCGCTCGACCCGCCCCTCCGGCTCGATCGTGTACCGCGCGACGGGCAGGAGGTTGTCGGCGCAGGCGGCGCAGAGCAGCGCGACGAGCGCGGCCCGCACCCTCATGCCGGCGCCGCCGCCGGCGGCGGCTCCGCCGCGAACGCCCACGGGCTCGCGGGGAACTGCCGCAGCCAGGCGAGCTTGCCCTGCGCGCGCGCGCAGCGCAGGCAGGGGAACGGGTCGAGCGCATCGGCGGGATCGCCGGTCGGCGCCTGCGCGGCCCGCAGCGCGGCGAGCCGCTCCCGGTACGCCGCGAGGGCGGCCCCGAGCGGGACCTGCCGCAGGTCGGCGACGACGTCGTCCTTCGTGAAGCCGTACTCGCTGAGCTGGCAGCAGAGGCTCAGGCAGCCGTCGGCGTCGACGTACATCCGCTCGCCCGCGAACGTCTGGCACGGCGACTCCGGGCCGTCGAACGGCGCACCGTAGTCGACCACGACCTGCGCGCGCCGCGCCGGGTCGGCGGCGAGCGCATCGATCCGCTGCCGCAGCGGTCGCCACGTCTCCGGCGGGAGGTCGCTGTCGCGCTGCGCGCTGCCGGGGACGGGCTGCGGGAGGATGTACTGGAGCCGCGGCACGCCGAGGGCCTCGGTGAGCGTCACCGCCGCCTCCAGCTCGTGCACGTTCCGCCGGTCCAGCACGAGCGAGAACGCGACGGGGATGCGCCGGAGCGTGAGCATCGCGACGCCGAGGAGCACGCGGCGGTACGAGTCGCGGCCCCGGTCGTGGTCGTGCGTCTCGCGCGAGGCGCCCGAGAGCGAGAGCCGGACGCCCTCCGGCGGGTGGGCGGTGAGCAGCGGCAGCACGCGCTTCAGGTGCCAGCCGTTGGTGACGAAGCGGTACGGCACGCCGCGCGCCGCGAGTCCCTCGACCAGCGCGCCGAACTCCGGGTGCAGCAGCGGCTCGCCGCCGGTGAAGCTCGCGGTGACGCGCCCGAACGCCCCGCGCGCCTCGTCGACGAGGCGCAGCACCAGCGACGCCTCCAGCGACTTCACCGTGGTGATGTCGTCGCGGATGCAGTGCGGGCATCGGAGGTTGCAGTGCTGCGTGAGCGCGAAGCCGAGGAGCATGCCCGGGAAGGTACCGGCGGCGGGTCAGAGGAGCGACATCGGGTCGCGGTCGATGGCGAGCCGGGGCTCGCCCCCGGTGGTGCGGCCCGCGAGCGCGCGCACGAGCCGCCCGAGCGGCGCCGCCGGCCCCCGGAGCACCACGTGCCAGCGCCAGCGGCCCTGCAGGCGCTGGAGCGGGCACGGCGCGGGGCCAAGCACGTCCACCGGGAGCGCGTGCCGCTCGACGGCGCGCGCGCACCACGCCGCGAGGCGCGTCCCCCGCTCCGCCACCGCGACCTCGTCCTCGCCGGTGACGAGCAGGTTCACGAGCTGCGCGGCGGGCGGGTACGGCGGCGAGCGCCGCAGCTCGCGCTCGAGGCGCAGGAAGCCGTCGGTGTCGTGCGCCGCCGCGTGGACGAGCGCGTGGTGGCCGGGCGTGCGCGTCTGCACGAGCACGCGGCCGCCCAGCGGCCCCCGCCCCGCGCGCCCCGCCACCTGCGCCAGCAGCTGGAAGGTGCGCTCCGCCGAGCGGAAGTCGGGGAGGTGGAGCCCCACGTCCGCGTCGATCACGCCGACGCGCGTGACGTCCGGGAAGTCGAGTCCCTTGGCCACCATCTGCGTGCCGATGAGCACGTCGATCTCCCCGCGCCCCATCGCGCCGAGGATCCGCTGGTGCGCCCACTTGGTGCCCGTGGTGTCCTGGTCCATGCGCGCGATGCGCGCCTCGGGGAAGCGCTGCGCCACCACCTGCTCCACCTGCTGCGTGCCGACGCCGCGCATCACCTGCACCGCGCCGCCGCACGCCGCGCACCGGTCGCGCGGGGGCTCGAGGTGGCCGCAGTAGTGGCAGCGGAGGCCGGCCGGGGCGCGGTGCGGCGTCAGCGAGATGGAGCAGTGCGGGCACGCCGGCACGTCGCCGCAGCCGGGGCACTGCACGAACGCCGCGAAGCCGCGCCGGTTGAGCAGCAGCAGCACCTGCTCACCGCGCGCCAGCGCGCCGCCGACCTCGCCGTCCAGCGCGTCGCTCCACGGCACCGGGTGCGCCTCGCGCACGAGGGGCGCCACGCGCAGGTCGACGAGCTCCACCGGCGGCATCGGCCGCTCGCCCACGCGCGCGGCGAGGCGCGCCGTCGGCAGCGCGCGCGCGACCGTCTCCAGGCTCGGCGTCGCGCTGCCGAGGACGACGGTGGCGCCCGCGAGGCGCGCGCGCACCGCGGCCACCTCGCGCGCGTGGTAGCGCGGCGCCTCGCCGTGCTTGTAGCTCGCGTCGTGCTCCTCGTCGAGGATGACGAGCCCGAGGTCGCGCACCGGGGCGAAGAGCGCGGAGCGCGCGCCGACCGCGACGCGGCGCGAACCGTCGCGGAGCGCGCGCCACGCATCCGCGCGCTCCCCGGCGGAGAGGCCGCTGTGCAGCACGGCGACCTCCGCGCCGAACGCGCCGCGCACGCGCGCCACCGTCTGCGGCGTGAGGCCGATCTCCGGCACGAGCAGGATCGCCCCGCGCCCCGCGGCGAGCACGCGGCGCATCAGCTCGAGGTACACGGCGGTCTTCCCGCTGCCGGTCACCCCCTGCAGCAGCGCCTCAGCGCCGGGCGGCAGCGCGGCGAGGCGCTCGACGGCCGCCTGCTGTGCCCCGGTCAGGTGCGCGGGCGGCGGCACCGCCTCGAGCCCGGCGAACGGGTCGCGCTCGCGCGGCGTCGTCCCCTCCTCCGCCACGCCGCGCCGGACGAGCGCGGCGAGCGCCACGGGCGACACGCCGTGCCGCACCGTGAGCTGCGTCACGGGCGCCGCGCCGCCCGCGGCCTCGAGGGCCTCGTATGCCTCGCGCTGGCGCGGCGCGCGGCGGAACGCCGCGTCGCGCTCGAGCAGGCCGAGCCGCGGCTCCGTGAGCGCCACCCAGCGCTCCGTGACGGCGCGGCCGCCGTGGCCCCAGAACGGCCCCGGGAGCAGCGCGCGCAGCGCGAGCCCGAGCGGCGCGCCGTAGTAGCGCGCCATCCAGCGCCCCGTCTCCAGGAGGTCGGGCGTGAGCGCGGCCACCGCGTCGGGCGCCTCGAGCACGTCGCGCAGCGCGACGCCGGGGTCGGGCACGTCCGTCGCGACGACGATGCCGACCACCCGGCGCCCGCGCACGGGCACTACGGCGCGCGCGCCGGGCACGAGCCGAGGCGCGAGCGCGTCGGGGATGCGGTAGGTGTAGAGCGCGTCGAGCGGCAGGGGCAGCGCCACCGCCGCGAGGCCGGTCATCGCCGGCGGACGCCGAGGCCGGGGCCGTCCGGGAGCCGCAGCTGGCCGCCCGCGATCGTCGCGCCGTCGAACGGGTCGTCGCGCAGCAGCGCCGCGCCATCGAGGTCCACGATGTCGGCCAGCGGCGCCGCGTGCGCCATCGCCGTGATCCCGATCGAGCTCTCGATCATGCAGCCGTACATCACCAGCAGGTGGTGCGCCCGCGCCGTCGCCACCATGCGCAGCACCTCGCGCAGGCCGCCGGTCTTCGCGAGCTTGATGTTGATCCCGTCCACCTTGCCGACGAGCCGCGGGATGTCGTCCGCGACGAGGCAGCTCTCGTCCGCGATGAGCGGGATCCGCGCGTGCCGGCGGATCTCGGCGAAGCCCTCGAGGTCGCCCGGGGCGACCGGCTGCTCCAGCACCGTCACGCCGAACTCCTCCAGCACCGGCAGCATGCGCACCGCGTGGCGCGCGGTCCACGCGCAGTTCGCGTCCACGCGGAGCTCGCGGTCGGTCGCGTCGCGGAGGGTGCGCAGGATGCCGACGTCGTCCGCCGTGCCCAGCTTCACCTTGAGGATCGGGTACTCGGCGGCCTCCGCCACCTTGAGGCGGAGCCGCTCCGGCGTGTCGATCCCGATGGTGAAGGTGCTCCGCGGCAACGTCGAGGCGTCGAGCCCCCAGAGGCGCCAGAGCGGCACGCCGAGCCGCTTCGCGGCGAGGTCGTGCAGCGCGGTGGAGACGCCGGCGCGCGCGCCTGCGTTGTAGCGCAGCGCGGCGACCATCTGCCGCTCCGCGCGCTCGAGGTCGAACGGGTCGGCGGGGAGCACCGGACCGAGCGCCTGCAGCGCCGCGAGCGCGGTCTCCGGCGTCTCGCCGTAGAACGCGGGGCCCGCCGCCTCGCCCCATCCCTCGGCGCCGTCCTCGTCGATCACGCGCACCCAGACCGACCGGTAGTGCTCCCTGCCGCCGCGCGCGATGATGAACGGGTGGCGGGTGTGCAGGTCGAGCACGGACGCTTCGAGGCGGAGCGGCATCGGGATCCTCAGGCGAGCGCGGCGATGTGCGCGTGCGCCCCCTCGGCGAGGCGCGCGGGGTCGTAGCCCCCCTCGAGCACGCCGACCAGCGGCACGTCGCGCAGGTGGGCGCGGAGCTTCTCGGTGAGCGCGGCGTAGTGCGCGGGTTCGAGCGTGAAGCGGCCGAGCGGGTCGCCGGCCATCGCGTCGAAGCCGGCGGAGACGAGCACGAGGTCCGGGCGCCAGCCGTCGGTCGCCTGCGCGATCGCGGCCCACAGGTCGCCCACGTACAGGTCGGCCGGGAGGCCCCCCGGACGCGGCACGTTGAACACGTTCCCGACGCCGCGCTCCTCGGCGGCCCCGGTCCCGGGGTACCAGGGCGACTGGTGCAGCGACACGAACCGGATCGACGGGTCGTGCTCCATCAGCGCCTGCGTGCCGTTGCCGTGGTGCACATCCCAGTCGACCACGAGCACGCGCTGGCGGCCGAGCCGCTGCGCCCGCCGCGCGCCGATCATCACGTTGTTCAGGAAGCAGAAGCCCATCGCCTTCGCGGCGAGCGCGTGGTGGCCCGGCGGCCGCACGGCGGCGAAGGCGTGGCCACGCCCGGCATGCGCGTGCTCCACGGCCTCGAGCACCGCCCCCGCGGCGGCGACGGCCGCCGTCCACGAGTGCGCGTTCATCACCGTGTCCATGAAGAAGAGCCCGCCCCCCTTCGCGGCGAACTCCTCGAGCGTGGCGAGGTGGCCGGCCGGATGGACGGCGAGCAGCGCCTCCGGCGGCGCGGGCGCCGCCTCCACCAGCCGCGCGACGGGAGACGCCGCGAGCCGCGCGTGCAGGGCGCGCAGTCGCTCGGGGGTCTCCGGGTGGTCCTCGCCCGCGTCGTGCCGGAGGCACGCCTCGCTCGTGAAGACCGCGACCGGTGCCACGCTCAGCGCACCGGCCGGCGCCGGCGCGGCAGCACGATGAGGTGCGCGTTCGGCACCACGCGGTGCTCGCCGAGCGTGCGCGTCTCGTCGAACAGCTCGGCGCCGCGGTACTTCACCACGTACTCCGCGGCGTCGCGCGTGACGCGCGTCGCGGCGAGCGCGCGCGCCTTCAGCTCGGCGAGCGGCGTCTCGGCCGGCAGCTCGAGCGCGACGTGGTCCCACGCGTCCTGCACCATCACGCGCACGGGCAGCGGGCCGGCGGGCGCGGCGCTCATGCGGCGGCCCCGGGCGCGGCCGGCAGCGTCTGCAGGAAGCGGTCGACCGCCTGGTCGAAGAAGAGCGTCGAGGCGCGCACGCGCACGCCGTCGTCGCCCGGGATGGCCGCGAGCGCGATCTCCTCGCCCCCCTGCCCGCGCAGGGTGAGCCAGGTCGGACCCTCCGTCTCCGGGAACGCCGCGTTCGCGGGCACCCGCTCGGCGAAGAACCGCTTCGCGCGCGCGATCACCTCGGCGGGCGCGAGCGACGTCCACCGCTCGTACGTCATCGCGACACCGGCACGATCGCCACGCCCGTCGGCTGCGCCGGCAGCGGCACGGTCGCGACCACCTTGAAGGTCGCCAGGTCGATCATGTCGATCGACCCCGGGTCGGCGCCGACCGACTCGGCGGTGACGAACGCGTACCGGCTGTCGGGCGAATAGGCGACGCCGTGCACGATCGGCTTCGTCGTCCGCACCCGCGCCACCTCGGTGAGCGTGCGGGCGTCGATGATGCTCGCCGACTGCTCCTTCTTGTTGGACGCGATCACCCACTTCCCGTCCGGCGACGGCTCGACGTTGTAGGCGCCCTTCCCCGTCGGCACCTCCTTCACCAGCGCCCACGTCGCCGCGTCCCACACCATCACGCTGTTGCCGTAGTTGCAGGTGCTGTACAGCCGGCGGTCGTCGGGCGACACCGCGATGAACGTCGGCGAGCACTCGCGGGTGGTGTCGATGCCGGCCGGCACCACCTGGTTGGCCGGCGCGGCGGGGCCGCCGTGCGCGCCATGGCCCATGGGCCCGCCCGGCATCGGCGCCGTGGCGGCCGGGCGCGGCGCCATCGCGCCGTGGTCCATGCCGGCCATGCCGTGCCCGCCGCCCACCTTCACCCGGCGCTGGATCCCGAAGAGGGAGACGTCCACCTCCAGCAGCTCGTCGGAGTGCATGCAGGTCACGTACAGCTTCGTGCCGGCATGGTTCACCTTCACCCCGTGCGGCATGTCGCACACGGGGATGTCGGTGATCTTCTGCATCTGCGGCACGTGGATGATCGACAGCACGTTCTCGCGCGGCCGGTCGCCGTGGAAGTCGGAGTTGGCGACGAAGGCGAGCTCGCCGTCCGGCGTGGGCGAGACCGTGGTCGGGAAGAGCTCGACCGGCGCGCGGCCGAGCACGGCGTCGGTGCGGGCGTCGAGGTGCCAGAGCGTGCCGTACGGCGTGCCGTGCGCGATGGTGACGAAATAGCTCTTCCCGTCGGGCGCGGCGGCGATGTTGTGCGGGCCGTCGATGTCGGCCGGCATCACGCCGATCGGCACGACGCGGTCGGTGACGAGCGTGCCGGCGCCCGGCCGGAGCCAGGTGATGATGTCGCCGGACTCGCTCACCACGCCGACGCGGTAGCCCGGCTCCTGGGCCGCGGCGGGCGTGGCGAGGGCGGCGAGCGCCGCGAGCAGCAGTCGGATGCGCATCCCTGAAGATTAGCAGCGGCGGGCCGTCACGCTCCGCTGGTCGGGGACGGGTGCTGCGCGGAAGAGGTCGGTGAGGCGCGGGCGGTGGCGCAGCACGAGCACGAGCTCGCCCGGGGGCGGCTGGTCGACCCCGTCCACCGTCAGGAACGCCGGGAGGCGGGTGCCGGCCGGCACGGCAACGGCGTACGGCCGGCCGTGCCACGTGAAGCGGACCTCCGCCGGCACCGTCGCCACCACGTGATCGATGAAGTAGTCGTGCTCGACCTCCCACACCCCCTCCACCGGCGCGTCGCCGTCGAGGAAGAAGAGCGGGTCGAACGGCTCGCCGTCCTGCCGGGCGAAGTTCTGCTCGGCGGCGCGGTCGAACGCCTCGAGACGCGGGTCGCCCGCGCGCCACTCGATGTGGTGCCGCAGTTCGTGGGTGAGCGTCTCCCACGCCTCCTCGCGCCAGTCGAAGGCGTCGTCGAGCGTGGCGAGGGCGCGGAACGAGCCGTGGTAGAGGATCACGCGCGTGCAGAGCCCGCCGGCCTCGGCGCCGGGGACGTCCACCGGCACGGGCACCGCCTCGCCGAGGGTGAAGATCCCCTCGCGCGTGGGGTGCGGCACGGTGCGGGGCGACACGACGACCTCGGTCACCCCGTCCAGGAACTCCGGCGGCACCTCCCGCGCCATCGCGCGGACCATCGCCTCGAAGGCGTCGCGCGTCATGCGGGGCGGGCCGGCGGGCGCGCGGACGGGCGGGCCGTCCGCGCGGCGCTACCCCACGCGCTCGGCGAGCCAGCCCGCCACCGCGTCCACGGCCACGCGGTCCTGCGTCATGGCATCGCGGTGCCGGATGGTGACGCTCCCCTGCGAGACCGTGTCGCCGTCGATCGTGATGCAGAACGGCGTCCCGACCTCGTCCTGGCGGCGGTACCGGCGGCCGATGGCGCCGCCGTCGTCGTAGAACACCGGCATCCGCTTCTTGAGGTCGCGGTAGAGCCGGTCGGCGATCTCGGGCATGCCGTCCTTCTTCACGAGCGGCAGCACCGCCGCCTTGATCGGCGCGATGCCGGGGTGGAAACCCATCACCACGCGCGTCTCCCCCTCCACCTCCTCCTCGCGGTACGCGTCGGCGAGGACGGTGAGCGTCACGCGGTCGGCGCCGGCCGAGGTCTCGACGATGACGGGCAGGTACCGCTCGTTCGCGACCTGGTCGAAGTACTCCAGCTTCTTGCCCGAGTACTCCATGTGGCGCGTGAGGTCGTACTGCCCTCGGTTGTGGATCCCCTCGATCTCCTGCCAGCCGAAGGGGAACTCGTACTGGATGTCGTACGCGCCCTTCGCGTAGTGCGCCAGCTCCTCCTTCGTGTGCTGGTGCCAGCGCACCTTCGCCGGGTTCAGGCCAAGGTCGTGGTGCCACTGCATGCGCCAGCCGCGCCACTCCTCGAACCACGACTCGTCGGTGCCGGGCTTCACGAAGAACTGCATCTCCATCTGCTCGAACTCGCGCGTGCGGAAGATGAAGTTCCCGGGCGTGATCTCGTTGCGGAACGCCTTCCCGATCTGGGCGATGCCGAACGGGACCTTCTGGCGCGAGCCCTGCAGCACGTTCAGGTAGTTCACGTAGATCCCCTGCGCCGTCTCGGGGCGCAGGTAGACCACGTTCGCCGACTCCTCGACGGGGCCGACGAACGTCTTGAACATCAGGTTGAACATGCGGGGCTCGGTCAGCTGGCAGGCATCGTGCTGGCCGGGCTGCTTCGACGGCTTCTGCGGGCAGCGCGCGTCCTCGAGCTTGTCGGCGCGGAAGCGGCCCTTGCAGACCTTGCAGTCGACGAGCGGGTCGGTGAAGCCGGCGACGTGGCCGGACGCCTCCCAGACCCGCGGGTGCATCAGGATCGCGGCATCGAGACCCTCGATGTCGTCGCGCGCGTGGACCATCGCCCGCCACCAGCGGTCCTTCACGTTCTTCTTGAGCTCGACGCCGAGCGGGCCGTAGTCCCAGACGGAGCCGAGCCCGCCGTAGATCTCGGACGACTGGAACACGAAACCGCGCCGCTTGCAGAGCGACACGAGCTTGTCCATCAGGGTGGTGTCGGCCATGGTCACTTCGAGGGGACTGCGGGAGAAGGAGTGTGCGATTTCTGGTCGCCAAACGTACCACCGGCCGGACGGGCGACCAAGCGGGGCGCGGGTGGCGCCGCGGCCGGGGGACGCGATAGCTTCCTTGGTTGTTGCGACACAAGGACTTGCGCGTTGCCCGCCGCAGTCGGCCACGGCCCGGTGGCGCGGGGCCGGCACGCCGGGTTTTCTCGATGGCGCGGGGCTTGCCACTGAAGCGCCGCAGGGACAGGGAATGGTCCGCCAGCCGATCCAGGGGGAGACTGCCATGCCGTCGTCCGCCGGCCACCGCCGGCGCGGGACCACGCTGGTCGAGGTGCTGATGGTGATCACGCTGATCTCCATCCTCACCGGCGTGGCGCTCACGCGCGTGGACGTGGACTCGTTCCGCATCAGCGCGCAGGCGCGCTCGCTGGGTGCGGCGCTGTCGCTGGTGCAGCGGACGGCGGTCAGCACGCAGCGCACGCAGGTCGTCTGGTTCGACTCGACGGCCCGCGCGCTGCGCGTGCTCGACGACCGCAACAACAACCTCGTGGCCGACGCGAGCGAGCGCACCTACCAGGTCGTGCTGGACGACGGCGTCACCTTCGGGCGGCGGCAGGCGCCGTCGCTCGCCGAGGCGGGCGAGGAGACGTTCAACTTCACGCGCGACCCGCAGGCCAACCTGCCGCGCCTCGTGTTCCGGCGCGACGGCACCGCGAGCCAGGCAGGGGGCTTCTACATCACGTCGATCCGCGACGGGGGCGGCTGGAGCAAGAACACGCGCGCCGGCGTGGTCGTGCCCGCCACGGGGCGCTTCACGTGGTGGCAGTACCGCGCCGCGAGCGCCACCTCCGGCAGCTGGGTGACGGTCGACTGATGCGCCCGCGCGCCCGCCGCCGCGGCTTCACCCTCATCGAGGCGCTCGTGGCGATGATCGTGCTCGCCATCACGCTGCTCTCGTTCGCCCGCTTCGCCGGGCAGTTCTCCCATGCCTCGGCCACGTCGAACATCCGCGCCGTCGCGACGGAGATCGCCGCCACCCAGCTGCGCACCATCCAGTCGGAGGCGGTCTATCCCGTCCCGGCGGCCTACAACAACGCGCAGACCGCGCCCGGCTTCTTCCCCGACTTCCCGCGGATGGTGCGGCGCACGCAGGTGCTCCGCCGCCAGCAGAGCGGCACGGACTACACGGTGGTGACGGTGAGCGTGTGGGATCCCGCCATGCCGGACACCATCTCGCTCACCACCACGGTGGCCCGGCCGTGAGCGCGCGGCGCGCGCGCGGGCGGCGCGGCTTCTCGCTGATCGAGCTCCTGATCAGCATGGTCGTCGTGGCCGCGATCGTGGGCTCGGCGGTGGCGGCGCTGCAGTCCCAGCGGCGCACCTTCGCGATCGGCGGACAGCGCTTCGAGCTGGTGCAGAACGCCCGGTATGCCGCGGGGAGCCTCGAGCAGGTGCTGCGCACGACCGGCTCGGGCACGGTGCCCAACCAGCCGATGTTCGTCTACGGCGACACGACCGTCGTGGCGGTGCACGGCAACTACGTCACGAACGTGCAGGACGGCGAGGCCGTCTACGTGAATCCGGACGTGCCGGCGGGCGCGACGCTCGCGATGCCGGCCGACTCCGAGTTCACCCTCCCGAACAGCACCTTCCGCTGGCCGCGCGCCTCGTTCGTGCTCACGAACAACCTGCCGTCCCGCGCCGAGCTGCTGCTCTTCTACTTCCGCCCGGACTCCACCACGCCGGACGACCCGGACGACTGGATGCTGCTGCAGCAGTTCAACAGCCAGCCGCCGCAGATGGTGGCGCGGCGCATCTATCAGGTGCCGGGCCGGCCGTTCCTCGAGTTCTTCGTGCGCGGCCTCGCGCCAGCCAGCCGGGTGGACACGAACTTCGTCTCGTCGACCACGCCCGGGCTGCTACCGATCCGGCACGAGACGGCGACGCACGGGGCGGCGGGCGACACGGCGGGCTCGCGCTCGGCCGCCGCCGACAGCGTGCGCGCGATCCGCATGAACCTGCGCGTCTCGAACGCGCAGGCCGGTGCGGACCGCCGCACGCGCGACATCACGGCGTTCGTGGAGCTGCGCAACAACGGCCTCGTGCAGCTGCGCACCTGCGGCGCGGTCCCGGTGTTCAACGGCCCGATCACCACGACGGTCAACGCCCCCGCCACGCCCCCGGGCGTCACGCTGACGTGGCCCGCCTCCCCCGACGAGGCGAGCGGCGAACGGGACGTGCAGCAGTACGCGATCTACCGCCGGCTGGCCGCGGAGCCGGCGTTCGGCCCGGCGATCATGGCCGTCCCCGCGGCGCTGGCGGCCAACTACACCTGGGCCGACACGCGCGTGCTGCCGAACGTGCCGTACGTGTACGCGGTGAGCGCCGCCGACTGCACCCCGACCGAGTCGCCGCTGATCTCGACCGGCACCGTCACCCCGAACCCGTGAGCGCGCCCATGTCCCGTCCCGGCCCCGCGCGGCGCCGCCGCGACGGCGAGCGCGGCATCGCGCTGCTGATGACGATGCTGCTGGCCATCACCGTGGCCGCGCTCGCCTTCGCCGCCGTGCAGCTCAGCAGCAGCGCCAACCTCGTGACCCGCTGGCAGGCCGCCAGCGCACAGGCCGACGCCATCGCGGAGGCGGGCCTCGACTGGGCGCGCGACTCCATGAACGCCGCCAACATCACGCTGCCGCTCAACGGGCGGGTCGTCCTCGAGGACAGCGCCCCCGTCTCCACCGCGGGCAACGCCACGATCCCCGGCCTCCGGCGCACGGTGGTCGCGGGCCGGAGCGGCAACGTCTCGGGCCAGTTCGGCATCTTCGGCAGCGTGCTCTCGATGGTCTACGACCAGCGCGGCCTCGTCGCGGTGCGCCGGCTGCAGCTGGGCCAGGAGACGTTCGCGAAGTTCGCGGAGTTCATCGACACGATGCCGGTCTGCGTTGCCGCCGGCGCCGTGCGCTCGGGCCCCGTCCACTCCAACGACAACTACTTCCTCTGCGCAGGCGGACCGGCCACGTTCAACGGCCCCGTCACCACGTCACGGACGGTGACCAACCGTTCCGCCGGCGTCTTCCTCGCCGGCGTCCGCGAGAACGTGTCGCGCATTCGGATGCCATCGCCGACCGCGCTCGACACGCTCGAGGACCTCGCGCAGCCGAGCGGGTACGTGATCGACGAGGGTGCCACCTACGACACCACCCGGCGGGACCCCGGCATGCGGCTGGAGTTCGTCGCCGTGGACATCGACGAGGACGGTCGCTTCGACGGCGCCAACGAGGGTTTCTTCCGCATCATCCGGCCCCGCGACCCGGCCGTGGCCCAGCAACGCGCGTACGTGCTCGGGCGACGCTGGGACCAGCAGACGCACGGCGTCACGGGGGACGACTTCCTCTTCACCGGCCCCCGCTACCGCGACCCCAATCGCGGCTCGCCGAACTGCGGGGTGATGCTCCCGGCGAACCCACCCGCCGAGCCGCTGCCGCGCTTCCGCACCGCCGCGGACACGAACCCGTACAACGCCGTGCTGGATCCGTCCGGGGGCTTGGCCAACCCCGGGCTCAACCGCGCCCAGAACCTGCTCAACGACAGCCGATCGATCTGCTATCTCGGCGGCGATGCCCGGCTGACCGATGGCTTCGAGGCCCAGCCCGATACGCTCGCGGCGTGGGCGGAGTATCCGGGCTGGGGGGGCAACGCGCCCTCCGCGATCGTGAACAAGCCGCTGTCGGATTACGCCGGAAGCCGCACCACGGCCACCTCCGCCCGCTATCTCTGGCCCCTCAGCCGCGCGTTCAACCTCAACTACGTCGGCCTGCTGTTCATCAACGGCAGCGTCGCCATCTCCGGGCAGTTCCGCGGGCAGGCGACGCTCGTCGCCACGGGCAACATCACGTTCGTGGACAACCTCACCTACGTGACGCCGCCGAGCACCACCTGCGCCGACATCCTCGGGCTCATCGCCTACGGCGGGATGTACGCGGCCGACAACAACCTCACCGCACCGTTCCGCGTGACGAGCGGCTCTCCCTCGGCGGGCCGCTACCGGGTGCGCAACCCTCCCGGCCTCACCGTGAACGGCGTCCTGCTCACGCTCGGCGCGCTCGGCGCCGAGGCCGTCGGCAACAACCGCATGGGGCCGCAGGGCGTGGTGACCGTCGCCGACAATCGGCGCCAGGTCGCCGTCTCATGCAACGGACAGCCTCGCGGACGTGGCTGCTTCTCCGTGCTCGGGGGCGTCATCATGAAGCTCGCCGGCGGGCTTGGCCGTGACCCCGGACAGGGCTGGCTCTCCGCGCGCGCGTGGGACACGTGCACCCAGCGCACGGCCCCGCCCTACTTCCCGACGACCGCGGTGTGGACGAAGAACCGCTACTTCGAGCTCGACCCGACGGGCTTCGACGCCGCGGCGTGGTTCACCGCGAACCAGTAGCCGGCCCGTCCCGGGCCTCGCGTCCTGCGAGGCCCGTCTCACGCCACGCTCGGTGCCCGCGTCCCGTCGCGGGCGGACCACCCTGGCCGGAAGCCGCTGTCCCGCAACGGCTTGCCGCGTTCCGCCCGCCCGCCCCCCGGCCCGTCCTCGCCCGCTGGCCCACCCCTTGCTTGTCACGGGAACTCAAGGAACGGCGCCAGATGCCGATTCCAGACAAGGGCAAACCGCCGGTGACGGCGGGGCGCAAAGCCACGGGGTCTCCATCCCGGAGACAGCCCAGCTGCCTGGAGGTGGTCGGTCATGCCGAAGTCCAACCGTCGGTCCCGCACGCGCGGTTTCGCCCTCGAGGCGACGCTCGTGGCCCTCGTCCTCTTCACCGCCCTCATCGGCGCGGCGATGACGTCCGTCATCAGCGCCCAGCGCTCCGGCACCACCGATGTCGGCGGGTCGTACGTGACGTATGCGGCGGAAGCCGCCGCCGACGCCGTGATGGCCAGGCTCGGCGAGGTGACCGCGTCGCGCGGCTTCGTCACGCAGGCGAACCTCGACTCCATCACCCCGGCGACGATCAGCACGGCGATCGCCGGCATCACGTACGACACCATCCGCGCCGACACGGCGGGCGCCGAGCAGAACACGCGGATCAGCCAGGGGCCGTACAAGGGCCTCCTCGCCGCGGTGCGGCCGTACGACGTGACGATCAAGGCGCGCGACGCGCAGAACAACGCGGCGAAGGCGGTCGTCTCGGTGAAGACCGCCGCGATCCCGATCTTCCAGTTCGGCGTGTTCTACGAGGGGGACCTCGAGATCAACCCGGGTCCGAACATGACCTTCGCGGGCTGGGTCCACTCGAACAGCAACATCTACCTGTTCCCCGGCGCCACGCTCGCGTTCCAGTCGTACATCACCACGCCCGACAGCATCGCGCGCTGCCGCAAGGACAACACGACGCCGTGCTTCGGCGGCACGGTGCGCGTGAACAACGCCAGCGCCGTGGCGAACCTGCTCGACTTCGACAGCCGGTCGGTCACGAACTTCTCGACCTTCCGCTCGCGCTCGGCGACGAACTTCGACGGCCGGGTCCAGACCGCCGCGCATGGCGTGACGCCGCTCCGCATCCCGCTGCCGCAGGGGATGAACCCGATCGCGCTCATCGACACGATGGCCCCGGCGGACGCCGGCGACCTGCGGGACGCGAAGTTCGCGTGGAAGGCCGACTGGCACCTCACCGTCGACCTCGCCGCGACCAACCCGGTGCAGGCGCTCTGCACCGCGATGACGACGCCGTCGGTCGCGAACGGCAACTTCCGGCGCACGCCCGGCGTGCCGCCGGCGACGAACGGGCTCTCGGTGGCGATGCAGCTGCCGCAGGTGAACACGACGGCGGTCTCCTGCGACTCGATCTTCTCCTTCGGCCGCAACACCTTCGCGGACAGCCGCGAGCGGCGGGGCGTCGAGGTGCTCGGCATCAACGTGCGCCGCCTGCGCCAGTGGGTGGCGGGCGACTCGGCCAACCGCTTCACCGAGATCATGTACGTGACGTTCCGCGGCGCCAACCTGGCGGCCACCGACCGGGACTTCCCGGCCGTGCGGCTCCTCGCGACCGACACCCTGCCGGGCCCGCGCTTCACCTTCGCGAGCGACCGCCCCGTCTACGTCTGGGGCGACTTCAACCTCGACCTCGGGGCGTGGAAGCCGGCGGCGATCATCGCCGACGCGGTGACCTTCCTGGGCACGACGTGGCGCGACGACATCGGGGCGACGAACTTCAACCGCAACACCGGCTGCAGCGCCAACAACACGAACCCCAACCGGTCGTGCGTGCCGCAGTTCGGCGACAACCTGCCCGACACGCTGGTGATCAACGGCGCCGTGGCATCGGGGCACGTGCCGACCCCCTGCGACGCATGGCGCCCGGGCTGCGGCAGCCCGGCCTACAGCGGCGGGCTGGAGAACTTCCCGCGCTTCCTCCAGAACTGGACGAACCGCGTGGTGCGCTACCGCGGGTCGATGGTGTCGCTCTTCGCCAGCCGGTATGCGGCGAGCGCGTGGCGCTCCGGTGGCGTCTACGCCGCCCCGAACCGCGACTGGGCGTTCGACCTCCGCTTCGAGCAGGCGCGCAACCTCCCCGCCGGCACGCCCCGCGTCTCCACCGTGACCCAGATCGCCTACCGGCCGGTGTACTGACATGGCCTCCTGCGGACGGATCCGCCGCGCCCGCGCCGCCCGCGCTGGCGTCTCGCTCGTCGAGCTGATGATCGTCCTGGTCGTCGTCGGCATCATGGCGGCGGTCGCGACCCCCCGGCTCCGGCTCTCGCCCCGCCAGCGCGTGAGCGCCGCCGCGCTCGCCCTCGCCGCCGACCTCGAGGCCGCGCGCACGCGCGCGCTGGCGGCGCGGCGGCACGTGCGCCTCACCTTCGACGAGCCGGGCGGCACCTACAGCGGCTTCATGGACACCGACGGCGACAGCGTGTTCTCGCTCTCCGCCGCCGAGCAGGACACCCTCCGCACCCCGAAGAACCGGCGCCTCGAGAACGGCGTCGAGTTCGGCCGCGGCGTGGCGCCCGCCGCCCCGGGTGACACCGGCAGCACCGGCGCGATCGTGCTCGACAGCCTGCGCCTCGACATCGACAGCCGAGGCCTGCCGCGCCCCTTCGGCACGCGGGGCGTGATCTACCTCCGGCACCCCGGCGACCCCACGGCCGTCGCCGCGGTCACCATCCGCGGCGGCGGCGCGATCCGCCCCTGGATGTACCAGGCCAACGGGACATGGCGATGACGACGACCACGACGGGACGGGCGCGCCGGCGGCGCGCCGAGCGCGGCTTCTCGCTGATCAGCGTGATGGTCGCGGTGATGCTGCTGACGGTGGGCGTGCTCGCGGTCGCGCGCTCCCAGACGCTCATGCTGGCCACGACCACGAACGTCAACAACCGGACGAACGCGCTCGAGATCGGCCGCGCGCACGTCGAGTGGCTCCGCGCCCAGAACCCGAACAACCTGGCCAACACCGACGTCCGCCTCTCCGCGACCGGCGTCGCCAGCAGCAACGGCGCGTACCGCCGGACGGTGACCGTCGTCGACGAGGGGAGCACCCTGCGCCGCGTGACGGTGCAGGTCAGCTACCCGCGCCAGACGCAGCCCGTGCGCTTCGTCACCCTCATCTACCGGGCCACGACCTGATGCCGCGCCCGCCCCGCCGCCCGCGCTCCACGCGCGCCGGCTTCTCGCTGGTCGAGCTGCTCATCGCCATGGTGATCGGCGTCCTGGTGCTCACGAGCACCACCGCCTTCGCCATGGCCTCGTGGAAGGGGCTCTCCGCCAACCGCCAGCGCGAGGAGGTCGGCCGCAACGCGCGCTTCCTCGGCATGTCGCTCGCGCGCGACGCACAGATGGCCGGCGTCGGCATGACGGACCAGAGCGACATCAGCTCCGCGGACTTCGGCTGGGTGCGCGTCCGCGGCGACACGCTCGTGGTGCTCGCCGCGTCCCGCTTCCCCGCGCCCGAGTTCGCCCTGACGCCGCCCACGGGCGCGCCGAACCCGATCACGCCGCTCGGCGAGGGCACGTGCGGCGAGCGCTGCTTCGACTTCGCGAAGCAGGCGGGCGGCACGACGCCCGACGTGGAGGCGGGCCGCGTGATGCTCCTCGGCGGCGCGCTGCCGCGGCGACTCGGCCTCGTGACGGCGGTGGACCGCCGCGGCGCGGCCACGGACTCGTTCAGCGTCACGCTCGCGAGCCTGCCGACGCTCTTCCTGACCCCGCACGGGCTGGACGGCGGCCTCCCGCTGCCGCACGGCGCGGTGCTCCAGCCCCTCTCGGCGGTCGCGTACTGGAGGCAGGACTCGACCATCATGCGCGCCGAGCGCTACAACGCCGACGGCAGCTACCGCGGCGAGGTGATGGCGGATGGGGTGGAGGGCTGGCAGGTGCGGCTGATCTTCGCCGACGGCGGCGAGGCCGCGGTCGCGAATCCGGCGGATACCGCGCGGGCGTACAACCGGATCGTGTCGGTGGTGGTGCGCGCCCGGCTGCGCTCCAGCTACGTCGACCCGCGCGTCAACGGCGGGCTCCCCGTGGCGCGCGACTACGAGTGGCGCGTCACGCCGCGCAACCTGAGCTACGAGCGGAACCGCCTGCCGTAGCCGCGCGCCGTGCGAGCACGTGCCGCACGATCGCGGGACCGTGCCCGCGCGCGTTCTCGATGAAGAGCCGGTTGGCGTCCTTCCCCGACGCGATCACGCCGGCGAGGTACAGCCCGGGCACCGGCGTCGCCATCGTCGCCTCGTCGTGCGCCGGGATGCCGGTCGCCTCGTCCACCGGCACGCCGGCCCCGGCGACGAGCGCCGTGTCGGCGTGGTACCCCGTCATCAGCAGCACCCCGTCGGCCGGCAGGCGCTCCGGCCCCGCCGGCCCCTCCAGGTCGACCCAGCCCGCGGCGATCGCCGCGACCCGCGTCCGCCAGCGGACGGCGATGCTCCCCTCGCGCATCCGGTTGTGCATGTCCGGCAGCACCCACGGCTTCACCGTGCCGTCGAGCGCGTCCCCGACGTGGACGAGCGTCACCGCCGCGCCGGCGCGCCAGCACTCGAGCGCCGCGTCCACCGCGGAGTTGCCCGCGCCCACCACCACGACCCGCCGGCGCCAGTAGCCGTGCCCCTCGGTGAAGTAGTGCGAGACGTGCGGCAGCTCCTCGCCGGGGATGCCGAGGCGGTTCGGCCAGTCGTAGTAGCCGGTGGCGATGACGACGTTGGCGGCGGAGCCGACGGCCTCGCCGTCACGGTGCCGGACGCCGACGCGGAAGCCGCCACCGGGCCGCGGCGTGATCGCCGTCGCCTCCACGCCGACGCGGATGTCGAGCGCGAACCGCTCGGCCACCTTGCGGTAGTACACGAGGCCGTCCTGCCGCGTCGGCTTCGTGCTCGCCGTCACGAAGGGCACGCCGCCGATCTCCAGGCGCTCGGGCGTCGAGAAGAACGTCATGTTGAGCGGATACCGCTCGAGCGTGCCGACCACCGTGCGGCGGTCGAGCAGGACGCAGGGCACGCCTGCCTCCGCCGCCGCGACGCCGACCGCGAGCCCGCACGGCCCCGCGCCGACGACGAGCAGGTCGGTGTCGATGGCGAGCGGCGACGGCGCGGCGGTCACAGGCCGATGATCTGGTCGCGCCGCGTGCCCACCGACACGTAGCGGATCGGGGCGCCGGAGAGCCGCTCGAGGCGGTCGAGGTAGGCGCGCGCGGCGGCCGGGAGGTCGGCGAGGGTGCGCGCATCGCCCGTCGGCTGGCGCCAGCCGGGCAGGCGCTCGTACACCGGCTCGACGCGCGCGAGGCGGAGCGTCTCCGCGGGGAGCTCGTCGAGCGCCTCGCCGTCGAGCCGGTAGCCGACGCAGACGGGCACCTCGTCGAAGGTGTCGAGCACGTCGAGCTTCGTCACCGCGAGCCCCGTGAGCCCGTTCACGCGCACGGCGTAGCGCACCACCGGCGCGTCGAACCAGCCGCAGCGGCGCGGCCGCCCCGTCGTGGCGCCGAACTCGCCGCCCAGCTCGCGCAGCCGCGAGCCGACCGGATCCGGCGCCTCGGTCGGCAGCGGGCCGTTGCCGACGCGCGTGCTGTACGCCTTCACCACGCCGAGCACGCCGTCGATCGCCGTCGGACCGATGCCGGCGCCGACCGAGGCACCGCCCGCTGTGGTGTTGGAGCTCGTCACGAACGGGTAGGTGCCGTGGTCCACGTCGAGCAGCGCGCCCTGCGCGCCCTCGAGCAGCACGGCGCGCCCCTCGCGCAGCGCGCGGTGGACGACGAGCCCGGCATCGGCGGCGAGCGCGAGGAGGCGCGGCGCGATGCGGTCGAGCAGGTCGAGGTGCTGGCGCACGTCCGCCAGCTCCGAGGCGTGCATCAGCCCCAGGAGCTGGTTGGCGCGCGCCACGCGCTCGGCCACCACGTCGCGCAGCGCCGCGAGGTCCCGCAGGTCGCCGACGCGCACGCCGCGGCGGCCCGTCTTGTCCTCGTACGCGGGGCCGATGCCGCGCCCGGTGGTGCCGATCGCCTGCGCCTTCTCGCCGGCCGACTTCTCGCTCGCGCGGTCGAGCAGGCGGTGGTACGGCAGCACGAGGTGCGCGCGGTCCGACACGACGAGGCGGCCCGAGACGTCCACGCCGCGCGCCGCGAGCCGGTCGAGCTCGGTGAAGAACGTCTCCGCGTCCAGCACCACGCCGTTGCCGACGACGCAGGTGACGCCCGGGTGCAGGATGCCGGACGGGATCTGGTGCAGGATGAACTGGTCGTCCCCGACGTGCACGGTGTGGCCGGCGTTGGCGCCGCCCTGGTAGCGCACCACGAGGTCGGCGCGCTCGGCGAGCACGTCGACCAGCTTCCCCTTCCCCTCGTCCCCCCACTGGGCGCCCACGACCACCAGGCACCGGGTCCCCGCATCGAACATCGGCCGGCCGTCTCCCGCGCATGGACACGAAAAAGGGGGGTCCCGGACCGGGCCCCCCGTCCCGCAAGAACCTAGTCGGCCGAGGGGGGCGGCACAACCGCGCGCGACGCCTGACCGGGGCGGGCGAGCAGGCGGCCGAGGCGCTCGGCGGTGTCGAAGGCGAGGCCGGCGTCCGTGTCGCGCGGGGTGTGCACGATCCGGAGCGTCTGCCACGTCACCCGCGCCACGGTGACCGCCGTCGCGCCCGCGCGCGCGAACGGCACGCTGTCGACCAGCACGCCGGGCGGCAGCAGCGGGAAGCGCACGGGGAGCCCCAGGCTCGCGAGCGAGGGCGCCAGCGCGCGCGCGTACGCCCCGCCCCGGCGGTCGTGCGCGAGCAGCGAGAGGGGGCCGTCGTCATCCAGCGTGTCGAGGTTGATCACCTCGGCGCCGCGGAAGCGCGCCGGATGGCGGCGTGCCAGCAGTCGCGCGCCGACCAGGCCGAACTCCTCGGCACCCGTCACCACCAGGCCGGTCTCCGGCCCCGCGTCGCGGGCCGCCGCGAGCAGCGCCACGATGCCGCTCGCGTTGTCGCGCGCGCCGGGGCTCGCGCCGTGCCGCCCGCCGCGCGCGGCCAGGGTGCTCGCCGCGAGCCCGAGCAGCGACACCGCGGCGATCGCCATCGGCGGCAGCGGCCCGCTCGCGCGCCACGCCGCGGCGACGCCGAGGGCCAGCACCGCCGCCGCGAGCACGCCGACCGCCACGATGCGGCCCGCGAGCGAGTGGCCCTGCGCCTTGGTGTCGAGGTGCGCCACGATCCAGCGGCGGGGCGCCGCGCCCGGCCGCGTGGCGATGAGGGAGGCGTCCTGCCGCGGCGGGTCGCCCAGCGCGGTCCAGCCGAGGCCGACGGCCGCGACGAGCAGCGCCGCCGCGAGCAGTCCCGGCGCGAGCACCGCCGCCGCGCCCCACGCCGGCACGCCGGGCAGGTGGAGCAGCGGCGCCTCCAGCAGCACCAGCCAGGCGACGGCGGCGCCGAGCAGCGGGAACGCCTTCAGCGTGCTGCCGGCGAAGGTGAAGCGATCCTCCTCCACGGCCCAGCCGAGCGCCACGAGCCGCTCCGCGGTGGCGCGTCGCGCGGCCTCCGCGTCCGGCGTGCCGGCCTCGCGCGGGTGCCGGAGCCACGCCGGCAGCGCCGCGCCCGTGTCAGGCGGCAGGCGCGCTCCGCGCCCGCCTCGGCCCCGACGGCGTGGTCGGCAGCAGCCCGTCGGGCGGGAGCACGCCCGCCTCGGCGAGCTGCGCCGCATGCTGCCCGAACGTCTGCATCCCCGAGGCGGCCCCCTCCTCGATGATGGCGCCGATCTCCAGCCGGCCGCCCTCCCGGAGCATCTCGCGCACCGCCGGCGTGGCGAGCAGCACCTCGCACACGGCGACGCGACCGCGGCCATCGGCCCGCGGCAGCAGGCGTTGCGCCACCACGCCGAGCAGTGCGTCCGCCAGGCGGATGCGCCCCACGTCGCGCTCCTCGCGCGGGAGCAGCGACGTGAGGCGCTCGAGCGTCGCCGCCACGTCGCGCGTCGGCGTCGCCGCGAGCACGAGCCGCCCGGTCTCCGCGGCCTTGAGCGCGCTCTCGAACGCCGCCCCGTCGGTCACGTCGCCGAGCACGATGACGTCGGGGTCCTGCCGGAGCGCGGCGCGCACGCCGCTGGCGAAGTCGTCGGTGTCGACGCCGACCTCGCGCTGCGTGATGGAGCCCTTCAGGTCGCGGTGGAGGAACTCGATCGGCTGCTCGAGGCAGATGACGTGACGCGGCTGGCTGGCGTTGAGGTGCTGCACCATCGCGGCGAGCGTCGTGCTGCGCCCGCTCCCCGGCACGCCCGCCAGGAGCACCAGCCCGCGCGCCGACTCCGCCAGCCGGGCGAGCACGTCCGGCAGCCCGAGCCCGCCGAGCGTCGGCACCGTGAACGGCACGATGCGCATGACGATCATGATCGAGGAGCGCTGGCGCGAGATGTTCACGCGGAACCGCCCGACACCCGGCAGGCCCCACGAGCAATCGACGTCGCGCAGCGTGTCGAGGCGCTCGCGGTCGGCGTCGGTCGGCAGCAGGCGCTGCGCGATCACCCGCGTCTGGAGCGGCGTCAGCCGCTGCTTGGTGAGGGCGACGAGGCGGCCGCCGATGCGGGCCCGGAACACGTCGCCCGCCTTGATGTGCAGGTCGGAGGCTCCGCGCTCGATGGCGGCGCGGATGATCTTCTCCATCGCGTCCCGCGATCCCTCCCGGGCGCCGGCCACGGTCAGGCCGCCAGGAAGCCCATCCGCGAGCGGACCGCCCGCATCGTCTCGCCGGCCACCGCGCGGGCCCGCGCGGCGCCGGCCGCCAGGATCTCCCGGACGGTCCCGGGCGCGGCGGCCAGCTCGCGGGCCCGTTCGCGCACGGGGGCCAGCCTGGCGCCCAGGTTGTCGGCGAGCACCGCCTTGCAGTCGAGGCAGCCCCACGCGGCGCCGCGGCACTTCGCCTGCACCTCGTCGAGCGTCGCGGCCGGCGAGAAGCTGCGGTGCAGCGTGTACACGTTGCAGTGCTCGGGGTTGCCCGGATCCTGCCGCCGGAGCCGCGCCGGGTCGGTCTTCGCCGGGCGCAGGCGCGCCGCGATCTCCTCCGGCTCCGCCAGGATCGCCACCGTGTTCCCCAGCGACTTCGACATCTTCGCCTGCCCGTCGAGCCCCATGATGCGGCGCGCCGTGGTGAGCAGCGGCTGCGGCTCGGGGAAGTACGCCTCGCCGCCGTTGAACTCGAGGTTCCACTTGCGCACGATCTCGCGCGCGAGCTCGAGGTGCTGCGTCTGGTCCTCGCCCACCGGCACGAGGTCGGCGCGGTAGAGCATGATGTCCGCCGCCATCAGCACCGGGTAGTTCAGCAGCCCCGCCGGCACCGACTCGAAGCGCTGGGACTTATCCTTGAACTGCGTCATCCGCTCGAGCTCGCCGATCGGCGTGACGGTGTTGAGCAGCCACATGAGCTCGGTGTGCTCCGGCACGTGGCTCTGCACGAACAGGGTGACCCGCTCGGGGTCGATGCCGCTCGCGAGCAGGCCGATCGCCATCTCGACCGTGCGCTGCGCGAGCGCCTGCGGCTCGTAGCGCAGCGTGATGGCGTGCTGGTCGACGATGCAGAAGAAGCACTCGTGGCGCGACTGCAGCTCGACCCAGTTCTGGACCGCGCCAAGCCAGTTGCCGATGTGCAGTTCGCCCGAGGGCTGGATTCCGGAGAAGATGCGAGGCATCCGGCCAAGCTACCGACCCCCCCGAAGGGTGGCAATCCGTTGCAGGCAAACGACTTGCTCCGCATCGCCGAGGCCGCGGCCGACCGCGCCTTCGGCTTCCTCGCCACCGCCCGGCCGCCTGCCGGCCCCGCCGGCTGGAGCGCCAAGGGCGCGCGCGACTTCGTCACGCACGTCGACCGCACGGCCGAGATGCTCATCCGCGAAATGCTCCTCGCCGCCGAGCCGTCCGGCCGGGTGCTCGGCGAGGAGCTCTCGCCGGACGAGCCCGACGTGCGCCGCGGCCTCGTCTGGGTCGTCGACCCGCTCGACGGCACCACCAACTTCCTCCACGGCTACCCGCAGTACGCCATCTCCATCGCCGCCGCGGTCGATGGCGAGCTGCTGGCCGGCGTGGTGCGGCACGGGGCCCGCGGCGACCGGTACACCGCGGCGCGCGGGGCCGGCGCCTTCCTGGACGGCACGCGACTCCGCGTCAGCACCATAGATGACCCGGCCTTCGCCCTCATCGGCACCGGCTTCCCCTTCAGCGACCTCTCGCGCTGGGAGGCGTACCAGCGCCAGTTCCGCGCCGTCGCGGGTGCGGCGGCCGGCATCCGGCGGGCGGGAGCGGCGGCGCTCGACCTGGCGGACGTCTCGGCGGGTCGCTTCGAGGGGTTCTGGGAACTGCGGCTCTCGCCGTGGGACATCGCGGCGGGGATCGTGCTCATCCGCGAGGCGGGGGGCGTCATCACCGACTTCGACGGGACACCGCTCTCGGGCCTGGAGCGCTGCGGCGTGGTGGCCGGCAACCCGGCGATGCACGCGTGGCTGCTCCGCACGCTCGCGGGCTAGGCGCGCTCAGCGCGCCAGCCCCGCGGCGCGCACCATCGCCGCCACCGTGTCGGCCGGCAGCGGCGTCACCGTCCGCCCCGGCACCGAGACCGCCGTCGCCGTGAACAGCGCGTCGTAGATCGCCTCCTCCGTCGCCTCGATGGCGGCGGTGCCGAGGGCGGAGACCGACTCGTTCTCGAGCTCCGCGCCAGCGCGCCGCGGCGGCAGGTCGGCGCCAACGCGGCGTCGCACCTCCGGCGCCGTGCTGAACGCCAGCACGTAGTCGCCCGAGCCGTTGGCCATGGTGCCGCCCGTGCGCCCGACGCCCAGCAGCGCGCGCTGGGCGAGGCGGCGCAGGTTCCGGTCGGAGAGCGGCGCGTCCGTCGCCACCACGACCACGATCGAGCCGTCGCCGCGCTCCGCCCCGAGCGCGTCGCGGAAGGCGTGCCGGCCGAGCCGCTGGCCGACCGGCACCCCGAGCACCGTGAGCACGCCGCCGAAGTTCGCCTGCACCAGCACGCCGACCGTGTGCCCGCCGAGCGCCGCGGGGAGCCGCCGCGAGCTGGTGCCAATGCCGCCCTTCCAGCCGAACGCGATCGTCCCCGTCCCCGCGCCGACGCTCCCCTCCTCGACCGGTCCCGTGCCCGCGGCGGCCAGCGCCGCGCGCACGTGCGCCGCCGTCACCGGCCGCTGCCGGATGGCGTTGAGGCCGCCGTCATTCGTCTCGCCGACCACGGGGTTGATCGAGCGGACGCGCTCGAGCCCGGGCTGCTCCAGCATCCACGCCGCGAGCGCGTCGGCAACGCGCCAGACGCAGAGCGTGCAGGTGAGCGCGATCGGCGTCTCCAGCTCGCCGAGCTCCTGGACCTGCGAGACGCCGACGAACTTCCCGAAGCCGTTCCCCACGACGAGCGCCGCGGGGACGCGGTCGAGGAAGGCGTTGCCGCCGTGCGGGAGGATGACGGTGACACCGGTGTGCACCGAGTCGCCCTCGTGCACCGTCGCGTGGCCGACGCGGACGCCGGCGACGTCGGTGAGGGCGTTGAGCGGGCCGGGCGCGAAGATGCCGGGGGCAATGCCGAGGGCGCGGGCGCGCGCCTGCGCGGCCGCGGGGGCCGCGAGCAGGGAGAGCACCAGCAATGCGAGGCGCGGCGCGCGCCGGCAGGGGACGGAGGCGGGCATCCCGGCATGATACGGCCGGGGCCCGCCCGCGTCAGGCGGCGAGGGTCAGGATGCGGGGGCCGTCGGCGAGGATCGCGACGGTGTGCTCGAAGTGCGCGCTGAACGAGCCGTCCGCGGTGACGACGGTCCACTTATCGGCGAGCGTCCTGGTCTCGTGGCGCCCGGCGGTGATCATCGGCTCGATGGCGATCGTCATGCCGGCCTGCAGGCGCGGCCCGCGCTTCGGCCGGCCGTGGTTCGGCACCTGCGGCTCCTCATGGAACTTCGCGCCGATGCCGTGCCCGACGAGCTCGCGCACCACGCCGAAACCGGCCGCCTCCGCGTGCTGCTGCACCGCGTGGCCGATGTCGCCGACGTGGTTGCCGGGCCGCGCCTGCGCCACGCCGAGGGCGAGGCACTCCTCGGTGACCGCGAGCAGGCGCGCGATCTCCGCGGGGATCGTCCCCACGGGGATCGTGGTCGCGGCGTCGGCGTGCATCCCCTCGAAGCGGACGCCGCAGTCGACCGAGACCACGGAGCCCTCGCGTAGCACGCGCTTCGTGGAGGGGATCCCGTGGACGATCTCCTCGTCGATCGAGGTGCAGAGCGACTTGGGGAAGCCGTACAGCCCCTTGAACGACGGGGTGGCGCCCGGGTGGCTCCGGATGAACGCCTCGGCCTCGCGGTCGAGGTCCTCGGTGGTGATCCCCGGGCGGACCAGCTCGCGCATGCGCAGCAGGGTGCGCGCGACGATCCCGCCGGCGTGCGCCATGCGCTCCACCTCGCGGGGGGACTTCAGCGTCATCATCCGCCGGCCCTACCGCCCGATCGCCGCCCGGAAGCGCTGGTGCACCGCGTCGACGGCGCCGACGGCCGGCACGTGCCGCACGAGCCCACGCGCCTCATACCAGGCGAGCACCGGCGCCGTCTGGGCGCGGTACGCCTTGAGCCGCACGGCCACGGCCTCCGGGTCGTCGTCGGCGCGGCCCTCGATGCCGCGGCGCTTCTCGAGGCGGCCGAGGATCTCCTCGTCGGTCACGTCGAAGAAGACGACGTGGTCGAGCGAGCGCCCGAGCGACTGGAGGATCGCCGCGAGCCCCTCGGCCTGCGGGATCGTGCGGACGACGCCGTCGAAGATCACGCCGCCGGAGGCCTCGGGCTTCGCGAGCTCGTCGCGGATGATGCCGAGGATCAGCTCGTCGCTCACCAGGTGGCCGGCCTCCATGACCGCCTTCGCCTGGAGGCCGAGCGGCGTGCCGCGCTTCACGTGGTCGCGCAGCAGGTCGCCCGTGGCGAACTTCGGCAGGCCGAGGGCGCCGGCGAGGATCGCGCCCTGGGTGCCCTTCCCCGCGCCCGGCGGGCCCATCAGCAGGATGTGCATCGGTTGCCCTCCCTCGGAGGTGGATCGCCGCGCGTCCGGGCCGCTGGCGAACGAGGGAGCGGGGCGACACGCCGGTCACCTCGCTCCCTCGCCATGCCGCTCCCGCCGCCCGTCGTGGGCGGCGCCGCGCGTCCCGCGCCTACATGAACCGCGACTGGCGCCCGCGGAACTTCACCCGGCCCGTCTTCATGAAGCTGTCGTACTTCCGCAGCGTGCGGTGCTGCTCGACCTGCGCGATCGTGTCGAGGAGCACGCCGACCACGATCAGCACCGACGTGCCGCCGAACTGCGCCTGGATGTTCAGCTGGTTCGAGACGATGATCGGCAGCAGCGCGATCGCCGCGAGGAACGCGGCGCCCGGCAGCGTCACGCGGCCGAGCACGTCGTCGATGTAGTCCGCCGTGGCGGCGCCGGGCCGCACGCCCGGGATGAACGCGCCCTGCTTCTTCAGGTTCTCGGCGAGGTCGCCCGAGTTGAAGATGATCGACGTGTAGAAGAAGCTGAACAGCAGGATCATCGACGCGAACAGGATGCTGTACACCACGCCGCCCGGCTGCAGGAAGGCGGCGACGTCGCTCAGCACCCGGTTGTTCGGGAAGAAGCTGGCGAGCGTGCCCGGGACGATGATGATCGTCTGGGCGAAGATGATCGGCATCACGCCGGCGGTGATCAGCCGGATCGGGATGAACGTCTTCTGGCCCTCGCGCACGCGACCGCGGCTCATCACCTTCCGCGGGATCTGGATCGGGATGCGCCGCGCGGCGACCGTCATGCCGACGACGGCGCCGATGATCGCCACCAGGACGCCGACGAAGAACAGCGCGCCGACCGGGGAGACGACGTCGCTCTTGACGAAGTTCAGGAGCTGCAGGAAGCTCGGCCAGAGCCGCTCGAGGATCGAGAACGTGATGAGGAGGCTCATCCCGTTGCCGAGGCCGCGCTCGGTGATCTGCTCGCCGAGCCACATCACGAAGATCGCGCCCGAGGTGAGCGTGAGCGTCATGACGAGGCGGCTGGCGAAGCCCGGGTTGGGCACCGCGCCCTGGATCGACTCGGTGAAGAGCGTGAACGTCCACGCCTGCGAGATCGCGATGGCGACCGCGAGGTAGCGGGTCCACTGCGTGAGCTTCTTCCGGCCCTCCTCCTCCTTCTGCATCTTCGCCACCTGCGGCACGATGCCGCCGGCGAGCTGGAAGATGATGGACGAGGAGATGTACGGCATGATGCCGAGCGCGAAGACCGTCGCGCGCGACAGGCCGCCGCCGAGCATGTCGTAGAGGCCGAAGAAGCCGGCGGCGCCCGAGTTGCGGATGTAGTCCGCGAGGGCGGCGACGTTCACCCCCGGCGCGGCGATGTGCGCGCCGACCCGGTAGATCAGCAGGCACAGCGCCGTGAAGAGGATCTTGCGCTGGAGCTCGTCGTCGAGGCCGAGGCCGGCCGCGGCGGGCGCCGGGGCGGTGGCGCGGGGGGCGGTCATGTCAGCCCTCGACCGTGCCGCCCGCCGCCTCGATCTTGGCCTTCGCCGCCTTGGAGACGGCGATGCCCTTCACGCTGAACGCGCGCTCGACGGCGCCGGTGCCGAGGAGCTTGATCGCCTCGCCGCGCTTGCCGACGAGGCCGGCCGCGTAGAGCGTGTCCGGGTTCACGTCGCCGGCCGGGAGCCCCGCGAGCTGCCAGAGGTTCACCGGCTGGGCGACGACCTTGAACGGGTTGGTGAAGCCGCGCTTGGGCAGGCGCCGGTACATCGGCATCTGGCCGCCCTCGAAGCCCGGGTTCGTGCCGCCGTTCTGGCGCGCCTTGTGGCCCTTGTGGCCGCGGCCCGACGTCTTGCCGAGGCCCGAGCCGGGGCCGCGGCCGACGCGCTTGCGCGCCTGCGTGCTGCCCGGCGCGGGCGCGAGGTTGGACAGCGTGATCCGCCTGGTCTCGTCCGCCATCTGGCTCACTTCGCCTCCGCCGGCGCGACCTCGACGAGGTGCCGGACCTTGAAGAGCATGCCGCGCACCCCCGCGTTGTTCGGGAGCTCGACGACATCCTGGTAGTGCTTCAGGCCGAGCGCCTCGAGCACCCGCCGGAGCGGGTGCGCGTGGCCGCTCGCCGAGCGGACCTGCTTGACGCGGACGCGCGGCGCCACCGACTCGTCGGGGACCGTCGCCGCGTGGTATGCCGGGCCCTGCCGCCCGACCGCCGGATTGCGACCCATCGATCAGCCCTCCTGCCGCGGCTTGTACGGCAGCTGGTCGACCTCGATGCCGCGCTCGCGCGCCACGTGGCGCACCGAGACCAGCGACCGGAGCCCGTCCAGCGTGGCGCGGACCATGTTGTGCGGGTTGTTCGACCCGAGCGACTTCGTGAGGATGTCGGTGACGCCCGCGCACTCGAGCACCGAGCGCACCGGGCCACCCGCGATGACGCCCGTGCCGCTCGCGGCGGGCTTCAGCAGCACGCTCCCCGCGCCGTGGCCGCCGAGCACCTCGTGCGGGATCGTCGTGCCGGTGCGGGGGACGTCGAACATGCCGCGCTTCGCCGCCTCGACCGCCTTGCGCACCGCCTCGGAGACCTCGTTCGCCTTGCCGGTCGCGATGCCGACCTTGCCCTTGCCGTCGCCGATCGCCACGAGCGCGTTGAAGCTGAAGCGCCGGCCGCCCTTGACGACCTTCGCCACGCGGTTGATCGCCACGACGTTCTCGACGAACTCGCTCGCCTCGCGGTCCCGCTCGCGGTCGCGCCCGCCGCGGCCGCCCCGGCCGCCGCGCTCGCCGCCCT
>JANRIU010000056.1:0-5187 GCA_033764615.1 Gemmatimonadales bacterium | reverse complement strand
CGTGCCGCGAGCGCGGGCGGCGGCGCGGCGGCGGGCGCCGGACGCCGCTGCGCCCCCGCCACCGTCGCGCACAGCAGGCCGCACGCCGCGAGCGCGGCGCTACGGCGTGAACTTGCCGAGATCCTGCGGGTCCATGCGCTCGAGCTCCGCCTTGAGCCGGTCGGGGTCGAGGCCGGAGGGGTCGGGCGCGGAGGTGGGCGCGTCGGGCGAGCGCGGGCCGGGCTCGTCGAGCAGGTCGTCGCTCGTGAAGATCGGCGCGCGGACGCGGAGCGCCAGCGCGATCGAGTCGGAGGGGCGCGCATCGACGACGAAGAGCTCCCCGTCCCGGTGGACGAGGAGCTCGGCGAAATACGTGTTCTCGCGGACGGCGGTGATCTGCACCCGGCGCAGCTCGCCGCCGAGGCCGAGGAGGAGCTGCTTGAGCAGGTCGTGCGTCATCGGGCGCTGCGCCTTCACGCCCTGCAGCTCCATCGCGATGGCGCTGGCCTCGGCGGGGCCGATCCAGATGGGGAGGACGCGCGTGCCGACCTTCTCGCGGAGGAGCACCACGGGCGTGTGGCTCGTCCGGTCGATGCCGAGGTGGGCGACGGCGACCTCCACCATCAGGGGGCGGTCATCAGGCCTGGCGCACCGCGGCCCGGAGGTCCTTCGCCTTGTTCGTGCGCTCCCACGTGAAGAAGTCGACCTTCTTCCCCGTCACCGGCGCCGGGCCCGAGTACGGCTCGCGGCCGAAGTGGCCGTACGCCGCGGAGGGCGAGTAGATCGGCTTCTTGAGGTCGAGCGCGGTCGTGATGCCGCGCGGCGTGAGGTCGAACACCTCGCGCACCGCCGCCTCGAGCTTCCGGTCGTCCACGGTGCCCGTGCCGAACGTGTCGACGAGCACCGAGACCGGCTGCGCGACGCCGATGGCGTACGCCACCTGCACCTCGCAGCGGCGGGCGAGGCCCGCGGCGACGATGTTCTTGGCGACCCAGCGCATCGCGTACGCGGCCGAGCGGTCGACCTTCGACGGGTCCTTGCCGCTGAACGCGCCGCCGCCGTGGCGGGCCATGCCGCCGTACGTGTCGACGATGATCTTGCGGCCCGTGAGGCCCGCGTCGCCGTGCGGGCCGCCGATGACGAAGCGCCCGGTCGGGTTGATCAGGCACTTCACGCCCTTGAACTCGATGCCGTGGTCGTCGAGCACCGGCTTGATCACGTGCTCGATCATCGCCTGGCGGATCGTCGCCTGCGTCAGCTCGCGCTTGCCGACGCGCTCGCCGTGCTGCGTCGAGAGCACCACCGTCTTCACCGCGATCGGCCGGTCCCCCTCGTACTCCACCGAGACCTGCGTCTTGCCGTCGGGGCGGAGCCACGCGACCTGGTCGATGCCGTCCTTCCCCTTGCGGACCGCGGCCAGGCGCTCGGCCATGCGGTGCGCGAGGATGATCGGCATCGGCATGCGCTCCTTCGTCTCGTCGGTCGCGTAGCCGAACATCATCCCCTGGTCGCCGGCGCCCTGCTCCTTCTCCTTGTCGCTGTCGACGCCCATGGCGATGTCGGCCGACTGCTTGTCGATCGACGTGAGCACGGCGCAGGAGTTGCCGTCGAAGCCGAAGGCGGCATCGGTGTAGCCGATGTTGTTGACCGTCTCGCGGACGAGGTCCGGGACGTGGACGTAGGTGCTGGTCGTGATCTCGCCCGCGACCACCGCCATGCCGGTCGTCACCAGCGTCTCGCAGGCCACGCGCGCATGCGCGTCCTTGGCGAGGATGGCGTCGAGGACGGCATCGGAGATCTGGTCGGCGACCTTGTCCGGGTGGCCCTCGGTGACGGATTCGGAGGTGAAGACGTGGCGGTTGGTCGTCGGCATGGGATGGGGGGACAGGGATGGACTGCCGCGGGCGGACGCCCGACTCGGGGGACGATTCTAGCCGCGGGACCCGCCACCCGGCAACGTGCCGAGCGCGTCCAGCAGGGCGAGGTCGAGGTATCGGCCGAGGTGCTCGCGGACTAGAGCCACCACCTCGCGGCTGCTCCCCGCCCGAAGCGCCGCCTCCGCCGCCGCCTCGGTGACGGCGTCGGGGACCGCGCCCAGCACCCACTTCACGAGCGGGATCGCCGGCGGCGCCACGCTCACCGCCTCGTATCCGAGCCCGGCGAGCAGCACCGCGCCGATCGGCTCGGACGCCATCTCCCCGCACACCGCCGCCGGGATCGACGCCGCACGCGCCGCGCGCAGGATGTCGCGCAGCTGCCGCAGCACCGCCGGGTGGTGCGCGCTGAACCGGTCGGCGAGGCGCGCATTCCCCCGGTCCACCGCGAGCGTGTACTGCGTCAGGTCGTTGGTCCCCACCGAGAAGAAGTCGCACTGCTCGGCGAGCCGGTCGGCCAGGACGACGGCGGCCGGCGTCTCGATCATCACGCCCACCGGCAGGCCTGCCGCCGCCTTGATGCCCCGCGCCGCGAGGCCGGCGGCCTCCTCCGCGAGCAGCGCGCGCGAGGCGAGCACCTCGTCGACCCCGATGACGAGCGGGAGCATCAGCCGCAAGTCCCGCCCGTGCGCGGCGCGCAGGAGCGCCCGCAGCTGGGCGCGGAACAGGTCGGGCTCGTCCAGGCAGACGCGGATCGACCGCCACCCCAGCATCGGGTTCGCCTCGGCGGGCGCGCGGAAGGCGGCCGGGAACTTGTCGCCGCCGAGGTCATAGCTGCGGACCACCACCGGCTTCCCCGCGAACGCGGTCGCCACGCGCGCGAAGTAGCGCGCCTGCTCGTCCTCCGACGGGAGCGTCGCGCGGCCCGTGACCAGGAACTCCGTGCGCAGGAGGCCGACGCCCGCCGCGTCGTGCCGGCTCGCCACCTCGATCTCGTCCGGCAGGTCGACGTTGGCGTAGAGCCGCATGCGGCGGCCGCCCGGCGTCTCGGCGGGCCGGCGGTTCGCCTCCTCCAGCACGAGCTCCAGCTTGGCGCGCCGGGTCCGGCGCACCATCGCCTCCTCCAGCTCCTCGCGCGTCGGGTCGACGACGATGTCGCCCGTGGCGCCATCGAGCAGCACGACGGTGCCGGGCTGCACCACCTCCAGGATGTCGCGCGCGCCCATCACGGCGGGGATGCCGAGCGAGTGCGCGAGGATGGCGGCATGGGAGGTGCGCGTGCCCTCCTCGCTCAGGAGGCCGGCCACCTGGTCGCGGTCGAGCTGGACGGTGAGCCCCGGCGAGAGCTCGCGCGCGACGACGATCACGGGCTCCCCCGCCGGCAGCGCGCCGAGGGCGACGCCCCCCTCCCCCATCAGGCGGCCGAGCATGCGGAGCTGGATCGCATGCAGGTCCGCGAGGCGGTCCCGCAGGTGCGCGCTGGCGCTCCCCGACCAGGCGGCGCGCAGCTCCAGCGCCTTGAACTCGTACGCCGTCTCGGCGGCGAGGAGGTTCTGGCGGATCAGGTGCTCGACCCCATCGAGGAACTCGGCGTCCTGCACCATCATCATCTGCGCGTCGAAGATGCGCGACTCCTCGGGGCCCGCGCGCTGCAGCACGCGCTCGCGCAGCGCGTCCAGCTCGGCGGCGACGGCGCCCGCGGCGGCGTGGAGCCGGTGCACCTCGTCGGCCACCTCGTCGGGGCCGATGGCGCGGTCGGGCACCTCGGGAAACTCCATGCGCACGACGACGACCGGCGCGAACGCGACCCCGGGCGACACGCCGACCCCCCGCCGCCGGATGCTCATGTCTCGCCGAACCCGTCGGCCACGAGCTGCCGCAGCGCGGCGACCGCCTGCGAGGCGTCGGCGCCGTGCGCCTCGATGCGGATCGACGAGCCGCATTCGGCGCCGAGCATCATCACGCCCATGATGCTCTTGCCGTTCACGCGCATGCCGTCCTTCGTGACATGCACCTCGCTCGTGAAGCCGGCCGCGGTCCGCACGAACTTCGCCGCCGGGCGCGCGTGGAGCCCGAGCGAGTTCACGATGGTGGCGTCCTGCTCGACGCGGGTCACGCGGCGCCTCCGGGCCACAGCAGCAGGGCGGCGAGCAGCAGCGCGCCGCCGACCAGCGCGACGCGGATCGGCGGGCAGTCCGCCGGCCGGCGCCACACGAGGAGCGCGGCGGCCACGAACGCGCCGAGCGCCACGCCGTGCGCCGGCGCCGGCAGCGCGCCGACGAGCGCGCGGGCGGCGAGCGGAACGGCCAGCCCCACGACGAACGCGGCGGGCCCCGCGACGGCCGTCGCCCAGCGGGGCAGCCACGAGCCGGCGAGCCGCGCGCTGACGCCCATCCCCTCGGCGAGCCCCGCCTCGAGCGCCCACTGCTGCGCGCGCACGCGCACCACGCCGTACCCGAGCACGAGCACCACCACGCCCGCGAGCGGCAGCCCGAGCGCCGCGAGGATGACGCCGGCCGCGGCGAGCGCCGGCACGACGCCGGCCCAGAAGAAGCGGTCGCCAAGCGCGCCGAGCGGGCCCTGCAGCGCGGCCTTGAGCCGGCGGATCTGCTCCGGGGGCACGCCGTCGGCCTCGGCGCGCACGGAGGCGCCGAGGGCGACGCCCGCGAGCACCGGATGGCAGTTGAAGCACTCCGCGGCGCGGGCGAGCGCGGCGCGCCGCCGCGGCTCGTCGCCGCCGAACGCGCCGCGCAGCAGCGGCTCGGCGGCGAACGCCATGCCGATGCCGTGCATCCGCTCGTAGGTCCACGCGCCCTGGAGCAGGAAGAGCCGAAGGAACGCGGCGCCGCGGCCCGGGACGGCGCTCACCCGAGCACCGCCGCCGCGAGCACGCCGGCGGCCACGCCGGCGCCGAGCCACGCCACGCGCTGGCCGCGCCATGCGCCGTGGAGCGCGGCGGCGAGCCCCGCACCGGTGACGAGCGCCGCGACGGGGAGTGCCACCGCCTCGGGCGGCACGCGCCCCTGCGCCACCGCGCCCACGGCCAGCCCGGCGGCCGTCAGCGCCATGCCACGGAGCGCATCGCGAGCGATGCCGCCCGCCTGCAGGGCGCCGATGGCACCGGCATCTCCGGCGTCGAGGGCGGCGGCGCGCGCCACGATGGCGCGGGCGTTCGCCCCGCGCAGCGCCACGATGCTCCAGCCGCCGAGCTCCGCCAGCGCGAGGCCGAGGAGGCCGCCGAGCGCGAGCCCGGCGCCGGCCGGCAGCCCCGCGGCGAGCACCGCGCCGGCGACGGCGGCGGGGCCGTAGTCGGGGTAGCGCGACGCGCCGACGG
>JANRIU010000015.1:0-42942 GCA_033764615.1 Gemmatimonadales bacterium | reverse complement strand
GCAGCCAGTCGGCGGCGATGTGCCCCGGGCCGAGGGTGATCCAGGTTCCGGCGAGCGCGTGCCCCGCCCAGGCGAGCAGGCCGAGGAGCAGGCTCGCCACGCCGACGCGCAGCAGCGGATGGCTCCGCCGCGCGAGATGCTGCAGCCGGGTCTGCGACCAGGCGAACACCCGTCCGCCAAGGCCGCAGATCACCCCGATCACCAGGCAGCCGGCGACGAACACGGGCTCGAGCGACGGCAGCTCGCGCACCTCGATCAGCGGATGCGCCCCGGCGACGGCGACGCGCGCGGCGTAGGCGCAGGCGGAGGCGACGGTGGCGGGCACCAGGCGCGGCGCGTCGAGGTCGCGCCGGAACGGGACCTCGAGGCCGTAGAGCAGGCCGACCGCGGGCGACGAGAAGACCGCCGCGATGCCGCCGCTCGCGCCCGCGGTGATCAGCGAACGCGCCGCCTCGGGGGGAATGGCCAGGAGCCGCCAGCGCGAGGTCGCGTCGGCGAGCGAGGAACCGAGGAGGGCGGAGGCGGCCTCGAAGCCCTGCGAGCCGCCGAGTCCGACGGTCGTGATGGCGGCCAGGATCCGCGCCGGGATCTCGCGCAGCGGCAGGCGGCCCGGGGGCTCGTGGTAGGTGTGGATGTAGAGCTCGGCGCCCGAAGGCCGGCCGATGAGGCCGGCGAGCCGAACCACCGCGAAGGTCGCGGGGAGCGCGAGCAGCGAGACCAGCGCCGCGGTGTAGCCCGGGGCGTGGTTCAGCCAGTCGAGCCCGGTGTCCTCGAACGTCCCCGCCAGCACGCCGACGCCGGCTCCTGCGACCGCGCCCACCAGGGCCGGCAGGGCGAGGAGCCAGAGGATCTGCCTCACGAGCGCGGGGCGCCGACCAGGACCGAGTACATCACGCAGGGCTTCGAGCCGCGGTTGTGCCAGGCGTGGCGCGTTCCGGTCTGCACGACGATGTCACCGGGCTTCAGCCGCACCTCGGCGCCGTCGTCGAGCTCGAGGACCAACTCGCCGGAGACGATGATGTCGTAGTCGACGGTGTCGGTGGTGTGCATGCCGGGGTGCTCCGGCTCCATCGACTCCGCCAGGCCCGGCATCTTCGCGATCATCTCCTCTCGCGTCGGCGGCGCCGGCTGCCTGCCCTTCGTCGGGCCCTTGCTCGCGGGGGGGAAGACGGTGATCACCAGCCGCGTTCCCCCGTGCCCGGGGACGAAGGTCGTCATCGCGTCGGTGGGATCGTCGCTGCCGGGCACCGCGGTCATGCCGTGGTCGGTCGCCCAGGCCGCCATGATCGCGAAGCCCTTCATCCCGGGGAAGGTCGCCTCGCGCGTCGGGGCGCCGTCGCTGACGAAGACGGACTTGCCCGCCGCATCGTGTCCCGTCACCACCCGCCGGATCTTCTTCGCCATGATTCCTCCTGCGCGACCGAAGTCGACGCGTCGCGTCGCGTCGCGTCGTGGGTTGACCCTTACCCGTTCGACGAGTGCGTTTCCATCGGGGGTGCGGGGAGCCGGTTTCCTAGCCCTTCCGAGACTGATACACCTGTTCGCGCCGTGCCCGGAAACGTGAGAGGAGCCTGCGCATGACGCAGAACATCGACGACCTTTGCATCAACACCATTCGGACGCTCTCGATGGACGCGGTCCAGAAGGCGAACTCCGGTCATCCCGGCACGCCGATGGCGCTGGCGCCGGTGGCGTACACCGTGTGGCAGAGATTCCTGCGCTTCGACCCGCAGCAGCCGATCTGGGCGAATCGCGACCGCTTCGTCCTGTCGAACGGGCACGCTTCGATGCTGCTGTACTCGCTGCTGCACCTGGCGGGCGTGAAGCAGGTCGACGAGAAGTACGACGTCACCGGCGAGCCGGCGGTCAGCCTCGAGGAGATCGAGCGCTTCCGGCAACTCGGCAGCCGCACGCCCGGCCACCCCGAGTACCGTCACACGACCGGGGTCGAGACGACCACCGGCCCTCTCGGACAGGGCATCGCCACCAGCGTCGGAATGGCGATTGCCGCGCGGTGGAAGAGCACCTACTTCAATCGCCCCGGCTTCGACATCTTCGACTACGACGTCTACGCCATCTGCGGCGACGGCTGCCTGATGGAGGGCATCGGCAGCGAGGCGGCCTCGCTCGCCGGGCACCTCGAGCTCTCCAATCTCTGCTGGCTGTGGGACAACAACCACATCACGATCGAGGGGCGGACGGACCTGGCCTTCACCGAGGACGTCGCCGCCCGCTTCCGCGCCTACGGCTGGAACGTGCTGCACGTGCCGGACGCCAACGACACCGGCGCGGTGGCGCGCGCTCTCGAGCTGTTCCGGGAGGAGAAGGGCCGCCCGACGTTCATCGTCGTCGACAGCCACATCGCCTACGGCGCGCCCAACAAGCAGGACACCAAGGAGGCGCACGGCGAGCCCCTGGGTGAGGACGAGATCCGTCTCGCGAAGCAGAACTACGGCGGGCCGGTGGACGCCAAGTTCCTGGTCCCGGACGGCGTGCGGGCCCGCTTCGACGAGCAGGTCGGCGCCCGCGGCCGCGAGCAGCGCGTCGCGTGGGAGGCGAAGTTCCGCGACTACGGTAAGCAGTACCCCGACCTGGCGGAGCAGGTCGAGTTGATCGACCGCCGCGGCCTGCCCAAGGGGTGGGACAGCGGCCTGCCGAGCTTCCCCGCCGATGCGAAGGGCATCGCCGGTCGCGACGCCTCGGCGAAGGTGCTCAACGCGCTGGCGAAGAACGTACCGTGGCTCCTCGGCGGCTCGGCCGATCTCGCGCCGTCCACCAAGACGCGCCTGACCTTCGACGGCTCCCGCGACTTCGAACCCGACGACCACGGCGGTCGCAACTTCCACTTCGGCGTCCGCGAGCACGTCATGGGCGCCGTCATCAACGGCATGGCGCTGTCGAAGCTGCGGCCGTACGGATCCGGCTTCCTCATCTTCAGCGACTATGCCCGCGGCTCGATCCGCCTCAGCGCCCTGATGGAGATTCCGGTCATCCACATCTTCACGCACGACTCCATCAGCCTCGGCGAGGACGGGCCGACGCACCAGCCGATCGAGCAGCTCGCCATGCTCCGCGCCACGCCGAACGTGGTGGTGCTCCGCCCCGCCGATGGCACCGAGACGGCGGAGGCGTGGCGCGTGGCGCTCGGGCGGCAGGACGGGCCGAGCGTGCTGGTGCTCACGCGCCAGAAGCTCCCCGTCTTCGACCGCGCGGCGCAGGGCCTCGGCGCGGCCGACGGCGTGCGGCGCGGCGCCTACGTGCTGCGCGAGCCGGCCACCGCGCCGGAGGCGCTGCTCCTCGCGACCGGCTCGGAGGTGCACGTGGCGCTCGCCGCGGCCGACCTGCTGGCGCAGGACGGGATCGCGGCGCGCGTCGTGTCGATGCCGTCGTGGGAGCTGTTCGCGCGGCAGCCCGAGGCGTACCGCGACGCCGTGCTGCCGCCGTCGGTCGGCGCGCGCGTGGCGATCGAGGCGGCGGCGCCGTTCGGCTGGCACCGCTGGGTGGGCGAGCGCGGCACGGTGCTCGCCATGGAGTCGTTCGGCGCCTCCGCGCCCGCGGAGCGGCTGTACCAGGAGTTCGGCCTCACCCCCGCCCGCGCCGCCGACGCGGTGCGCCACCTGCTCGCGAGGAGCCCGGCATGAACCCGCTCGTCCGCCTCCGCGACTTCGGCCAGAGCCCCTGGTACGACTTCATCACGCGGGAGCTCGTGCACTCGGGCGAGCTCGCGCGCCTCGTCCGCGAGGACGGGCTGCGCGGGATGACGTCCAACCCCACGATCTTCGAGAAGGCGGTCGCCGGCAGCAGCAGCTACGACGCCGACATCCGCCGCCTCGGCGAGGCGGGGCACGAGCCCGCCGCCATCTTCGAGGCGCTCGCGGTGGCCGACGCGCAGGCCGCGTGCGACGTGTTCCGGCCCGTGTTCGACGCGTCGGGCGAGGGCGACGGCACCGTTTCCCTCGAGGTCTCGCCGCTGCTCGCGCAGGACGCCGACGGCACGGTGCGCGAGGCGCGCCGCCTCTGGGAGCGCGTCGGCCGGCCGAACCTGATGATCAAGATCCCCGGCACGCTCGCCTGCCTCCCGGCGATCACCACCTGCCTCGCCGAGGGGATCAGCGTGAACGTCACGCTGCTCTTCTCCGTCGAGCGGCACCGGATGGTGGTCGAGGCGTGGCTCGCGGGGCTCGAGCGGCGCGCCGCCGCCGGCCTGCCGCTCGCCGGGGTGCACTCGGTGGCCTCGTTCTTCGTGAGCCGCGTCGACACGCTGCTCGACAAGCGGCTCGACGCCGCGGGCCACGGCGCGCTGCGCGGTCGCGCGGCGATCGCCAACGCGACGCTCGCGTACGAGCTGTTCGCGGAGACGCTCGAGTCGTCCCGCTGGCACGCGCTCGCGGCGCGCGGCGCCGCGCCGCAGCGCCCGCTCTGGGCCAGCACCAGCACGAAGGACCCGGCCTACCCCGACACGCTGTACGTCGACGCGCTCGTCGCCGAGCGGACGGTGAACACGCTGCCGCCGGAGACGTTCACGGCGTACCGCGACCACGGCGACCCCGGGCACCGACTCGACGTCCCCGGGGCGAGGCGCGCGCTCGCGGCGCTGGCGGAGGCGGGCATCGACCTGCCGGCCGCGACGCTGGAGCTGGAGCGGGACGGCGTGGCGAAGTTCGAGGCGAGCTTCCGCTCGCTGCTGGCCGGCATCGAGGCGAAGGCCGGCGCCCTGCTGGGCGCGGGCTGAGCGCGATGGCCGGCGACCCGAAGAAGGGGCTCTCGCTCACCGCCTGGATCGTCATCGCCACGCTCGCCGGCCTCGTGCTCGGCTGGCTCGACCACGACGTCTGGCTCCAGACCGACGTCGCCGGGATGGTGCAGCCGCTCTCGTCGATCTTCCTCCGCATGATCAAGTCGATCGTGGCGCCGCTGCTCTTCGCGTCGCTCGTCATCGGCATCGCGGGCCACGGCGGTGACATGGCGCAGGTCGGCCGGCTGGCCTGGAAGTCGCTCCTCTACTTCGAGGTCGTCACCACCGTCGCCCTCTTCGTCGGCCTCGGGGCGGTGCACCTCACGAAGCCCGGCGTCGGCGTGGTGCTGCAGGGCGCCGACGCCTCGGCGGCCAGCCAGTTCACGCAGACCCACGTCACCCTCTCCGGCGTCCTCGAGCACACCGTCCCCGCCTCGATCTTCGAGGCGATGGCGAAGAACGAGGTGCTGCAGATCGTCTTCTTCTCGGTGCTCTTCGGCATCGCCGTCGCGCAGGTGACGGGGAAGCCGCGCGAGACGATGGTGCAGTTCTGCGAGTCGCTCACCGAGGTGATGTTCAAGTTCACCGGCATCGTGATGAAGTACGCGCCGATCGGCATCGGCGCGGCGGTGGCCGTCACGGTCGGCAAGAACGGCGTCGGGGTGCTCAGGAACCTCGGCCTCCTGGTGCTCACGCTCTACGGCGCGCTCATCGTCTTCGTGCTCGGCGTGCTGCTCCCGGTGGCGCTGCTCGCCCGGGTGCCGCTCAGGCGGTTCTGGCGCTGGGTGAAGGAGCCGTGGGTCATCGCCTTCACGACGGCGAGCAGCGAGGCCGCGCTCCCGATGGCGATGCAGAACCTCGAGAAGCTCGGCGTGCCGAAGCGGATCGTCGCGTTCGTGCTGCCGACGGGGTACAGCTTCAACCTCGACGGCTCCACGCTCTACCTCGCGGTGGCCAGCATCTTCGTGGCGCAGGCCGCGGGGATCGACCTGCCGTTCTCCACGCAGCTGCTGATGATGCTGACGCTCATGCTCACGTCGAAGGGCGTCGCCGCGGTGCCGCGCGCCTCGCTCGTGATCCTGGCGGGGACGCTCACGCAGTTCGGGCTGCCGCTCGAGGGGATCGCCGTGATCCTGGGCGTCGACGCGTTCATGGACATGGCGCGCACCAGCGTGAACCTCCTCGGCAACTGCCTCGCCAGCGTGGTGATGGCGCGGTGGGAGGGGGAGTTCGATGACGCCGCCGCGGAGGCGGCGGCGTGAGGGCCGGAGGGCCAGGGGGCCAGGGGGCATGAGCGGGTGGCGCAGCCGAGGCCTGCTGGTGGCGCTCCTGCTCGCGACCCCCGCCGCGGCCCACGCCCAGGGCCACGCGCTCGTCGTGCGCCTGCAGGACCTGCTGTTCGGCGAGCCGCTGGAAGGCCGCGCCCAGCTCGCGCTCTACGGCGACCTGCCGAGCGACCTGCGCCGCACCACGCAGGTGGTGGTGCTCCGCTTCGACCGCCGCCCCGACTCGGTCGGCCTCGCCCTCGCCGACCCGATCCTCGACTCCCTCGGCATCGCCAGCCCCATCTTCGAGCTCCGCCGCCCCCGCGACGGCGACACGGTCACCGTGACCACGCGCGAGCGCGACGACCTGCGCGCCGAGCTCTGCGGCGGCGCCGGCGTGCCGGGGACGGGCGTGCTCGTGGGCGTCGTGCTCGACACGCTGAAGCAGCAGCCGGCCGCCGCCATCCCCGTCGAGGTGAGCGGCGCCGGCGCCCTGCGCACCACCACCACCGACGCCACCGGGCGCTTCGTCCTCTGCGACCTCCCGCCCGACATCGTGATCGGCGTGCGCGTGCGCGGGCCCGCGAGCGAGGTGACGCAGCAGGTGCAGCTCGCGCGCGCGCCGTTCTTCACGCGCGCCATCCTCCTGCTCGGCGGCCCACCCGCCACGACGTGGACGCTCCGCGGCACGGTGCGCGCCGGGAAGCGCCCGATCACGGGCGCGCGCATCCGCGAGATGACGACCGGCGCCACGGCGACCGCGGGCGACGGCGGACGCTTCACGCTGCCGGTCACCACGAGCGCGGGCGACGGCGTGCTGGAGGCCACGGCGATCGGCTTCCGGCGCCGGCTCCAGCCCGTGCGCTTCTCGGCGCGCCTCGGACCGATCGACCTCGTGCTCGACTCCGCGACCACCGTGCTCCCCGAGGTGGTGACGGAGGCGGAGCGCCCGATCGCGCTCGCCGATCCCGAGGGATTCCGCGAGCGGCAGCGCGCGGGCTTCGGCACCATCATGGACGACAAGGAGGTCGCGAAGCGCGCGGGGCTCAACGCGTACGACGTGCTCCAGAACACGAACGGCCTGGAGGTCGGCCTCAACTTCATCGAGTCGAGCCGCCGTACGACGCTCGGCACCTGCACCCCGCAGCTCTTCGTGGACGGCAACCGTCGCACCGACGCGCTCGGCTCGGCCGCCGTGGCGGCGCGCACGCGCCAGCCGATCGTCGAATACCTGCAGGCGATCCCCAAGGGCGACATCGCCGGCATCGAGGTGTACCCGAACGGCCTCGGTGCGCCCGCGTGGGCGAGCGGCTCGCAGGCCGGATGCGGCGTCGTGCTGGTGTGGACGAAGCAGCACCTGGAGCAGTAGGCGGGCAGGCGGGCCGGCGGGCAGGCGGCCACTCGGCTCCCGGCCCCTATTGACGAACCCCGCACCTGCCGATAACCTCAACTGACAACTGAAGCCGTGGTCATTTGCCGCGTATTGCAGCCACGTAAAACAAGTGCTAAAAAGCGCTCAGCCCGCGGCGTCTCCAGCCGGGGGTTTTTCGTTTCGGTCCGGCGGAGCGACATGGGTGAGCGAGGTGCGGCCCACTCGCTCGTGAGGAGGGTTCTCCATGCCGGTTCCCCTGCTCGACGGCCCCGTCGCCGCCGAGCCCCCCATCGCCACCGCGGCGCCGTCCGCGCCGGTCCGGCCGGTGCTGGTGCCGCATCCGCTCGGCTGCCGCGTGTGCGGCGCCGTCGTCCCCGCGCAGCCGATCGCCATCTGCGAGACGTGCCTCGGGCCGCTCGACCCCGTCTACGACGACGCGCGTGCCCTGCCGACGCGCGCCCAGATCGCGGCGCGCGCGCCGTCGCTCTGGCGCTACGCGGAGTGGCTGCCGTTCACGGGGACGCCGGTGCACTCGCTCGACACCGGCTTCACCCCGCTGCTCGAGGCGCCGCGCCTCGCGCGCCGGCTTGGCGTGGCGCGCGCCTGGGTGAAGAACGACGCGGTGAGCCATCCGACGCTCTCGTTCAAGGACCGCGTGGTCGCGACGGCGATCAACGCGGTGCACGCGTTCGGCCTGCCGGTGATCGGCTGCGCCTCCACGGGGAACCTGGCGAACGCGGTCGCCGCGCACGCGGCGCGCGCGGGGCTGCCCGCCTGGATCTTCATCCCCGAGGACCTCGAGCTCGGCAAGGTGGTGGGGACCGCCATCTACGGCCCGAAGCTCGTGCGCGTCCGCGGCAACTACGACGACGTGAACCGGCTGTGCCAGCTGGTCGCCGACCGCTTCGGCTGGGGCCTCGTCAACGTGAACCTGCGCGGCTACTACGGCGACGGCTCCAAGACGGTCGGCTACGAGATCGCCGAGCAGCTCGGCTGGCGGCTGCCGACGGCGGTGGTGGCGCCGATGGCGGGCGGCTCGATCCTCACGAAGGTGACGCGCGGCTTCCGCGACTTCGTGCGCGCGGGGCTCATCGGCGGCGCGCTGCCGCGGATGTACGGCGCGCAGGCGACGGGCTGCCAGCCGATCGTGGACCTCGTCGAGTCGGGCGGCGACACGCTCACGCCGGTGGTGCCGCGCACGATCGCGAAGTCGATCGCCATCGGGAACCCGGCCGACGGGAAGTACGCCGCCGAGGCGATCCGCGCGACGCGCGGCTGGGCGGTGGGCGTCTCCGACGAGGCGCTCGTGCAGGGGATCCGCGCGCTGGCGGAGGACACCGGCGTCTTCACGGAGACGGCCGGCGGCGTCACGGTGGCGGGGGCGCTCGCGCTCGCCGCGGCAGGGAAGCTCACGCGGGACGACGAGGTCGTCCTGGTCATCACGTCGAACGGACTCAAGACGCTCGAGGCGGTGCACGGCACGCTGCCCGAGGCGCCGGTGGTGGCGCCCCGGATCCGCGAGGTCGCGGCGCTGGTCGAGGGAGGGTACTGACATGGCGGTCGCGATCCAGCTGTCCACCGTGCTCGCGAAGCTGGCGGGCGATGCGCGCGAGCTCGAGGCGCATGGCGCCACCGTCGGCGAGGTGATCGCCGACCTCGCGGCGCGCTTCCCGAACCTCGCCCCGCGCGTGCGCGACGCGTCGGGCGCGCCGTACGAGTACGTCACCTACTACCTGAACGACGAGGACATCCGCTTCCTGGGCGGCTTCGCGGCGCCCGTCGCCGACGGCGACGAGCTGACGATCGTCCCCGCCATCGCGGGGGGCTGAGCGATGGCGACCACGCTCCCGCCCGAGGCGGCGGCCGCGGATGACGCGCTGCCGACGCTGACCAACGCCGAGATCGCGCGCTACAGCCGCCACCTGCTCGTGCCCGAGGTGGGGCTCGAGGGCCAGCGGAAGCTCAAGGCCGCGCGCGTGCTGCTCGTCGGCGCCGGCGGCCTGGGCTCCCCGGCCGCGCTGTACCTCGCCGCCGCGGGCGTCGGCACCATCGGGCTCGTCGACTTCGACGTCGTGGACGAGAGCAACCTGCAGCGCCAGGTGCTCCACGGCACGCGCTGGGTCGGCAAGCCGAAGCTCGCCTCGGCGATCGACCGCCTGCGCGACCTCAACCCGACCGTGAACGTCGTCGGCTTCCAGACGAAGCTCACCGCGGCCAACGCGCTCGGCATCCTCCGCGACTTCGACTACGTGGTGGACGGGACCGACAACTTCCAGACCCGCTACCTCGTCAACGACGCCTGCGTGCTGCTCGGCAAGCGGAACGTCTACGGCTCCATCTACCGCTTCGACGGCCAGGCGTCGGTCTTCTGCGACCCCGAGGGGCCGTGCTACCGCTGCCTCTACCCCTCCCCGCCGCCGCCCGGCCTCGTGCCGAGCTGCGCGGAGGGCGGGGTGCTCGGCGTGCTGCCGGGGCTCGTCGGCACCATCCAGGCGACGGAGACGGTCAAGCTCATCACCGGCGCCGGGAGCAGCCTGGTCGGCCGGCTGCTGCTGGTGGACGCGCTGCACATGCGCTTCCGCGAGGTGAAGGTGCGGAAGCAGCCGACGTGCCCCGCCTGCGGCACGCGCGAGATCACGCAGCTCATCGACTACGACCAGTTCTGCGGCATCCCGGCGACCGCCGCGCCCGCGGCCGCGGTGCCGGAGATCACGCCGCGCGAGCTCGCGGGGCGCCTCGCCCGCGGCGACCGCTTCACGCTGCTCGACGTGCGGGAGCCGCACGAGTACGCCATCGCGCGGATCGACGGTGCGCGCCTCGTGCCGCTCGCCACGCTCGGCGAGCAGCTCGGCTCGCTCGACCGGTCGCACGAGATCGTGGTGCACTGCAAGGGCGGCGCGCGGAGCGCGAAGGCGGTGCGCCAGCTGCTCGACCACGGCTTCACCGCGACGAACGTCGCGGGCGGCATCCTCCGCTGGGCCGACGAGGTGGATCCGTCGGTCGCGAAGTACTGATGCGGCGGCCGGTGCGGGGTGCGGCGGTGGCCGCGCTGCTCGTGCCGCCGCTCCTGGCGGCGTGCGGCACGATCGACGACCCGCTGCCGACGCCCCCGTTCGACCGGGCGGCGTACGAGGCGGACACCAGGGCATGGCGGCAGAAGCGGCTCGACGCGATCGCCGGCCCCGACGGCTGGGCGACGCTCGCGGGGCTGGTGTTCCTGGACTCCGGGGCGTACACGGTCGGCAGTGCGCCGGGCAGCGGGATCCTGCTGCCGGCGGGGCATGCCCCGGCGCATGTCGGTTCGCTCTCCGTGCGGGGCGAGCTCGTGACGTTCACGCCCGCCCCCGGCGCGGAGGTGTGGCGCGACTCGGGGCGCGTGCGGGCGCCCCTCGCCCTGCTGGACGACCGGCCGGGGCCGCCGACGGTGCTGCGGACCGGGAGCGTCACGCTCCGCGTGCTCGAGCGCGCGGGCCGGCGCGCGCTGCGCGTGAAGGACTCGCTCGCGCCGTCGCGCACGGCGTTCAAGGGGTTCACCTACTTCCCGGTCGACTCGTCGTGGCGCGTGGCCGCGAGGCTCCGGCCGCATGACTCGCCGCGGACGCTCAAGGTCATCAACGTGCTCGGCATGCCGGAGGAGTTCGAGTCGCCGGGCATGCTCGAGTTCCACATCGGCGGGAAGGCGTACAGCCTCATCGCCGCGCGCGAGCGGGGCGACACGAACTACTTCGTGATCTTCCGCGACTCGACGTCGCTGACGAGCACGTACCCCGCGGGCCGCTTCATGCACGCCATCCCCGTGCGGGACGACCACACGACGGTGCTCGACTTCAACCGCGCGTTCAACCCGCCGTGCGCGTTCACCACGTTCGCGACCTGCCCGCTGCCGCCACCGGAGAACGCGCTGGCGGTGAGCATCCCGGCCGGCGAGCAGCGGTACGCGGGCGAGCTGGGCGCGGTGGACCCGGTGGCGGCGCACAAGGCGCCGGGCGCGCCGTAGGCCGTTGCGGTGGCGGGCGGCCTCCGCCACCTTGCGGCATCCTCCGTCCCGTTCGGCGGCCCGCATGCCACCTCGCACCCTCGACGAGCTCCGCGCCCGCACGGCCGCCGCCGTGAGCTACCGCCTGCGCACCGTCCTGGGCGGGCGCTTCGCCGCGCGCTGCCGGCCCACGCAGCTGCTCATCCTGCTCACCGAGCGGTGCAACGCGCGCTGCGTCCACTGCGACATCTGGAAGAACCGGGGCCAGGAGGACGTGGCGCCGGCCGACGACTGGATCCGCATGCTCGACGACGTGCGCGCGTGGCTCGGCCCGGTGCACGTCACCTTCACCGGCGGCGAGGCGCTGCTCTGGAAGGACGCGCCGCGGGTGGTGGCGCACGCGGCGCGGCTCGGGCTCGTGGTGGAGCACCTCACGCACGGCTACTGGAAGGACCAGTCGCGCATCGAGGCGCTGGCGCGCGCGCGGCCGTGGCGGATCACCATCAGTTGCGACGGCGTGGAGGACGGGCACGACCGCGTGCGCGGTCGCGAGCACTTCTTCGACGCCATGATCGGCTCCCTGGCGACGTTGCGTCGGCTCCGCCGGGACGAGCGCCTGCCGTACGCCATCCGCCTCAAGACGACGATCATGGCCCAGAACCTCGACCAGCTCGAGGCGGTGGCCCGCTTCGCCGCGGCGCAGGAGGCCGACGTCTTCTACCAGCCGATCGAGCAGAACTACAACACGCCGGAGGACCCGGCGTGGTTCACGCACAGCCCCACGTGGCCCGGCGACCCCGAGGCCGCGGTGGCGGCGGTGCAGCGGCTGATCGCGCTCAAGCGCGAGGGGCTGCCGATCGCCAACAGCATGCGGCAGCTGGAGGTGATGGTCCCCTATTTCCGCGACCCCGCGTCGATGCGCGTCGTGACGCAGGCGCACATGGCGCACGTGGCGCAGCCGAGCTGCTCGGCACTCACGATGCTGCAGCTGCAGCCGAACGGCGACGTGCTCGCCTGCGCGTCGATGCCGCCCGTCGGCAACTTCCGCGCGACGCCGATCCGCACGATCTGGGAGGAACGCCCGCGCTGGTGGGAGGGCGGCTGCTGCCTGCCGCGCCGGATGGCGGAGGCGGAGCGGACGCTGGTGCAGCTCGCCGGCGCGGGGGCGCGGTGACGAAGCCGGGCCGCGCGGACCGCGTCCGGCGAGGCGTCGCGTCGCTGCTGCTGGCCCTCGCTGCGCAGGCCGCCACGCTCAGCGCGCAGGCACCCGCCACGCGCCTCAATCCCGATGCGCTCTCGCGCCCGACCGGCTACTCGCACGTGGCGATCTCCCCCGATGGCCGCACCGCGTGGATCAGCGGCCAGGTGGCGCTCGACAGCACCGGCGCGCTGGTCGGCGCGGGGGACGTGCGGGTGCAGGCGGAGCAGGTGTACGCCAACCTCCAGCGGGCGCTCCGCGCGGTCGGCGCCGACTTCCATGACATCCTCAAGACGACCACCTACCTCGTCGACGCGTCGCGCATCGCGGACGTGCGGGCGGTGCGCGCGCGCTGGTACGGCGATGCCGCGCCGCCGGCGAGCACGGCGGTGATCGTGCCGGCGCTGTTCAACCCCGCCTGGCTGGTGGAGGTGGAGGCGGTCGTCGCGATCCCCGTGCCTCCCGCCGAGGCGGCGACGCGCACGATCCGCGCGCTCAACGCGCGCTACGACACGGCGATGCTGGTGCGGGACACGGCGATGCTCGCCTCGCTGCTCGCGCCCGAGTTCGTGACGGTGCACCCCGGCGGCGTGTCCGAGACGCGGGCGCAGGCGATCGCGTCGCTCTCGCGCGGCGACGTCCGGATGACGACCGGCGGCTCCGACAGCGTCGAGGTCACCCTGCTCGGCCCGGACCACGCGATGGTCGTCGGGCGCTTCACGGGCCGCGGGACCGCGCGGGGGAAGCCGTTCCGGCTGCGCGAGCGCTACCTGGGCGTCTGGGCGCGGCGGGACGGCCGCTGGTGGCTCGTGCGCGAGCAGGGGACGGCGCTGCCCTGAGCCCCGGGCGCGCCGTGCTACGGGACGCCCAGCCGCACCCGCCGCTCCGCCGGCACCTCCTCCACCCGCACCGACACCGTCAGCAGCTCCCCGCCGCCGCCGGCGTAGATCGTCCCCGACGTCGGCGCGGCGTCGCGGTAGTTGCGGCCGCACGCCACGCGCACGTGGTCGGTCCCGGCGAGCGAGCCGTTCGTCGGGTCGAAGCCGCGCCACCCCACCTCGGGGATGTACACCTCCGCCCATGCGTGGCTTGCCTCGCTCTGCATCCGGTTCGCGTAGTCGCTCCCGGTGAAGATGTAGCCCGTGCGGTACCGCGAGGGGATGCCGAGCAGGCGGGTGAGGCAGACGAACAGGTTGGCGAAGTCCTGGCAGACCCCGCGCCGGTGCACGAACACCTCGTACGGCGTCGTCTCGATGCTGGTGCTGCCGCTCACGTACGCGTAGTCGCGGTGGATCGCGCCGTTGATGTCGGCGAGCGTGTCGACGAGGTCGCCGCCGTTGCGCGCGACGAAGCTCATCGCGTACGACGAGAGCTCGAGGAGCTGCGTCTCCGGCAGCTCGGGCGGCAGCAGGTACGGCAGCATCATCTGCCGCTGCCACGGCATCCAGACGAGCGGCAGCGCGAAGCGGCCGGCGGGCGGCAGCGCGAGCGCGTGGCCGCCGCGGATGCGCACGGTCGACCGCGTCACGATGGCGAGCTCGGTGTACGGCGCCTCGACGGTGAAGCGCACCGCCTGGTTGCCGAAGACGTCCTCCATCTCCTCGCGGTAGCCGGGCACGGAGAGCTCGAGCTGGTGCTCGATGAGCTCCTGCACGCGGTCGAGCACGGGGCGGAGGCGGAAGACGTGCACCGAGCGGTCGACCGGCGAATGGTACCGGTACCGCGTGTCGTGCACGACGTGCACGAGCCGCTCCGGCGCGAGGACGCGGCGCTTCGGGATGAACGGCGCCGGCCCCGCCTCCGGCGCGCCGCCGGCGTGGCTGTCGTGCAGCACCGACCCGCGCCGCAGCAGGAGCAGCTGGCCCGCCGGCATCGGCGTCCACCCGGCGACCGGGTCCGGGAGCGTCGCGACGGCGACGAGCGAGCGCGGCACCTCGTCGCGCCCGTATGCGACGTGGAAGCCGGGCACGGCGAAGCGCGCGTCGCCGAGCGGCGGCACGATGCGGCGCCACGAGAGGCCGTTGTAGCGGTACCGGTCCTGGTAGACGGCGATGTCCTCGCCGTCCGTCAGCACGAGGTTGCAGGTGCCGAGATCGTTCAGCGCTCGGCACCAGTCGTGGAGCCGCTCCCACGGCACGTCGGCGAGGCGGCGCGCGCCGATGGCGCGGCAGAGCGAGAGCAGGCGGCAGAAGGCGCGCTCGGAGTCGGAGCGGCCGACGGGCTCGAGCGGCGTGGTGTGGCCGATCGGCAGCGCGCGGTCGATGTCGCCCTCGAGGTCGCCGGTGTGGGCGAAGCACCAGTCGCGCCCGGCGTACGGCCGCACGAACGGCTGCGTCGCCTCGGGGGCGGCCTGGCGGAGCGCGCCGCGGATGTGGCAGAGGAAGACGTCGCTCTGGAACCGCTCCCACTCGCGCAGGATGCGGGTCATCGGGTTGTCGCCGATGGAGCGGGCGTCCTTCACGACGAGCGCGGTGCGGTCCTCGCCCGGGTACCAGGCGAAGCCCCAGCCGACCGGCCGCTCGTGCCCCGGCGGCGCGCCGCCGTCCATCCCCTCCAGCGTGATCGCCGGCGACCCCGCGACGTCGAGCGAGAGCAGCAGCACGCGGCTCCGACGCCGCTCCTCCGGGCTTCCGGGGGGCGCGTGCGGCCGGTCGAGCGCGTCGTCGGGCGCGCTCACGCCGCGGCCTCGTCGACGGGGATCGCGCACTGGAAGAAGTCGTCGCGGATCCGGTCGCATGCCGTGTGGACGCCGTCCACGAGCCGCCGGAGCTCGGGGCCGAGCGCGCGCGGCGTCACCCACTCCAGCTGCAGCGAGGCGAGCTCGGCGCGCGCCTGCCGCAGCGCCGCGTGCGCGTTCCGCCCGACGGGCGGGCCGTCCGCCGGCGTGACGAAGTCGAGGAAGCGCGCCGCGCGGTCGAGGCAGTGGGTGACCGAGCGCGGGAAGGCGTCGTCGTGCAGGAGGAAGACGGCGGCGGGCCCCGCGGCCAGCGGGCCGGTGTTGCGCTTGGCGAACGCCTCCGACGCCGAGCACGAGCGCAGCGCCGCGAGCCAGAGCGACCCCTCGTGCGGCGACGCGCCCGCGCGGTCGCGCGGGAGCTGGCGCGACACCGACGCATCGACCATCCGCAGCGTCTGCACCGCCCGCTCCAGCAGCCCGCCCATCCGCATGAAGGCGAACGGCTCCTCGTGCAGCATCGTGGTCAGCGTCTGCCCGTGGAAGAGCTGGCACCCCTCCTTCACCCGCTCGTAGAAGGCGTGCCGGTCCCGCGTGTAGAGCGCGCGCCCCTCACGCCCCGTGAACCAGAGCCAGAACGTGTTCATCGACCGCCACATCTCCAGCGAGATGGCGTCGCGGATGGTGCGCGCGTTCTCGCGGGCGAGGTGGAGCGACGCGTGGATCGACGCGCCGCACGACTCGTCCCACGCGAGGTACTGCTGCACCGCCTGCGGGTCCTCGCGCGCCGCGGCACCGAAGCGCCGGGTGAACGCCGGCAGCTCCCCCGCCGCGTGCAGCACGGGCTTCCACGCCTCGCTCGGCGGCAGGTCGATGTCGAGCTCGAACGCGCGGTTCACCTGCAGCAGGCGCGCGGTGTCCTCCGCGCGCTCGAGGTAGCGGAAGAGCCAGAAGCAGTGCTCGGCGACGCGCGCGATCATCCGACCGACTCCCCGCCCGCCGCGGACGACGCGAGCACCCAGGTGTCCTTCGAGCCGCCGCCCTGGCTGGAGTTCACCACGTAGCTCCCCTTCCGGAGCGCGACGCGCGTGAGTCCGCCCGGCAGCACCCACCGGTCGGCGCCGCCCACCACGTACGGCCGCAGGTCCACCCGGCGCGGCTGGAGGTCGGCCCCGACGAGCGTGGGGCAGGTGGAGAGCTGCACCAGCGGCTGCGCGATGAAGCCGCGGGGGTTCGCGCGGATCTTCGCCGCGAACGCCTGCCGCTCCTTCCCCGAGGCCTGGGGCCCCATGAGCATCCCGTACCCTCCCGCCTCGTCGACCGACTTCACCACGAGCTCGTGCAGGTGCTCCAGCACGTACGCGCGGTCGGCGTCGCGCGCGCAGATGTAGGTGTCGACCTGCGGCAGCACCGGCTCCTCGCCCAGGTAGAAGCGGATCATCTCCGGCACGAACGGATACACCGCCTTGTCGTCGGCGATGCCGTTGCCGATCGCGTTCGCGAGCGTGACGTGCCCGCCGGCCCACGCGCGCACGAGGCCCGGCACGCCGAGCATCGAGTCCTTCCGGAACGCCTCCGGGTCGAGGAAGGCGTCGTCGATGCGGCGGTAGATGACGTGCACGCGCTGTGGTCCCTGCGTCGTCTTCACGTAGACGCGGTCCCGGTGCACGAACAGGTCGCTCCCCTGCACCAGCTCGATCCCCATCCGCCGCGCGAGGAAGCTGTGCTCGAAGTACGCCGAGTTGTACGGCCCCGGCGTCAGGAGCACCGTGCGTGGGCGCCCCGACGCGTCCGCGGGCGCGACCGACTCGAGCGCCTCGCGGAGGCGCGCCGGGTACTCCTCCACCGTGCGCACGTGCGTCTTGCGGAACAGCTGCGGGTAGACGCGCTTCATGACCATGCGGTTCTCGAGCACGTACGAGACGCCGGACGGCGTGCGCACGTTGTCCTCGAGCACGCGGCACTCGCCGTCGGGCGAGCGGATCAGGTCGATCCCCGCGATGTGGATGCGCGTGCCGCCGGGCGGCCGGATGCCGGCGACGGCCTTCACCCAGCCGCGGCTCGCGGCGAGGAGGTCGCGCGGGACGCGCTTCTCCTGGAGGATGCGCTGGGCGCCGTAGATGTCGTCGAGGAAGCGGTCGAGCGCCTCCACCCGCTGCAGCAGCCCGCGCTCCAGCCGCGCCCACTCGGCGGCGGTGACGATGCGCGGCACCGGATCGAACGGGAAGATCCGCTCGACGCCCTTCCCCTCGCCGTACACGGCGAAGGTGACGCCGGCATCGCGGAAGATGTCGTCGGAGAGGCGCTTGCGGACGCGCAGCTCGTGCGCACCGAGACGGTCGAGCGCGGCCAGCACCTCGCGTGCGGCGCGCGTCGGCTGGCCGTCGGCGCCGATCAATTCATCGGACGCGCCGCGGGGGACGGCGTAGCGGGCGAGCAGGGATTCAGGGGGCACAGGGCAAGAAAGGGGGCAGGAGGGCAGGAGGGCAAGAGGGCATCGGGGCCGGGAGCGGGGGGCCCCGGGCCTCAGGCCCGCCTGCCCTCCCGCCCGCTGGCGAACAGCCCGCCCACCTCCGCCGCCCCGACCGGCCGCTCGCGCGCCAGCAGGCCGCTCAGGAACGCGGCGCGGCCGAGCACGGCCTCGGGCGTCGCGCCGCCGGCGCGCAGTTCGCGGAGTCCGGTGTCGTGGTTGGCCTTGCTGAGCTTGGTGCCGTCCGGATGCGCGACCAGCGGATGGTGGAGGAAGCGCGGCGCCGCGGCGAGGCCGAGCATGCGGGCGAGGCGGAGCTGGCGGCCGGTGCTGGGCAGCAGGTCCTCGCCGCGCACGACGAGGCCGATGCGCTGCCGCAGGTCGTCCACCACGACGCACCATTGGTACGTCCACTGGCCCAGGCGGTCGCGCACGAGCACGTCGCCGCACTGGCGCGCCGGCGCCTGCACCTGCGGACCGAGCCGGAGGTCGTCGAACGCCTCGTCGCCCTCGTCCAGCCGCACGCGGAGGCCGAGGCCGGGGCCCCACGGCAGGCCGCGGTCGCGGCAGGTGCCGGGGTAGCGCACCTCCTCGCCGGGCTGCGTCCCCTCGCTCGCCATCAGCCGCCGGCGCGAGCAGTCGCACGCATAGACGCGGCCCGCGAGGTCGAGCCGCGCGAGCGCCGCCTCGTACACCGCGTCGTGGTCGCTCTGCCGGAACGGCGACGGCGTGCCCGGCTTCGCCGGAACGAACCCCTCGTCCCACTCGAGGCCGAGCCACTGCAGCTCCTCGACGATGCCGGCCTCGAACGCCGGCCGGCTCCGGCCCCGGTCGTGGTCCTCGATGCGGAGCAGCACCCGGCCCCCCGTGGCGCGCGCGAGGCCCCACACCCAGAGCGCGGAGACGGCGTGGCCGAGGTGCAGCCAGCCCGTGGGCGCCGGCGCGAAGCGCGTCAGGAGGCCGGGGGGCGGCAGCGTGAACGGTGGCGCGGCGGGCTGGCGGTTGGGCGTACTCGTGGACACGCTTCAGGATACCCCCATCCTGGAGGCGTCCATGTCGCCGCCCGCCGGCCCGCTCGGCACCATCGGCCAGGTCGCGATCCGCGTGATCGACGTGGAGCGTGCGACCACGTTCTATCGCGACGTCCTCGGCCTGCCGTTCCTCTTCGCGTTTCCCGGGCTCGCCTTCTTCCGCGCGGGGGAGGTGCGGCTGATGCTCACCGCCGCGTCCGAGCCGCGCTTCGACCACCCGGCGTCGATCGTGTACTACCGCGTCGGCGACATCGAGGAGGCGCACGTGACGCTGCTCGAGCGCGGCGCCGTCTTCGAGCGCGCGCCAGCGATCACGCACCGGGCCCCCGGACAGGAGCTGTGGCTCGCGTTCCTGCAGGATGGCGAGGGGAACGTGCTGGCGCTGATGGAGGAGCGGCGGGTGCCCTGAGCGCTTCACGGGCCGTTCACGGCCGCGGGCGAGACTGTCCTCCAGACGCTGCCGGTGTGCGCCGGCCGCCGTTCCCACGACTCCCTGGAGGCTCCGATGTCCCCTCGCCGACCCTGGTGGCTGCCCTCGACGGCGGCCCTGCTCGTCCCCGGCGCGCTCGTCCTGTCCGCATGCGACAAGGCCGCGGAGCCGCTCGGCCCGCTGCCGCCGGCCTCCGCGCCCGCCGCCACCGCGCTGGTCATCGACGTCGCCGGCCCCGGCACCGCCGCGCAGGGGGAGCGCGTCACGTTCAGCGCGCGCATCCTCCGCCGCGACCCCGACGGCGTCGGCGACGACGCGCTGCTCTCCGTGGGCCATGGCACGGTCGCCTGGACGTGGTCGGAGCAGGAGTGGACCGACGTCACGCTCGACGGCAACCGCTTCAGCGGCCGCCCGGCGCGCGCCGGGATCCTGCTGCTCGGCGCGGCATCGGGTGGCGCGCTCGGCGAGCGGCACCTGCAGGTCGACTGAGGCCGCCGGGTATCCAGCACCCCGCGCGCGGGGATCGCGCGCATCGCGAAGGTGCAAGGAGGAACCCCATGCTGCCAACGATCCGCTTCAGCCGCCTCGCGTCCGCGCTCGTGGTCGCGGCGCTCGCCACCGCCGCCTGCCACGACGGCCCGCAGGCGCCCACCGTCGCCGCAGGCCCCGGCGGCAGCACCCTGCCGATGATCGTGGACCTCGAGGGGCCGCGCCAGGCGCAGGTGGGCGACCGGGTGACGTTCCGCATCGCCGGCACGGACGACGACCCGCTGCCCGTCAACGTCGATCGCCCCGCCTCGACGCCGCCGTCCGTGGCGCTGGAGGCGTTCACGTGGGAGTACGAGGCGAGCGCGTTCACGGACGTGCAGGCGACGGCGCACGGCTTCACGGCCACGGTGGCGGCGCCCGGCGTGTACCGCGTCGGGGCGCGCTCGGCGAGCTTCCGCGCCGAGGCCGAGCTCGCGGTGCAGTAGCCGCGCGCGGGTCAGGCCGGCACGATGAGCCGCGCCATCGTGTCGGCCAGCTCGCGCATCTCGATCGGCTTGGCGAGGTAGGCGTCGACGCCGTGGCGGCGCGCCTCGTCGGCGCCGAACGACTCGCTGTAGCCGGTGCAGATGACGATCGGCAGCCCGGGCCGGAGTTCGCGGAGGGCGCGCGCCAGCGCGGCGCCGGTCATGCGCGGCATGGTGAGGTCGGTGAGGACGAGGTCGAAGAAGGCGGGGTCCCGGCGCACGCGGTCGAGCGCCTCGGGCCCCGCCGTCGCCACCTCGGCACTGTAGCCGAGGCGCCGGAGCACGCGCTCCGTCGCGCGCGCCACCATCGGCTCGTCGTCCACCACCAGCACGCGCCCCTTCCCGCGCGGCGCCGCCGTCGCCACGGCCGCGGGCATCTCGCCCGTGCGGCCGCCGCCCGGCAGCAGCATGTCGAACCGGGTGCCGCGGCCGGGCGCGCTCTGCACGCGGATGGCGCCGCCATGGCTCTGAAGCACGCCGTGCGCCACGGCGAGCCCCATCCCCGTCCCCTCGCCGACGGGCTTCGTGGTGAAGAACGGCTCGAACACGCGCTCGAGGACCTCGGGCGTCATGCCCGCGCCGGTGTCCTCCACCGCGAGGTCGACGTACGTGCCGGCGGGCAGCCGCCACTCGTCGGCGCTCCGCGCGTCGAGCGCGCGGCGGCCGAGGCGCACCGTGAGCACGCCGCCGCCGGTGGCGCGCATCGCGTACTCGGCGTTGGTGCACAGGTTGAGCAGCACCTGCTGCAGCTGCGCGGCGTCCCCCTCCACCCACGCCTCGTCACCCTCGAGCAGGGGCCGGAGCTCCACGGTGGCGGGCAGCGACGAGCGGAGGAAGCGGAGCGACTCCTCGACGAGCGGCCGCAGGGCGAACGGCTCGCGCACGGGCTCCTGCCGCCGGCTGAACGCGAGGATCTGCCGCACGAGGTCGCGCGCGCGACGGGCGGCGCTCAGGATCTCCTGGTTGCCCGCGGCGGCGGACGTCCCCGCCGCGAGTTCGAGCCGCGCGAGCTCCGCGTGGTTGAGGATGACGGCGAGCAGGTTGTTGAAGTCGTGCGCGACGCCGCCGGCCAGCCGGCCGAGCGCCTCCATGCGCTCGGTCTCCCGGAGGCGACGCTCGACGCTGCGGCGTTCCGTGACGTCCTGCGCCACGCCGACCGTCTCGGCGGGCCGCCCCTCCCCGTCGCGCGCGAGCACGACGGCGCGCGTCGTGAGGCATCGCCACTCGCCGTTGGCGTGCCGCAGGCGGAAGTCCACCGTGCGGACCACCTGGTCGGGCTGGCCCTGCCAGCTGGCGAGGTGCGCCGCGACCGCCGCCGCGTCGTCGGGGTGGAGCCGGTCCCGCAGGAAGGAGGCGCCGGCCTGCAGCACCTCGTCGGGCGTCACGCCAAGGAGCCGCTCGATCGCGGGCGTCACCATCAGGATGCGCCACGTCGCGAGGTCGAGCCGGTAGATCGTGTCGGGGGTCGCGTCCAGGATGCGCGAGAGCATCGTGCGGCTCTCGGCGAGCTCCCGCTCGGCGGCCAGGCGCTCGGTGATGTCGCGCCCGTTCACGACGATGCCCGGCGTCCCGTCCTCCAGCGCCATCGCGCGGCCGGTGCTCTCGATGGTGCGATACGCCCCGTCGGCGGCGCGATAGCGGAAGGTGAAGGTGCCGCCGAGCGCGGGATCGCGCGTGCGGCGCCGGAGCTCGTCGGCGGTGGCGGCGCGGTCGTCCGGATGGATGTGCTCGAAGACGTTGCGGCCGATGCGCTCGTCGACGGTGCGGCCGAAGACGCGCTCGGTGCTGGGGCTCACGTAGCGGATCCCCCCCTCGACGTCGAGCACGGCGATCACGTCGGAGACGTTGTCGAGCATCTCGCGGAACTGCGCCTCCTGCCGGGCGAGCCGGGCGCGCTGCGCCTCGCCCTCCGCGCGCGCGCGGTCGCGCTCGATGACGAGCTTGGCGAGCCGTGCCGCATCCTCGATGACCCGCCGCTCGGCCTCGGTGGGCGTCGCGGGGCGCAGGCGGTAGACGGCGAACGTGCCGAGCACCCGGCCGTCGGCGGTGATCATCGGGTGGCTCCAGCACGCGCGCAGCCCGTGGCGCAGCGCGAGCGAGCGGAACGGCTCGGGCCAGAGCGGGTCGGTCGCGATGTCCTCGACGATGACCGGCGTGCGCCGCACCACGGCGGTGCCGCAGCTGCCGACGCACTCCCCAGGCCGGAGCCCCTCGATCGCGCGGTTGTACGCCTCGGGCAGCGACGGACCCGCGCCGCCGCCGAACGCGCCGTCCTCCCCGACGAGGAGCACGCTGCCGAGGCACGCCGGCAGCGCGCGCTCCACCCAGAGCGCCACCTCGGCGAGCGTCGCGTCGAGCCCCCGGTCCCCCTCGACGACCTCCAGCAGCCGCCGCAACAGGGCGAGGCCACCGGTGTCCACGTCGGGTCCGCCCGGGGGCGTCATCGTCAGTGGCGTGAGGCCGTCGGTGGCGCGGCCTTCGCGCGCACCGCGATGACGAGCGTGGTGAAGTCGCTGGTCCAGCGGGCATCCGGCCCGGCGGGCAGGCGCAGGTCGGTGGCGCGGAGGAGCCAGCGCCCGGCGCGCGGGAGCGGGAGTGCGGCGACGCCGTCGGGGCCGGTCGGCACGAGCGTGGCATGGCGCGCGCCCTCGCGCGCCGCACCCACGGCGGCGCCGGCGAGCGGCGTGCCGCCGCGGAGGAGCCGCACGCGCAGCGTGTCGCCGGCGCGGAGGGCGAGCGGGTGGGCGAGCGGCACGAGCTCGAGCGCCTGGCCCACCGGCTCGCGCCACGAGCTGTCGCGCGCGGCGCCGACGGCGACGAACGTCTTGACGTGCTTCGCGTACGACTCGCGCCACGCCCGCGGCGCCGGCATCGCGGCCCATGCCGCGCGGATCGCCTCGCCGGCCCCGATCTCGTCGAGGTAGTGCGACACCCTGGTGGAGTCCATGTCGAGGTCGCGCGGCGCAAGGGAGACGGCGAGCGTCGCCACGCCGGCGGTGGCGACGCGCGCGCGCAGCCGCAGGTGCCCCCCCGCGACCACCCGGTCGGTGATCGGCGTGGTGGCGCCGCCGAGGCGGAGCGTCGCGTCGGCGATCCGCTCGGGGCGGATCGCGCTGCCGTCGGCGGGGAAGCGGTCGCCCGAGCTCATCGCGAGCACGACCGTGGCGCCCGGACGCACGGCGAAGGCGGCCGGCACGAGCCACGTGTCGTGGGCGGCAGCCACGCCGACGGCGACCGCCAGCGCGGCGGCGGTGAGCGTCAGGGACCTGGGGCGCATGTCCGGAAGCTAGTGGCGCGAACGCCCGGTCCCGTCTTCCTTCCGCCCCCGCATGACCGCCACCCCGATCGCCCCGCCCGCCGTCGCCGCGCGGGCGCCGCAGATGCTCGCGCTGCTCGCGACCGCGCTCGTGCTCGCGCTCTCCGTGTGGTTCAGCGCGAGCGCCGTCGCGCCCGAGCTGCGCGCCCGCTGGCAGCTCACCGCGGCGCAGGCGGGGTGGCTCACCGCCGCCGTCCAGCTCGGCTTCGTCGCGGGGACGCTCGTCGCCGCGGTGACGAACGTCGCCGACATGATCCCGTCGCGCCGCTACTTCGCGACGTGCGCCGCCGGCGCCGCGCTCGCCACGCTCGCCTGCGCGCGCGCCCCGGGCTTCGGCACCGCGCTCGGTGCGCGCGTCGTCGCCGGCATCTTCCTCGCCGGGGTCTATCCGCCGGCGCTCAAGATGGCGGCCACGTGGTTCTTCCGGGACCGCGGCTTCGCCACCGGCGTCGTCATCGCCGCGCTCACGCTCGGCAAGGGGCTCCCGTACCTGCTGCACGCATTTCCGGCGCTCACGGCCGACCTCGTGCTGCGCGGCGCGGCGGGCGCCGCGGCAGCGGGCGGCCTGCTGGTATTGCTCTGCTACGAGGACGGGCCGTTCGCCTTCCCCCGCCGGCGCTTCGACCCCGCGCTCGTCGCACGGCTCGCCGCCGTCCCCGAGGTGCGCCGCATCACCCTCGGCTACCTCGGCCACATGTGGGAGCTGTACGCGCTCTGGACGTGGCTGCCGGCGTGGGCCGCCGCCTCGCTCGCCGGCGCCGCCGTGACGACCACCGGCGCCCCTGTGCCGCGCACGCCGCTCGCCGACCTGCTGGCGATGCTCATGTTCGTGGCGGGGGCGGTCGGCTGCGTCTGGGGCGGACGCCGCGCCGACCGCATCGGCTACCTGCCGGTGGCGCGGCAGGCGATGCGCGGCAGCGGCGCGTGCGCGCTCCTGAGCGGCGGCGCGTTCCTGCTGCCGTGGTGGGCGCTCGCGCCGTTCGTGGCCGCGTGGGGCTTCCTCGTCATCGCCGACTCGGGCCAGTTCAGCGCCGCGCTCACCCGCGCCGCGCCGCCCGACGCCGTGGGGACCGCGCTCACGCTGCAAACCTCGCTCGGCTTCCTTCTCACGATCGTCACGATCCAGGGCACGGGCGCGCTCGCCGACACGTTCGGCTGGCAGTGGGCGCTCGTGGCACTGGCGCTGGGGCCGCTGGCGGGGGCGAAGGCGGTGGGAGAAGGGAGCAGGCGGGAAGGCGGGCCGGAGACGAGGGGCTGATGGCCGCGAGGCGGGGCCGCGCGCGGCGCGGCGTCGGTCCACGATGCCCGCGAACCGTCCGCTGGCCTCCTGCCCTCCGGCCCTCCGCCCCGCCCCTGCAACATCCGTGACGCGACATTCGTATCACGGAGTGTTTGGCAACCTTTCCGGGGATCCCGATGCGCCTGTCGCTCGTGTCATTCGTCTGTGCCGTGTCGACCCTCTCCTCGCCGCTCGCGGCGCAGTACTTCGACGTCGGTCGACCGCGCGAGATGCTGCGCGCCGAGCAGGCGCTGCGGCTGCGTGAGGGGTGGCAGCGCGTGAAGGCGCAGTGGCAGCAGGCGATCGAGCGTGGTGATGGAAAGCGGCTGCGGGGGATCATGGAGGAGGAGGTCACCCTCATCACGCCGGACGGGCGCACCATCGAGGGGCGCGACAGCGTGGCGGCGCACCTGCTCGCCGAGGCGAAGCGGCTGGCGCGCTGGTCGTACGACGTCGATGCGGTGTCCGTGCACGGCGGCGTCGGGCTCCTGCGCGGGACGGCGGCGATCGAGCTCAGGCAGGAGGGCGGCGGCAACGTGCCGGTCGACCGGCCGTTCGTGCTCGCGCTCAAGGAAGTGCAGCGCGACGAGTGGAAGCTGCTGCTGATCACCGGTGGCGAGCCGCCGGCGACGCTCGCGCTCGCGGGGCCGCTCGCCTGCCAGCCCGCCGAGGGCGACACGGTCGCCGTGCGCGCCCGCGTGCGCGCCGGGGACGGCGTGCCGATCCCGCGCGCGTCGGTGGTGTTCGAGGCGATGGGCGGGCCGGGCCACTTCGAGGCCGGCGTCGCGCGGACCGACGAGCAGGGGATCGCGGAGGGACTGCTGGTGACGGGTCCCGGCGCGGGCACGCTCGCGCTCCGGCTCACCGTCGGCGGCGCGCTCGAGGCGCCGCTGCTCGTGGAGCTGCCGGTGCGCGCCGCCGGCACCGGCACGTGCCGCGCGGCGATCGCCGCGCCGGCCGCGCCCGGCGCGACCGCGGCGCCGGAGCGGGGGACGAAGTAGGCGGACGTCGCTATCGATTCAGGGAGCAACCGCGAGAGGCGCCGGGCGGATTCGAACCGCCGGTGGAGGTTTTGCAGACCTCTGCCTTACCACTTGGCTACGGCGCCAGGATGCTGCGGAGCCCTGAAAGATAGGCATCCGCCGGACCCCCAGCAACGGAGCTGCGCCCATGCCGAGCCGCGTCCGCGTCGCCCTCCTGCTCGTGCTCGCGGCCGCATCCGCCGCGCCCCTCCGGGCGCAGGCGCCGGCCCCCGAAGCGGCGGCGCGCTTCACGGTGCAGGAGGTGATGATCCCCGCGCGCGACGGCGCGCGGCTGCACACGCGGATCTTCGTGCCGAAGGACGCGACCGGGCCCCTCCCCTTCCTCATGCTGCGCACGCCGTACGGCATCATGCGCGCCGAGCGGTACTTCACGAGCTACATGAAGGCGCTGGCCGACGACGGCTACATCTTCGTCTTCCAGGACATCCGCGGGAAGTTCGGCTCCGAGGGGACGTTCATGATGCAGCGTCCCGCCCGCGCCCGCGGTGACACGCTCTCGCTCGACGAGGGGACCGACACGTGGGACACCATCGAGTGGCTGCTGCGGAACGTCCCCGGCCACAACGGCCGCGTCGGCATGCTCGGCGTCTCGTACGACGGCTGGACGACGATCATGGCGGCGGTGGAGCCGCACCCGGCGCTCCGCGCGATCTCGCCGCAGGCATCGCCCGCCGACATGTGGATCGGCGACGACTTCCACCACAACGGCGCGTTCCGCCTGTCGTACGGCTTCGAGTACGCGGTGAGCCTCGAGAGCACGAAGGAGGTGAAGCCGTTCGTCTTCGACCGCTTCGACACGTACGACTGGTACCTGCGCCTCGGCTCGCTGGCCAACGCGAACGCGCGGCACCTCAAGGGCGCGATCCCGACGTGGAACGACTTCGTCGCGCATCCTGACTGGGACGCCTTCTGGCAGCGGCAGACGGTGCTGCCGCACCTGCGCCGCGTGCAGGTGCCGACGCTGAACGTCGCCGGCTGGTGGGACCAGGAGGACTTCTGGGGCCCCATCGCCATCTACCAGCAGCTCGAGCGGCACGACACGGCGGGGATCAACTACCTCGTCGTCGGCCCGTGGAACCACGGCGGCTGGGCCAACGGCGAGGGGGCCCGCCTCGGGCCGATCCCCTTCGACTCGGCGACGGCGACGCACTTCCGCGAGCGCGTGCAGGCGCCGTGGTTCGCGTACTGGCTCAAGGACCGCGGCACGCTCGACCTGCCGGAGGCGCTCACCTTCGAGGCGGGAAGCAACCGCTGGCGGCGGTGGAACGCGTGGCCGGCGAAGGAGGGCGTGGAGGCGCGCATGCTCTACTTCGGCCCGGGCGGCACTCTCTCGTTCACGAAGCCTTCGGCAACTCGGGCGGCCGACCGCTTCACCTCCGACCCGGCGCACCCGGTGCCGTACCGCCAGCAGCCGATCGAGCCGACGTACGGCCCGCACGCGCGCCGGTGGCCGACATGGCTCGTGGAGGACCAGCGCTTCGTGACCGGCCGGCCCGACGTGCTGACGTACGAGACGGAGCCGCTCGCCGAGGATGTCACCATCGCGGGCGAGGTGGTGGCGCAGCTCTTCACCGAGACGACCGGCACCGACGCCGACTGGGTGATGAAGCTCATCGACGCGTATCCCGAGCAGCATCCGGAGAACTGGGCGCTCGCCGGGTACCGGCTGATGGTGTCGAACGAGGTGTTCCGCGCGCGCTACCGCGAGGGCCGCGAGCGGCCGGTGCCGCTCGTGCCGAACCGGGTGACGCCGCTGCGCTGGAGCCTGCACACGCAGGACTACACGTTCCGGAAGGGGCACCGCATCGTCGTGCAGGTGCAGTCGAGCTGGTTCCCGCTGATCGACCGGAACCCGCAGCGCTTCGTGCCGAACATCTTCGCGGCGAGGGACGCCGACTTCACGGCGCAGCGCCACACGGTGCACCGCTCGGCGCGGTGGGCGTCGGGGGTGGGGGTGTCGGTGGTGCGGTAGGCGGGGGCGGGAGATGCGCCGATGGCCGCGTCGGCCCCGTGCCGACGTGGCGCCGGAGGGGCCTACATTGCTGGATGGCGCTCGAGTTCGAATGGGATCGGTCCAAGGCAGCCGCCAACCTGCGCAAGCATGGCGTCTCCTTCGAGGAGGAGCGACGGCCTTCGGTGACCCTCTGGCCATCACGATCCCCGATCCCGACCACTCCGCGAACGAGACGCGCTTCGTGCTGCTCGGCCGTAGCGAGCTGACGCGGATGCTGGTCGTCGTCCACGTGGAGCGAGGCGAGCGTATCCGCCTCATCAGCGCGCGCCCGGCGACTCGGCGCGAAAGGAGGACCTACGAAGAAGACGAAGGCACGTAGGGAGACCAAGGCCGTGCGACAGCACAACGCCGACGAGCTGCGTCCGGAGTACGACTTCGCCGGTGGCGTGCGCGGCAAGTATGCGATGCGGTTCGCCAAGGGGACGAACCTTGTCCTGCTCGACCCGGACATCGCCAAGGTGTTTCCCACCGGCGCAGCCGTGAACCGGGCGCTGAGGGCCATCATCGACATCGCGCCGACGCGGGTGCCGAGGCGACGGTCAAGCGACCCGCGGTGACGCGGGGACTGCGGGGCAGCGCCGTTCGGCGCTGCCCCGCGCCACCTACCGCCGCCCCACCTCCATCCGCTCCCCGTCGCCGACCACCACGTCCAGCGCGCGGCGCAGCGTCCACGCGCGGTCGCGCGCGTCGTGGCTCCGTCGCGCCTCGCGCAGCCCCTGCCGCAGCCGCTCGCGCGTCCCCTCGCTCACGTCGTCGCGCTGCGCGATGGCGGTCGCCGCCACCTCGTAGATCGCCGCGGTCGCCTCGGGCTGGCCGTCGTTGAAGAGCGGCACGCCGCGCTCGATCGCGAGCCGCGCGAGGCTCCGCGCCGCCGTCGTGCTGCTCCCCTCCATCGCCGGCCGGCCGGCGTTCCCCTCGGGCGGCAGCAGCACCTGGTCGATCACGTGGATGACGCCGTTCGCCGCCTCCACGTCGGCCGCGATGATGCGCGACTGGTTGACGCGCAGGCCGCCGTCGACCACGCGCACCATCACCGGCTGCCCCTGCGCCGTCTTCGCCGTCCTCGCCTGCAGCGCCTGGTCGGCGTAGACCTTCCCCGCCACCACGTGGTAGCTGAGGATCGCCGCGAGCTTCTCGCGGTTCTCGGGCTTCAGCAACGACTCGACGGTCCCGGCCGGCAGCCGCCTGAACGCGTCATCCGTCGGCGCGAAGAGCGTGATCGGCGACGTCGCCGCGAGGACGTTGCCGAGCCCCGCCGCCTCCGCGGCCGCCAGCAAGGTGCCGAACATCCCCTGCGCCTTCGCCACGCCCACCACGTTCTGCTCCTGCGGCAGCAGCACCTGGTCGATGACGTGGATGATGCCGTTGCGCGCGGCGACGTCCGCGGTGAGCACGACCGCGTCGTTCACCGTGAGGCGCCCCCCCTGCTCGCCGATCCGCACCCGCTGGCCCGCGAGCGTCCCCGCCGCGCGGAGCTGGCGCACCTGTGCCGCGGGAACCCGGCCGTCCAGGACGTGGTACTTGAGGATCGTGCGCAGCTGCTCGCGGTTCTCGGGGCGGAGCAGCTTCTCGACGGTGCCGCCGGGGAGGCGCCTGAACGCGTCGTCCGTCGGCGCCAGCACGGTGAACGGCCCGCGGCCGCCGAGGGTGCGGGTGAGCTCGGCGGCGTCGAGCGCGGCGAGCAGCGTGGTGAAGCTTCCGGCGGCGCGCGCGGTGCCGACGAGGTCGCGTTCCTGCGCGGCGACCGGTCGCAGCGCGGCACTCCCGAGCAGGGTGAGGGTGAGCAGCGGCAGGGCACGCAGGCGCATGACGGTCTCCTTCGGGGTCACGGGTTATCCTCCACAGCCGACGACCCCCGTTCGTGTCGGGACCGGCGCCGGATGCGCTGCATCCGCCGGGCCGTCGCGGGCGAACTGGCCAGTGGAGGCCCATGGACCTGACCGGATCGGATGACGCGACGCTGTTCGCCGCCGTCGCCGCGGGCGATGCGCCGGCGGTGAACGCGTGCGTCGCGCGCTTCGGGCCGCTCGTGTGGTCGCTGGCGCGGCGCTGGTGCCCGGACCCGTCGGACGCGGAGGACGCGACGCAGGAGATCTTCTTCGATCTCTGGCGGAGCGCCGCGCGCTTCGACGCGTCGAAGGCGAGCGGGCACGGCTTCGTCGCCGTCATCGCGCGGCGTCGGCTGGTGGACCGGGCGCGGCGCCGGCAACGGCGGCCCGAGCTGGTCTCGTGGCCCGAGGAGTTCGATGTCGCCGCCGAGGGGGAGGCGCCGGGCGAGCGGGCGCTCGCGGCGCTGGATGCGGAGGGGGTGCTGGCGCAACTGACGCCGCCGCAGCGGCGGATGCTGGAGCTGGCACTGCTGGACGGCAAGACGCACGAGGAGATCGCCCGGGAGACCGGGACGCCGATCGGGACGGTGAAGTCGCACATCCGCCGCGGGCTGGAGCGGGCGAAGCGCCTCGTGGGCGCGCAGGTCGGGGAGGGCGTGGCATGACGGACGACATCCGGGAGCGGGAGGCGCTGGAGCGGGCCGCGGGCGAGCTGACCGCGCGGCTCGCGCGCGAGGCCGGCATGGAGCCGCTCCCGTCCGCGCTGGCCGCCCGCCTCGTCGCGCAGGGCACCGCCATCACCTCGGCGGCGGCGCCCGCGAGGGTGGTGACGCCGCTGCGCACGCCGTCGCCCGCGCGTGCCTGGGGCCTGGCCGCGCTCGCGGCGGCGGCGGGCTTCGTGCTCGCCGTGGCGCTCCGGCCCGCGTCACCCGTCGAGCCGCCGGCGAGCGCGCGCGTCGCGGCGCTGCGCGATTCGCTGCTCGCCGCCGCACGCCCGCTCGCGTGGGAGGCGACGCCCGACAGCGCCGCGCGTGGCGCCTCGGGCGACGTGGTGTGGGATGGCACGCGCCAGGCTGGCGTGATGCGCATCCGGGGCCTCGCCCCGAACGACGCGCGCCGCCTGCAGTACCAGCTGTGGATCTTCGACGCCGAGCGCGACGAGCGGTATCCGGTGGACGGCGGCGTGTTCGACGTCCCCGCCGAGGGCGGCGAGGTGCTCGTGCCGGTGCGCGCGCGCGTCCCCGTCGGCCGCGCCGTGCTCTTCGCCGTCACCGTGGAGCCGCCGGGCGGCGTCGTCGTCTCGCGCCGCGAGCGGATCGTGCTGCTGGCCAAGGCGGGGTAGCGCCGCCGCCGGGCGTCCCGGTTACGTTGGGAATGCCCACCACAGCCGCCGTCATCCGCGGCGCCGCGCTCGCGGCGCTCCCGTTCGCATGCATCGCGTCGCCCCTCACGGCGCAGGGCACCTGGCCCCCGGCCGGCTGCCCGGCACCCACCACGGCGCCGCCTGCCTTCGAGACGCTCCCCGCCCCGCTCCGCGCCCAGCTCGACTCCGTCGCCCTCCGGTACCGGAAGGTCGAGGCGTGCGTCCCGATGCGCGACGGCGTGAGGCTGTACACGGCGATCTACGTGCCGAAGGACGCGAAGGAGCCGCTGCCGTTCATGATGCAGCGCACGCCGTACTCGGTGGCACCGTACGGGGCGTTCCCGCACACGCCGGTGCTCGGGCCCAACCGGAAGTTCATGGACGACGGCTTCATCGTCGTGTACCAGGACGTGCGCGGCCGCTTCATGTCGGAGGGGTACTTCGCGTACATGACGCCGGCGCGGGGCACGGACGGCGTCGACGTCGACGAGTCGACCGACACGCACGACACGATCGAGTGGCTGCTGAAGAACGTCCCCGGCCACAACGGCAAGGTCGGGCTCTGGGGGATCTCGGCGCCGGGGATGCTCGTCGCGGCGTCGATGGTGGACGCGCACCCCGCGCTGGTCGCGGCATCGCCGCAGGCGCCGATGATGGACTGGTACCACGGCGACGACCGGCACAAGCACGGCGCGTTCACGCTCGCGCAGACGTTCAACTTCATGCAGGGCTTCGCGCGCGCCCGCCCCGGGCCGACCACGAACTACGGCTCGATGGTGCCGCAGGGCCAGACCGACCCGGACGGCTACCGCTTCTTCCTCGAGGGCGGCTCCGTGCGCCAGCTGCGCGACCGCTTCCTCGGCGACCGCGCGGCGTTCTTCGACTCGATCATGGCGCACCCGAACTACGACCGGTTCTGGCAGCTGCGCTCGCTCGGCCCGCGGATGAAGGACATCAGGCCGGCGGTGCTCGTGGTCGGCGGCTGGTACGACGGCGAGGACCTGCTCGGCCCGTTCGAGGCGTGGCGCTCGCTCGGCCAGCTGAGCCGCGGCACCACGCGGCATCTCGTCGTCGGCCCGTGGTGGCACGGCGGCTGGAGCCGCGGCGACGGCGACTTCTTCGGCCTGCTGCAGTTCCCGACGAAGACGAGCCAGTTCTACCGCGACTCGCTGGAGTTCCCGTTCTTCCGCTGCCACCTGAAGGGGCGCTGCGACGGCGCGCTCGCCGCGGCGACGATGTACCGCACCGGCGCCGACACCTGGCACCGCTTCCCCGCGTGGCCGGTGGCCGGAGCGGAGGCGCGGGCGCTGTACCTGCACGAGGGCGGCCGCCTCGCGTGGACGAAGCCGACGGCGACGTCGGCCAAGGCGTTCGACGCGTACGTGAGCGACCCCGCGAAGCCGGTGCCGTACACGATGGCGACCAGCTTCGGCTACTACCGCTTCTACCGCTCGGAGGACCAGCGCTTCGCCGCGAGCCGGCCGGACGTGCTCGTGTACGAGAGCGCGCCGCTCGAGGAGGACGTGACGATCGGCGGCCCGCTCGACGTGACGCTGTACGTGGCGAGCACGGGGACCGATGCCGACTTCGTGGTGAAGCTGATCGACGTGCACCCCAACGACGCGAAGGACCCGCCCAACCTGCCGGCCGGCGTGCGCTACGCGGGGATGCAGCAGCTGGTGCGCGGCGACGTCGTGCGGGCGCGGTGGCGGCGCTCGTACGAGCGGCCGCAGCCGCTCGTGCCGGGGAAGCCCGACTCCGTGCAGGTGCAGATGCCGGACGTGCTGCACACGTTCCGGCGGGGGCACCGGATCATGGTGCACGTGCAGTCGAGCTGGTTCCCGCTGATCGACCGGAACCCGCAGGTGTTCGTGCCGAACATCTACGAGGCGAAGCCGGCCGACTTCCGGGCGGCGACGATGCAGGTGTTCCGCTCGGCGGCGCGGGCGTCGCGCATCGACGTGCAGGTCGTGCCGGAGGCGGCGCTGGAGGCGACGCGGCTCCCGCGCTGACGGCGGCGCGGTCCTGATGCTTTCCTGATGTCGCCGGGGGCGGCCCTGACACCGGCCTGACCCCCGACACCATAGCTTCGACGACGTCTCCAACCGGTCGCGGTCATGGACGTCGTCGCCCTGCTCCTGCTCGCCCTCCTCGTCACCGTCACGCTCGGCCTGCTGCGGCTGGCCGAGCGGCTGTAGGCGCGCCATGACGGTGCTCTACGTGCTGGGCGGCCTCCTCGCCGCCGGCCTCCTCGGCTATCTCGTGGTCGCCCTCCTGAAGCCGGAGGCGTTCGAATGACCGGCTCGGCGTGGCTCCAGCTCGTCGCGTTCCTCGCGCTGCTCACCGCCGCGGCGTGGCCGCTCGGCCGCTGGATGGCGGACGTGTACGAGGGCCGCCCCGGACCGCTCGGGGCCGCGCTCGGCTGGGCCGAGCGGCTGGTCTACCGCGCCACGGGCGTCGACCCGGCGGAGGAGATGCCGTGGTCGCGGTATGCGCTGGTGGTGCTCGGCGTCTCCGTGGTGTCGGTCGTGGCCGTCTACCTCGTGCAGCGGCTGCAGGGCGTGCTGCCGGGGAATCCGGCCGCCCTCCCAGCCGTGCCGCCGCTGCTCGCGCTCAGCACCGCCGTCAGCTTCGCCACCAACACCAACTGGCAGGCGTACGGCGGCGAGTCGACGATGAGCTACCTCACGCAGGCACTGGCGCTGGGGGTGCAGAACTTCGTCTCGGCGGCGGTGGGCATGGCGGTGCTCGCGGCGCTGGTGCGCGGCCTCGCGCGGCGCGGCGCCGCCACGATCGGCAACGCGTGGGCCGACATCACGCGCAGCACGGTGTACGTGCTGCTCCCCCTCTCGCTGGTGCTGGCCGTCATCCTCGTCTCGCAGGGCGTGGTGCAGCGCTGGGCGCCCTACCAGGAGGTGGCGCTGCTGGAGCCGCTGCGCGCCGACTCGACCACCGTGACCACCCAGGTGGTGCCGCTCGGACCCGCCGCTTCGCAGGTGGCGATCAAGCAGCTGGGCACCAACGGCGGCGGCTTCTTCAACGCCAACTCGGCGCATCCGCTGGAGAACCCGACGCCGCTCAGCAACCTGCTCGAGACGCTGGCCATCCTGCTGCTGCCGGCCGCGCTCTGCTTCACCTTCGGCCGGATGGTGGCGGACGAGCGCCAGGGCTGGGCGATCTACGCCAGCATGACGATCCTGCTCGTCGCCCTCACCGTGCCAACCATCGCCGCGGAGCAGGCCGGGACGCCGGCGCTCGCGGCGGCCGGGGCCGACCAGGCGTCGACGGCGGCGCAGGCGGGCGGCAACATGGAGGGGAAGGAGGTGCGCTTCGGCATCGTGGCGTCCGCGCTGTGGGCGACCGTGACGACCGCCGCGTCGAACGGCTCGGTGAACGCGATGCATGACAGCTTCACCCCGCTCGGCGGGCTGTTCCCGATGTGGCTCATGCAGCTGGGCGAGGTGGTGTTCGGCGGCGTGGGGTCCGGGCTGTACGGCATGCTCGTGTTCGCCATCCTCGCCGTCTTCCTCGCCGGGCTCATGGTGGGCCGGACGCCCGAGTACCTCGGCAAGAAGCTCGAGGCGCGCGAGGTGAAGCTCGCCTCGCTCGTGGTGCTGGTCCCCGCGGCGTGCGTGCTCCTCGGCACGGCGGCGGGGGTGGTGCTGCCGGTGGCGGCGGGCTCGATCTTCAACCCCGGCCCGCACGGCCTCTCGGAGGTGCTGTACGCCTTCTCGTCGGCGGCCAACAACAACGGGAGCGCGTTCGGCGGCCTCGGCGCGAACAGCGACTTCTACAACGTCACGCTCTCGGTGGCGATGTGGCTCGGGCGCTTCTGGGTGATGCTGCCGGTGCTCGCGATCGCGGGCGCGCTCGCCGCCAAGGCGAAGGTGCCGGAGGGTCCCGGCACGCTGCCGACGCACGGTCCGCTGTTCGTGGCCCTGCTGACGGGCACGGTGGTGCTGGTCGGCGCCCTGACGTACCTGCCGTCGCTCGCGCTCGGGCCGATCGTGGAGCACCTCATCCTGCACGGAGGGCACTGACATGGCACGCCACGCGCCGGCCCCGCTCCTGGCGGGGGACATGCTCCGCCGGGCCATCGGCGCCGCCTTCGCGAAGCTCGACCCGCGCCACCAGGCGCGGAACCCGGTGATGTTCGTCGTGTGGGTGGGCTCCGTGTTCACGACGGTGCTGGCCGCCGCCGCCTTCGCCGGCGTGGGGGAGGAGAGCCCCTGGTTCATCTCGGCCATCGCGGCCTGGCTCTGGTTCACCGTCCTGTTCGCGAACGTCGCCGAGGCGCTCGCGGAAGGGCGCGGCAAGGCGCAGGCCGACGCCCTGCGCGAGAGCCGCACCTCGACGATGGCGAAGCGGCTCGCCGACCCCGCCAACCGGCTGGACTTCGAGGTGGTGAACGCCACCGCGCTCCGCCGCGACGACCACGTGCTCGTCCTCGCCGGGAACGTGATCCCGGCGGACGGCGAGGTGGTGTGGGGCGTGGCGTCCGTGGACGAGAGCGCGGTGACGGGGGAGAGCGCGCCGGTGATCCGCGAGAGCGGCGGCGACCGGAGCGCCGTGACGGGCGGCACCCGCGTCCTCTCGGACACGCTCGTGGTCCGCGTCACGGCCAATCCCGGCGAGTCGTTCCTCGACCGCATGATCGGCCTCATCGAGGCCGCGACCCGCCGGAAGACGCCGAACGAGATCGCGCTCGGCATCCTGCTCGCCGGGCTCACCATCGTCTTCCTGCTCGCGACGGTGACCCTGCTGCCGATGTCGCTCTACAGCGTGCGCGCGGCGGGCCGGGGGACGCCGGTCTCGCTCACGGTGCTGGTGGCACTGCTCGTCTGCCTCATCCCCACCACGATCGGCGGCCTGCTGTCGGCGATCGGCATCGCGGGGATGGACCGGCTGATCCGCAAGAACGTGATCGCGACCTCGGGTCGCGCGGTGGAGGCGGCGGGCGACGTGGACGTGCTGCTGCTCGACAAGACGGGCACCATCACGCTCGGCAACCGCCAGGCGACAGCCTTCCTGCCCGCGGACGGCGTGACCGCGGCCGCGCTCGCCGACGCCGCCCAGCTGGCGTCACTCGCCGACGAGACGCCCGAGGGGCGGAGCATCGTCGTGCTCGCGAAGGAGGCCCACGGCCTGCGCGAGCGGGAGATCGGCGCGCTTGGCGCGCAGTTCGTGCCGTTCACTGCCGAGACGCGGATGAGCGGCGTCGACCTCGACGGCCGTCGCATCCGCAAGGGCGCGGCCGACGCGGTGACGGCGTGGCTGCGCGCCGAGGGCGGCCAGCTGCCGCCGTCGGTGGACGCCGCGGTGACCGCCGTCGCGAAGGAGGGGGGCACGCCGCTCGTCGTCGCGGAGGGGGGCCGCGCCCTCGGCGTGGTGCGACTCAAGGACGTGGTGAAGGGGGGCATCCGCGAGCGGTTCACCGAGCTGCGGGCCATGGGGATCCGCACCGTGATGATCACGGGCGACAACCCGCTCACCGCGGCCGCGATCGCCGCGGAGGCCGGCGTGGACGACTACCTCGCGCAGGCGACGCCCGAGCAGAAGCTCCGGCGCATCCGCGAGTACCAGGCCGAGGGACGGCTGGTGGCGATGACGGGTGACGGCACGAACGACGCGCCCGCGCTGGCACAGGCCGACGTCGCGGTCGCGATGAACACCGGCACGCAGGCGGCCAAGGAGGCGGGGAACATGGTCGACCTCGACAGCAACCCGACGAAGCTCATCGAGATCGTCGAGACGGGGAAGCAGATGCTGATGACGCGCGGCGCGCTCACGACGTTCAGCACGGCGAACGACGTGGCCAAGTACTTCGCGATCATCCCGGCGGCGTTCGCGAGGACTTATCCCGCGCTCGACGCCCTCAACGTGATGCGCCTCGCGACGCCATCCAGCGCCATCCTGTCCGCCGTGATCTTCAACGCGCTGATCATCATCGCGCTGGTGCCGCTGGCGCTGCGCGGCGTCGCCTACCGCCCGCTCGGCGCCGCGGCGCTGCTGCGCCGCAACCTGCTCGTCTACGGCGTCGGCGGCCTCCTGGCCCCCTTCGCCGGCATCAAGGCGATCGACCTGCTGCTGGTCGCCGCCGGTCTCGCCTGAGGAGCCGACCATGCGCCACGTGCTGCTGCCGTCGTTCCGCTTCCTCGCCGCCCTGACGCTCCTCACCGGCGTCGCCTATCCTGCGGTGGTGACCGCGCTCGCCGCCGCGCTCTTCCCCGCCGAGGCCGGAGGCTCGCTCGTGCTGCGGGAGGGGCGGCCGGCCGGCTCGGCGCTGCTCGGACAGCCGTTCTCGGCGCCGGGGCACCTGTGGAGCCGCCCGTCGGCCACGGCACCGGTGCCGTACGCGGGCGGGGCGTCGTCCGGCTCGAACCTGGGGCCCTCCAACCCCGCGCTGCACGAGGCGGTGGCCGCGCGGGTGCGCGCGCTGCGCGCGGCCGACCCAGCGTCCGGCGGTGCCGTGCCGGTGGACCTCGTGACCGCCTCCGGCAGCGGCCTCGACCCGCACGTGTCGCCGGCCGCCGCCGAGCGGCAGGTGGCGCGCATCGCGGCGGCGCGCGGGATGGCGCCCGATGCGGTGCGCGCGGTGATCGCCCGGCACACGTCGGGGAGACTGCTCGGCCTGTTCGGCGAGCCGCGCGTGAACGTGCTGCTGGTGAACCTCGACCTCGACGGCCTCCGATGAATCCGCTGCTCCTCGCCACCGCCCTCGCCCTCCCGCTGCCGGCCGACACGGGGTCGGCCGACACCACGGCCGCGCGGCCGCAGGTGACGTTCGGCGCCTTCGCCGATGTGTACTACGCGTGGGACGCGGGGCGGCCCCGCCTGCTCGACCGGCCGTTCACCACGCAGCCGGCGCGGCACAACGAGTTCAACGCGAACCTCGTCTTCGTCGAGGCGAAGCTCACGGGAGAGCGGGTGCGCGGCCGGCTCGCCCTGCAGGCCGGCACCTCGGTGCAGGCCAACTACGCGGGGGAGCCCTCGGTCGGCCGCATCAGCGGGCCCGACCTGCTGCGCCACGTGCAGGAGGCGACGGTCGGCGTGCAGGTCACGCCGTCGATATGGCTCGATGGCGGCATCTACTTCTCGCCGGTCGGCTTCGAGGGGTGGATCTCGCGCGACAATCCGACCTACACGCGCTCGCTCGTCGCCGATTACACGCCGTACTACCTGAGCGGCGTGAAGGCGACCTGGGCCCTCGCGCCGACGGTGACGGCGCAGGCGCACCTCGTCAACGGCTGGCAGAACGTCTCCGAGACGAACGGCGACAAGGCCGTGCTCGTCCGCGTCGACTGGCAGGCGACGCCCGCGCTGCTGCTCGCCATCGGCGGCTTCGCCGGGAACGAGCAGCCGGACAGCGTCCCCGCGCGCCTGCGGCGCTACCAGCAGCTGCTCGCCCGCTGGACGCCGGCCGGGGGATGGGAGCTCTCCGGCGTGTTCGACCTCGGCGTGCAGGCGGTGCCCAACGCACCGGCGCATACGTGGCACGGCGGCACGGTGATCGTGCGCAAGGCGCTCGACGCGCGGTGGCGGATGGTCGTGCGCGCGGAGCGCTTCGTGGACCGGGGGCAGGTGGTCGTGTCCACCGGCACGCCGGATGGCTTCGCGACGTGGTCGGGCTCGCTCGGCGCGGACATGCAGGTGAATGCCCATGTGCTCTGGCGGTCGGAGGTGCGGCTCTTCGACTCGAGCGATCCCGTCTGGCCGCGGCGGGGCGCGGCGGCCGGCGCGCGCCAGGGCGGCTTCCTCGTGACCTCGCTCGCCCTGTCCCTCTGATGCGGCCGGACGGCGCGCGGACGGCCGGGTGACCAGGCCCGGCCGCCCCGATCCCGATGCGCTGCTGGCGCGGATCGCGCCGGCCGAGGCGTCCGCGACCCCTCGCGGGCGCCTCAAGGTCTTCGTGGGCGCCTCGCCGGGCGTCGGCAAGACGTTCACGATGCTGGAGCACGCGCGCCAGAAGCGGGCGGAGGGCATCGACGTGCTGGTCGGCATCGTGGAGACGCACGGCCGGGCCGACACGGCGCGGCTGCTCGACGGCCTCGAGGTGCTGCGCCGGCGCGCGCTGCCGCATCGCGGCACCGTGCTGGAGGAGTTCGACCTCGACGCCGCCCTGGCCCGCCGGCCCGGCCTGCTGCTGGTGGACGAGCTGGCGCACACGAACGCGCCCGGGTCGCGCCACGCACGGCGGTGGCAGGACGTCGAGGAGCTGCTCGCCGCCGGCATCGACGTCTGCTCCACGCTGAACGTGCAGCACCTCGAGAGCCTGAACGATGTCGTCGCGCGCATCACGGGCGTCACCGTCCGCGAGACGGTGCCCGACGCGGTGCTCGACGCGGCCGACGAGGTGGAGCTGGTCGACGTGACGCCGGAGGTGCTGGAGCAGCGCCTGCGCGAGGGAAAGGTGTACCTCCCGGCGCAGGCGGAGCGTGCGCTCGAGCGCTTCTTCCGGCGGCCGAACCTCGTCGCGCTGCGCGAGCTCGCGCTGCGCCGCACGGCGGAGCGGGTCGACGTGCAGCTGCGCGGCGAGCGCGCGGCCTCGGGCGCCACGGGGCCGTGGGAGGCGGCGGAACGGCTGCTCGTCGCCATCGGGCCCGACGACGACGCGGCCCGCCTGGTGCGCGCGGCGCGGCGCCTCGCCGGCTCGCTGCGGGCGCCGTGGACGGCGCTCTACGTGGAGGAGCCGGGCCACGCGACGCTGCCCGCCGCGCGGCGCGAGCTCGCGCAGGACGCGCTGCGCCTCGCCGAGGAGCTCGGTGGCGCCGCCGCGACCGTGCCGGGGCACGATGCGGCGGACGAGATCGCGGCGTGGGCGGGGCAGCACAACGTCACCCGCGTGCTGGTGGGGGGGCGGCGCGCGGGATGGCTCGGCGGCCCGTGGCCGCAGCCGATGGCGCAGCGGCTGGCCGCCCGCGCGCCGGCGCTCGATGTGCTGCGGGTGGGCGGCGACGCGGCGCCATCGCCGCCGCCGGCGCACCGGACGGCGCCGTTCCGCCTCCGCCCGTGGCTCGTCGCCGCCGGCACCATCGCCGCCTGCACCGCGGGCGCGCTCCCGTTCCGCGGCACGCTCGCCGAGATCGACGCCGCCATGCTCTACCTGCTGGCGGTGGTGCTCGTGGCGCTGCGCGAGGGCCGCGGACCCTCCGCGTTCGCGGCGGCGCTCGCCGTCGCGGCGTTCGACCTCGCGTTCGTGCAGCCGTACGGCACCTTCAGCGTGGATGACGTCCGCTTCCTGTTCACGTTCGCCATGATGTTCGGCATCGCGCTGGCGCTCGCGGGCCTCGCGACCCGGGTGCGCGAGCAGGCCGACGCGGCGCGCCAGCGCGAGCGGCGCACCGCCGCGCTCTACGCGATGAGCCGGGACCTCGCCGCCGCGCGCAGCCGGCCGGAGCTCGCGCGCGCGATGCTGCGCCACCTGCACGACCTGTTCGGCGGCGGCATCACGCTGCTCCTGCCGGACGCCGAGGGCCGCCTCGACGTCGTGGCGGAGCGGCCCGTCGGCGGGCACGAGGCGAAGGACCTCGGCGTCGCCCGCTGGGTCTTCGAGCGCGGCGAGCCGGCCGGCACGGGCACGGACACGCTGCCGCAGGCCGGCGCCCTGTACCTCCCGCTCGCCACCGCCGACCGGCGACTCGGCGTGGTCGGCCTCCGCCCGGAGCCCGCCGACCGCTTCGACGACCTCGCCCAGCGCCGTTTGGCGGGGGCGATGCTCGACCAGGTCGCGATCGCGCTCGAACGCACCGCGCTGGCCGACGAGAAGCGCCAGGTGCACCTCGAGTACGAGGCCGAACGGCTGCGCTCCTCGCTCCTCGGCTCCCTCTCGCACGACCTCCGCACGCCGCTGGCCGCGGTGGAGGGCGCGGCGTCGGCGCTGCTCACGGGCGGCGCCCGCGTCCCCGAGCCGAGGCGGCGCGAGCTCGCCGAGACGATCGTCGGCGAGGCGCACCGGATGACCCGCCTCGTCACCAACCTCCTGGACATGGTGCGGCTCGAGAGCGGCGCCATCGCGCCCGCGCGGCAGTGGCACGTGCTCGAGGAGGTCGTCGGCGCGGCGCTCGGCCGGGTGGAGTCCGCGCTCACGGGCCGGGAGGTGACGGTGAGCCTCCCGCCCGACCTGCCGCTCGTGCCGATCGACGACGTGCTCATCGGCCAGGTGCTCATCAACCTGCTGGAGAACGCGGCGCGCCACACGCCCGAGGGCACGCCCATCGCCATTTGCGCGACGGCCGGCGCCGGCGAGGTTGAGGTCACCGTCGCCGACCGCGGCCCCGGCGTTCCCGCCGCGGAGCGCGAGGCGATCTTCGAGAAGTTCCATCGCGCCGCGGGTGGCGCCGGCGGCACGGGCCTCGGCCTCGCGATCTGCCGCGGCATCGTCACCGCGCACGGCGGCCGCATCCGCGTCGAGCCGCGCGACGGCGGCGGCGCGGCGTTCCGCTTCACGCTGCCGATGGTCGGCACGCCGCCCGTCACCGAGCCCGAGCCCGCGTGAGCATCCCGGGTCCGCTGGTGCTGCTCGTCGAGGACGAGCTGGCGATGCGCCGCTTCCTGCGGACCGCGCTCGAGGCGGAGGGGTACGGCTGCGTCGAGGCGACGACCGCGCGCGAGGGCCTCGCACACGCCGCCGGCCACAACCCGGCGCTCGTCCTCCTCGACCTGGGCCTGCCCGACGCCGACGGCCTCGACGTCACTCGCCGGCTCCGCGAGTGGTCGCAGGTGCCCGTGATCGTGCTCTCCGCGCGCGGCCACGAGGGGGACAAGGTCGCCGCGCTCGATGCCGGGGCCGACGACTACCTCACGAAGCCGTTCGGGACGGGCGAGCTCCTCGCCCGCGTGCGCGTCGCGCTGCGCCATGCGGCGCGCGCGAAGGGCGAGCCCGAGGCGGCCGAATTCCGGAACGGGATGCTGCGCGTGGACCGGCTGCGCCGTCAGGTGTTCGTGGACGACCGCGAGGTACGGCTCACGCCGACCGAGTACACGCTGCTCGGCGTGCTCTGCCGGCATGCCGGGAAGGTGCTGACGCATCGACAGCTGCTGAAGGAGGTGTGGGGACCCGGCCGGGTGACGCAAACGCACCAGCTGCGCGTCTACATGGCGCAGCTGCGGCAGAAGCTGGAGCGGGACCCCGCGCGGCCGGCGCTCCTGCGCACCGAGCCCGGCGTCGGCTACCGCATGGTCGACCCCGGCGCCTGACGCGCGTCCGGTTCACCAATCCCGGTCCGCCCGCTTCCCGCGGCGCCCCGGCCGCCCGTCGTGGCTCGCGAGCTGCTCGCGCTCCAGCGCCTCCAGCAGCTTCCGCGCCTCCGCCTCGTCCAGCTCCTTCGCCGACTCCCCCTCGGCCGCGCCCTGCCCGCCGCCGGCCATCGCCGCCACCGCCGACTCCCGCGACTCGTCGAGCCCCTCCTCGCGCCCGTTCCCCTCGCCCGCGATGGCGCGGCCGCCGCGCCCGGCCGAGCCGGGGTCGATGGTGCTCCCGCGCCGCTCCAGCGCGACCTCGAGGTTCCACTGGATGTCGCGGTCGCCCGGCGAGAGCACGAGCGCCTCCTCGTACGCCTGGATCGCCTTGTCGAGCAGCGCCGTCTTCTCCGGCGCGAGCTCCGCCGAGCGGACGTAGGCGTTGCCGAGGTCGTAGAGCGCGAGCGCGCGCTCGGGGCCGGGGGCGGGGAGCGCCGCGAGGAAGCGCTGCTGCGCCTCGTCGTACCGCTTGAGCTCGTACAGCGCCGCGCCCGCCGCGAGCTCGAGCCGCGGCGTGGAGCCGCCGGCCAGGGCGCGCTGGTAGGCGGCCGCCGCGCGCGCGGCGTCGCCTGCCTCGAACGCGCGGTCGCCCTGCACCACGCCGAGCGTGCCGACGCACCCCGCCGCGAGCGCGGCGCCGCCGAGCGCGGCCGCGCGGGGCAGCGGCACCGCCGGGCCCCCGAGCGCGAGCGCGCC
>JANRIU010000038.1:0-37967 GCA_033764615.1 Gemmatimonadales bacterium | reverse complement strand
CCCCACCGGCAGCTCCGGCTGGAACCCGCTGCTCGACGCATGGATCGGCCCCGTGTCCCACTGCAGCTGGCCGTTCACGTGCCACTTGTACGTGATGGGACGCCGCTGCGTGTACGCGTCCTCCGTCGCCGCGATCAGCGCGGTGCCGAGCGCGCTCGCCGTGGCTTCCGACGGCATCGTCAGGAAGGGTGTGGCGGAGTTCTCGAGGGTGTAGGTCAACGCGACGCGAGAGACGGCCATTCTGGGAAAGGGGTTGACGGGTACTTGCACGCGCACCGAATCCGCCAACGTGTTGCCCGAGACGCCTGCGGAGCCGGCGTTGTACTCACCCGACCAGGTCGCCCGGAGCTTGGGGCCTCCATCTGGCACGAAGAAAACGGTGACTTGATGCGGTGAGATCGAAGCGGCGTTCGCGTTCCTGAAGCTGAGGTCCATGGTCTTGACGATTCCATGGAGCTTGCCAGAATCACTGGCGGTCACGACGATGAACACCGGGGTCGAGGTCGGCCCCGAAAGCGTCACTGGACAGACTTGCTTGTCGAGCGGAGCAACGCCCAAACCACTCGCCACCCAATTCGCCGAGTCGTTCACCACACACTTGGTTGTGGGCTCCGTCTGACTGCCCTGACCGCACGCAACCGCGATGACAGGCAGCAGCACGGCGCCTATGAGGTAGAGTTGATGCCGTCGCATCCTATTGCCCTCCCCCGAGCGAACCGGCGGCGAGCTCGCGCGGCATGCCGTCGACGAGGCGAAGCACGATCGGACGCCCCTCGTACTCAAGCTCCACCGACCGGCCACCTTCGCGGCCCACGAGCAGTCGTGCGGCGTCCCCGTAACGGCCCATGTTGCCCCAGAAGAGGTCCCTCTCGTCGCGAGGTTCGTCACGCCCCGGCCGTACGCGCACCGGCTGCTCGAGGGGCGTCCACCATACAGAGTGAATCCCACCCCAACCTGGCACTCGCATCAGCACCGGCGCCCGCGCCACGCGGCCGCCGGTGGCGGCGTGCGTCCCCAGCACGGCCGCTTCGGGCGTGCTCATGGCAGGGACGCGACGGTCCCAGGTGACGCCGGTCCACTCGAACCAGCTCCCGCCCCGACCCTGCGGGAAGAGAAGCCTGCCATCTTCGCCGACCCGCAACTCCGGGAAGTGCGCCGCAACCGCGATGTGGGCGGCGGGGCCAGCCTGATCGCAGAACAGGATCAACCAGCGCGCCCCGAGGAAGTTGATCACTTCCTGCGGGAGATCCGGCGTCAGGTCGACGACCGGCGAGCGCGCCAGCAGCGCGGGGCCGCACGGACGCGCGGTCGCGAAGTCGACCGGCTTGCCGCCGCGGTCCTCGGCGAGCGAGCCCGCTATCCAGAACTCCTGCCGCATGACTGCGATGGCCAGTTCGCGCGCCTGCGCCTCCGGGATCACTGGCAGCGACAACGGGCCCGGCAATTCCCCCAGGGGGATCGTCCCATCCGCCCGGATCGTCGCCGCCAGCTCCGGCGTCACTGCCGCCCGCAGCGCCGCCACGTCCACCCCGCCGCTCTCCGTCGGCCCCCCGCCGCAGGCCGCCAGGAGAACTGGCAGCAACAGCCCCACCACCCCGCGCCGCCGCGTGCGCCCACCCATCGTCGCCTCCATATCGTCATGGTACCAGTCAATGCCGACATCCGAACACTGATTGACACTCGCCACGATATCACTCCCCCCCCCCCCCACTGGTCAAGTCACATCCCCGTCACCTCCCGCCGCAACGACAACGCCCCCGGCACCAGGAGGTGCCGGGGGCGTCGTCACGTCGGGGATCGCGGAGCGGGGCGCTTATCGGCGCGCCGCGCTACTCCACCGTCACCGACTTGGCCAGGTTCCGCGGCTGGTCCACGTTGCAGCCGCGCTTCACCGCGATGTAGTACGCGAAGAGCTGCAGCGGGATCACGCTCAGCAGCGGCGAGAGCAGGTCGAGTGTCGTCGGCACCTCGAAGTAGGCATCGGCGAGGCGCTTCACGTGATCGTCCGCGTGGTTCACGATGGCGACCACCTGCCCGCCGCGCGCCTTCACCTCCTCCATGTTCGAGATCACCTTCTCGTACACGGCGTCGCGCGGGGCGACCACGATCACCGGCATCAGCGGGTCGATCAGCGCGATCGGCCCGTGCTTCATCTCCGCCGCCGGGTACCCCTCGGCGTGGATGTAGCTGATCTCCTTCAGCTTGAGCGCCCCCTCCAGCGCCACGGGGAAGTTCACCCCGCGGCCGAGGAAGAGCGCGTTGGACGCGCGGACGAAGCGGTCGGCCATCTCCTCGATCTCGCCGGCACGCTCGAGCACCTGCGCCACCTGGTCGGGCAGCGCGCGAAGCGCCTCCACCAGCTGGCGTCCCTGCAGGATGCTGAGGTCCCGCCCGCGCGCGAGGCGCAGCGCGAAGAGCACGAGCGCCGTGACCTGGCTCGTGAACGCCTTCGTGCTCGCGACGCCGATCTCCGGCCCCGCGTGCAGGTACAGCCCGCCGTCCACCTCGCGCGCGATCGTCGCCCCCACCACGTTCACGAGGCCGACCGTGCGCGCGCCGCGGCGCTTCGCCTCGCGGAGCGCGGCGAGCGTGTCGGCCGTCTCGCCCGACTGCGAGATGCCGATGACCAGCGTCTTGTCGTCGATGACCGGGTTCCGGTACCGGAACTCGGAGGCGTACTCCACCTCCACCGGCACGCGCGCCAGCTCCTCGATGATGTACTCGCCGATCAGCCCCGAATGCCACGACGTGCCGCACGCCGTGATCACGATGCGCTGGATCCGCGAGAGCTGCTCGTCCGAGAGGTTGAGCCCGTCCACGCGCGCCGACCCCTCCTCCTCCAGCAGGCGGCCGCGCAGCGTGTTCCGGATCGACTCCGGCTGCTCGAATATCTCCTTGAGCATGAAGTGCGGGAAGCCGCCGCGCTCGATCGTCGCGAGGTCCCACTCGATCGTGTCGATCGGCTTGTCCACCTCGGTGGCGTCCAGCCGGCGGATGCGGTACCCCTCGCGCGTGAGCACCGCCACCTCGCCGTCGTCCAGGTACACGACCGAGCGGGTGTGGCGCAGCACCGCCGAGGCGTCCGACGCGAGGAAGTACTCGCCGCCGCCGACGCCGATGAGCAGCGGCGACCCCTTGCGGGCCGCCACGATGAGGTTCGGCTCGTCCTCGGTGATGAACGCGAGGCCGTACGCGCCTTCCACGTCCTGCAGCGCGCGCAGCACCGCCTCCTCGAGGTTCCCGTCGTAGTACTGGCCGACGAGGTGCGCGAGCACCTCCGTGTCCGTCTGCGACTTGAACACGTGCCCGCGGTGCTCCAGCGCCTTCCGCAGCGCGCCCGCGTTCTCGATGATGCCGTTGTGGATGCACGCGATCCGCCCCGACTGGTCGGTGTGCGGATGCGCGTTCGCCGTCGTCGGCGGGCCGTGCGTCGCCCAGCGGGTGTGGCCGATCCCGACCGAGCCGTGCGGGCGCTCCGTGCGCACCGCCTGCTCGAGCGCCGAGAGCTTCCCCGCCGCCTTGGTGATCTTGAGCCCCGCGCCATTCAGGACCGCGATGCCCGCCGAGTCGTACCCGCGGTACTCGAGGCGCTTGAGCCCCTCGATCAGCAGGTCCGCCGCTTCCCGCGGTCCGATGTAGCCGACGATGCCGCACATGAGGTCAGTTCCGTTCTCGTCCGAGTCTGTCCCGCCAGCCCCCGGCTAGTCGCCGGCGATCTCCCGTGCCACCGCGATCAGGCCCGACGCCACCCCCGCGTCCGGCCCCTCCGCGATGTATCGGATGATGGGCTCCGTTCCCGAAGGCCGCACATGAAGCCAACGGTCCTTCCATGCAAGGTGCAGGCCGTCCCGCTCGTCCACCTCGGCGTCCGGGAAGCGCGACCGGAGCTGGGCATACACCTGACCCAGGTCCGCCCCCCGCGGCCCCTTGTCCTTCACAATCACGTACCTCGGGGCGTTTTCCACAAACGCCGACACCGACTGTTGCATGACCGTCAGGAGCTGTAGCACCAGCGCAACAGCCAGCGGCGCGTCCCGGCCGACGTGTAGGTCCGGGAAGATCACCCCGCCGTTCCCCTCTCCTCCGATATATGCGCCACGATCGCGCATCACCCGTGCCACGTTGGCCTCACCCACCGGGGCGCGGACGAACTTCGCGCCGTACTTCGCGGCCGCGTCGGCCACCACCAGGCTGGTGGAGAGGTTCGCGACGACGGTGGGGGGCTTCCGGTCGGACCAGTCGTGGAGGACCGAATGGACCCCGAGGGCCAGCGTGTAGTCCTCGCCGATCGGGCGCCCGGAGGCGTCGACGATGGCGCAGCGGTCGACGTCGGGGTCGAGCGCGAAGCCGAGGTCGGCGCCGGTCTCGCGGACGAGCGCCGAGAGCTCGCCCAGCGACTCGGGGACGGGCTCGGGCGGCCGGGGGAACTTGCCGTCGGTCTGGAGGTGGATCCCCTTCCACTTCACGCCGAAGCGGTCGAGCAGCTTGGGGATGATCACGCCGCCGGCGCCGCGGCAGGTGTCGATGGCGACGGTGAACTTGCGCGCGCGGATCGCCGAGAGGTCGATCACGTGGAGCGCGACGATCTGCTCGATGTGCCGCTCGATCGCGTCGGTGTCCTCGACGTAGCGGCCGATCCGGTCCCAGCCGCCGCGGGCGGGGCCGCGCTCGGCGATCGCCTTCACCTCGTCGCCGATGACGTGGTCGAGGAAGACGCCGTCGGGCCCCATGAACTTGATCGCGTTCCACTCGATCGGGTTGTGGCTCGCGGTGATCATGATGCCGCCGCCGGCGCGGTGGTGGTCGACCGCGATCTGCACTGACGGCGTGGTGCTGAGGCCGCAGTCGACGCAGGTGGCGCCGGCCGACTGGATGCCGGCGGCCGCCGCGCGCGCGTACATCGCGCCCGACGTGCGCGAATCGCGCCCGAGGCACACCGTGGGGCGGCCGATCGAGACGCACCAGGCCGCCAGCGCCGCGGCCTGCCGCGCCACCAGCTCGGGCGTGAGGTCCTTCCCCACGATCCCGCGCATCCCCGACACGCTGTTCATCAGCGTCGAACTCACCACGCGACCGGCCTCCGTCAGAGGGAGATGGGCAACCCGCCGGCGTCCGGGAACGCCGCGCGGAAGGCATCGACGACCCGCGGGTCGAACTGCGCCCCGCGGCAGCGCACCAGCTCGGCGAACGCCTCCTCCGCCGTGCGCGACGGGCGGTAGGCGCGGGTGGTGGTCATCGCGTCGAACGCGTCCACCACGTTCACGATCCGGGCCTCGATCGGGATGTCCTCCCCCGCGAGGCCGTCCGGGAAGCCCCGGCCGTCCAGCCGCTCGTGGTGCGAGCGCACGATCCGGAGCACCACCGGGTTGTCCGACAGGAACGGCGCCAGGATCCGCTCGCCGAGCGTCGTGTGCAGCTTGATGTGCTCGAACTCCTCGGGCGTGAGCGGCCCCGGCTTGTTCAGGATCGCCTCGCGCGTCCCGATCTTGCCGATGTCGTGCAGCTCGCCGCCGAGGCGGACCTGCTCCAGCAGCTCGCCGCCGAGGCCGAGCTGCTGCGCCGTGCGCACCGCGTACCGGCTCACCCGCGCGGAGTGGCCGCTCGTGTAGGCGTCCTTCGCCTCCAGCGCGTGCACCAGCGCCTGCACGCCGTTGATGAGCGCGCGCCGGTTGGCCCGGTCCAGCTCGCGCACCCGCTGCTCCAGGTTGGACTGGTAGAAGCGGTTCTGCAGCACCAGGTCCCGCTTCTCGAGCGCCTTGCGGATCCGCGCCCGCACCTCGTCCACCAGCACCGGCTTCGAGATGTAGTCGAGCGCCCCGACCTGCAGGCACTCCACCGCCGTCGTCACCTCCGCCACGCCGGTGAGCATGATCACCGCCATGTCGGGCACCAGCTGCAGCGCCTCGCGCAGGAACGTGAGCCCGTCCATGACCGGCATGTAGACGTCGCTGATGCACAGCGGCACCTCCCCCTCGCGCCGCAGCAGCTCCAGCGCCTCGGCGCCGTTCGGCGCCTCCAGCACCGTGAAGCCCTGCGTCTCCACGATCCGCCGGAGCGCGCCGCGGACGGCGGCGTCGTCCTCCACGAGGAGGCAGCGGAGGGCGGGCGACGCGGTCACGGGGGCGACAAGATGCCCGGGCGACGCGCTCCCGGCAACCGACCGCTGCCGGGCGCCCCCGCGCCGGTGTACGCTTGACCCCACCCGAGCCCCTCCCGCCATGACACGCATCCTTCCCGACGATCTCGCGCACGCCCTGGCCACCCGGGCGGTCCACGCGGGACACCGCCCCGACCCGCTCGCCGGCGCGGTCATGCCGCCGATCTACCAGACCTCCACCTACGCCCAGGAGGGGCTGGGGCGCCACAAGGGCTACGAGTACGCCCGGACGCAGAACCCGACCCGCGAGGTGCTCGAGCGCAACGTGGCGGCCCTGGAGGGCGGCGCCCACGGCTTCGCCTTCGCCTCCGGCCTCGCCGCGCTCGATGCGGTGCTCAAGCTGCTCCGCGCGGGCGACCATGTCGTCGCCGGCGCCAACCTGTACGGCGGCTCCCACCGCCTGATGGCGCGCGTCTACGCCGAGTTCGGGCTCGAGTTCGCGTTCGTCGACCTGCGGGATATCGGCAACCTCGAGCGCGCGCTCAAGCCCGCCACCCGCCTCGTCTACTGCGAGACGCCGACCAACCCGATGATGCAGCTCACCGACCTCGCCGCCGTCACCGACGTCTGCCAGGCGCGTGGCCTCCTCTCGGTGGTCGACAACACCTTCGCCACCCCCGTCTTCCAGCAGCCCCTCGCCCTCGGCGCCGACGTCGTCCTCCACTCGACGACGAAGTACCTCAACGGCCACTCCGACATGATCGGCGGCATGCTCGTCACCAACCGGGACGACCTCGCCGAGCGCCTCGGTTTCCTGCAGAACGCGAGTGGCGCCGTCCCCGGCCCCCTCGACTGCTGGCTCTGCCTCCGCGGCACCAAGACGCTGCCGCTCCGCATGGCCCAGCACGACCGGAACGGCCGCGCCATGGCGCGCTGGCTCCGCGAGGAGGCCCGCATCGCGAAGGTCTACTACCCCGGCCTCGCCGACCACCCGCAGCACGACCTCGCGCACCGGCAGATGCGCGGCTTCGGCGGCATGGTCGCCTTCGACCTCGAGGACGCCGATCGCGCCCGCCGCTTCGTCGAGGCGACCCGCCTCTTCACCCTCGCCGAGTCGCTCGGCGGGGTCGAATCGCTGGTGGGGCATCCTGCCTCCATGACGCACGCCTCCGTCCCCAGGGCGCTCCGCGAGGCGATGGGGCTCACCGACTCCCTCGTCCGCCTCAGCTGCGGCATCGAGGAGAGCGACGACCTGATCGGTGATGTGGCGCAGGCGCTGGCGGCCAGCCGGGCATGATGATGCAAAGTGAAACCTCCGGCGGTTACCATCCGTCGTGACGGATATCCCCCCGCCGTGAGGCCCGCATGAGCGTCCCTGCCGTCCGTCCCCGTCGAACCTTCCCCGGCATCGCCCCGGTCACGTGGGAGCATCCCGCCGACCGCGCCGCGCTGCAGGCGCTGCGCAGCGTGCCCGGCATGGACGACGTGGTGCGCAAGGTGATCGCCTTCCTTGGCGGGGAGCGCGGGATCCGGCTGCTCTTCCAGGGGAACGCGATCCGCGTGGGGCCGACGCAGCTGCCGCGGCTCCACACGCTGCACGTGGAGGTCTGCACGACGTTCGACTGGCCGACGGTGCCGGAGCTGTACGTCTCGCAGACGCCGTTCTTCAACGCGGGCGCCTACGGCGTGGACGACCCGTTCATCGTGCTCAACTCCTCGGCGCTCGAGCTGCTCGACGACGACGAGCTGCGCGCGCTGCTCGCGCACGAGATGGGGCACGTGATGAGCGGGCACGCGCTCTACCGCACCATCGCGGCGATCCTCGCCACCGTGTCGCTCTCGGCGCTGCCGTTCCTCGCCGGCGTCGCGCTGCTGCCGGTGCGGCTCGCGTTCCTCGAGTGGAGCCGCAAGAGCGAGTTGTCGTCGGACCGCGCGGCGCTCCTCGGCGCGCAGGACGTGGTGGCGACGCAGCGGCTCTTCATGAAGATGGCGGGCGGGAGCCGCGGGCAGTTCGCCGCGGGCGAGCTGAACCCCGACGCCTTCATGGCGCAGGCGAACGAGTACCTGGGCGCCAACGCGGGGCTCGACGTGCTCTATAAGGTGATCAACACGCTCGGCCTCTCGCACCCGATGCACACGGTCCGCGCCGCCGAGCTGCAGCAGTGGGTGGTGGCCGGCGAGTACGACCGCGTGCTCCGCGGCGAGTACCCGCGCCGCGGCGCCGAGCAGGCGGCGCGGCCCGTGGGCGAGGACATGAAGGCCGGCGCCGAGCACTACCGGCGCGAGGCGCGCGACCTCGCCGAGCAGGTGACGAAGGCCGCGCGCGAGGCCGCCGAGCGCGTGGGCGATGCCTTCCGCCAGGCGGCGCAGAAGGGGTGAGCATGCGGCGCACGTGCGGGTCCTGATCGTCGGCGGCGGCGGCCGCGAGCATGCGCTCGCGTGGGCCGTCCGCCGCGAGCTGCCGGGCGCGGTGCTGCACCTGGCGCCCGGCAACGCCGGCACCGCCGAGCTGGGGCGGAACCTCCCCATCAAGGCGGACGACATCGACCGCCTCGCCGACGCGGCCGACGCGTACGGCATCGACCTCGCCATCGTGGGGCCCGAGGTGCCGCTCGCCGCGGGGCTCGCCGACCGGCTCCGCTTCGAGGGGCGGCGCGTCGTCGGGCCGTCCGCGGCGGCGGCACGCATCGAGGCGTCGAAGGCGTTCGCCAAGGACGTGATGGCGCGCGCCGGCGTGCGCACCGCGCCGTTCGCGACGTTCGGCGCGCACCAGCTCGGCGAGGCGCTCGCGCACGTGGCCCGGCACGCCGAGCCGATCGTGGTGAAGGCGTCCGGGCTCGCCGCGGGGAAGGGCGCCGTGGTGTGCGAGTCGCGCGAGCACGCGAACGCGATGGTGCAGGCGATGCTCGGCGACGGCGCCTTCGGCGAGGCGGGGCGCACCGTGGTGATCGAGGGGTTCCTGCGCGGCGAGGAGCTCTCGGTGCTCGCCATCACCGACGGCACCGACGTGGAGCTGCTCCCCGCCGCGCAGGACCACAAGCGCGTCGGCGAGGGGGACACGGGGCCGAACACGGGCGGCATGGGCGCCTACGCGCCCGTCACGATCGCCGACGCGCGCCTGCTCGACCGCGTGCGCGAGGAGGTGCTCGGCCCCGTGCTGCACCGGCTCCGCAGGGACGGGACGCCGTTCAGCGGCATCCTGTTCGCGGGGCTGATGGTGGAGGACGGCACGCCGAGCGTGATCGAGTTCAACTGCCGCCTGGGCGACCCGGAGACGGAGGCGGTGCTGCCGCTGGTGACCGGGGGCCTCGTGGAGTGCCTCGACCGCGTCGCGCGCGGCGAGCGGCCGAGCCCGCTGGCGCTCTCGGCCGACGCCTCGGTGACGACGGTGGTCGCCGCCGCGGGCTATCCGGAGCCGCCGCGCACCGGCGACGTCATCCACCTGCCTGACACGCTGCCCGACGGCGTGACGCTCTTCCATGCGGGCACCATGCGCGACGACGCGGGGCGGCTCCGCACGGCCGGGGGCCGCGTGATGGCGGTGACGGCGCTGGCGCCGACGTTCGCGGAGGCGCAGGCGCGCAGCCGCGCCGCGGCCGACGCCGTCGGCTTCGAGGGGAAGGTCTGGCGGCGCGACATCGGCTGGCGGGAAGCGGCGCGGCGCGGCTGAGGGGCCGTGCCCGAACTCCCCGAAGTCGAGACGATCGTGCGTGAGCTGCGCCCGCGGCTGGTGGGGCGCGCGTTCGCGTCGGTCACGCTCTCCCACGACGACGTGCTGGTCGGCACCACGCGGCGCGTGCTGCTCGGCGCGCTGCGCGGGGCGCGCGTGCAGGCGCTCGAGCGCCGCGCGAAGCATGCGGTGTTCCGGCTCGACTCGGGCGCGCGCTTCATCATCCAGCCGGGGATGAGCGGCGCGCTGCTCGTCCCCGACGCCGCGCCCGAGGGGGAGGACGCGCGCTACGCCGTGCTCGTGGCGCCGCTCGATGCCGGCGGCTGCTTCGTGTACCGCGACGTGCGCCGCCTCGGCAACCTGCTGCTGCTGCGGGACGAGGCGGCGTGGGCGGCGTACGATGCACGGCTCGGGCCCGAGCCGCTCGACCCCGCGCTCACGGTGGAGCGGTTCGCGGCGCCGTTCCGGAAGAGCCGGCAGGCGGTGAAGAAGGTGCTGATGGACCAGCGCGCCGTGGTGGGCGTCGGGAACATCTATGCGAACGAGGCGCTCTTCGCCGCGGGGATCGACCCGTCTAAGCCGGCGCGCCTGCTGGACGAGGCGCGGCTCGGCGTGCTGCTCGCGGAGGTGCAGCGGATCCTCCACGCCGCCATCGCGAGCAAGGGGACGACGTTCCGGGACTACCGCACCGGCACGGGCGAGCGCGGCAATTTCCAGCTCGAGCTGTTCGTGTACGGCCGCGAAGGGGAGCCGTGCCGGAACTGCGGACGGCGGCTGGCGCTGACGCACCTGATCGATGCACGGAGCACGGTGTTCTGTTGGGGATGCCAGGGGTAGGCGGACGAGCGGACGGGCGGACGAGCGGACGAGCGGACGGGCGAAGCACGACGATGCAAAGACGCGCCAGAAAAGCAGCGCGGGCCGGAGCATCAGCCCCGGCCCGCGACCTGCGACTCGCGACCCTTCGACTACTTCCGCCGCCGCACCGCGACCAGCGCCACGAGGCCCGTGCCGAGCAGCGCCACCGTGGCCGGCTCGGGGACGACGGTCTGCACCGGGGCGTTGCGCACCTCCCACTGGAGGTTGCTCACGCCGGTGTACCAGCTGTCCGGCCCCGCCTGCACGCGCAGGCCGCCGAGCGCGCCGACGTTCGGGGTGAACGTCTGCGTCACCTCGACACCGTTCACGTACCGCGGCTTCGAGTCAGACCAGAGCAGCGTGCCGGCGAGGTTGTAGACGCGCACCTCGTTCGAGCCGGTCATGCGGCTCCACTCGCCGACATCGAGGCTGGTGATCCAGACCCACTTGGTAGGGTCCGTCGCCAGGCCCGTGAACTGGAGCACGTCAAGCGACGCCGCGCCGCCGTTACCGCCGGAGCCCCAGAACGCGGTCGGGAGCGCGGCATAACCGGTCGTCCAACCAGCGACGCAGATGGTCTCGTTGGCCGACGAGAAGCTGCCGAAGCCCGAGGTCACCGCGTACGAAAAGTTGATGAACGACTGGTCCCCGTAGGTCTGAGCGACGCAGCCGGTGTTGCTCGGTGCGACGACAGTCGTGCTCTGTGCCGTCGCCGTCATCGGCAGCGCGAGCAGGGCGAGGGACGCAACGAGAAGGTTCCTGCGCATAGTCAGTCTCCCAACGCGGAATCGAATGTTTTTGTCGCAGCCCGGGGGCCACTCGCACGATGAGCAAGAACCACGCCGCAGTAACGGCCAAGAGCGAGCTGGGCAAATCATTACCAGACAATGACTTCGAAGATCGCACCCGCCGCAACCAAGGTAGCGCCGCCGCCACACTTGCCACGAGCCATGCCGCCCCCGAACATCATGCGAGCGGTCACTATTGATTAGTCACGCCTCCTCGAGAGTAGGAGCCCGCCCACCCAAGGCCCCGGCCCCAGGCCCCCGGCCCTCAGCCCCCCGGCCCCCGGCCCCCCACTATCTTGCTTTCCGATGCCGGCCCTCTCCCGCCCCGCCCGCATCCTCCCGCTCGCCGTCGCCGATCTCGGCCGGCTCCGCGCTCGCGTCCGCGCCCTCGCCGAGAACCGTCCGGCCGTCTACCGCTTCCTCGACCCGACGGGACGCGTGCTCTACGTGGGCAAGGCCCTCCGCCTGCGCACGCGGCTCCTCTCGTACTTCCGCGCCGCCTGGCCCGACGACAAGGCGAGCCGCATCCTCCACGCGGCGCATGACATCCAGTGGGACTACCACCCGAGCGAGTTCGCCGCGCTGCTGGGCGAGCTGCGCGCCATCCGCCGCTTCCGCCCGCCGTTCAACGACCGGCTCAACCGCACGCGGCGCGCGGTGCTCGTCTCGGTGGCGGGCGGGCAGGCGCCGCGCATCGTCTGCGGCGCGGTGGTGCCGAAGGGTGCTGCGCGCGCGTGGGGGCCGTTCCGCTCGCTGCAGCGCACCGCCCTCGCGCTCCGCACGCTCAACGACCTGCTCGGCCTGCGCGACTGCGCGCTCGACATGCCGATCGTCTGGCCGGGCCAGGGCGACCTCTTCGACCACCCTCGGGACGCCGGCTGCATGCGCCACCCGCTCGGGCTCTGCACCGGCCCGTGCGCGGGGCTGGTGAGCGAGCGCGAGTATGCGGAGCGCGTCGCCCGCGCCGTCGCCTTCCTCGACGGGCGCGCGCTCGGGCCGATGCAGGACGCGATCGGCGCGATGCAGGCGCACGCGCAGGAGGGGGACTACGAGCGCGCCGCCCGCTGGAAGGAGAAGTTCGAGGACCTCGAGTGGCTGCTGGAGGGGACGACCCGCGCGCGCCTCGCGGTGGAGGCGCTCACCTTCACCTACCGCGATCCCGGTGTCCACGGCGATGATCGCGCCTACGTCATCCGGCACGGCCGCGTGCGGCTCGCCTTCCCGTGGCCCGCGACGCCGATCGAGCGCGAGGCGTTCGACGCCGCGGTGCGCACCGAGCTCGAGACGCCGGCCCCCGAGGGGCCGCTCCCGATCGACGCCATCGACGAGGTGCTGCTGCTGCTGAGCTGGTTCCGCCGGCACCCCGGCGCCCTCGCCCGCACCGAGGCGCTGGTGCCCGGCGCCTAGGGCCGGGCGCCGGCCGGCTCACCAGGTCTCGACGCCCTCCACGACCCGCACCTCCAGCTCCCGCTCCACCTTCGTCTTCCCGTAGGAGAGCGTCACCTTGTAGGTGCCCGGCCGCACGAAGCGGTTCTGCTGGCTGCGTCCCTGCGCGAGGAACTCGCTCGTCGGCTTGAGGTCCCACGCGAGCCGCTGGAAGCCAGGCGCGCCCGGGCCCTTGAGCGATGCGACGGTGCGCCCGTCCGGCCCCGCGATCGACACGCTCACGCCGTCGCCCGTCCACTCCTTCACGTGGTACGTGAGCAGCGCGCCGTCGGGCGGGTTCTCGCCCCTGTACGTCGCCGTGCCCCAGCTGTCGGTCCAGCCCGGGAACTTCGGCGCGCCGAGTGCCGGGCGCGGCGGCGCGAACGCCACGGGCGCCGCCTGCGCCTCGACGGTCAGGTCGTGCAGCGCGCGGATGTCGTCGATGACGTACAGCGAGCGCCCGTGCGTGGCGATCACGAGGTCGCGCTCGCGCGGATGGACGACGATGTCGTCCACCGGGATCGTCGGCAGCTCACCGAGCCGCGTCCAGCGGCCGCCGCGGTCGGCGCTCACGAAGAGCCCGAACTCCGTCCCCGCGTACAGCACGTTCGGGTTGAACGGGTCCTCCTTCAGCACCTTCACCGGCCCGTTCGCCGGCAGGTCCCCCGCCACCGACTGCCACGTCTTCCCGCCGTCGGCGGTGCGGTAGGCGTGCGGGCTCAAGTCGCCGCTGCGGTACGCGGCGCACACGAGGTACGCCACCTCCGGGTCGGCCGCGCTCGCCTCCAGCCGCGTGAGCCACTGCCCCTTGAGCGCGGCGGGGAGGTTGGCGGTGAGCTCGGTCCACTGCTGGCCACCGTCGCGCGTCAGCCACAGGCGGCCGTCATCAGTGCCGGCCCAGAGCATCCCCGCGCGCACCGGCGACTCCGCGAGCGCGTACACCACGCCGTAGTTCTCCGCGCCCGAGCCGGTCGTGCGCGTGCGGTCGTACTGCTGCGCCGAGAGGTCGGGGCTGATCACGGTCCACTTGTCGCCGCGGTCGGTGAAGCGGAAGACGTGGTTCCCCGCGAGGTAGAACGCGCCCTTGTCGTGCGCGGACGGGAGGAGCGGCGAGTTCCAGTGGAAGCGGAACGCGCGCTGCCCCTCCTGCGGCGTCGGCCGCAGCTGCTTGCGGTCGGCGATGCGCAGGTGGAAGCGGTGCAGCGCGCCCTGCTGCGACTCGGCGAAGACGAGGTCCGGGTCGTCGCGATCGAAGAAGCAGTAGAAGCCGTCGCCGCCCGTGATGTTCACCCAGTCGGCGTTGCGGATCCCCTCGGCGCTGCGTGTGGCGCTCGGGCCGACCCAGTTCAGGTTGTCCTGCAGGCCGCCGCAGATGCGGTACGGCACCGACAGGTCGACGTTGATGCGGTAGTACTCGCCGCCCGCGAAGCTGTTGTGGAAGACCCACCCCTTCCCCGCGTCGTAGCTCTGGTACACGCCGCCATCGGTGCCGAGGAGGAGCCGCTTCGGCGCCTTCGGGTCGATGACGAGCGCGTGCAGGTCGGCGTGGACGCCCCTGGAGCGATCCTCCTGGAACGTCTTCCCGCCGTCGGTCGACTGCGCGAGGACGAAGCCGAGGACGTAGACGGTGTTCGGGTCGGTCGGGTCGACGCGGATCTGGCTGAAGTAGAAGGGGCGCGGGTTGTAGTCGTTCACGCGGCGCCATGTCGCGCCGGCGTCATCCGAGCGGAAGACGCCTCCCGAGCGGCTCTCCACCTGGTCGATGCCGTCGGTGCCGTGCGCGTCCGACTGCACGAGGGCGTACACGATGCGCGGGTCGCTCGCGCTCACCGCGAGGCCGATGCGGCCCGTGCGCGCGGGGAGGCCGTTCGTCAGCTTGCTCCACGTCGCGCCGTTGTCGGTCGTCTTGAAGATGCCGCCGACGTCGTTGCCGTCGGTGGCGCTCGCGCCCCAGATGAACTCCCACGGCTGGCGGCGCCGCGCGTAGAGCGCCGCGTACAGGGTGGTCGGCTCCTTCGGGTCCATCACGATGTCGCCGCAGCCGGCGCGCTCGTCCCACGGCTTCGGCGCCGAGAGCGAGCGGGTCCACGTGGCGCCGCCGTCGGTGGTGCGGTAGCAGCCGCGCTCGCCGCCCCAGTTCCACAGGTCGCCGGTCGCCGCGACCCAGGCGGTGTTCGAGTCGGTCGGGTGCACGAGCACGCGCGCGATGGTGCGCGAGGAGCGGAGCCCGGTGTGCGTCCACGTCTCGCCTCCGTCGGTGGACTTGTAGACACCATCGCCCCAGCCGGAGCTGTTGCGGTCGTTCGCCTCGCCCGAGCCCGCGTAGAGCACCTTCGGCGCGCTCGGCGCGATGGCGACGGCCCCGAGCGAGTGGACGGCCTCCCGGTCGAACAGCGCCTTGAACGACGCGCCGTTGTCGCTCGTCTTCATGAGGCCGCCCGTGCCGAGCGCGACGTACCAGGTGTACGGGTCACGCGGGTGCAGGGCGATCTCGCTCACGCGGCCGCCCATCTGCGCCGGCCCGAGCGCGCGCGCCTTGAACGCCTTGAGGCTCGCGGGCGCGAGCACCGGCCCCGCCACCGCGGGCGCGGCGGCCGCGGCCTTCGGCGCCTCCGCCTTCTTCGGCGCGGCGGGCTTCGGCTTCGCCTGGCCGGCGAGCGGCAGGGCGATGGAGGCGAGGAGGACCACGGCAAGGCGGCTCGGCGCGGGCGTCGGCATCGGGCGTGTCATTCGGGATGGGGAATGGGCGGAGTGTAGCGAGGCCCGGCAGGCTCAGGAAGCCGCGCGCTCAGCCACCGGGCCCGGCCGACCGATAGTAGAAGCATGGGGCATCGCGTGGAAACCCTGTGCGACGCCGACGCCACGGCGCAGCTCCTGCACGAACAGTACGGCGGAAGCCTGCGCCTGCTGGAGGATGTGGCCCGGATCGTGCGAGAGGAGATGCCGGGGCGGATGGCGGCGCTTGCGGACGCCGTCCGGCTCGGGGATGCAGCCGCCATCGAGGCGGCGGCGCACAAGGTGCGCGGGGGATTGCTGCTGTTCGGGAACGGCAACGCCGAGGGAGAGGCGGAGCACCTGGAACTGGACGCCGAGCGCGGCGAGGTGACGAGCGCGGCCGATCGCCTGATGGCGCTCGAGCGCGCCGTGGCCGAGTGGCTCAAGGCGCTGGACCGGGTGACCGAAAACTGTCACCATGAAGATCCTGCTGGCAGATGACGATCGTGCGCTCGTGACCCTGTTGACGGCCCAGCTCCGTCATGAGGGGCACGAGGTGATCGTGGCTGGCGACGGCATCCAGACGATGATGCTGGCGACGCGCCAGCAGCCGGATGCCATCGTGCTCGACGTGCAGATGCCGGGCGGCACCGGCCTGCAGACGCTCGACAAGCTCCGCGCCAACTCGCGCACTCAGATGATCCCGGTGCTCGTGATCTCCGCCAAGACCGACCGGGACATCCCGACGCGCGTCGGGGCGCACCCGCTGTCGCGCTTCCTGCCGAAGCCGGTGACGGGCGCGGCAATCACGAAGGAGTTGCGGGCGATGGCGATCGAGACGGGGATCCTGCCGATCCCGGCCGCCTGACCCTCGGGGCCCCGAGCCCCGCACCGCCGCACTGCCGCATCCTGCACGGGGCGGGGCTCACGCCCCGCCCCGCGTCATTCCTCCGCCGAATCGAAATCGAGCAGTGGCACGAGCCGGGCCCTGGGCGGGATCCCGGCCTCGAGCTCGATGATCCCCACCGACGGCGGCAGGTCGAACCGCTTCGGCCCCGCGCCCCCCGGGTTCATCACCGTCACCACCAGGTCGACCGTCGTGAGCAGCGGCCGGTGCGTGTGGCCGTACACGAGGATCTCGGCGTCGGGGTAGGCGGCGTTGAGGCGCTCCGGCGTGGGCGAGCCGAGCTGGTGCCCGTGCACGACCACGATGTCGAAGCCGTCGAGCTGGATCTGCGCCACCTCGGGGAGCTTCGCGCGCACCTCGGAGCCGTCGGTGTTCCCCCAGACCGCCGTGACGGGGGCGAGTGCCTCGAGCTCGGTGAGCAGGTCGAGCGGGCCGAGGTCGCCGGCGTGGAGGATGTGGTCGACTTCGCGGAAGACGTCGAACACCTCGGGGCGCAGGAGGCCGTGCGTGTCGGAGATGACGCCGAGCCGCACCGTTCACCCTTCCCAGCGCGGGGCGATCGGGATCTCGAGCCCGAGACGGTCGAGCACCCGTTGCACGATGAAGTCGACCAGCTGCTCCACCGTCGTCGGCTTGTGGTAGAAGCCCGGCGCCGCGGGGAGGATCGTGGCCCCCGCCTCCGCCGCGGCGGCGAGGTTCCGCAGGTGCACGAGCGAGAGCGGCGTCTCGCGCGGGACGAGGATGAGCTGGCGCCCCTCCTTGAGCGTCACGTCGGCGGCGCGCTCCACGAGGGAGCGGCTCGTGCCCGTCGCGACGGCCGCGACGGTGCCCATCGAGCAGGGGCAGATCACCATGCCCGCGGTGCGCTGGGAGCCGCTCGCGGGGAGCGCGCCGCGGTCGCCGTCGGGGAAGTGCCGCACCGTCGCCCAGTCGCCGCCGGTGCGCGCGCGCAGCTCGTCGATCGACTCGATGCCGCACTCCTCGTGGAGCAGCCGCATCCCGTGGCCGGAGACGATCAGCCACGTCGGCACCTGGTGCATGGCGAGCACGCCGAGGAGGCGCACGGCGTACGGCGCGCCGGAGGCGCCGGTGATGGCGAGGACGACGGGGAGGCGGCTCATGCCGCGAACCGGTCGGCGAGGGCGAAGGCGAGCACGGTCACGCTCATCACCGCGTTCATCGTGAAGAAGGCGGCGTCGAGCCGCGAGAGGTCGTCGGCGCGGACGAGCGTGTGCTCGTACGCCAGGATCGCCGCGGCGACGGCGACGCCGGCGAAGTACCAGGCGCCGAAGCCCGCGCCGACGCCGAAGAGCGCGAGGGCGGGGATGGTGGTGGCGTGCAGCAGCCGCGTGAAGCGGATCGCCCTGGGCACGCCGAGGCGGGTGACGGTGCTGCGGAGCCCGTGCTGGCGGTCGAACTGCTCGTCGGGGAGCGCGTAGAAGATGTCGAAGGCGGCGACCCACGTCATGACCGCCACGGTGATGGCGACGAGCGCCCACCACGGCTCGCTCCACCGCCCCGCCACCGCGAGGTAGCCGCCGACGGGCGCGATGGCGAGGCCGAGGCCGAGCCAGAGGTGCGGCCAGTCGGTGAAGCGCTTGGCGAAGCTGTAGCCCAGCACCCACGCGAGCGCGAGCGGCGCGAGCGCGAAGCAGAGCGGGTTGATGAACCACGTCGTGGCGAGGAAGGCGATCGCCGCGAGCGTCACGGCGGTCCACGCCTCGCGGAGCGTCATGTGCCCCTGCGGCAGCTCGCGGTGGCGGTTGCGCGGGTTGAGCGCGTCCCACCGCCGGTCGACGATGCGGTTGAAGCCCATCGCGGCGAAGCGCGCGCTGGTGAACGCGAGCACCACGAGCCCGAGCCCGCGCCACGTCACCGTCGCCACGCGCGAGGCGGCCACCACGCCCACCAGCGCGAACGGCAGCGCGAAGAGCGTGTGCGCCAGCTTGACGAAGTCGGCGTAGCGGCGGAGCGCCGGCGGTCGCGCCATCGCCTGCGCGGGCGCGCTCACGCCGCCCCCCGCGTGCCGACGTGGAGCGCCGTCACCCCGAACAGCAGCCGCTCGAAGCGCACCTCGCCGAAGCCCGCCGCCCGCAGCCGCTCGGCGAGCGCCGGCGGCTCGGGGAAGGCGCGCGTCGAGGCGGGCAGCCACGCGTACGCGTCCCGGTGGCGCGACAGCCAGCCGCCGAGCCGCGGGAGGATCCGCTCGAAGTAGAACAGGAAGAGCCCGCGCATCGGCTGCGCCGGCGGGATCGACATGTCGAGGATCACGAGCCGGGCCCCCGGCCGGAGCACGCGGGCCATCTCGCGAAGTCCCGCGTCCAGGTCGGCCAGGTTGCGCGCGCCCCACCCCACCGTGAGGCCATCGAAGGCCGCATCCGGGAACGGCAGCGCCAGCGCGTCGGCGCCGACCGCCGAGAGCCGCGTCGCCTTCCCGCGGCCCAGTTGCAGCATCCGGGGGACGAAGTCGGCGCCGATGATGCGGCCACGGAAGCCGGGCCGCGCCTCCAGCAGCGCCGCGAAGTCGCAGGTGCCGGCGCAGAGGTCGAGGTACGTCCCCTCGGGGGCGCGCTCCCAGCCCAGGAGCGCGAGCCCCCGGCGGCGCCACGCCCGGTCGAGGTTGAGGCTGAGGATCCGGTTCAGGCGGTCGTACGTGGGGGCGATCGCGTCGAACATCCCGCGTACGTACGCCCGCTTGGCGGCCCCGCCCTGCACCGGCAGGTCGTGATCCAGGGTCATCATCGCGCGAGAAGGTACCCCCGAGACCGGCCGAGGGGCTATCCGTTTCGTGAAGAACACCTCATATTGGCTTCCGGCGCCTCTGAAGCGGTCGGCGCCATCCTCCACTCCTGATTCTGGCGCACTTCCCGAGCGTACCATCCGCAATGAGGCAGAGCATCCCATGGCCGACATCGCCGCCATCACCCGGGCCATCACCAGCAGCGAGAACTTCCAGTCGGAGCTGCGCTACGTCGCGCGCGGCGGGTACCGGGTGGCCGCCGAGCCGCGGCTGTTCAAGGTGCTCGAGAACGACGTGGTGCGCGTCGTCTTCCCGACCGACGTGACGGAGGTGGGCGAGGGGACGATCGTCGCGCTGGTGACGCTGTACGACCTCCGGAAGGACGAGAACATCTACGCGCATACGATCACCGCCGGCCCGGGCGTGAACATCCTGCTGCGCGCCATCCACACGCCGATGCCGGTGGCGCTGCCGCAGCCGGGGAAGGACGGCGAGCGGGCGATCGGGAAGTTCGTGCAGTGGAAGGAGGCGGCGTGGGTGAAGTTCCTGAACGACGAGCTCGAGCTGGGCACCGAGGGCGCGTCGGCGATCTGGATCGGGAACTTCTGGAAGGCGCTCGACCGGATGTTCGGCGGCGGGCACCTGGTCAACTACGAGGTGCCGTCGCACGAGGCGCAGTTCGCGGGCTGAGCCCCGTCGCCGCGCCCCCGGCCGCGCCGTGCGGCTGGGGGCGCGCTGCGCGCGGGCTACCAGCGGCCGCGCGGCCCCCGCTCCACCTCGCCGCGCGGGAAGTACTCCGCCCAGCGCCGCTCCACCAGCGCCTGCACCTCCTCCGGCATCGTGACCGGCGGCGGGTACCCCTCCTTCCACGTCGCGTCGATGCCGATGCGCCCTTCGTAGACGGGCTTCGCGCCGACGAAGCGCTGCCGCTGGAAGATCATGTCGCGCGCGGGATCGAAACGGGTGAAGAGGCCCCAGATGGTGCTCGTCTGGTCCGCCAGGTCGACATCCTCGCTCACCGCGGCGATGAAGCGCACGGGCCCGAGGCCATCCCACTGCACCAGCCCCTCCAGCACCTCGCGCGGCCGCTCCTTCACCACCACCACGACGAAGCCGCCCGGCAGCACCGTGTGCGCGAGCACGCGTCGGTCGACGGTGCGCGGGTCGTGGATCGCGGTCGGCGGCGGGTCGCTCGTGACCGGCGCCCCCGCGGCGTCCAGCACGAGCTTGCTGCCGACGTGGAACTCGAACGACGTGTAGTCCAGCGTGTCGAGCGGCGCGATGGGGATGAGCAGCATCCGCTCCGTCGGCTCGAAGCGGTACCACAGCTCGCGCAGCAGCGCCGGGAAGTCGTGGACGTCCACGTCCTCGCGCACCATGAGCGCCACCTTCGTGAGCGCGAGCTGCCCGGTGCCGAGGAGGGCCAGCGCCGTCTTCAGCACCTCCTTCGGGTGCCGCTGGCGGAGGCTCACGGCGAGGAGGTTGTGGAACACCGCGTCATCCCACGCGAACAGGTCGACGATGTTCGGGTTCACCACCTTGATCAGCGGCCCGATCATCGCCCCCGCGGCGTTGCCGACCCACTTGTCCTCCTGCGGCGGCTTGCCGACGACGGCAGCCGGGCACACGGCGTTGGCGCGGTGCACCATGCGCGACACGTTGAAGACGGGGAACAGCTCCGCCTCCGAGTAGTGCCCGTAGTGGTCGCCGAACGGCCCCTCCATCCGCCGCACGTGCGGCGGCACCGTCCCCTCGAGCACGATCTCGGCGTTGGCCGGGTACTGCAGGCCGATCGAGCGGCCGCGCACGAACTCCGGCCGCGAGCCGCGGATGAAGCCGGTGAAGGTGAGCTCGTCGAAGTCCTCGGGGAGCGGCATGATCGACGCCAGCATGGTGAGCGGGTCGCCGCCGAGGACGACGGCGGTCTCCAGCGGGCGGTTGAGCTTCTCCGCCTCCACGTGGTGCCCGCGCCCGCCCTTGAGCGACTGCCAGTGCATGCCAGTCGTCGCGTCGTCATACACCTGGAGGCGGTAGAGGCCGAAGTTGCGGCGTCCGTTCCGCGGGTCCTCGGTGAGCGTCGGCCCCCAGGTGATGAACGGCCCGCCGTCGCGCGGCCACGCGAAGACGTTCGGCAGCGCGGTGAGCTGCGGCGGCGCCACCACCTCCTGCACCGGCGCCCGCGCGACCTCGCGCGGGCGCATGAAGCGCGCGCGCGCGAGCCGGCCCCGCGCGCTCCACAACTTGCCGAGCGACGGCGGGTTCAGCTGCTGGATGAGCCCGACCAGCTCCTCGCCGACCTGCTCCGGCGGGCGACCCACCGCCATCTCGACCCGCCGCTCGGAGCCGAAGAGGTTCATCACCAGCGGGAAGCGCGCCCCCTTCACCCGCTCGAAGAGGAGCGCCGGCCCCCCCTGCCGGATGACCCGCTGCACCAGCTCGGCGACCTCGAACTTCGGGTCGATCTCGGCGCGCACACGCACGAGCTCGCCGGCGGCTTCGAGGTCGCGGATGAAGGACTGGAGGTCGGCGTAGGGAGCGGGCATGGGCAGGGGCAGGAGGGCCAGGGGGCAGGAGGCCAGGGCGCCGGGGGCCAAGGGGCCGACATATCCTACACAGGCCCAATACCCCGCTCGGCGCCCGCTGGCCTCCGGCCATCCGGCCCTCTTGCATGCCCTCGGGCCCGCCGGCCCCCCTATCTTGCCGTTGTCCATGCCACCCGAGCATCCCCCGAGTACTGCGGCGGCCGCGTCCCTGCGCGCGGCGACCGACCAGGAGGTCGTGGTCGCCGCCCGCGCCGGGAACGAGCTGGCGTTCCGGGAGCTGGTGCGCCGGTACGAGCGCCCGGTCTTCTCGCTCATCTATCGCATGGTGCGCGACCGCGAACTCGCCGAGGACCTGGCGCAGGAGACATTCATCAAGGTGTTGAACGCGCTCGACAGCTATCGGCCCGAATACCGCTTCTCGTCGTGGATCTTCAAGATCGCGAACAACGCGTCCATCGATCACCTGCGCCGCAAGGAGCTCGACACGCTCTCGCTCGACGGCGCGCCGAACGCCGAGAGCGCCGACGAGATCGAGGCGACCGCGCTGCAGGTCGGCGACCGCCTCCCCACGCCGCTCGAAGATGTCGTCGCCCGCGAGCTCGGCGGGCAGATCGGTGCCGCGATCGCCCAGCTCCGGCCCGAGTACCGCGCCTGCATCATCCTCCGGCACATCGACGGCCGCGCGTACGAGGAGATCGCCGAGACGCTCGACCTGCCGCTCGGCACGGTCAAGACATACATCCATCGCGCGCGGCACGAACTTCGCGAGTTGCTGGGCCACATCCGCGAGTGAACGCGACGAGGACATTGCAGTCTGAAACATGGCGCAACACGCGCACGCGACCCTGAAACCCCGGCTCCGGTGACTCGTAGAGGTTCCCGTGACTGATCATCCCCGCCGCCGCGCTCCGCGGCCGATGCTGCCGCCTGACGACCTCGATGCCTGGCTCGCCGGCGCACCGACGCGGGCCCAGCGGATTCAGTTTGAAACGTCGGAGGAGTATCGCGAGGCGCTGCTCGAGGAGCATCGCCTCGTCGAGCTGCTGCAGGCGCTGCCGACCGTCGCGCCGCGCGCGGGCTTCGCCGACCGGGTGATGGCGCGGGTGCAGGTGCCGGCGCCCGCGCCGGTCCGGCGCGCGCTCCCGGCGTGGGCGACGCGCCGCACGCTCGGCATCGCGGCGACGCTGGCGGTGTCGCTCGGCGGGTCGGTCTGGTGGACCGCGGCGAACGAGGCGCTGGTGCGCGGCCTCGTGGGCGCGGCGACGTCGACGGTGACCGGCCTTTGGGTGCCGGCCGCGCAGGCGCAGGTCGCGGCGATGGCCGCACATCCGTGGGCGCTGCGGGTCGAGCAGCTGCTGGGCGACCCTGCCCGCGCGGCCGCGGTCGCGTCGGCTCTCGGCGCCGCGTACCTCGGCGGGCTGCTCGCGCTCCGGCGGCTGCTCGCCGCCCCGCAGGCGACCCTCGCCGGCGCGGGCCATGTGGCGCGCTAGCCTCCTCGCGCTCGCGCAGGTCGGCGCGGCCGGCCAGCTTCTCGCGCTCGCGGGCGACCCCGCGCCGCGCGTGCTGCCGCATGCGGTGCCAGCCGGCGCCCCCGCGCAGGTGATCGACCTCGGCACCGTCACCGACCACGCCACGCTCGAGCGGCGTCTCTCGCTCCTCGCCCCCGACGCCGCGACCGCCCGCCTCACCGTCCCCGGCGGCCGCGCGTGGGCCGGTGACTACGCGCTCGGCTCCGACCAGCGGATCGACGGCCACCTGCTCGTGCTCGACGGCACCGCCGACCTGCACGGCACCGTGACGGGCAACGTCGTCGCGTGGCGCGGCGACGTGCTGGTGCATCCGGGTGCCGCCGTCACCGGCGACATCGTGGCGCTCGGCGGCCGCGTGCGCGCGCTTGGCGGCACCGTGGGCGGCGCCACGCACGAGCGCGCGCTGGCCGGTGCCAGCGCGGACGCCGCCGCGGCGCCCGTGGCGCTCCGCATCGCCCGCAGCCTCGCCGGCGTCGCCGGCACCTTCCTCGCGCTCGGGCTGCTCGGCATGGCGCTCGTGATGTTCGGGCAGAAGCCGCTCGAGGTCGTCTCCGACACGGTGGCGCACTCGTTCACGCGCGCGTTCGCCGTCGGCCTGCTCGGCCAGCTGCTGCTGCTGCCCACCATCGGTGCGGTGCTGGCGGGGCTCGTGCTCAGCGTGGTGGGGATCCTGCTGGTGCCGTTCGTGGTGATCGTGTTCGCGCTGCTGCTGGTGCTCGGCATCGTGGGCGGCGCGCTGGCGACGATGCATGCCATGGGCGAGACGTACACGAGGCGCCAGCTCGCGCGCGGCGTGCTCGCGTCGCCGAACTCGTACCGCTACCTCCTGGCGGGGGTGACGGTGCCGCTGGCACTGTGGCTCGTGTGGGCGCTGTTCGGCTGGGCGCCGGTGGCCGGGACGCTGATCGCGGTGGCGGCGGGGCTGTTCAGCTGGAGCCTGGCGACGGCGGGCTTCGGCGCGGCGCTGCTCTCGCGCGGGGGCCTCCGCACCGACTTCGCCGGCCGCCTGCTCCCGCCGGAGATGCTCACTGACGAGTTCCTCTGGGCGACGCCGGCCGTCGGCGTCCCCGCGGTCAAGCGCCCGACCCCGCGCGCCTGACCCGCGCAGGGCGGGCGCCCGCCCGCCCCGCGCGATCCCGCCTCACCGCACCTCGAACGACAGCACCTCGATCCGCCCGCCGCCATCGACGGACACGTCCTTCACGCCGTACTCGATCCGCACCGGGTAGCCGCGCTCCGCATCGAAGCGGACGAAGAGCTGGTCGGGGCGGCGCCGCTGCTCCTCCTCCACCACCGCGAACAGACCCTCGACGGTCTTCCGCCACTCCAGGCTCATCGCCCGGCCGCCGCTGACGGTGGCCACCTCCACGACCTGCCCGTCGTCCACGACGGCGCGGAGCGGCTGCACCACCTCCGCGGGACAGAAGCAGTCGTGCCGGCTCACGTACGCGTAGGAGCGGATGTTCGCGGCGCGCCAGCGGGCGCGCGCCGCGGCGAGGTCGTCGGCCGTCGTCGGCTGCTGGCTGGCATCGGTGCATGCGGCGAGCAGGAGCGCGGCGACGAGCGAGGCGGGACGGAGCAGGGCGGACATGCACGGCACCTTCGGGTTCGTGACGCCGCGCAGAACCCCGCGGCCCCGCGCGCGCGTCACGCGCGCGGACACATCCGACGCCTCACGCCATCGCGGCCAGCACGGCCTCGGCGAGCCGCCCCGCCGACGGGCGCGCGACCCGGAAGAAGAGCTCCGGCTCCAGCACCTCGAGCTCCATGAGCAGCGGGCCGCGCTCGGTCTCGACGATGTCGACGCGTGCGTAGAGGCAGGAGGCCGGCGTCGCGCCGTGCGCGCGCGCCGCGAGCACGAGCGTCTCGGGCTTCGGCTCGGCGGGCGCGACGGCGCCGCCGAAGTCGGACTGGACGCGGAAGTCGCCGGGTGCGGCCGTCTTCCGCACCGCGTGGCTGTACCGCCCGCCGAGGAAGATCACGGAGAGCTCTCCGGCGCCCTGGATCTCGGGGAGGAACTCCTGCAGCACCGCGCCGCTCGCCTGCGCGGGCGCGAGCATGTCGTCGGTGAGGTCGGTGTCCGCGTCGAGCAGGTGCGTGCCCCACGCGCCGCCGCTCACGCGCGGCTTGAGCACCGCGCGCGTCCAGCCGGCCTCGGCCATCGCCGCGCGCACGGTCGTGGGCGTCGGCGCGTCGAGCCAGCGCGTGGCGGGCAGCGCGAGTCCCGCCGCGGCGAGCTCGCGCAGGTACGCCTTGTCCATGTTCCAGCGCAGCACCGGCAGCGGGTTCAGCACCCGCGCGCCCGCGGCCTCCAGCGCGTCGAGCCACGCCGAGAACTCGGCGGCCCGCTGGAAGTAGTCCCACGGCGAGCGCATGAGCACGGTGCAGTCCGCCTGCGGCTCGATCGCGTCCCAGCGCCGCACCTCCGGCCGCGCCCCGCGCCCGCGCAGCGCCTCGACGAGGTGGCGGTCGTCGTCGGTGCCGTCGGGGTAGTCGGCGCAGGTGGTGAGGAGGAGGGGCATGGGCGATGGGGCCGAGGGCCGGGAGCCAGGGGTCGGGGGTCGCGACCCGCGTCAAGCTAGCGCAGTCCGGTGCGGCGCCCGGCCCTCGTCACAGCCCGATGACGACGCCGGCGAACGGGCGGTCGAGCTGCAGGCGATACCGGTCGCTGCTGCCGCGCAGCACGGCGCCCGGCGTGAGCTCCACGACCGCGTGGCTCCAGCCCGCGCGCAGCGCCGTGCGCCGCCCGGCCCACCACGTGATGGCGAACTCCGAATTGAGCGAACCGCGGTCCGCGCGCCCGCCACGGAAGAGGTTCGTGCCGACCGGCTCCGCGCGCCGCAGCCCGGCCGGCGACACGTCGGACGCGACCGCCTCTCCCCCGCCGACCGTCACGCCCGCGATGTCCAGCGAGACGCCGAGTTCGAGGCGCGGCGCGAGCGCGACCTGCGCCGTCACCGCGGCGTTGAGCGCGGCGAGCACCATGCCGTCGGCGGGCCGCAGCGAATCGGCCTGCGGCGTGCCGAACAGCTCGGGCGACACGTTGCCGAACGCGGCGCCACTGGCCACGCCGAACGCCGTGCCCCGCACCAGGTAGCCGAGGCGGACGCGGCCGCCGGCGAGCACCGGGAACGACGACTCGTACGCCAGCGCGACCGACGTCGCCCGCGAGAAGGCGGTGTGCGCCGCCGCGGAGACGCGGCGAGCCGGCGCCACGCCGGCGCCCTGCGCCGCGAGCGAGCCGGCGAGGCCGACGCAGGCGGCGGTCACGGCGGCGAGCGAGGCACGCGGGCCGGTCATCGCGCGGGCGGGGCGAAGGTGACGTCCACGTGCGCCGTGAATGCGTCACGCACGGTGACGAGGCCGAGGAACTTCGAGAGATGCCTGCGGATGCCGAACTCGCGGAACGACACCGGGATCGAGGCGAGGAGCCGCAGGCCGGCCCCCTCGGCGAGGAGCCGGCCCTCCACGCGGCGGGGGCGCGTCACGCCGTGGATCGCGAGCGAGCCGTCGAGCATGACGAGCGTGGTGTCGCCCGCGGTGCCGGCCGGCGTCACGCGCTCGACGTCGAAGCGCAGGAGCGGGTAGCGCTCCACCTCCAGCGCCTCGCGCAGGTGGCGGTCACGACCGTCGTTGCGGGTGACGAGCGTGGCGGCGTCGGCCTCGACGTGGCCCGTCGCGGACGCCAGCCCGGCGGGCGCCGAGAACGCGCCCCGGACCGCATCGGTGGAGCCGGTGAAGTCGCCGGCGGTGGCGTGCGCGGAGAACTGCACCGCGCCGACCACCACGGTGGCCGCGGGCGGCGGCGTCAGCTGCGCCGCGGCGGGGAGGTGGGCACCCGCCAGGGCGACGAGAACGAAGGGGAGTCGCATCCGGTCTATAGCCCGGCGGGGTCGCCAGGGTTCCCGGCGCTCAGCCCGTCGGGAGCTTGACCTCGATGTCGAACACGTAGCCGAGCTCCTCCACGGCGCTGCCGCCGTTCACGGCGATCTCGACGTACCCCGCCGAGCCGACGTAGGCGAGCAGCTCCAGCTCGGCGACGTCGCTGAAGGTGCGGCGCAGCGTGCCGAGCACGCGCCCCCCCGCGATCACCATCGAGCCGGGCGGCACGTGCTCGGGGCGGAGCGTCGTGATGCAGTTGCCGAAGCGGTCGCGGTGGAGCACGCGGCCGATCCAGCCGCCGTTGACGCGCTCGGGGACCGGCGTGTCGAGCCGTGTCAGGCGGTCGGGCATCACGGGCACGCCGAGCGACTCGGGGGCGGCGCCGCCGAGGAGCGCGGCCGCCGCGGGCGCGAAGACGTCGCGGCCGTGGAACGTCGGCGCCGCACCGTCCGGCACCGGGAGCACCCACGCGCGGCAGTCGGGCTCGGAGATGGCGGAGGTCAGCAGGCCGTTGTCGGGACCGACGAAGAGGTGCCCGCCGGCGTGGAGCACGAGCCCGCGGCGCGACGTGCCGACGCCCGGGTCCACCACGGCGAGGTGCACCGTGCCGTACGGGAAGCGGCGCCACGCGCGCTCGAAGACGTAGGCGCCGCCCGCCACGTCCTCGGGGCTCACGGCGTGCGTGATGTCGACGAAGCGGGCCTCGGGCGCGTGGACCAGCACCACGCCCTTCATCTCGGCGACGTAGCTGTCGGCCGTGCCGAAGTCGGTGAGGAGCGTGAGCAGCGCCACGGCTACTTGAGCACCGGCAGGCGGACGCCGGCGCCCGCCTTCATCCGCGCGTCCACCTGCGCGGCGACCTCGCGCAGCACCACGGCCGCGGGCGAGTCGGGCGCCGAGACGACCACGGGCTGGCCGCGGTCGGACGTCTCCGCGAGCCCGGGCTGCAGCGGCACCGAGCCGAGCAGCGGCGCGCCGATCTCCTCGGCGAGGCGCGCGCCGCCGCCCGACGAGAAGAGCTCGAAGCGGCGGCCCGTCTCCGGGTCGGTGAAGGCGGCCATGTTCTCCACCACGCCGATCACGGGCACCGAGACCTTCTCGAACATCTTCGCGCCGCGCAGCGCGTCGCCCACCGCCACCTCCTGCGGCGTGGTGACGATCACGGCGGCGCTCACGTGCGTCGACTGCACGAGCGAGAGCTGCGCATCGCCCGTGCCGGGCGGCATGTCCACGATGAAGTAGTCGAGCTCGCCCCACGCCACGTCGCGCAGGAACTGCTGGATGATCTTCTGGATGATCGGCCCGCGCCAGATCGCCGGCGCGTCCCGGTCGATGAGGAAGCCGAGCGACATCAGCAGCACGCCGTGCGCGGCGAGCGGCTGCATCCTGCCGCCCATGACGGGCGGCTTCTCGAACACGCCGAACATGCGCGGCATGTTGGGGCCGTACACGTCCGCGTCCATCAGCCCGACGCGGTGCCCCTGCCGCGCGAGCGCGATCGCCAGGTTGGCCGCGACGGTCGACTTCCCCACCCCGCCCTTCCCCGACGAGATCGCGATCACGCGGCCCAGCTCCGGCCGCTCCTCGGGGCGCGGCGCCGGCACGCCGGCCGCGGCGCTCTGCGGCCCCGCGCCACCCTGCGGCGGGCCGTGCGTCACCTTCGCCGGGCCCGCCGGGTCCACCACGGCGATGCGGATCCGCGCCGGCTCCACGCCCGGCACCGCACGCACCGCCGCGCGCGCCTCGCGCACGAGCGTCGCCGGGTCGTCCTTCGCGAGCAGGAACGTGAACGACACGGAGCCGTCGTCCCCCGTCTCCAGGTCGCGGATCATCCCGGCGCTGAACAGGTCGTTCCCGAGGCGCGGGTTCTGCACCCGCGCCAGCGCCGCCAGCACCTCCGCCCGCAGCGACTCGCTCACACCGCCTCCACCGAACGCACTTCCGGGACGTGCTGCCGCAGGCGGGACTCGATCCCCTGCTTCAGCGTGATCGTCGATGCCGCGCACCCCTGGCACGTGCCGCCCAGCCGCACGAGCAGCACGCCGTCCACCTCGTCGAAGTCCACGACCTCGACGCGCCCCTTGTGCGAGGCGATGTACGGCCGGAGCTGGTCCAGCGTCTGCTCGATGCGGTCGAGGATGTCGGTCACCGCAGCGCCTCGTGAAACCCGAGTGTCATGCTCGCCAATATAGGGGTGGACGGGGGCCGGTCAACGCTCGGCGGTGGCGCGGCCGTTGCCGAGCCACGCGCGCGCCGCGCCCAGGATCGTCGCCTGCACCTCGTCGAGCGTGCCGGCGACCGAGAGGCCGGCGGCCTTGCGGTGCCCGCCGCCGCCGTACGGCTTGGCGAAGGCGGCGACGTCGACGTCGCCGACGGAGCGGAGCGACACCTTCACGCGGCCGCCGCTGATCTCGCGGAACTGGAGCGCCATGCGCACGCCGTCGATGGAGCGGGCGTGCTCGATGACGCCGTCGAGGTCGTCGGCGGAGACGGCGAAGCGCTCGAGCGCGCCGGGCGGGATGGTGACCCAGGCGAGGCCGAGCGCGCGCTCGACGACGAGCGTCTGCAGCGCCTCGGCGAGGAGGCGGGGGCGCCCCTCGGGCGCGCGCGCGTAGACCTCCTGGTAGATCCGCTCGGGGTCGACGCCGGCCTCGAGCAGGTCGGCGGCGACGCGCAGCGTGCGCGGGCGCGTGTTGCTGAAGCGGAAGCCGCCGGTGTCGGTGACGATGGCGACGTACAGCGCGCTCGCCGCCTCGCGCGAGAGCGACCAGTCGTTGGCCTCGGCGATCTCGGTGACGAGCTCGCCGGTGGCAGCGGCGGCGGGGTCGACGTAGCGCGGGCCGGCAGGGAGGAACCCCTCGGTCACGTGGTGGTCGACGCAGGCGACGGTGACGCCGGCCTCTCCGCGCTCCCGCACCGTGTCGCCGAGCTGGCCGAGGCGGCCGAGGTCGGCGATGTCGAGCACGACGATGAGGTCGGCGCGGCGCAGCTCCTTCACGGCGGCCTCGTGGCGGTCGAGGCCGGGGAGCGCCTCGAAGAGGAAGCCGTAGCGCGCCGGCGTGGGGGACGGGTTCACGATCACCGGCTCGGCGCCGAGGGCCCGGAGCAGGTGCGCAAGGCCGACCTCGCTCCCGAGGCCGTCGCCGTCGGGATTCACGTGGGTCGTCATGGCGACGCGGAGGCCGGGCCGGAACGGCTCGGCGAAGGCGAGCGCGGCCGCGCGCTTCGCCTCGGAGAGGTGCACGGTCATGGCGGGGGGGAAGCTACGGGGGGGAGGGGGGTGGGGCGAGGGGCGGGTGGCAGGCGGGCCGGCGGGGTGGGGCCCGCGTGACAACGGCCACCGCACCCGCGGTGGCCGTCGCCGTTCCCGCCCTGCCCCGCCGCGGCGGCTACGCCGCCAGCTTGCTGTTCCGCCGGCTGTAGCCGAAGTAGACCACGAAGCCGAGCAGCATCCAGCCGAGCGCCGTCACCTGCGTGCGCGGGTCGAGCGAGAGGATCATCAGGCTGCACACCAGCACGCCGAGGATCGGCACGAGCGGCACGAGCGGCGCGCGGAACGGCCGCGGCACGTCGGGGTTCGTGCGGCGCATCACCCACACGCCCGCGCTCACCAGCACGAACGCGAACAGGGTGCCGATGGACGTCAGGTCGCCCGCCATGCTCCCCGGGATGAACGCCGCGAACGTGCCGACGAAGAAGAACAGCACGATGTTCGACTTGTACGGCGTCCGGAACTTCGGGTGCACGTCGCTGAACAGCTTGGGCAGCAGGCCGTCGTTCGCCATCGAGTAGAACACGCGGCTCTGCCCCATGAGCATCACGAGGATGACCGACGAGAAGCCGGCCAGGATCGCCACCGTCACGAGCGTCGCCAGCCAGCCGTAGCCCGGCATGTGCTGCGAGATGGCGTAGGCGACCGACGCCTCCTTGCCCGCCGTCTTGAATTCCATCCAGTTCCCGACGCCGGTCAGCACGTGCGCGAACAGGATGTACAGCACCGTGCAGACGGCCAGCGAGCCCATGATGCCGATCGGCATGTCCTTCGCCGGGTCCTTGGCCTCCTGCGCCGCGGTCGACACGGCGTCGAACCCGATGAACGCGAAGAACACGATGCCGGCGCCGCCCAGCACGCCGCCCCAGCCGTGGCGGTTCCACGCCTCGTGCCCCGGCGTGTCGGCCGGGATCATGTACGGGACGTGGTTCGCCGAGTTGATGAAGCCCCAGCCGAGCGCGATGAACGCGAGCACGATCGCGACCTTCACGAACACGATGATCGCGTTCGCCGTCGCCGACTCCTCGGTCCCCTTGATGAGGAGCGCCGAGAGGATGCCGACGATGAGGATCGCGGGCAGGTTGATGAGGCCATGCTCCCCCGCCGCGCTCACCTCGAACGGCGAGTGCGAGAGCGCGTACGGCACGCCGGTCCCCACCACCTCGAGGAGCTTGTTCAGGTACTCGCTCCATGCGATCGCCACCGTCGCGGCGCCGAGCGCGTATTCGAGCACCAGCGCCCAGCCGATCGTCCACGCGACGAGCTCACCCATCGTGGCGTAGGCGTACGTGTACGCCGAGCCCGCGATCGGGATCATCGCCGCGAACTCCGCGTAGCAGAGGCCGGCGAAGGCGCAGCCGATGGCGGCGACGATGAACGAGAGCGTCACCGCGGGGCCGGCCGCCTCGGAGGCCGCGGCGGCGGTGCGCACGAACAGGCCGGCGCCGATGATGGCGCCGATGCCGAGCGCGATCAGGTCCTTCGCGCCGAGGGTGCGCTTGAGCCCCTTCTCGCCATCCTGGGCCTGGTGGAGCAGCGACTGCAGGGACTTGGTCCGGAAAAGGCTCACGGCAGGCTCCTACTTCGAGTAGTTCGGCGCTTCGCGGGTGATCGTGACGTCATGCGGGTGGCTCTCGCGGAGCCCCGCCGTGGTGATCCTCGTGAACTGCACCTCGGTGCGCAGCGCGTCGAGCGTGCCGACGCCGCAGTACCCCATGCCCGAGCGGAGCCCGCCGACCATCTGGTACAGCACGTCGCCGACCGGGCCCTTGTACGGCACGCGCCCCTCGATCCCCTCGGGGACCATCTTCGTGGGCGAGAGCTCCCCCTCCTGGAAGTACCGGTCGGCGGAGCCGTCCTGCATAGCGGCGAGCGAGCCCATGCCGCGGATCATCTTGAACCGCCGCCCCTCGGCGAGGATCGACTCCCCCGGGCTCTCCTCCGTCCCCGCGAGCATGGAGCCCATCATCACCGCATGCGCGCCGGCCGCGAGCGCCTTCACGATGTCGCCCGAGTACTTGATGCCGCCGTCCGCGATGACGGGGACGCCCTGCGCGCCCTCCACCGCGTCCATGACGGCGGTCACCTGCGGCACGCCGACGCCGGTCACGACGCGCGTGGTGCAGATGGAGCCCGGCCCGATGCCGACCTTCACCGCGTCGACGCCGCGCCGCACCAGCTCCGCAGCGCCCTCGCGCGTGGCGACGTTGCCGGCCACGAGCTGCACGTCGGGGCACGCCTCGCGCAGCCGGTCGACCGCGGTCAGCACGCCGTCGGAATGGCCGTGCGCCGAGTCGACCACGAGCACGTCCACCCCCGCCGAGACGAGCGCCCGCGCGCGCGCCAGCGCATCGCCGCCGGCGCCGACCGCGGCGGCCACCCGGAGGCGGCCGTGCTCGTCCTTGTTGGCGTCCGGGTGCTCGCGGCGCTTGAAGATGTCCTTGACGGTGATGAGCCCCTTGAGGACGCCATCGCCGTCGACCACCGGCAGCTTCTCGATCCGGTGCCTGGCGAGGATCCGCTCCGCCTCGTCGAGCGTCGTGCCGACGGGCGCGGTGACGAGGTTCGCCCGCGTCATCGCCTCGCGGATCGGCTGGTCGAGGTTCCGCTCGAACTGCAGGTCGCGGTTGGTGACGATGCCGATCAGCCGCCCGCCGCCGTCCACCACCGGCACGCCCGAGATCTTGAAGCGCCGCATCAGCGCCGCCGCCTCGCGCAGCGGGCGGTCGGGGCCGAGCGTGATCGGGTTCATGATCATCCCCGACTCGCTGCGCTTCACCCGGTCCACCTCGGCGGCCTGCCGGTCGATCGACATGTTCTTGTGGATCACGCCGATGCCGCCCGCGCGCGCCATCGCGATCGCCATGTCGGACTCCGTGACGGTGTCCATGGCGGCGGAGACGAGCGGGATGTTGAGGCTGATGGTGCGGGTGAACAGCGACGCGGTGCTGACGTCGCGCGGGTGCACGGTCGAGTGCCGCGGGACGAGCAGCACGTCATCGAACGTGAGCCCCGCGTCAGGGCGGAACCGGCTCATCGCAGGCGGATCGGGATGTTCGGGTTGGGGCGAAGCATGCGAAAGGCTAGAGGCGGGGGGGCAGGCGGGCAAGCGGGCCGGCGGGCCGGAGGCCCGCGGGCGGACGAGCGGACGGGCGGGCGGACCCGGGGCCTTAGCGGGGGGCCGGCGGCGGCGGGGGGAGGGAGGACCGCGGCGGGGCGCCGAAGATGGCCTGGCCCTTCAGGCCCGACTCGAGGCGCTCGAGCAGCCGCTGCAGCTCCTCGCTCGTCGCCTCCAGCGCGCCGCGGTACGAGGCGCGATAGCCCGCGTAGGTCAGCAGCCCGGCGACGCAGAGGCCGAGCGCCGCGGGGCCGAGCGCCTGCGCCGCGGCCAGCGCCATCATCTTCTTCGAAAGGCCGATGCCGAAGCCCAGCAGCCCGGCCGCGCCGCCGATGCTCGCGGCATACAGGTGCGCGCCGCGCAGGTTCTTCCGGATGCCGCCGCGCAGGTCGGCGTGGATCCGGACGTCGGTGGCGCGGCCGCCCTCGGCGGGCACGAGCGAGAGCTGGAGCCGGTCCGCCTCGAGCTGCGTGAGCCGGTAGCGCAGCATGTTCACGCCCGGCGACGCCGTGTCGCCGGCCGACAGCCGGTACAGCGGCACCTCGAACACCATCACCCCGCCATCGAGCGGATGCCCGCCGATCGTGTCCACCAGCCGCCACTCGTGCGGCGCCGCGGTGCAGAGCTGCCCCAGCGCCTCCAGCACGCGCGCGGGGGCGCCGCGGATCCGGCGCGTGACGTCGAGCCCGCGCGCGGTGGAGCCGAGCAGCAGCGCCGCCGCCTGCTCCTCCGGCGCGGTGAGCTCCTCCGTGGGCGTCACCGCCCCCGCGAGCGCCGGCCCGAGCTCCGCCATGGCGAGCGCGACGTACTCCGACTGGATCCCCGCCTCCACCGCGGCGGCCTCCACGTCGCGGAGCGCGTAGCCGTCGGTCGGCGCGCGCTGGACGGGGGCGAGCGCCCCCGTGCGCGACCGCGCCTCGATCCGCTGCGCCGCCTCCGCCTGCAGCTGCGCCGCGCGGAGCCACACCTGCTCCGCCTGCCGCTGTGAGAGCACCGCGTCCCCCGCCACGCCGCTCGGCGGCGTCGGCCCCGCGGCGGCGAGCGCGCGCTCGAGCAGCTCCGCCAGCGCCTCGCCCGTGGCGGGGCGCGCGTCCGGCGCCTTGGCGAGGCACTGGTCGATCACGGCGGCGAGCGCGGCCGGCACGTCGGGCGCGACCGAAGCGAGCGGCGGCGCGGGCCGCGTGGCATGCTGCACCAGCACCGTCGCCGCCTGCGCGCCGTCGAACGGCAGCCGCCCGCTCAGCGCGAGGAAGCCGACCACGCCGAGCGCGTACAGGTCGCTCCGCCCGTCGAGCGGCTCCCCCGCCGCCTGCTCGGGCGACATGTAGTGGACGGAGCCCATCACGAGCCCGTCCTGCGTGAGCGCGCTCGCCGCGTCGGTGCGCGCGATGCCGAAGTCGGTGAGCAGCGCGCGCCCGGTGGCGCGCTCGAGGAGGATGTTCTCGGGCTTCACGTCGCGGTGCACGACGCCGCGCGCGTGCGCGTACGCCAGCGCCCACGCCGCCTCGCGCAGCGCGCGCACCGCCTCCTGCGGCGAGAGCCGCCCGCGCGCGCGGATCCGCTCGGCGAGCGTCTCGCCGTCCACGAAGCCCATCGCGAACCAGGCGGTGCCGTCGCTCTCGTCGGCGCGGAAGACGGGGACGATGTGCGGGTGGCTGAGCTGCGCGGCGGTGCGCGCCTCGCGCAGGAAGCGCTCGCGCACCGCGGCGTCGGCCGCGAGCGCCTCGGGGAGCACCTTGAGCGCGACGAGCCGGTCGAGCCGCCGCTCGCGCGCGAGGTACACGACACCCATGCCGCCGCGGCCGAGCTCGCGCTGCACCTCGTACTCGGCGAGCTCCGGCGGCATGGCGGGGAACGTGCCAGGTGGGGAGGCGGGCGATCAGGCGGCGGCGGGGCGCCGCCACAGCAGGTACACCGGCACGCCGAGCGCCACGATCAGGAGCCCGGGCCAGGTGTACAGCGGCTTCTCGACCAGCAGCACCACCATCAGCACCGCGAGCGCGACCACGTACAGGCCGGGCACGACGGGATAGCCGAACGCCTTCACCGGCCGCGGCGCGTCGGGGCGCGTGCGGCGCAGGTTGAAGAGCGCGAGGGTGGTGAGCAGGTAGAAGAGCAGCGCCGCGAAGATCACGTAGTCCAGCAGCTGGCCGTACGAGCCGCTGAGGCAGAGGAGCGACGCCCACCCCGCCTGGATCACGAGGCCGAACGCGGGCGTGCGGTACTCGGGGTGCAGCTCGCCCGCGCGTCGGAAGAAGAGGTTGTCGTTCGCCATCGCCCAGTACACGCGCGCGCCGGCGAGGATGAGGCCGGCGTTGCAGCCGAAGGTGCTGATGAGGATGGCGATCGCCATCACGCTGGCGCCCGCCGGCCCGATCATCGCCTCGAACGCCGCGGTGGCGACGCGGTCCTGCGCCGCGTGCTGGATGCCGCGCGCCACCGGCGTCACGCCCGCCGCATCGCCGGCGAACGGCAGCACCTGCAGGTACGCGACGTTCGCGAGCAGGTAGAGCACCGTGACGAACGTGGTGCCGAGCGCGAGCGCGCGCGGCAGGTTCTTCGCCGGGTCGCGCACCTCGGCGGCGGCGAAGGTGACGTTGTTCCACGCGTCGCTCGAGAAGAGCGAGCCGACCATCGCGGCACCCGCCACCGGCACGATCGCGAGCGTCCATGGCGTGGTGCCCCAGAAGCCGGCGGCGTTGCCGGCCCAGACGTCCGCGTTCCGGAAGACGAGCAGCCCGAGCCCGATGAGCGCGGCGAAGCCGCCCATCTTGGCGACGGTGAAGACGGTCTGGATGCGCGCGCCGAGCGCGACGCCGCGGATGTTGATCCAGGTGAGCAGCACGATCGACGCGATGCCGACGAGCCGCTGGTGCGAGAGGCCGACCTCGATCTCGCCGCCGGGCATCGGCAGCCGCCCGAGGCTGAGCCACACGTCCGGCGTGACGCCCGGCAGCAGCACGCCGAGGAACTTCGAGAAGCCGACGGCGACGGCGGCGATGGTGCCGGTCTGGATGACGGTGAAGAAGGTCCAGCCGTAGAGGAAGCCGGCCCAGGGGGCGAGCCCCTCGCGCAGGAAGACGTACTGTCCGCCGGCCGACGGCATGAGGCCGGCGAGCTCGCAGTAGCTGAGCGCGCCGGCCATCGTCACGAGCCCCGTCGCCACCCAGACGGCGAGGAGGCCGGCCGGGCCCCAGCCGTCCACCTGGCGGCCGATGTCGGCGGAGACGATGAAGATCCCCGAGCCGATCATCGAGCCGACCACCATCGACACCGCGGCCCACGGCCCGATGCCGCGGACGAACTGCCCCTCGGACGCGCTCACCGGCGCTGGGCGGGCGGCAGGGCGGGCGGCGAGCCCGGGCGCGACATCGCGGCGGACTGCGCCTGCGCCGCCTGCTCGCGGTTGGCCGCCTCCGCGGCGCGCACCGCCTCCTCCACCACCGCCTGCCCCGCCGCCGCGAGCCCGCGCATGATGCGCGACGCGCCGTCGAGCGCCCCCATCGTGCCGCTGATCGCCTGCTGCGACACCTTCGCCGCGCGCATCGTGTCCTCCACCGACTCGGTGAGCTTCGCGAGGAAGCCCGTCGGCTTCGCGCGCTCGGCGTACCGGCTCTCGAGGAACTCGACGTAGTCGAGCACCGCGTACCCCTTGTCGTCGGGCAGCGTCTCGAGGGCGCGGAGGATGCGCTGCTTGAGGAGATCGTTCATGCCCTGAAGATAGGCGGACGGGCGGGCCGGCGGACGGGCGGACGCGTAGCGCCGAGGGGCCTTCCGCTCGTCCGCCCGACCGCCCGTCCGCCCCTAGTCGACCACCTCCACCACCTCCACCACCGGCGTCGGCAGGTACCGCGTCCGCGCCGCCTTCACGGTGACGCGCGCGCGCAGCTCGCCGAGGGGACCGACGGTCTTCACGCGGGCGACGAGCGCCTGCGGGAGGATCGCGTAGACGAAACCGGTCTCGGGGAGCGGGCCGCGCGCGAGCAGGTACGGCGTCCCCTCCGGGATCTCCGGCCGCAGCGGGTCGCCCACCTGGATGCTGATGAACTGCAGCCGCCACTCGACCACCTTGCCGACCCACGTCTCGGGGTCGGCGCGCACCTCCGCGGCGGAGACGCCGACGGGGGCGAGCCCCTTCGTCGGGCGGAGGTCGCTCTCGCGCACCCACCCCTCCGCCTGCACGCGCACCCACTCGCCCTGGCGCCCGGTCACGCGCGCGGTCGCGCCCGCGTCGAGCTTGGCGAGCGGCCCCTGCTCCGGGGCGCCGTACAGCGTCGCCACCTTCGCCATCTCCACCCGCGGCGACGAATCGACCGCGATCGCGGGGGTGCCGGGGCCCGCGGCCGCGGCGGCCTGCGCCGTGATCGGCGCGGGGCGCACCTGCGCGGGCGGCGGCGCGGGGCCGGTCGCCGCGGGCGCGGGCG
>JANRIU010000031.1:0-6313 GCA_033764615.1 Gemmatimonadales bacterium | reverse complement strand
GGGAGCGCGGTCGCGGCGAGCAGCACGAGGCCGGCCGCGCCCGTGAGGCGCGCGACCCACGCCGGCACCGGCCGCGCGGCGGCCGACGGGAGCGCCGGCACGGCGCCCCGCTCGGACGCGTCGAGCGCCGCGCGGAGGTCGTCGCCCTCGAGCTCGCCGAGGAGCGAGAGCCCGCCCTCGGCCTGCCCCACCACGAGGACGCGGGCGCCGCAGCGGACGAGCGCCACGCCGTGCTTCGGCCCGAGCGCCGCGCGCTGCACGACGCGCAGCGGGAGCGCGCCGCCACCCAGCCCGCGCTGCAGGCGGCGCAGCGCCGCGAGCGCCAGCACCAGCAGCCCGAGCGTGATCGCGAGCGCCCCCCAGGCCGGCAGCATCCCGGCGCTCAGCCCCGCGCGCCGACGTCGGCGCCCGCCAGGATGCGCGTGATGCGCACCCCGAAGTGCTCGCCCACCACCACCACCTCGCCCTCGGCGAGCTTGCGGTCGCTCACGAAGATGTCGATCGGCTCGCCGACCATGCGGCTCAGCTGGATCACGGAGCCGGTGCCGAGCTGCAGCACCTCCTGCACCGTCATCGCCGTCCGGCCGAACTCGATCGTGACCGGCAGCGAGACGTCGAGCAGCGTCTCGATCGTCGACGCGCCACCCCGCCCCGCGTCGCCCAGGTCGTCCAGCTGCTGTGCCATCGGGTCGCTCATGTCCGCTCCCTCCTCCTCAGACGACCTTGGCCCGGCCGCCGCGCGCGGCCGGGACGGGCGTGTCCGGCTGGCAGCCGCCGGTCACGCGCACCCCCATCAGGCCCCGGGCCTGCCCCGGCACCCCCGTGAACGTCCGCCGACCGTTCACGTGCACCTCCAGCGGCACATCGAGCGCGAAGCCCGTGTGCAGCACCTGCCCCACGCGCAGCGACGCGAGGTCGGCCGCGCGCATGTGGAACTGGGGGAAGCGCGCCGCGACCGGCAGCGTCGCCGCGCGCACGTTGCGCTCGATCGACTGGCGCCCCTGCGCCAGCTCGAACGGGTTCACGCGCGCGGCGCTGCGCACCGCCGCGGGCTTCTCCTGCAGGAACGTCTCGAGCGCCATCAGCGGCAGGCAGAGCGTGAAGTACGAGGAGAAGCTCCCCGCCCGCACGTCGATGTTCGCGAGCAGGACGTTGTCCTCCTTGCTCGCGATCTGCAGCGCGTCGACCGACGACTCGAACGCCAGGTGCGTCATCTCGAAGGCGACGTGGTCCATCCACACCTCGCCGATGTAGCCGAGGATGCGGTCGGTGATGCCCCGCACCGCCTGCCGCTCGAGCTGCGTGAGGCCGCGCAGCTGCCCCGTCCCGTCGCCCGGGCCCCCGAACAGGCGGTCCACCAGCCAGAGCGCCAGCTCCGCGCCGAGGTCCATCACCCCCTGCATCCCGCCGCCCAGCTCGAAGACGAACGCCGCGCACGGCGTCTGCAGCGACATGACGTACTCGCCGAACGTCGCCTGCTCCACCGAGCCGAGCGTCACGTCGGCCGGGATCCGCGTCCGGCTCGCGATCAGCGACTGCACGGACAGGCAGAGACGGTGGTGGATCCCCTCGATCGTCGCCCGCCGGTCGCGCGAGATGCGCGGCGGGCGGAGGAAGTTGTAGGGGATGACCTCCGGCCCCGCCGTCGGCGGCGCGGCCGCGACGGCGCCCTTGAGGAGGCTGTCGATGTCCTTCTGGCTGAGGGCGTCCACGCGCGCGTCCCCGGCCGCCTACTGGATCACGTACTGCGGCACGAACACCTTCGGCGGCTTCCGCGACTTGATCACCGGCTTGAGCGCCTTCGCGAGCTTCACCTTCAGCTCGTTGCGCGCCCCGGGCTTCACCAGCTCGCTCAGCGGCTCCGCCTCCAGCACGGTGATCACCGCGTCCTTCATCTGGATCTCCTTCTCCTTCAGCGCCTCCTTGGCCGCCTCGTCGGCGACCTCGATGGCGATCGAGAGCATCACGTACCGCGACCCGTCGGAGCCGGCCGGGTTCACGATCATGTTGTCGAGCTTGAAGAGGCCGGCACCGTGCCCCCCCTCCTTCCCCTTCTCCTCCTTCTTGCCGTGCTCCTCCGCATCGTCCTCGCCCTCCCCCTCCGCCGCCTCGCCGTCCTCCGCGGCCCCCTCCTCGCCCTCGTCGGCGGCGTGCGCCTTCGCCTTCGCCTTCGGCGCCGGGCTCGCCATCGCTGCCGCCGGCGCCAGCACGGGCGCCACCACGAACGCGCCGGCCGCGCCGCCGGCCGCCAGCGCCACCACCACGACGCCGGCGAGGATGATCGGTCCCTTGCTCTTGGCCTTCGGTGCCTCGCCGCCGTCGGCGGGGGCAGCTGCGGTCTCGGACATGCACGTCTCCAGGGAGATGGGCGCGGCAGGAAGCCACGCGTCCGACCCCTCCTAAGGCAACGCCCGTACCACGCGGAGGGATTTGGTATATTCATTGATTGCAAAGACTTAGGTGAGCGCGATCGCTTGGCGCCGATCCCGGCGCGGCAGCGCTTGCCGGACTGCGCCCGGCGAGGGTTGCCGGGGCGCCTGCCCGAGGGGAGCCTGCCGTGACCGCAGCGTTGCCCGCCGTTCCCGAGTGCTCCGCCGCCGAACTGGCCCGCGACCTTGACGCCGGCACCCCGCTCCAGCTGCTCGACATCCGCGCCCCGGCCCGCGTCGCGGAGGGGCACGTGGACCTCGGCCCGCCCGAGCGGTTCCACCAGCGCGTCGGCTCCGAGGTGCGCCGGATGGCCTCGCTGGCCGAAGCCGGCCTGGACCCCGCACTGCCCGTGGTCGTCGTCTGCGGTCGCGGCAACGACAGCCGTCTCGTCGCGGCACACCTCGCCGGCCTCGGCGCGACGGCGCGCTCGCTCCGCGGCGGCATGGCCGAGTGGATGCGCCTCGTGGTGCTGCGGCCGCTCGCGCCGCCGCCGTCGCTTGACCGGCTGCTGCAGGGCGACCGCGTCGGCAAGGGCGCGCTCGGCTACCTGCTGGTGAGCGACGGCGAGGCGCTCCTGGTCGACCCGCCGCGCGACGCCGCGCCGTGGCTCGACGCCGTGGAGGCCGCGGGCGCCCGCCTCGTCGCCATCGCCGAGACGCACGTGCACGCCGACTACCTGAGCGGCGGCGCGGCGCTCGCGTCCACCCTCGGCGTGCCGTACCACCTGCATCCCGCCGACGCGGTCGACCCGTACGACGGCACGCCCGGGCGCGTGGCGTTCACGCCGCTCGCCGACGGTGCGAGCCTCCGCGTGGGCCGCGCCACCGTGCGCGTCTGCCACACGCCCGGCCATACCGAGGGCTCCGTGTCGTTCCTCGTGGACGACGCGCTGGCCCTCACCGGCGACTTCCTCTTCGTGCGCTCGATCGGCCGGCCCGACCTCGCCGGCCGCACGGAGCCGTGGGCCCGCGCACTCTGGGCGAGCGTGCAGCGCGCGCGCGCTGACTGGCCGCGCGCGGCGCTCGTGCTGCCCGCGCACTACTCGAGCCCCGCCGAGCGGCGCGCCGACGGCACCGTGGCCGCGCCGCTCGGCACCCTGCTCGGCACGAACGAGGTGCTCCGCCTCCCCGGCGAGGCCGCCTTCCTCGACTGGGTGCGGGCGCACCGCCCCGCCTTCCCCGACGCGTACCGCCGCATCAAGGCGCTGAACCTCGGCCTCGATGCCGTCGACGACGAGGCGGCCGACGCGCTCGACCTCGGCCGCAACGCCTGCGCGCTCGGCTGAGCCGCGCGCGTCCCGCGAACGGCGAAGAGGCGCCCGGACGGCCGGCTGCATGCTGCTCGCCGGGCGCCCGACCGCCCCTTCCTATGTCCGTGCGGCGGGCGCGCGGCCCGCCGGAGACGCCGTCAGCGCTTCAGGTTCACCAGCTCCTGCAGCATCTCGTCGCTCGTGGTGATGACGCGCGAGTTGGCCTGGAAGCCGCGCTGCGTCACGATCATGTTCGTGAACTCGGCCGAGATGTCCACGTTCGAGTTCTCGAGCGCGCCCGGCGTGATCGTCGACGTGTTGCTGATCCCCGCGAAGCCGAGCACCGCGTTGCCGCTGTTCGCCGACTCCTCGTACATGTTGTCGCCCGTGCGCAGCAGGCCCGACGGGTTGTTGAAGCCCGCGAGCGTCAGCTGGGCGAGCGAGCGGCTCACGCCGTTCGAGAAGAAGCCGGTGACGACGCCGAACTTGTCGACGCTGAAGTTCGTGAGGTCGCCCGCCTGGTAGCCGTCCTGGCTGTTGATCACGGCATTCGACTGCCGCGCGAAGCCGGCGAGGCCGTCGATGCCGTTGATCGTGCCGGGGTCGATCGTCACCTGGAACGCGGGCGCGCCCTGCGACGGCGTGATGGTGAGCGTGCTCACCGGGAACGCCTGCAGCGAGCCGGTGCCGCTGAACTGCACGCTGCCCGCCGGGGCGTCGGTCGGCAGCGCCCCGGTGATGGAGGCGGTGTTCCCCGCGATGGAGGCGGTCCACTGCCACGTGCCCGGCGTCGACTGCTTGCTGAAGACGATCTGCAGGTTGTGCGGGGCGCCGGCGCCGTCGTACACCGTGATGCCCATCGCGTGCTGGCTCGTCAGCTCGTTCAGGCCGAAGGTCGCGCCGTCGATGCTGCCGGACGCGGGGTTCGGGTTGTAGCCCGTGCCGAGGGCCACCTGCACCGTCACGCCGGCCTGCGTGAACTCCACCACCTGCGCGCCGGCCGTGCCCGCGGTGATCGTCTGGTCGAAGCCGCCGGGGCCCGTCATGCGGAGCGTGCCGCCGGCCGCGTGGTCGATCACGTACGTGCCCTGCGCCGGCGTCCCCTGCGTCACCGCGAGCCCGGTGATGAGCCCGCCCGGGTTCGTCGTGATCGTGCCGCCACCGTCGGCGTTCTGGTCGAGGTTGCCGGTGAGCGTCACGCGCGCCGTCGAGCGCGCGGGGCTCTTCTGGCCGAGCGGGAGGCGGATGTCGGTGATCGCCGACGCCGCCGAGAAGTTCCCCGTGTCGTCCGCGTTGATGCCCTGCACGACGAAGCCGTTGTTCGGCGCGATCAGGCGGCCGTCGGCGTCGAGCTGGAAGTTCCCGGCGCGGGTGAACACGCGGCGCTGGCCGTCGGAGACGACGAAGAAGCCGTTCCCCTGGATCGCCATGTCGGTGTTCTGGCCCGTCGACTCCAGGCTGCCCTGCGTGAACATCTGGTCGATCGTGCCGATGTTCATGCCCGAGCCGATCTGGATCGGGTTGATGCCGCCGGTGTCGCCCGGCGGACGGCTCGCGCCCTGCAGGAGCTGCGCGAACGCTTCCTTGAAGGTCACGCGCGACGCCTTGAAGGCGACGGTGTTGACGTTCGCCACGTTGTTGCCGACGACGTCCATGCGCGTCTGGTGGTTCCGCAGGCCGGACACCCCGGCAAAAAGGGACCGCATCATCGCTCGAACTGCTCCCGCGTTGGGGTCTGGCCATCCATGGCGCAGCAATCGTGCCGCGCGATCGCGCGGCGCGCTGTCCGTTCGTTCGCCTACTTCGGGGCCGGCCGCACCTCGACGAGCCGGTCGATCGGGAGCGCGGCGCCGCCCACGCGCAGCGTGAGCGAGCCGTTCGCGAAGCCGAGGCCGTCGACGATGCCGCTGGTGAAGGTGCGGGCAGCCGCTTCCGTGCCCTGGCTGTTGGTGACCGCGATCGCGTAGCGCCACGTGCCGGTCGGAAGGTCCGCCGGCAGCGGCACGAGCTGCCGCCCCCCCTCGAGCCGTCCGAGGTCGCGCGTGAGGAAGGGGCGGCCCGTCGGGTCGAGCAGGCGCAGCGTCGCCTGTCCACCGCCGGCGGGCAGTTCGGCGTAGACGCCGCCGGCCTCGCCGCGCACGGTGCTGACCTGGTCCCCCTCGCCGATCGCCTCGCGACCGAGCATGGAGGCGCCGAGGTTCGCCTGCGCCGTGAGGTTCGCGAGCTGGCTCGCGGCCGCCTGCGCCTTGACGTTCTCGTTGAGGTTGCCGAGCTGCTCCACGGACGAGAACTGCGCGAGCTGCGCGGAGAGCTCGTGCGGCTTCAGCGGGTTCGTGGGGTCCTGGTTCTTCAGCTGGGTGATGAACAGCTTGAGGAAATCGTCCTGGCTGCCCAGCGTCTTCTTCGTGGTGGCGCGCGGCACCGGCGGCGCGACGCCCGCGCCGACGGTCGGCGTGGCGGGGAACAGGGCCGGGCCGGTCATGCCGCCTCCTCGTCGCGCCGCGGACGGCGCTGCTGGCGCGCGTCGCCGCGCGGGTCGCGTCGGTCGTCGTCGCGCCGCGCGCCGTCGTGCGCGTCGCGGCCCTGGTCGTCGCGGGGGGCGGTGCCCTCGCCGCCCGTCGCAGGCGCCGCCAC
>JANRIU010000099.1:0-2058 GCA_033764615.1 Gemmatimonadales bacterium | reverse complement strand
GCCCCGGCGCCGGCGCGGCCCGCGGCGAAGGCCGCGGCCCCGAGGCGGGCCGCCGCGCCGGCGCGGTCGCCGAAGGCCCCGTCCGCGGCCGCCGCCGCCGAGCAGGACGAGGAGTGGGCGGAGTTCTGACGGCCCCGCCCGCCGAGGGCGAGCGGGAGTACGCGTGCACCGAGCGTGACTACGCGTACTTCCGCGAGCTCACCCTCGCCCACACGGGCATCCGGCTCGCGCCGGCCAAGCGGCAGATGATCTACAGCCGGCTCGCCCGTCGGGTGCGCCGGCTCGGACTCCCGGACCTCAGCGCCTACGCGGACCGCCTGCGGGCGGGCGACGCCGAGGAGCTGAAGGCGTTCGTGAACGCGATGACCACGAACCTCACCTCGTGGTTCCGGGAGTCGCACCACTTCGAGCACCTCGGGCGCGAGGTGCTCCCCGCGCTCCTCGCGGAGGCGCGCGAGCCGCGCCGGCTCCGCCTGTGGTCGTGCGCGGCCTCGACCGGCGAGGAGCCGTACTCGATGGCGATGGTGCTGGGCGAGGCGCTGCGCGGGCATCCCGGGTGGGACGCGCGCATCCTCGCCACGGACATCGACTCGGACGTGCTCGCGCATGCGCGCGCAGGGGTGTACGAGGCGCAGCGGGTCGCGGCCGTGCCGCGCCAGCTCGCGGGCGGCGCGTTCCGCCGCGGACGCGGTGCGCACGAGGGCCGGGTCCGGGTCCGGCGCGAGGTGGCGGAGCTGGTCGCCTTCCGCCAGCTCAACCTGCTGGGCCCCTGGCCGATGCGCGGGCCGTTCGACGTGGTCTTCTGCCGGAACGTGGTCATCTACTTCGACAAGGACACCCAGCGGCGGCTGTTCGACCGGATCGCCGACCTCATGGCGCCGGACGGCTGGCTGTACCTCGGGCACTCCGAGAGCCTCTTCCGCGTCTGCGACCGCTTCGAGGCGCTGGGCCGCACCATCTACCGGCGGCTGCGGTGAGCGCTGCCGCGGCGGCCCGCGACGCCCGGCCTGGCGCCGGCCTCCCGGCCGTGCAGCGCTACCGCGACCCGCGCCTCGGCCGCGCCGTGGCGAAGCTCCTCCCGGGCGAGTTCGCCGTGACCTCCACCGGCGAGGTGCTGGTGACCGCCCTCGGCTCGTGCGTGGCCGCATGCGTGCGCGACCCCGTCGCCGGCGTGGCCGGGATGAACCACTTCATGCTCCCCGAGGACCCGGAGCATGGCGACGGGCCGTCCGGCCCCGGCCTCGCGACGCGCTACGGCAACCACGCGATGGAGCGCCTCCTCAACGAGCTGCTCAAGCGCGGCGGCCGCCGCGAGCGCCTCGAGGTGAAGCTCACCGGCGGCGGCCGCGTGCTCGCGGGCATGACCGACGTCGGGCAGGCGAACATCGCGTTCGTGCGGCGCTACCTCCGGACCGAGGGGCTCGCGGTCCTCGCGGAGGACCTCGGCGGCACCTGGCCCCGCAAGGTCTACTACGACGCCGTCACCGGGCGCCTCCGCGTGAAGTACCTGCGCCGCCTCGCCAACGACACCATCGCCGAGCGGGAGCGGGCCTATCGCGGCCGCCTGCGGCAGGAGCCGGCCGCCGGCCCCATCGACCTGTTCGACAGCTGAGGACCCCATGGCCCCGATCCGCGTGCTCATCGTCGACGACTCCCGCCTCGTCCGCGAACTGCTCCAGGCCGTCCTCGCGGAGGATCCCGCCTTCGAGGTGGTCGGCATGGCCGCCGACCCCTACGACGCGCGCGAGCAGATCAAGCGGCTGAGCCCCGACGTGCTCACGCTCGACGTAGAGATGCCGCGCATGGACGGGCTCACCTTCCTCGCGAACCTGATGCGGCTGCGGCCGATGCCCGTGGTGATGGTCTCGACGCTGACCGAGCACGGCGCCGACGTGACGCTGAAGGCGCTCGGACTCGGCGCCATCGACTACATCCCGAAGCCGCAGGCGGCCGACGAGGCGACCTTCGCCGAGGTGGCGGAGGAGCTGCGCTCGCGCCTCAAGGCCGCCGCGCGCGCGCGCGTGCGGCCGCCGCGGCCCGCCGCGCCGGCCCCGCCGG
>JANRIU010000096.1:0-37697 GCA_033764615.1 Gemmatimonadales bacterium | reverse complement strand
GCGACCCGCGGCGCCACCGGCTCGACGTGCTCGGCACGCTGCGCGCCGCGGCGCCGTGGCAGCGCGTGCGCGGCGCGCGGCCCGGGCGGCTGGCGATCCGCGGCGACGACTTCCGCGTGAAGCGGCTGAAGCAGAAGGTCGGCACCACGATCGTCTTCGCCGTCGATGCCTCGGGCTCCGCGGCGGTCGCGCGGCTCGGCGAGGCGAAGGGGGCGGTGGAGCTGCTGCTCGCGGAGAGCTACGCGCGGCGCGACAAGGTCGCGCTCGTGTCGTTCCGCGGCACCACCGCCGAGACGGTGCTCCCGCCGACGCGCTCGCTCACGCGGGCGAAGCGCGCGCTCGCCGGGCTGCCGGGCGGGGGAGGGACGCCGCTCGCCGCGGCGATCGACGCCGTGCGCGACCTCGCGGCGCATGTCCGTCGTGGCGGCGGGAAGCCGATGGCGGTCTTCCTCACCGACGGCCGCGCGAACGTCCCGCGCGCCGGGAGCGGCGGGCGCCAGCTCGCGGAGCAGGATGCGGAGGCTGCGGCGCGCGCGCTCGGCGCGGACGGCGTGCGCGCGCTCGTCATCGACACCGCGTCGCGGCCGAACCCGTTCGCCGGCCGGCTCGCCATGCTCATGGACGGCCAGTACCTGCCGCTGCCCGCGGCGGACGCGCGCCGGATCGGCGGCGCGGTGCGGACGGCGGCGGGGGGCGCGCGGTGAGCGGGACGCTGGCGCCGCCGGCTGACGCGGCGGCCGTCCCGGCGCCGGCGGCGGCCCCGGGCACGTGGCGGGCGATCGGCCGCGCGTACCTGCGGGTGATCGGCTTCTGGTGGCTCGCGACCGGCCTGATCGTCGCGCTGCAGCGCAGCCGGGCGACCATCCTGCTGGCGCTCGGCGTGGCGACGCTCTGCGCGGTGCAGGGCGTGCGCCTCGTGCACCGCACGCGCGACGAGCGGACCGCGCGCTCCGCGCAGGTCGCGTTCGTCGGCGGGGCGTTCGTGTGGCTCTGGATCCAGACCCTCTTCTATGGCGGCTGGGTGGTCGGCCCCGCCGACGGCGTGCTCGTCTCGGCGCCGGGGCCGACGCTGCAGAACTTCCTGCTCGCCATCCGCGCCACGGCGTACAACGAGGCGCTCTCCGGCTTCGCGCTCGCCTGGGCGCTGGCCGTGCACCACCGCAACCCCGCCGGCTGGCAGACGCTCGCGGCGTTCTGGGGCGCCGACCAGCTGGCGAAGTTGAACGTGTTCGTGGGCGTGGTGAACCCGGCGGCGCACTTCCTGCCGGAGCACCTCTACTTCCTCCTCCCGTTCTTCGGGCCGGCGCGGCGCACGGTGCTGCTGGGCGCGAGCGTCGCGCTGCTCGCGGCGATCACGGCGTGGTGCTTCGCCGGCGCGGCGCGCGCGCGCGACCCGTTCACGCGCGAGGCGCAGGCGCTCCTCGCCGCGCTGCTCTCCCTCGCCACGCTGGAGCACGTGCTGCTCGGCGTGGCGTGGCAGGCGCCGCTGTGGGAGCCCTTCCTGCGGGCCCGTGGCGGCTGAGCCGGGGGGCGCCGCGGCGCGGATCGCGCGGGCGGCCACGTGGAGCTACGGCATCCTCACGGCCTGGGGGCTCCTGGGGCTCCTGCTCGTGGGGCGCGCCATGCCCGGCGTCCCCCCGGAGGTGCAGCAGCGGGCGATGGCCTGGGGCATGCTCTGGGTGGGCCAGCTCACGCTCTGGTCCGGCTTCCTGGCCGCGGTCGCCGCGCTCGCCGTCCACGTCGGCCGGGGGCGCGCCCTGCGCGCGGCGGCCGGCGTGGTGGGCGCGTCGCTCGCGCTGGAGCTGGTTGGGGCGAAGACCGGGTTCCCGTTCGGGGAGCACGGCTACGGCACCGAGCTCGGGCTGCGGGTGCTGGGCCTCATCCCGCTCGTGATCCCGTTGAGCTGGTTCCTCATGCTGTACGCCTGCACGGCGCTCGCGCTCCGTCTCGGCCTCCGGTGGCCGGCGACGCTGGCGGCCGTGACCGCGGGGATGCTGGCGTGGGACGTGCTCATGGAGCCCGCGATGAGCCGCGCCTATCCGTTCTGGCAGTGGCGCGCCGGGGCGGGCGTCTGGTACGGGATGCCGCTGGCCAACCTGCTGACCTGGGTCGTCTGGGTGCCGGTCATCGGCAGCATCCTGCGGTGGCTCGCCGGCGAGGGCGTCGCGGCGCTCGCGCGCGACCGCACCGCCGTCGCGCTGTACGTCCTCACCGCCATCACCCCGCTCGCGCTCGCCGTGCGCTACCAGCTCTGGGCCGCGGTGCTCCTCGGCGGCGGGGCGATGGTCGCGTTCCTCGCGCTGCCGCTCGCGCGCTCGTGGCGCGCGGCGGACGCCGCGACCGCGGGCGCGAGCGCGGCCTGAGCGGCATGGCCGACACGCTGCGCGACCGGCTCCTCGCCTGGCGCGACCGCTGGCTCGCCGACCTGCGCTTCCAGGAGTGGTCGATGGGGCAGTGGTGGGCGCGGCCCGTGGCGCGGCGACGCGCCCGGCGCGTCTTCGACCTCGCGGCCGGCTTCACCTACACCCAGACGCTCCTCGCCGCGCTCCGCCTCGGGCTGTTCGACCTGCTCGCCCCCGGGCCGCTCACGGCGGCCCAGCTGGCGGCGCGCACGGGGCTCCCCACCGAGGCGATGGAGCGCCTGCTGCGCGCCTGCTGCGCGCTCGACCTCTGCGACCGGCGCAGCGGCGACCGCGTCGGCCTCGGGGTGCTCGGCGCGGCCTGCGTCGGCCGGCCGGCGCTGCTCGCGGTCGCCGAGCACAACGTCGCGATGTACCGCGACCTCGACGACCCGCTCGCGCTGCTCCGCGGCGAGCCGCCCGCGGGCCGCGAGGTGGCGGGCCTGTGGCGCTACGTGCGCCGGCCGCCAGGCGCCCCGCTCGGGGCGGAGGACGTCGCCGGCTACTCCGCGTTCGCGGCCGCCACCGCGAGCCTCGTCCTCGCCGACGTGGCCTCCGCGTACCCGATCGCCGGCCATCGGCGCCTGCTCGACGTGGGGGGCGGCGAGGGGCAGTTCCTGCGCGCGGTCGCCTCGCACGCTCCCGCGCTGGAGCTGATGCTGTTCGACCTGCCGCCGGTCGTGGAGCGGGCGCGCGCGCGCTTCGCGGAGGCGGGCCTCGCGTCCCGCGCATCGCTGTTCGGCGGCGACTTCCGCGCCGATCCGCTCCCGCGCGGCGCCGACCTCGTGTCGCTCGTGCGCATCCTCCACGACCACGATGATGACGACGTGGCGCGGCTGCTCCGCGCCGTGCATGCGGCGCTGCCGCCCGGCGGGCGCCTGCTCGTCGCGGAGCCGATGGCCGACGCCGACCGTGCCGAGCCGGTCACGGACGTGTACTTCATGTTCTTCTTCCTGACGTTCGGGCAGGGTCGCGCGCGGCGCGCGGGCGAGATCGCGGCGCTCCTGCGGGACGCGGGGTTCGTGCGGCCGCGGCCGCTGCAGGCCCGCGCGCCCGCGCATTCCACGCTGCTGCTCGCCGAGCGGCGCTGAGCGGCGGCCGGTCAGCCCGGCGCGCGCGCGATCGCGGTCTGCACGCCGAGGCGCACCCAGCGCCCGAGCGCGAGCACCGGGAGCGCGGCGAGCATCCCCGCGACGTAGGGCAGGAACTCCCCCTCCATGCTGCGGTGCATGTGGTCGCCGGCCCGCGCCCGCCCGCCCAGCCACCAGAGCACGAACGGGCTCATCGTGCCCGACGGCAGCATCCGCTCGACCCGCCAGCCGGCGCGCTCCAGCATGGCCTGCAGCGTGTCGCGCGCGTAGAGCGCGGTGTGCCGCGGGGTGTGCCAGCCGCCCCAATGGCGGCCCTGCAGCCGCCGCGTGAGCCCGCCATGGTCGGGCACCTCGACGACCAGCCACGCCCCGGGCTTCGCATGCGCGCGGAGCCCCTCGAGGAGCGTGCGCGGCGCGTAGTGGTGCTCGAGCGCGTGCCAGAGCGTGATGGCGTCGAAGCGCTCGGTCGGCGCGAGCGCCTCGAGCTCGCCGCGCCGCAAGGCGAGCCCGCGCGTGAACGCCGGCTCGTGCCGCCATCCGCGATCGGAGGTGTCGAGGCCGACCGCGCGGCAGCCGGTGGCGTCGTGCAGGGCGCGCAGGAACGTCGGCCGGCCGCAGCCGAAGTCGAGCACGGCCGAGCCGGCGTCGAGCGGCAGCAGCTCGGCCAGGCGCCGCACGCGGGCCTGGTCCATCCGGCGGTCGCCCTCCTCCACGTACGTCGCGTACCGCCCCCACACGCCGTAGCCCCGATGCGGCGGGTACTCGTCGTCGTAGTAGGCACCGAGCCGCGCGAGGGGGACGCGCGGCGAGAGGAAGACGAGCCCGCACGACGGGCAGCGCCGGAAGGTGTACGTCGTGCCGTCGGCCGGCGCGAACTGCGCGGCGACGTGCTGGACGACGGGGGCGTCCGCCCGGCCGCAGAGGAGGCAGGGCGTCGGCTCGAGGGCCGAGTCGGGCGCGGTGGCGGCGGGGAGGGCGTCCAAGCGGCCGTAAGGTGCAGGGGCTGGGCGGCGGTCACAAGAGCAGGCGAGTGGCTGCCCACGGCTCCGCCGTTCTTCATGACACCGTAACGTGTTGTTCGATATGGTGTTAGCGCGAGCAATGGTGCGGCAGGAGCGCCGGGGCGGTTCCCGGCTGATCGGAGATTGCACCTCCATCTGTCAACCTCTATTGACAGAGTTTTGTGTCAGCCCCACTTTACAGTCGGTTCTGCGGACCACTGCGACGCGGTGGTCCCGGGGACATGGTTTATCCGCCTGCTGATCAGGGAGACGCGTGGAGACTGTCGCCGTCGTGCTGGAGCGTCCGGAACAGCTGCAGTTGAAGCGTCTGGAGCTCGCCGATCCCACCGAGGACGACGTGCTCGTCGCCGTTGAGTGGACGGGGATCAGCACGGGGACGGAGCGTCTCCTCTTCACGGGGCGGATGCCGTCGTTTCCCGGGCTCGGCTACCCGCTGGTGCCGGGCTACGAGGCGGTGGGGCGGGTGCAGTGGGCCGGCGGCCGTTCCGGGCGCACGGTGGGGGAGCGGGTGTTCGTCGCCGGGGCGCGCTGTTTCGGCGAGACGCGTTCGCTCTTCGGCGGCTCGGCGAGCCGCCTGGTGGTGCCCGGTCAGCGGGCGCTGCCGTTCGACGAGGCGCTGGGGGAGCAGGGCGTGCTGTTCGCGCTCGCGGCCACGGCGTATCACGCGGCGTGGGGGGTGAACGGTCCCGCGCCGGACCTGATCGTGGGGCACGGGGCGCTCGGGCGGCTGCTGGCGCGGCTGACCGTGGCGCTGGGCCATACGCCGCCGACGGTGTGGGAGAAGTCGGCGGTGCGTCGGGAGGGGGCGCAGGGGTATCCGGTGATCGATCCGGGCGACGACCATCGTCGCGACTACCGCGCCATCTACGACGTGAGCGGCGACAGCCGCCTGCTGGATGAACTGGTGAGCCGGCTCGCGCCGGGCGGGGAGATCGTCCTCGCGGGGTTCTACTCGGACCCGCCCTCGTTCCAGTTCGCGCCCGCCTTCCTCAGGGAGGCGCGGTTCCGGGTCGCCGCCGAGTGGCGGCCCGATGACCTCGATGCGACGGTCCGGCTCGCCAACCAGGGCCGCCTGGCGCTCGATGGTCTGGTCACCCACCGCTTCGCGCACGACCGGGCCCAGGAGGCGTATGCCACCGCCTTCGGCGACCCGAGCTGCGTGAAGATGATCCTCGACTGGAGAGAGTGTTCATGATCGCATCGCAGGCGGACGCGCTGCGGCGGGAGGCGGCCCTCGAGCCGGAGCCGGTGCACACCGGCGAGGTGACGAAGGAGACGCAGATCATCGCCATCTACGGCAAGGGCGGGATCGGCAAGAGCTTCACGCTGGCGAACCTGAGCTACATGATGGCGCAGCAGGGGAAGCGGGTGCTCCTCATCGGCTGCGACCCGAAGAGCGACACGACGTCGCTCCTCTTCGGCGGCAAGAGCTGCCCGACGATCATCGAGACCTCGGGCCGCAAGAAGGCGGCGGGCGAGGAGGTCACGATCTCGGACGTCTGCTTCATCCGCGACGGCGTCTATGCGATGGAGCTGGGCGGCCCGGAGGTCGGGCGCGGCTGCGGCGGGCGCGGCATCATCCACGGTTTCGAGACGCTCGAGAAGCTCGGCTTCCACGAGTGGGGTTTCGACTTCGTGCTGCTCGACTTCCTCGGCGACGTCGTCTGCGGCGGCTTCGGCCTGCCGATCGCCCGCGACATGTGCCAGAAGGTGATCGTCGTCGGCTCGAACGACCTGCAGTCGCTCTACGTCGCCAACAACGTCTGCTCGGCGGTCGAGTACTTCCGCAAGCTGGGCGGCAACGTCGGCGTCGCGGGCCTCGACATCAACAAGGACGACGGCACGGGCGAGGCCCAGGCGTTCGCGGCGGCCGTGCAGATCCCGGTGCTCGCCGCGATCCCCGCGAACGAGGAGATCCGCCGCAAGAGCGCCAACTACGAGATCATCGGGCGGCCCGACGGCACGTGGGGCCCGCTCTTCGCCGGGCTCGCCGAGCAGGTCGTGTCGGCGCCGCCGCTCCGGCCGGTGCCGCTGACGCAGGAGGGGCTGCTCGGCCTCTTCAGCAGCGCGACGACGGGTCGCGACGTGCAGCTCGTCCCCGCGACGCAGGCCGACATGCGCGGCGGCGTGGTGGTGGAGGAGCCCTCCCTCGAAGTCGTCTACGACGACGCGTGAGGATGCGGCCGTGAGTTCGCCCACCCTCCCGGTGCTCGAGTCCGGCTGCCACGGCGGCCGCGACACGATGCTCGCCGCGGCGCAGGCCGCGGGCAAGAGCGCCGTGCTCGCGCAGCTCATGCGCGACTACCCGCGCGGCCCGCACGACCAGCCGCAGGGGATGTGCCCCGCGTTCGGGTCGCTGCGCGTCGGCCTGCGCATGCGCCGCACCGCCACGATCCTGTCCGGCTCGGCGTGCTGCGTGTACGGCCTCACGTTCACCAGCCACTTCTACGGGGCGCGCCGCACCGTCGGCTACGTGCCGTTCAACTCGGAGACGCTCGTCACGGGCCAGCTCTTCGAGGACATCCGGGACGCCGTCTTCAAGATGGCCGACCCGGAGAAGTATGACGCGGTGATCATCACGAACCTGTGCGTGCCCACGGCGTCGGGCGTGCCGCTGGACATCCTGCCGAAGCAGATCGAGGGCGTGCGCATCATCGGCATCGACGTCCCGGGCTTCGGCGTCCCGACGCACGCGGAGGCGAAGGACGTCCTCGCCGGCGCGATGCTCGAGTACGCGCGGCTCGAGGCCGAGCAGGGGCCGGTGCAGCGGCCGCGCGGTCCGGTGAGCGGCAAGCCGACGATCACGCTGCTCGGCGAGCTGTTCCCGGCCGATCCCGTCGGCATCGGCATGCTGCTCGACCCGCTCGGGCTCGCGGTCGGGCCGGCGGTGCCGGCGCGCGAGTGGCGCGAGCAGTACCAGGCGCTCGACTGCGTCGCGGTCGCCGCGCTGCATCCGTTCTACGCGGCGGCGCTGCGCCAGTTCAAGCTGGCGGGCCGGCCGATCCTCCCGTCGGGGCCCGTGGGCGTCGAGGGGACGGCGGCGTGGCTCGACCGCGTGGCCGACGTGACCGGCGTCGCGCGTGACACGGTGGACGCGGCGAAGGCCCGCTTCCTCCCCATGATCCGCGCGCAGCTGGAGAAGCACGCCATCCGCGGCACGGTGACGGTGAGCGGCTACGAGGGCTCGGAGCTCCTCGTCGCGCGCCTGCTGATCGAGGCGGGCGCGCGGGTGCCGTACGTCGGCACCGCGCTGCCGAAGACGGAATGGAGCGCGCCCGATGTCGAGTTCCTGGCGGCGCACGACTGCCACGTGCAGTTCCGCGCCTCGCTGGAGCAGGACGTCGCCGCGTTCAGGGAGGTCGGGCCCGACCTCGCGATCGGCACCACGCCCGTGGTGCAGAAGGCGAAGGAGCAGGGGACGCCGGGCCTCTACTTCACCAACCTCATCTCCGCGCGCCCGCTCTTCGGCGTGCCGGGGTCGGGGTCGCTGGCGCAGGTGATCAACGCGGCGATCGCGGGGAAGGCGCGGCTGGACGGGATGCGCGGCTTCTTCGAGGGCGTCGGCACCGGCGCGGCGTACGGCTACGGGCACACGGACACGCCCGTGGACGTGCCGATCAAGGTGTGGAAGTCGAAGGTCGCCGCGAAGGGCGCGGACGACGGCACCATGATGGACGTCCACTAGGAGGCGCGACGATGCTCGTCCTGGATCATGATCGCGCCGGGGGCTACTGGGGCTCCGTGTACGTCTTCACCGCGGTGAAGGGGCTCCAGTGCATCATCGACGGGCCGGTGGGGTGCGAGAACCTCCCGGTGACGTCGGTGCTCCACTACACGGACGCGCTGCCGCCGCACGAGCTCCCGGTGGTCGTCACCGGCCTCTCCGAGGAGGAGCTCGGCCGCACCGGCACCGAGGGCGCGATGAAGCGCGCCTGGCAGAACTTCGACCCGACGAAGCCGTCGGTGGTGGTCACGGGCTCCATCGCCGAGATGATCGGTGGTGGCGTCACGCCGGAGGGGACCAGCATCATGCGGTTCCTCCCGCGCACCATCGACGAGGACCAGTGGCAGTCCGCCGACCGCGCGATGACGTGGCTGTGGACCGAGTTCGGGAAGAAGTTCGCGCGCCGGAAGAAGAAGGCGCGCCCCGAGGGCGCGAAGCCGCTCGTCAACATCATCGGCCCGATCTACGGCACGTTCAACATGCCGAGCGACGTGGCGGAGATCCGCCGCCTCGTCGAGGGGATCGGCTGCGAGATCAACCTGGTCTACCCGCTCGGCGCGCACCTGAACGACACGCCGCGGCTGGCGGACGCCGACGTCAACATCTGCCTGTACCGCGAGTTCGGGCGCAAGCTGTGCGAGGCGCTCGGCGTGCCGTACCTGCAGGCGCCGATCGGCCTGCACTCGACGACGAAGTTCCTGCGCACGCTCGGCGGGCTCGTCGGCGTCGACCCCGAGCCGTTCATCGCGCGCGAGAAGCAGACCACGATCAAGCCGATCTGGGACCTGTGGCGCAGCGTGACGCAGGACTTCTTCGCGACCGCGAGCTTCGGCGTCGTGGCCAACGAGACGTACACGCGCGGGCTCCGGCACTTCCTGCAGGACGAGATGGGGATGCCGTGCACGTTCGCCGTCGCGCGGTACCCCGGCAAGAAGACGGACAACGCCGAGGTGCGGCGCCTGGTGCACACGACGCCGCCGCTGGTGCTGTTCGGGAGCTACAACGAGCGGATGTACCTCGCGGAGGTGGGCGGGAAGAGCATGTACATCCCCGCGTCGTTCCCGGGCGCGATCGTGCGCCGGCACACGGGGACGCCGTTCATGGGGTACGCGGGCGCCACGTACGTGCTGCAGGAGGTGTGCAACGCGCTGTTCGACGCGCTGTTCCACATCCTGCCCCTCTCGACGCAGATGGACGCGGTGGACGCGACGCCGGCGAAGCCGATCGAGGCGCAGCTGCCGTGGGACGAGGACGCGCTGTCGGCGCTGCACGAGCTGGTGGAGGAGCAGCCGGTGCTGGTGCGCATCAGCGCGGCGAAGCGGCTGCGCGACCGGGTGGAGAAGGAGGCGCGCTACTTCGGCGAGGTGCGCGTGTCGCTCGACCGGGTGCAGCGGACGCACGGCGTGATGGTGGCGACCGGCACCTGAGCGCTCACGCGGGCACGCCGTGCCCGCGGGCCACGCGGAGGATGAGGGCGAGCGCGTCGTCGGGGGCCTCCTCGTGGAAGAGGTGACCGACGCCCTCCAGCGGCAGGAACGTCGCGGCGGGGATGGTGCCGGCGACGCGCCGGAGCGGGTCGAAGGGCACGAAGCCGTCGCGGCGCGCGGCGGCGAGGACGAGGGGCTGCCGGAGCGCCGGGGCATCGGCGACGAGTCGCGGGAGCGACCAGCGGCTCATCATCCCGAGCCCTGCGGCGATGTGGGCCGGCCACGTGAAGAGCCGCGCGTACCAGGCGCGCTCGATGCGGTCCAGCGCCGAGCCGGTGGGCGCGAGGAGGGACCGCAGGACGGCCGGCTCGCGGCCGGCACGGGCGGCGAGCCGCGCGGTGAGCGGGCTGCGGACGAGCGCCCCGAGCGGCCCGGCGATGAAGCGGTACCCGGGCGGCGGCGGCACGAGGGCGGGGGCGAGGCCGAGGAGCACGGCGGGGTCGAGGCGGCGGTCGAGCGCCATGCGGATCAGCACCGCGGCCCCCGCCGAGTGGCCCACGCCGAGGGCGGGCGCGACGCCGAGGGCGTCGCAGAGGTCGCCCAGGGCGGACGCCATGCCCTCGCAGGAGAGCGCGTCGGGATCGCGCAGACGCGAGAAGCCGTGCCCGGGCAGGTCGGGCGCGATGACGGTGAACGAGGCGGCGAGCGACGGCAGCAGGTGGCGCCAGGTGAAGGTGGCCGCGCCCGTGCCGTGCAGGAGCAGCAGGACGGGACCGGTGCCCGCACGCTGGACGTGCCAGCGGACGGTGCGGGTCGCGACGAAGCGGGAGCAGGCGCGGTTCGGCCAGTCGAGGCCGTCGGTGTCCCACTCGGGCGCCGCGAGCCCGGCCGGATCGGTGGCCCGGGAGGAAGTGCTCACAGGATCGTCCGGGGGCAGGCCGAGGACGATCCGATGGACGGCGGCAGGGTGCCGCAGTCCAGCCCACGCGCGGGGGTGATGGCGCGCATCATGGCAGTACCCTGGTCTCGGAGAGGGGGTGAATTGTCGAATGGCTGAAGGCGCCAAGGGGAGCTCGGGCTACACCGAGGAGGAGGCTCGTGAGTTCCACGCCGGCTACATGCAGTTCTTCATCGGCTGGCTCGTGGTTGCGGTGGTCGCGCACTTCCTGACGTGGGGGTGGAAGCCCTGGTTCCAGTGATCGTCTCCTGAGCTGATGGAGGTAGTCAACATGCATCGGATGTGGCTCTACATCGACCCGCGTAAGGCGATGGTCGCGCAGGGCGTGGCGCTGTTCACGCTCGCGGCGATCATCCACCTGATCCTGCTCAGCACCGACCGGTACAACTGGCTCAACAACCCGGGCCAGGCCAAGACGGCTGCTGCCGCCGTGGCGCCGCTGCCGGCGAACTGATCTAGGACCTACTGAACCCGGCGTAGGACGGGGAGCCTCGGCAACCCCCGGTCCCCGTCCGAGCCTGGGACAGCACTGCGTTCGGCGGAATACCGTCCGCCAGGAGAAACTTACCGATGGCGATGCTCAGTTTCGAACGCAAGTACCGGGTCCGCGGCGGAACCCTGGTGGGCGGCAACCTCTTCGATTTCTGGATCGGGCCGTTCTACGTGGGTTTCTTCGGCGTGACCACGATCTTCTTCACCCTCCTTGGCACGCTGCTGATCATCTTCGGCGCGGCCATCGGAGAGGGACTCGCCGGCCAGACCTTCAATGTCTGGCAGATCAACATCGCGCCGCCCGACCTCAAGTACGGGCTCGGCCTCGCCCCGCTGCGCGAGGGAGGCCTGTGGCAGCTGGTGACCGTGTGCGCGACCGGGGCGTTCCTGTCGTGGATGCTCCGCCAGGTCGAGATCGCGCGCAAGCTCGGGATGGGCCTGCACGTGCCCGTCGCCTTCGGGGTGGCGATCTCCGCCTACCTGACGCTGGTGGTGGTACGGCCGATCCTGCTGGGGGCGTGGGGGCACGGGTTCCCGTACGGCATCCTGTCGCACCTCGACTGGGTGTCGAACGTCGGGTACCAGTTCCTGCACTTCCATTACAACCCGGCGCACATGATCGCCATCACGTTCTTCTTCACCAACTGCCTGGCGCTCGCCATGCACGGGTCGCTCATCCTCTCGGTGACGAACCCGAAGAAGGGCGAGCCGGTGAAGACGAGCGAGCACGAGAACTCGTTCTTCCGGGACTTCCTCGGGTACTCGATCGGTGCCCTCGGCATCCATCGCCTCGGGCTGTTCCTGTCCCTCGCCGCGGTCATCTTCAGCGATATCTGCATCGTGATCAGCGGCCCCTTCTGGACCCGCGGCTGGCAGGAATGGTGGAGCTGGTGGCTCGACCTGCCGGTCTGGCGCTGACAAGGGGAGACCATCGCGATGTTCGGATTGGGTGACATCTTCAGGACCGAGTACCAGAACATCTTCACGCGGGTGCAGGTCCGCGCGAAGCATGAGGACTGGGGCATCCCGCTGCCCGACGAGTCGTGGCGACGGCAGCTGCCCCCGTCCACGAACTCCTCGCTCAGCTACCTGCTGGGCAAGATCGGCGACTACCAGATCGGGCCGATCCACCTGGGCTGGACCGGCGTCGCGTCGCTCGCGTTCGGCGCGATCGCGATCCTGATCATGGGCCTGAACTTCCTGGCGCAGGTGCACTGGAACCCGATCCAGTTCATCCGCCAGCTGCCGTGGCTCTCGCTCGATCCGCCGTCGCCGGCGTACGGGCTCCGCCTCGCGCCGCTCACCGAGGGCGGGTGGTGGCAGATCGCGGGCCTGTTCCTGACGATCTCCATCCTCCTCTGGTGGGCGCGCACGTACCGCCGCGCGCGCGCCATGGGCCTCGGCACCCACCTCGCCTGGGCCTTCGCCTCGGCGATCTGGCTCTACCTGGTCCTCGGCCTCATCCGGCCGGTGCTGATGGGCACGTGGGCGGAGGCGGTGCCGTTCGGCATCTTCTCGCACCTCGACTGGACCGCGGCGTTCTCGATCCGGTACGGGAACCTGTTCTACAACCCGTTCCACATGCTGTCGATCGCGTTCCTCTACGGCTCGGCGCTCCTGTTCGCGATGCACGCGGGCACGATCCTCGCCACGAGCCGGCAGGGCGCGGAGCGCGAGATCGAGCAGATCACCGACCGCGGGACGGGCGCCGAGCGCGGCCAGCTCTTCTGGCGCTGGACGATGGGCTTCAACGCCACGATGGAGTCGATCCACCGGTGGGCGTGGTGGTTCGCCGTGCTGACGACGCTGACCGGCGGCATCGGCATCCTGCTCACCGGCACCGCCGTCGACAACTGGTACCTCTGGGGCCAGAAGCACGGGCTCGTGCCGCAGTACCCGGACGTCTACGCCGGCACCGATCGCGGCACGCCGCAGGAGCAGCAGGGCGTTCCCGCCGCGACGCCGCCGGACAGCTTCCCGGGCCTCGCCGGCAAGACGTCGGCCGAGGTGAACAGCGCCGCCCTCAAGGGCAACGCCGGCGCACGGCTCGGCGGCACCAAGGTCCCGTACGGCAGCAAGGCGTCGATCGAGGGGAAGGCGACGCCGGGTGGCATGCAGTCCACCGATTACATCCCCGGTGGAGGCCGTCGATGAGCCGCTTCATGCGCGGGACCATGGCCCTGACGACGGCCCTCGGGGCCGTCGCCCTCGGGGGGTGCGAGCTCCCGGCCGGCCGCGACGTCACGCAGAAGGGCTGGCGTGGCGTCGCGCTCGAGAACATCGCGAACACGCGGATCGAGGCGAAGCTCAAGGCGGAGAACGCCCTGCCTCCGGACATCCCCGCCGTCGCCGGCAGCGGCAAGGCGGGACCGTGGCAGAACGTCCAGTACCTCGGCGGGCTCGATTCCGCCGAGATGACGCGGACGATGTCGGCGATGGCGGCGTGGGTCGCCCAGAAGGGCGTGAAGCCGACGGAAGCCGGCTGCCTCTACTGCCACAACCCCGCCAACTACGCGTCCGACGAGAAGTACACGAAGGTCGTCGCGCGCAAGATGCTCGGCATGACGCAGCACGTGAACGCGAGCTACACCAACCACGTGCAGCAGACGGGCGTCACCTGCTACACCTGCCACCGCGGGATGCCCGTGCCGGCGAACATCTGGTTCTTCACCGACCGGTACCAGCCGCTGCGGCACTACCTGGATCGCGAGGACTTCCGCGTCCAGGGCGCGGCGGCGCTGCCCGCCGACTCGAAGAACCGCAGCTCGATCTACCAGACCGAGTACGCCTACGCGCTCATGATCAACATGAGCAACGCGCTCGGCGTGAACTGCACCTTCTGCCACAACTCGCGGATCTGGAGCGACTGGTCGCAGTCGAGCCCGCAGCGCATGACCGCCCTCCGCGGCATCCGCATGGTGCGCGACCTGAACCAGAACTACCTCGTCCCGCTGCAGGGCGCATGGCCGGCCAACCGGCTCGGGCCCCACGGCGACGGGCCGAAGCTCCAGTGCTCCACCTGCCACAACGGCGTCAACAAGCCGCTGTACGGCGCCGCCATGGCCAAGGGGTATCCGGGGCTCTACCCGGGCGCACGTGCCGTCGACACCACGAAGGTGGCGCTCGGCGGCTCGAGCGGGGATGCGCCGGCGGCGGTCCCTGGCGGCAGCCCCTGACAGGCTGAAGCCGCGCTCCGCTGCATGACGGCCGACGGGCCGGGTCGCCAGGGACGGCGGCCCGGCCCGTCGGCCGTTCAGGGGAGGCGCGCCGGCCCGTCACACGGCGGCGGGGGCGACACTGGGAGGGCCGCGAGTGCGGCCACCCACCCGTGCGGGCTGGGAGGCGCCGGCGCGCAGCCGTCGCGCGCCCAGGCCCATCGTGCCGGCCACGCGAGCGTCGCGGGGCCGGCGTACGGATCGCCCGCTGCCCAGGCCGGATCGGCCAGCGCCGCGTCCAGCGACACGAGCGCATAGCCCCGGCGCCGCAGCACGGCGAGCGTCCCCTCCAACTCCCCGGCGATCAGCGGATTGGCGTGCAGCAGGAGCACTTGCGGGATCACGCGCCCCGTGACGCGCTCGGTGAGGCGCTCGGCCGCGGCGAGGTCGGCGTCGAGGTGCGACGCCCACGCGTCGGCGACGCGGCGGGCGCGCCCGCGATCGCCGCGGCGGAGCGCCGAGTCGTACGCGGCCGCGTAGAGCCAGTCGAAGTGCCCCGCGGTCACCGGGGCGATGCGCTGCCCGCGCGCCGCGAGGTGCCGGAGCACCGAGTCCCGGATGGCGGGGGTGGGCCCGGTGTGCAGGTACGGATGTCGGAACCAGCGGAGCCGCTTGCCGCGGACAGCGAGCGCGGCCGCGACCGGTGCCGCGCCGCGGTCGGCATCGGCCAGCCAGGCGTCGAGCGGCGTGGTGCTGAGCGAGCGATGCGACCACGTATGGTTGGCGAGTTCGAGGCCCGCGTCGAGCCAAGGGGCCAGCAGGCCCGCCCATCCCGCGCTGTCGGCGTGCAGTTCCCCCTGATGCGCGTTGACGAAGCCCACCGCGGGCACGCGCGCGCGCTGCAGCCCCGCGACGAGGCGCCTCGTCAGGGTACGCGCCTCGGCGAGGGACGAGGGCCCGACCGCCGGCAGGTCGTCGATGGTGATCGCGATGGTGCGCACCTGCGCCACACCGGCCGGGGCGGCGAGCGGCGCGCCGGCGATCGCAACGAGCACGGGGAGGATGGAGGGCGGGCGCATCCTCCCCGTTGTCGGACGGTCGGGCGACGGGCGTGAGCCCGGTCAGCCCGCGAGCAGCCTTGCCTTGAGCGCCGCGAACTCGTCGTCGGTGAGGACTCCGGCCTCCCGCAGCGCCGCGGCCTCCTTGAGGCGCTGCAGGAGGTCCCCGCCGGCCGCGGCGGCCGCCGGGGCGGCGGGTGCGGCGACGGCGGCCTGCGTGGCCTCGAAGACGGCGCGCCGGTTCGCCTCGTAGCGGGCGCGGCGCTCGGCCTCGGCCGCGGCGTACGCCTCGGCCTGCGCATCGCGGCCGGGTGTCGCGCGGCGGCTGGGGATCAGCACCGGCTCGATCCCGGCGGCACCCTTCAGGTGCTCCGCGAACGCGACGCTCATGGGCGGATGCACGGCCAGGAGCGAGACGCGCGTCGTGGTGGTCGTCAGGCGGACGGTGTGGCCGTGGGCGCCTTCCTGCATCTCAAGCGCCCGCACGTCGGCGACGGCGAGCTCGCTGGAGCGCGGGAAGAAGCCACCGACGCGGAGCACCACGATGCGCCGCTCCGTCGCGAGCCAGAGCGTCCGCTTGCCATCGGTGCGGCCGCGGACCCAGCGATGCACCGTTTCGCCGGTGGCGAGGGTGGCGCTCACCCGCTGCTGCTCCTTCGCCTCGAACGGATGGTCCCCCTCGGACCAGAGCGAGGTGAGGCCGTTGGGGCCGGGTTGGTCGAAGATGCCCATGCGGTGACGCGACTCCCTTCGGCTCAGGTGCCCCGGCGGGCCAGCGTGCCCGTCGCCATCTGGGCGGCAGGGCCGGGGGGGACGGCGGCGCGACCGGCCGCACGCGGGGCGCGCGGCGTCGGGGCGGCGGCGTGCCGCAGGCGCCGCTCGTAATACACCGACAACGACAGGCCGGCCACGATGGGCAGCGACCACCATCCGGGATGGAGCGATTCCTTCGGCAGCAGGCGCACGAGACCGACGGCCAGGAACGCCGTGCAGACCGCCGCGCTCGCGCCGACGCAGGCCTTCACGTGCTCGACCGTGCGATCCACGCGGCTGAGCGGGGCGCGGCGCAGCAGCGTGAGGTTGTTGTTGGCGGTGGCGAAGCCGAGCAGCGCCATCGCCGGCAGCAGCGGCTGCCGGATGACCCAGCCCTGCCAGCAGCAGGCGATCGCGAACAGCAGCACCACCAGCTGCAGGGCGGTCTCGCGCCCGCGATGGGGGCCAGGCCACGCGTCGCCCTGCCGCAGGAGCTCGCGCCCGTGCCACGCCAGGCTGAACGTGAGCACCGCGAGGAACATCATCATCCAGCCGAAGACGCCGCGGATCCACACGGGGTCGTGCAGCGTCAGGTGCGTCTCCAGGGGCCGGACCATCGTCACCGCGCCGACGCCGAACCCCGCCACGCCGGTCAGCATCATCGCGCGCGCCGCGATGCCGCCCCAGCGCCGGTGCGCGCTGCCGCCCTTCCGCGCGAGGAGGGGCGCCCAGAGGGTGAGCAGCGCCGTCGCCCCGCCCAGCACGTGGAGCGCGACGAACGCCCGGAAGAGCGGCAGCGTCACCCCCGGGGGCTCCCTACCAGGCGGGCTGCAGCCGCGGGTTGGCCGGCAGCGGGTTCGCCTTCACCGGCAGGAGGAAGAGCTGCAGGAAGGCCAGCGCGTTGCGTGCCTTGAGCGCCGCCTCCCGGAGCGGCGAGCCGCCCGCCTCGCGCAGCTCGCCGATCCGCGCCGTGTTCCGGTACATCGTCTCCAGCAGCGCCCAGAAGCGCGGGTTGTCGAGGTCGATCTCCACGGGGAAGACCTGCCGGCTGATCTCGCTCGTGATGCGGATCACGCGCCGGTCGAACCAGTCGGGGTCGAGGCCGAGGTGCTGGAAGAAGTCCCGCCGCAGATGGTCGCGCACGTACATCGTCGCGAACACCGCGAGCAGGAAGAAGCGGATCCAAAGCTTGTTGCCGCCCTCCAGCGTCCCCGGGTTCGCGCGCATGAGCACCGCGAACGCCTCGCCGTGCCGGAACTCGTCGTTGCACCAGTTCTCGAACCACTTGAAGATCGGGTGGAACCGGTACTCCGGGTGCTGCTCCAGCTGGCGGTAGATCGTGATGTACCGCGCGTAGCCGATCTTCTCGGAGAGGTACGTCGCGTAGTAGATGTACTTCGGCTTGAAGTACGTGTACTTCTTGGCCTTCGTGAGGAACGAGAGGTCCACCGCCACGTCCATGTCGCTCATGGTGTGGTTGATGAACCCCGCGTGGCGTCCCTCGTCGCGGCTCATCAGCCCGAACAGCTCGCGCACGTCGGGGTTCTGCACGCGCTTCTTGATCTCGGCGTAGAGGATGCAGCCGGAGAACTCCGCCGTGACCGAGCTCGTCAGGAAGTCGACGAAGGCCCGGCGCAGCGACGGGTCCCACGAGTCGAACGCCACCGCGTCGAACTCGGCGTTGCGCTTGAAGTGGTCCTTGTTCGGGTCGCGCCGGAACTCGGCGATCAGCGCGTCCCACTCGCCGCGGAGCGCGGAGACGTCCAGCCGGTCGAGCTCGGCGAAGTCGGTCGTGTAGAAGCGGGGCGTGAGCACCGTCTCGGTGACGGCGCTGCGCGTGGTCTCGTTGATCGGGGCGTCGGTCTGGGTGGGGTACATGGGTCAGCCCTCGAAGCCGACTTCGTACAGCTCGGTGATGTGCGAGGTCCCGATGACGCGCGTCATCAACCGGCGCGGCCAGCTCGCCTGCTGCACGGTCGCCTCCGCGCGCATCCGGCGCTTCTCGCCGTAGGCGACGCGGTCCGGGGCGCCATGCACCAGCACCTCGTCCCCCTCCTGCACCTCCACGCCTTCCAGCTCCACGTGCGCGTGGAAATGGTCGTGCGTCGCCTCCAGGTCGATAGAGCACGGCACGCGCACCTGCCGGCGCCAGGAGTACCAGGCGACGGCGAGCACGGCGACGACGGCGACGGGCCACACGAGCATGCGACGGTCCTCCAGGGAGCGGTCCGGTGTCAATCGGGCCTGACGCCGCCGGCGTCAGGTGCACGAGACAGGCCGGAAATTGGCGGGTCACGGGGAGCGCTGCAAGAGCCGAACGAACGCTTCCCGATTGTCCGGACCGAACGCCTCGAGCGGGATCTGCATGCCGGTGACGGAATCGAGCAGCATGGCGCGTCCGTCCTGGTAGCGCATCAGCGTGAAGGGCGCCGCCTCGAGCTTCGAGCCGCGCACGTGCCGCTCCCAGGCGAAGGCCCGGAGCGAGCCCGTGACGAACCCGCCCTGGTCGCGCATGAAGGTGACGATCGTCTCGCCGGTCTCGTGATCCACCACCCGCACGGAGTCCGGCTCCACGGCACGGAAGTCGAGCTGGCGGCTGGCCGCGACGACGCCCGGGGCGTTCGGCGTGCGACCGCTGCCGGTCATGCGCGCGACGGCGGCCAGCGTGATGGAGAACGCGATGAGGAGGCCCGCGCCGATGAGCGCGGGGCGGGGGACGACGATGTTCTCGCTATCCGCCTCCAGCTCCGCCAGCCCTTCGGCGAAGGGATCGGGACGCTGGCCCGGCGGCGACGGTTCGGCCATCGCTCAGGTCGCCACGGGCGCCGTCGCCTGGCTCCGTGACCACGCGCTCGGACCCGAGGACGGGCGCGCGGCCGTGCCCGGCGCCGGGGGCGCCTCGGCGGCGGCCTCACCCTCCGCCAGCGAGCCGCGGAGCGCCTCGCCGAGCAGCTGCGCCACCTCGGCGGCGTGCGGCACCGAGCGGAGCGCCGGCTGCGGCCACGTGAAGTGCCACGGCCGGACGTGGGGGTACAGCTGGAACCACGCGATCCGCTCCCCCTTCGGCAGCTCGAGCGCGATGTCGCCCGTGCCGTCCCGGTAGGCGCGGAACGTGACGTTCTGGATCATGCGGAACGGGATGTTCACCGTGGACGACAGCACCATCCCGACCCGGATCACCACCCGCCGGTCGGTGATGGCGTAGACCGCGGTGCGGCGCGCGCTCCAGGCGAGCACCGTCGAGGTCGCGGCGGCCACCAGCCACAGCAGTCCGAGCAGCACCACCGCCCCCGTGGCGCGCGCCACCGGCTGCGCGCTCGCGGCGGCATCGGCCAGCTGCCACGTGAGCGGCACGAGCAGCCACAGCGTCACGGTGCGCAACTGGAAGGCCCGCCACGCGAGCGAGCGTACCGCCGGCTTCCCCTGCCACCGGACGCGCTCGCCCGGCGGCAGGGGATAGGGGATCCCGTCGATCCGCTCGCCCGTCGGCGCCATCATGCGAGCAGGTCGCCGGAGCGGCCGGGCGTCGCGTAGAGGTGCCCCGCCGAGTAGTACGCGACGATGCGGTCCTCCTCGAGGAGCGTGACCTGGTCGAACGCCCTCGTGGCGGGCACACCGGCGAACTGCGCGCCCGTGATCGACTTCACGTGCACGCGGCGCTGGTCGGGGCGGACGCGCGCGAAGGTGATGGGCAGGAGCACGAGCTTGCCCGTCGCCGTGACGAGCACCTCGAGGTAGCGCACCTGCGGCTCCGAGCGGTCGACCCAGATCTCGGCCACCGTGCCGGCGACCGCGCCGTCCAGCCCCACCACCTCGTAGCCCCGCGGGTCCGGATCGCGCGGCTCGACGAAGAAGCCGGGGTCGACGCGCAGGGGGACGATCTTCGCCTTGCCGTGCACGGTCAGGTCGGGCACGTCGGCGCGGTCGGCCCACGCGCCCGGGCCGACGCCGGCGAGGAGCGGGTCGCCGACCGGCGAGATCGGGTCGTCGATGGACGCCGCGCGCGGGATGTTCGGGCTCATGACTCACTTACCTCCGTGATGATGGGGAAGGATGCGCTCCTTCGGCGGCGCATACGGCCAACCCGTCTTGCGGCCGCCCGTCTCCGTCTCCAGCGGGTACCCCTCGCGATGATCCTCGCGCCGGAGATAGTAGATGAGGCCGAAGAAGAAGATCCAGAACGCCCAGATGGCGATCTGTGCCACGTCGATGACCGGCCCGCTCATGCCCAGACTCCTTTCGGCTGTGGGGTGTGCCTCACCCCGGGAGGTCGGCGAGGCCGAACGGCTCCGCCACGACGGCTCGGCGCGCGCCGAGCGGGGTCGCAAGCGGCCCGAGCACGGCCAGCGCCACGAACAGGAACACCAGCTCCAGCACGTACACCGCCACGTAGCCCGACGCGGCGGGCGACGGCCCGGCGCCACCGTGCAGCAGGTGCGCCGAGGTCATCACGTCGCGGACGGCGCCGCCCACCAGCGCGCCGACGCCCGCGCACGACGCCTGCACCGCGCCCCACGCGCCGAGCGCGAGCCCGGCCCGCTCCGTGCGGGCCTGCTGCATCGCCAGCGTCAGCGTGCCGACGCTGAAGAGCCCGCCCCCGAACCCGATGCCGAGCGCCCCCAGCCGGAACAGCGCCGGCGACGCCAGCGGCGACGCGAGGATGACGGCGCAGAACGCCAGGAGGCCCGTGAGCACCCCCGCCGCCGCCACGCGCGCCGGGTCCATCAGGCCGCGCAGCCACCGCGCGGCCACGCCGAACGCCAGCAGCGCGCCCGACGCCGAGATCGCCGTCAGGACGGTGGTCCCCGCCACCGAGAGCCCGAGCACCTGGCCGCCGTACGGCTCGAGCAGCACGTCCTGCATGTTGAAGCCGAGGGCGCCGAGGCCGACCACCACCAGCAGGCGCACGGCCCGCGGCTCGCGGCGATACTCCTCCCACGCGGCGAAGAACGACTGCGTCGCGGGCGGCGTCGCGGCGCGCGCGGGATCGCGCGCCTCCTGGCGCCACACGGCCACGATGTTCAGCGCGAGCGTCAGCAGGCCCACGCCCTGCACCACCTGCACCAGCTTCGTCGGGGAGTAGTCCCGCAGCGCCACGCCGAAGCCGAGGGCGCCGATCACCATCCCCACCAGGAGCATCACCCACAGCAGCGCCACCACCCGCGGCCGCGTCTCCTCCGTGGCGAGGTCCGTCGCGAGCGCGAGCCCGGCCGTCTGCGTGAGGTTCGTGCCGATCCCGACCATCACGAACGCCAGCAGCAGCACCGCCCAGCCGAACGACACCATGTCCATCGCGCCCTGGCCGGTGATCGCCAGCATCGCGAACGGCATCAGCGCGTACCCGAAGAACTGCCACATCGTGCCCTTCCAGATGTACGGCACGCGGCGCCAGCCGAACGCGGAGCGGTGCGTGTCGGACGCGAAGCCCATCGCGGCGCGGAGCGGCGCCAGCAGCATCGGCAGGGCGACCGCGAGCGAGACGATGCTCGCCGCCATCCCCAGCTCGACGATCATGACGCGGTTCAGCGCGCCGACCAGCAGGGCGTTCGCCATGCCCACCGTCACCTGGAACAGCCCGAGGCGCAGGAGCCGCGGCAGCGGCAGCGCCGTGGTCGCGGCATCGGCGAACGGCATCCGGGCCAGCAGCGCGGTCGAGAACGCGTAGAGCGCGCTCCGGTCGTCGCGGCTCATCGCACCAGCTCCATCGCCTGCGAGGTGTAGAAGCCGCGCCGCACCACCTGCGTGCGGCCGACGCGGAACGGCACGAGCGCCGGCGCGGCGAGCAGCGCGTCGCGCAGCACCGCCTCGGCCACCGGCACGATCGACGGCGAGCGGTCGCCGCGCGGGAAGAGGCGGCCCATCAGCCGCATCGCGCGCAGCAGCGGCGACCCCGGCGCGAACGTGAAGCAGACCGACCCGCGGACCCGCGGCGCCAGCGCCTCCAGCACCCGCACCGCGTCGGGCACCTCGTAGTGGATCACCGAGTCCATCGCCACCACGAAGTCGAACTCGCCGAGCGCCGGGTCCAGCATGTCGCCGGCCAGGAAGGTGACGCGGCCCGGGCCGAGGTCGGCGGGCAGCCGCTCGCGCGCGAGGTCGGTGAGGGTCTTCGAGAGGTCGATCGCCACCACCTCGGCGCCGCGGCGCGCGAGGTCCACCGCCAGCAGCCCCGTGCCGCAGCCCGCGTCCAGCACCCGGCGGCCCGCCAGGTCCGCCGGGAGCCACGAGGCGAGCAGCCGCCGCATCCGGTCCCGCCCCTCGCGCACCGTGCGGCGCACGCCGCTCACCGGGGCGTCCGACGTGAGCCGCGCCCACGCCTCGGCCGCGTGGCGGTCGAAGTAGTGCTCGATCCACGCGCGGCGCGCGGTGTAGGTCGGCGCCGCGGCGGGCGGCCGGTCCAGCGAGGCCGTCATCTCAGTCGAACCCCAGCAGGTCGAAGATCTCCCGGTCCTTCAGCGCCGTCGCCAGCAGCGGCTCGGTGCCGTCGAGCAGCGCCTGCGCGAGCGCGAGGTACTCGGCCTGCACGGCCGCCACCTCGGGGCCCGGCTCCATCTCGAACATCGTGCACTTCTTCAGCCGGCTCCGCCGCACCGCGTCCAGGTCGGGGAAGCGCGCCCGGATCGGGAGCCCCAGCCGGTCGGTGAACTTCTCGATCTGGTCGGTCGCCGCGCTCCGGTTGGCGACCACGCCGCCCAGGCGCACGTTGTAGTTCTTCGCCTTCGCGCCGATCGCCTGCACGATGCGGTTCATCGCGAAGATGGAGTCGAAGTCGTTGGCCGTGACGATCAGCGCGCGGTCGGCGTGCTGCAGCGGGGCCGCGAAGCCGCCGCACACCACGTCGCCCAGCACGTCGAAGATGACGACGTCGGCCTCCTCCAGCAGGTGGTGCTCCTTCAGCAGCTTCACGGTCTGCCCGACGACGTAGCCGCCGCACCCCGTCCCCGCCGGCGGCCCGCCCGCCTCGATGCACATCACGCCGTTGTAGCCCGTGAAGACGAAGTCCTCGACCCGCAGCTCCTCGGCGTGGAAGTCGACCGACTCCAGCACGTCGATCACCGTCGGCACCATCGACTTCGTCAGCGTGAACGTGGAGTCGTGCTTCGGGTCGCAGCCGATCTGGATGACGCGCTTCCCGAGGTGCGAGAACGCCGCCGCCAGGTTCGAGCTCGTCGTGCTCTTGCCGATCCCGCCCTTGCCGTAGACCGCCAGCACCAGCGCGTCACCCACCTTCGGCTGGTCCATGTGCACCTGCAGGCTGCCGTCGCCGTCGCCCACGCGGGCGCCTCCGAGCACGGGCAGCTTGGTCATCGTCATGCCGACCTCTCCTCTCCGGGGATCACGCGAAGACCCCCTCCAACCGGTCCTCCAGCTCCGCGCTCGCGGCGCGGAGCGCCTCGAGCGTGGCATCATCCGGGCGCCAGTAGCCGCGGTCGTTCGCTTCCAGGAGGCGCTGCGCCACCGCCACGGCGGCCTGGGGGTTGGCCTCGGCCAGCCGCCGGCGCATCACCTCGTCGAGCACGTACGTCTCCGTCACCTGCTGGTACACCCACTGGGGCACCGCGCCCGCCGTCGCCGACCAGCCGAACGTGGTCGTCACGTGGCCGGCGATGTTGCGCGCCCCCTCGTAGCCCTGCCGCAGCTGCCCCTCGAACCACTTCGGGTTCAGCATCCGCGTGCGCGTCTCGAACTCCACCTGCTCCTGCAGCGTGCGCACCTTCCCCTCGGCGCCGGTGTGGTCGCCCATGTAGACGGCCGCCGGCGCGCCGCGCTGCTGCGTGATCACCCGGTTCATCCCGCCGAGCGACTCGACGTACTGGTCGATGTCCGTCGCGCCCAGCTCCACCGAGTCGATGTTCTGGAAGCTCAGCTCCGCCGTGCCCAGCAGCCGGCGCATGAGCTGCGGCGCCGCCGTGACCGCCCCCTTCGCGCCGTACGCGAAGCCCTTGCGCGCCACGAACTGGTCGGCGAGCTCGTCCTCGTCCTCCCAGCGCCCGCTCTCGACGAGCAGGTTCACGTTGGAGCCGTAGGCGCCGTCGGCGTTGCTGAAGACGCGGAGCGCGGCCGTCGCGAGGTCGCAGCCCGTCTCGCGCACCTGCGCCAGCGCATGCTTCCGCACGAAGTTCCGCTCCTCCGGCTCGTCGGCCTGCGCCGCGAGCAGCGCGGCCTCCGCCAGGAGCCGCACCTGCAGCGGGAGCAGGTCGCGGAAGATGCCGGAGAGCGTCACCACCACGTCGACGCGCGGCCGCCCCAGCTGCTCGAGCGGCACGAGCCGCGCCCCCGCGAGGCGCCCCACCGCGTCGAAGCGCGGCACCGCGCCCATCAGCGCGAGGCACTGCGCGAGCGGCGTCCCCTCGGACTTCATGTTGTCCGTGCCCCACAGCACGAACGCGACGGTCTCGGGGAAGGGGTGCCCGTCCTGCACGTGCCGCTGCAGCAGCTGGTCGGCGCGGCGCCGTCCCTCGAGCTGCGCGTACGCGGACGGGACCTTGTACGGGTCGAAGCCGTAGAGGTTGCGGCCGGTCGGCACCACGGCCGGCGAGCGCACCAGGTCGCCGCCCGGCGCGGGCGCGACGTAGCCGGCGTCGAGCGCGTGCAGCACGCCCGGCACCTCGTGGTCGGTGGCGAGCCCGCGGTCGCACGCGAGCAGCGCCTCGAGGATCGTGGTCGCGGCCTCGAGCGGCCGGTGCGGCGCGGGCACCGCCGCGAGCGCGGCGCGCACCGAGCCGGTCTCGACGAGCGCCGTCACCACGGCGCGCGCCACGGCATCGCCCGCCTCGCCGCCCGCCTCCGCCGCCGGCACGCCGAGCGCCTCCGCGAGCGACGCCACGTCGAGGTCGGGGCGGCCCGCGCGGCCGATGGCGCAGAGCGTGTCCACGCGCTCGGCGGGGGCGAGCACGTCGCCCACGACGTGCAGGCCGACGGGGATCAGCGAGTACTCCAGCTCGAGCAGCTTCGTGCGCACGCGCGCCACCGCGTCCTCCGCCTCGCCGTCCCACGCCGGCTCCGCCGGCTCCAGGTCGAGCGCGGACGCCTGCGCCTGCACCAGCGCCGCGAGCTGCGCGCGCTCAACGCCCGGCGCCGCCTGGCGGTACCGGTCGAGCGACGCCTTCAGCTCGGCGAGGCCCTTGTAGAGCCCCGCGTTGGCGATCGGCGGCGTGAGGTACGAGACGAGCGTGGCGCCGCCGCGGCGCTTGGCCAGCGTCCCTTCGGAGGAGTTGTTCGACGCGTAGAGGTACACGTTCGGGAGGTCGCCGATGAGCCGCTCGGGCCAGCAGGCGCCGGAGAGCCCGACCTGCTTGCCGGGCATGAACTCGAGCGCGCCGTGCGTGCCGAAGTGCAGCACCGCGTCCGCGCCCCACTCCTCGCGCAGCCAGCGGTAGAACGCCGAGAAGGCGTGCGTCGGGGCGAAGTTCCCCTCGAAGAGGAGCCGCATCGGGTCCCCCTCCCAGCCGAACGCCGGCTGCACGCCCACGAAGACGTTGCCGAACTGCTCGCCCATGATGAACAGCGAGCGGCCGTCGGTCAGCTGCCTCCCGGGCGCGGGTCCCCACGTCGCCTCGATGTCGGCGAGGTGCGGCTCGCGGCGGACGTGGTCGTCCACGTCGAGCCGCGTGAAGACGTTCGCCGGCGCACCGAGGCGCTCGCGGTTGCCGTCGCACACCTTCGCCTTGATGTCCTCGGCACCGTCGGGCAGCGTGACGGTGTAGCCCCGCTCCTTCATGCCGGCGAGCACGCGCTGCAGCGACGGCAGCACCGCCAGGTACGCGGCGCTGCCGGTGTTCCCCGCGTTCGGCGGGAAGTTGAACAGCACGATCGCCACCTTGCGCTCGTGCACCGGCTTCCGCCGGAGCGCGACCATCTTCCGGACGCGGTCGGCGATGGTGGCGATGCGCTCCGCGATCGGCTCGCTCGCGGGGACCGGCTGCTCGGCGCTCGCGCGCCCCTTGCCGCCGTACACGACCGGGCCGATCGCGCCGTCCAGCTCGGGGATCGCCACCTGCAGCGTCGCCTGCAGCGGCGAGAGGCCGCGCGGGTCGTCGCGCCACTCGTCGATCCCCTGGAACTCGAGGCTCTGCAGCGAGAAGTACGGCACGTCCAGCCGCCGGAGCACCGCCTGCGCGGCCTCGGCGTCGTTGTACGCCGGGCCGCCCACGAGCGAGAAGCCGGTGAGCGAGACGAGCGCGTCGATCGTCGTGCGGCCGTCGGCCATGTGGAACCGCTCGATCGCCGGGCGCGCGTCGAGGCCGGAGGCGAACGCCGGCACCACCGCGAGCCCGCGCGCCTCGAGCGCCGCGACCACCGCCTCGTAGTGCCGCGTGTTCCCCGCGAGCAGGTACGACCGGCCCACCAGCAGGCCCACGCGCCCGGCCGTCCCCTTCGCCGGGAGCGCGCGCACCGACTCCGTCATCCCGCGCCCCGGCAGCGCCGGGTGCCAGCAGCCGACCTCCGGATACTCCTCGGGCGGCGCCACCGTGAGCGTGCCGCGCAGCGCGCGGCGCGGGCCGTCGGCATACCGGTCGACCAGCGCCTTCACGAGGTTGGCGAGGTTCACGTCGGAGCCGGCCAGCCAGTACTGCATTCCCAGGAACCAGACGCGCACGTCCTGCGCCGTGCCCGGGATGAAGCGCAGGAGCTTCGGCAGCTGCCGTACCATCGTCATCTGGCGCTCGCCCGACGACTTCCCGTCCTCGCGGCGGCCGCGGAGCTTGCGCAGCATGCCGAGCAGCGAGAAGCCGCCCTCCTCCTCCTTCTGCGCCATCGAGAACTTCCCGAGCCGCAGCAGCCGCATCACCTCGGGCGTCGAGAGCGCGCAGAACACCGCGTCGCAGTGCGGCGCGCGCTCGCGCAGCGCCTCCAGCACCGGCGCCGCCTGCTCCTCGGTGAAGAGCTGGCCGCACAGCAGCACGTCGGCCTGCCGGATCGCCGTGCGCGCACGCTCGGCGGCGGCCGCGTCGCGGTCGAACTCCGCGTGCAGGTGCATCTGCAGGTCGAGCCCGGGCAGCTCGCGCGCGAGCTGCGCGCGCGCGCGCTCGAACGCGCCCGCGAAGTGCGCGTCGAGCGTGACGATCACCACCCGGATGGGGACGGTGCCCCGGCGGTCACTTCGCAAAGTGCGCCTTCGCCTCGTAGAGGACGTCCACCGTGATCACGCCGATGCCATGCTCGGCGGCGAACCGCTCGGTGTTCCGCTTCGCCTTCCCGCGCACGAAGAACGGGATCTTCCTGAGCTCGGCCTCGCCGGACGCGTCCCAGACCGGCGCGGTCGCCGTGGCGACCGCGCCGGCCTGGGACGCGTCGGCGGACGGGCGGACGGGCGAATGGGCGGACGCATCGGCCGCGTGCGCCGCGGCCCGCGCCATCTCGACGCTCCCGTCCGCCGGTCCGCCGGTCCGCTCGTCCGCCGGCGCGCCGGCGCCCGCGCCGAGGTGGCTCGCCTTCGCGCCGTCGTGGAACTCGAAGTCCTCGCGGAACATCTGCAGCAGGTGCTCCTCGAGGCCCATCATCAGCGGGTGCACCCAGGTGTCGAACAGGACGTTCGCGCCCTCGAAGCCGAAGACCGGCGAGTAGCGCGCGGGGACGTCCTGCACGTGGATCGGCGTCGAGATCACCGCGCAGGGGATGCCGAGCCGCTTGGCGATGTGGCGCTCCATCTGCGTGCCGAGCACCAGCTCGGGCGTCGCCTCGGCGATCGCGCGCTCCACCTCGAGGTAGTCGTCGGCGATGAGCGCCTCGAGGCCGAAGCCCTTCGCCGCCTCCCGCACCTCGCGCGCGAACTCGCGGCTGTAGGTGCCGAGGCCGACGACGGTGAAGCCCATCTCCTCCGTCGCGATGCGCGCCGCGGCGAGCGCGTGCGTCGCGTCCCCGAAGATGAACACGCGCTTGCCCGTCAGGTACGTGGAGTCGACCGAGCGCGCGTACCACGGCGCCAGCGACTGCGACGCGTCGCGCCCCGAGGTGCCGGGGGCCTCGCCGCCGAGCACCGGCGACGGGTCGACGCCGACGAGGCCGGCCACCTCGCGCACGAAGTCGCGCGTCGCCCCGACGCCCATCGGCACCACCTTCGTGCTCGGCATGCCGAACGTGCGCTGGAGCCACGCCGCCGTGGTGCGCGAGACCTCGGGGTACAGGTCGACGTTCGCGTCCGCCTCCGGCAGGCGGCGCAGGTCGTCGACCGTGGCACCGAGCGGCGCCGTGACGTGCACCTCGATGCCGAGCTGCGCGAGCAGGCGCGTCACCTCGCGCACGTCGTCGCGGCAGCGGAAGCCGAGCGACGTCGGGCCGAGGAGGTTCACGCGAGCGGCGCGCCCCGCGGGCCGCGGGGGGCGCGGCGTGCCGGGGCGGGGCGCCTGGTCGGCGAGCAGCGCGCGCACGAGGTGGTACAGCGTCTCGGCGGCGCCCCAGTTCTCCTTCTTGCTGTACGCCGGCAGCTCCAGCGGCACGATCGGCACCGGCAGGCCCATGCCCCGCGCCAGGGCGCCAGGCTGGTCCTGGATCAGCTCGGCGGTGCAGCTCTCGCCCACGAGCATCGCCGCGGGCCGGAACCGCTCGTACGCGTCGCGCACCGCGTCGGTGACGAGGTTGGCGGTGTCGCCCCCGAGGTCGCGCGCCTGGAACGTCGTGTAGGTCACCGGCGGGCGGCGGTCATGCCGCTCGATCATCGTGAACAGCAGGTCCGCGTAGGTGTCGCCCTGCGGGGCGTGGAGCACGTAGTGCAGGTCGCGCATCGACGTGGCGATGCGCATCGCGCCGACGTGCGGCGGCCCCTCGTAGGTCCAGAGCGTCAGCTGCATCGGCGCGTCCTCAGACCGTCAGCCGGCGTCGCCGCTCGAGCGGCCGCGCGAAGATCTCGGCCAGGTCGCCCGCCTGGTCGTAGCCGTGGATCGGCGTGAAGACGAGCTCGATCGACCACTTCGTCGCCATGCCGTCCCGCTCCAGCGGGTTGGCGAGGCCGAGGCCGCAGACCACGAGGTCGGGCCGGGCGGCGCGCACGCGGTCGAGCTGGCGCTCCACGTCCTGCCCCTCGCTCAGCGTCATCGTGGCCGGGAGGAGCGGCAGCTCGGCGGCCACCATCTGCCGGTCGAGGTACGGGGTGCCGACCTCCACCAGCTCCATCCCCATCTCGCGGTGGAGGAAGCGCGCGAGCGGCAGCTCCAGCTGCGAGTCGGGGAGGAAGAAGAGCCGGCGGCCCTCGAGGTGCCCGCGGTGGCGCGCGAGCGCCTTCGTCGCCCGCTCGGCGAGCGGCTGGGTCACGCGCCGGAACCGCTCGGCGGGGACGTCCCACGCCGCGGCCGCCGCGGCGAGCCACGCCGTCGTCCCCTCCGCGCCGAACGGGTACGGCGCCGGGAGGAGCTCGGCGCCGCGCGCGAGCAGGGCGCGGACGGTGGCGCCGTTGTACGGCTGCGCGAGGAGCAGGCGCGTCCCCGGCCCGACGGGGGGCAGCGCCGCCGCCCGGCGCGCCGGGAGCCAGCGCACCGGCCCGACGCCGAGCTGCTCGAAGATCCGCTGCAGCTGGTCCTCCACCACGTCGGCCACGCAGCCGACGACGAGCAGCTGGCGCGCGGGGGCGGCGGGGAGGTGCGGCACCATCGAGGCGAGGCAGGCGTCCTCGCCCTGCGTGAACGTCGTCTCGATCCCGCTGCCCGAGTAGTTCAGGACCCGGACCCGCGGGAAGACGCGCGCGTTGAGCCGCTCGGCCGCCTTCGCGAGGTCGAGCTTGATCACCTCGGAGGGGCAGGAGCCGACGAGGAAGAGCGTGCCGATGTCGGGCCGCCGCTCGAGGAGCGTGGTGACCACGCGGTCGAGCTCGTCGTTCGCGTCGGCGAGGCCCGACAGGTCCCGGTCGGTCAGGATGGCGGTGCCGAAGCGCGGCTCGGCGAAGATCATCACGCCGGCGGCGCTCTGGATCAGGTGCGCGCAGGTGCGGGAGCCGACCACGAGGAAGAACGCGTCCTGCATCTTCCGGTGGAGCCAGACGATCCCCGTGAGGCCGCAGAACACCTCGCGCTGCCCGCGCTCGCGCAGCACCGGCACGTCGCTGCAGCCGCCGGTCGCGGGCAGGTCGACGATGGGGAGCGCGGCGGTCACGCGGCGGCCGCCCCGGCGGGCGCGAGGCGGGGCGCGGCGCGCGTCCGCGCCGCCTGCTCCTGGAGCCGCGCCGCGCGCAGCTTGAGCACGAACTGCACGGCGTTCACCACGTAGGCGGTGTAGGCGGCCAGCGCGAGCCAGCACAGGCCGCGGTCGGCCAGCGTGCCCGTGCGCGCGAACCACAGGTACGCCGTGTGCAGCGCCAGCACCAGGAACGACACCACGTCCTCCCAGAAGAACGGCCGGGCGAAGAGGTACTGCCCGAAGACCTCCTTCTCCCAGATCGCCCCGGTCACCATGATCAGGTACAGGATGACCGTCTTGAGCACGACGGAGAGCTGCGCCGCCCGGTAGCCGTCGCCGGTGCGGAGCGCATGGACCACGAACGCGATGGAGACGGCGCAGACGAGGAACTGGATCGGTGCGAGGAGTCCCTGCACGCCGGTCCACGCCGAGCGGTCGCGCCGCAGGCGCTCCTCGGGGGTGTAGAGCGTCACCGGTGCGGCCGCGGATGCACCACGGGCCGGCCGGTCGATCGGATCAAGGGGCATCGACCACCAGAGCGAAGACTCGACTGGGCGTTTCCCGCCACCGCGCCATGATATGGGCAGCACCGCGTCGCGTCAAGCAGACTTGACGTAAACCAAAGCTGACACCATGTTGACACCTCAGGACCCGGTTCGATGGGCTTCGTCTATTGACCTGTCGGCGGCGGGCGTTGAGGTTAGGGATCGCCCGAGGCCACTGTCACGTTGCGTTGACACCGCGCAATCCCCACAGTGTGGGAGGGCGACCATGACCATCTCCAGCACGCATCTGCGGGCACCGACGGCCACGTGGCTCGGGCCCGGGGGCGAAGCGCTGGACCGTGTGGTGCAAACCGAGATCATCCCGAGGCTCATGCTCGCGCATCGTCCGGGTCCCGTCCTCGCGCCGTCGGCGCCGCTTCCCGGCCGCGTCGTCGCCGAGGCAGAAGTCGACGAGTTCGTCCGACGGCTGCGCGGCGCGGGCGATTCCGCCGCCGAGTCGTATGTGAGGGAGCTGATGGACGGCGGGCTGTCCGCCGAGGTGGTCTACCTCGATCTCCTCGCCCCCGCCGCGCGTCGTCTCGGCACGCTCTGGGACCAGGACGCGTGCGACTTCATCGAAGTCACCGTGGCGATGGGCCGGATCCAGCGCATCCTCCGGGCGATGAGCCGCCTGCTGCTGGCGGACGGAGATGCCGCGGCGCCGCGCCGCGGCGCGGCCCTCCTCACCTGCCTGCCCGGCGAGCAGCACACCCTGGGGCTGTTCATGGTGGCCGAGTTCTTCGTCAAGGATGGGTGGGCCGTCAACGTCGGCGCCCCGCTCGGCCAGCAGGACCTCCGCCGGCTCCTCGCCGACCAGTGGTTCGACGTCCTCGGCTTCTCCATCGGCTGCGATTCGCACCTGACGAACGTCGGCAAGGAGATCCGCGCCTGCCGCAAGGCGTCGCGGAACAGGAACCTGCGGGTGCTCGTCGGCGGGCGCATCTTCTCCGAGCATCCGGAGCTCGTCGATCGCGTGGGCGCCGACGGCTCCGCCGCCGACGCGCGCCAGGCGCCGCGCGTGGCGGCGCTGCTGGCCGGCGTCGAGGCCTCCTGAGCCCGGCGGCGGCGTGACCAAGGCGCTCGGCAAGGTGTTCGAGGCCCGGGTCGCCGAACTTGGCGAACTCGACCCGTCCGCCATCGCGGCCGTCATCCAGGCCGCGGCGGACATCGCGCTCGTCGTCGACCCCCAGGGCGTCATCCGGGACATCTCCACGCCGCCCACCGACGGTTCCCTCGGCGAGCTCCGCGACTGGGTCGGCCAGACCTGGACCGACACCGTCTCCTCCGAGACGCAGCAGAAGGTGCGGGAGATGCTGCAGGAGGCGCAGTCGGCCGGTGTGTCCGGGCGGCGCCAGGTGAACCACCTCTCCGCCGCCGGCCCCGACATCCCGATCGCCTACACGGCCATCCGCGTCGGCAGCGCCGGCGGCGTGGTGGCGGTGGGCCGCGACCTGCGCGCCATGTCGGTGCTGCAGCAGCGCCTGGTCGAGGCGCAGCAGGCGATGGAGCGCGACTACTGGCGCATGCGCCACATCGAGACGCGCTACCGCCTGCTGTTCCAGCTCTCCGCCGAGGCGGTCGTCATCGTGGATGCGGCGACGAGGCGCCTCGTCGCGGCGAACCCGGCGGCCGGCCGCCTCTTCGACCAGCAGCCGAAGCGGCTCGTCGGCCGGATCTTCCCGCTGGACCTCGACGAGGCGAGCACCAAGGCGCTCGACGAGCTGCTCGCGACGGTGCGGACCTCCGGGCGTTCCGAGGAGATCCCCGTGCGCCTGGTCGGCCGCGAGGCGCGCGTCACGCTCGGCGCCTCGCTCGTGCGGCAGGACGGCTCCGCGTTCTTCCTGCTCCGGCTCTGGTCGGAGCAGCCGGCCGGCACCGCTGGCGCGGTCGCGAGCGGCATGCCCGGGGCGATGGTCGAGGTGCTCCAGGGCGCGCCCGACGCGTTCGTGCTGTGCGACGTGGAGGGGCGGCTGCGGCAGGCGAACCGCGCCTTCCTCGACCTGTGCCAGCTCGCCACCGAGGAACAGGCGCGCGGCCAGCCGCTCTCGCGCTGGTTCGGGCGTCCGGGCGCCGACCTCGCGGTGCTGCTCGCGACGCTGCGCGAGCACGGCGTCGTGCGCCTCTTCGCGAGCTCGGTGCGCGGCGAGTACGGCTCGGTGGCCGAGGTGGAGGTGAGTGCCGTGATGGCGCCGGCCGGCGGGCAGCCGTGCGTCGGCCTCACCATCCGCGACATCGGTCGGCGGCTCGCCAGCGGCCCGCAGGGTGCGCGCGACCTCACGCGCGCCGTGGAGCAGCTCACCGCCCTGGTGGGCCGCGTCTCGCTGCGCGACCTCACGCGCGACACCACCGACCTCGTGGAGCGCCATTTCATCGAGGCCGCGCTCGAACTCACGAGCCAGAACCGCACGCTGGCCGCCGAGATGCTCGGCGTCAGCCGCCAGAGCCTGTACGTCAAGCTGCGGCGCTATCAGCTGGGCGGCGGCGATACGCCGCGCGCGCCGCTTCCCGCCTGACCGACTCACCTTCACGCTCATGGTTGACATCGCATCTCGTTGTGGCTCAATCACTTGCGTGACTGTAAACTGTATTTGACAATGACCACTGTCAACGTTAGTGTACAGTCCAATTCGCGAGCCGTCCTGCAGCCGCGGGACGTGCTGGAGCTGCTGAAGCCGGTGACGTGGTTCCCGCCGATGTGGGCGTACATGTGCGGGGCCGTCTCGTCCGGTGTCGTCCTCGGTGACCATCTGGGAGTGCTGCTCGTGGGCATCGTCCTGACCGGGCCGCTCGCGTGCGCGACGAGCCAGGCCGTGAACGACTGGTTCGACCGCCACGTCGATGCGATCAACGAGCCGAACCGCCCGATCCCGTCGGGTCGCATCCCGGGCCGCTGGGGCCTGGGGATCGCGCTCACGTGGTCGCTGCTGACGCTCGCGGTGGCGGCGGTGCTCGGGCGCTGGGGGTTCGCCGCGACGGTGGTGGGGCTGCTCTTCGCCTGGGCCTACTCGATGCCGCCGGTGCGCCTCAAGCAGAACGGCTGGTTCGGCAACCTCGCGGTGGGCCTGTCGTACGAGAGCCTCGCGTGGGTCACCGGCGCCGCGGTGCTGCTCGCCACCGTCGGCGCGGGGCCGGATGCGCGCATCCTCGTGGTGGCCCTGCTGTACGGCCTCGGCGCGCACGGCATCATGACGATCAACGACTACAAGTCGATCGAGGGGGACCGCGCGATGGGCGTGCGCTCCTTGCCGGTGCAGCTCGGGCCGGAGCGCGCCGCCCGCGTGTGCTGCGCGGTCATGCTCGTGCCGCAGCTCGCGGTCCTCGGCCTCCTCATGGCGTGGGACCGTCCGCTGCAGGTGGTGCTCCTCGCCGCGTTCATCATCGCGCAGGTCCCGGCGATGGGCCGCTGGCTCACCGCGCCGCGCGCCCTCGCGCCCTGGTACAACGGCACCGGCGTGACGGCGTACGTCTCCGGCATGCTGACCAGCGCCTTCGCGCTGCGGGGGCTCGCGGGATGACGGCGGCCGCGCTGCCGCGCGCCGCCGAGGGCTGCCTCGGCTGGGCGGGCGTCGTGCGCGTGGGGCTGGTGCAGGCGGCGATCGGCGCGGTCGTGGTGCTCATGACGGCGACGGTGAACCGCGTCATGGTGGTCGAGCTCGCCCTGCCGGCCTCGGTGCCCGGGGCGCTCGTGGCGCTGCACTTCGCGGTGCAGCTGCTGCTCCGCCCGCAGCTCGGCTTCCGCTCCGATCGCGCGCCGCGGCGCACGCCCTGGATCATCGGCGGGCTGCTGCTGCTGGCGAGCGCCGGCGTCGCCGCGTCGGCGTCCACCGCGCTGCTGGCGTCGGCGCGCGGCCCGGGCCTGGTGGCGGCGACGGTGAGCTTCCTCGCGCTGGGCGCGGGGGTGAGCGCCGCGGGGACGCCGCTGCTCGCGCTGCTGGCGGAGCAGGTGGCGCCGAGCCGGCGCGCGCGCGCCGCGGCGATCGTCTGGCTGATGATGATCGCCGGCTTCGTGGCCACGACGCTCATCGCGAGCCGGCTGCTCGCGCCGTTCTCGCTCGCGCGGCTCGTCGGCGTCACCGCGCTCATCGGCGGCGGCGGCGCCGTGCTGGCGGTGGGCGCGCTGCTCGGCCTCGAGCGGCCGCGCTCCGGGTCGGCCGCGCCCGCGGCGCCGGCGACGGACTGGGGCGCGGCGGTCCGCGCGGTGTGGGCCGAGCCCGCGGCGCGCACGTTCGCGCTCTTCATCTTCATCGCGATGCTCGCGTACAGCGCGCAGGACCTGATCCTCGAGCCGTATGGCGGCCTCGTCTTCGGGCTCTCGCCGGCGGAGACGACGCGCATCTCGGGGATGCATCAGGGGGGGATGCTGCTCGGCATGCTCGCGGCGGCCGTGCTCGCGACGCGGGACGGCGCGCTCCGCGCCTGGGCGACGTGGGGCTGCGCCGGCTCGGCGCTCGGCTTCCTCGCGCTGATCCTCGCGCCGGTGGCGGGGACCGCCGCGGCGCTCGGCGGCGCGGTGCTGCTCCTCGGCCTCTGCAACGGGGCGTTCGCCATCGGCGCGATCGGCTGCATGATGGCGTTCAGCGTCACCGAGGGCGGTCGCGACGCCGGCGTGCGCATGGGCGTCTTCGGCGCGGCGCAGGCGGTCGCGTACGCGATCGGCGGCTTCGCCGGCGCGCTGCTCAGCGACCTCGCGCGGCTCGCGCTCGGCTCGGTGCGTGCGGGCTACGGGCTGGTGTTCGCGCTGGAGGCGGCGCTCTTCGTGGCGGCCGCCGTGCTGGCCGCGCGCACGACCGCGCCGCGCGCCGCGGCCGCCGCGCTCCGCGCGCCGGCGGCGGGCGACACCCTGCTGGCGTCGCTCGGCTGATGCGCGCCACCGGCGGGGCGGCGGGATGGGCGAGGACATGCCGGGGGCGGGCTCCCGGCACGGCGGGGACCGACATCCGAGGGAGGGAGGACTGATGGAAACGTTCGATTGCGTCGTCGTCGGCGGTGGGCCGGCCGGCGCGACGGCGGCGGCCGACCTGGCGGCGGCGGGCCGTTCGGTGCTCCTGCTGGACCGCGCGGGGCGCATCAAGCCGTGCGGCGGCGCCGTGCCGCCGCAGCTGCTGGCGGACTTCGACGTGCCGGAGTCGGTGCTCTGCAACAAGGTCGACGGCGCGCGGATCATCGCGCCGTCGCACCGCAAGGCCGACATGCCGATCGGCAACGGCTTCGTGGGCATGGTCGATCGCGGCCCGTTCGACGAGTGGCTGCGCGAGCGGGCGCGCGGCCTGGGTGCCGAGCGCCGCACCGGCCTGTTCAACGCCCTCGAGCAGCAGCCCGACGGCACCGCGCTCGTGCGGTACAAGGCGGGCCGCTCGCGCGGGGACGCGCTCGCCACGGTGCGGGCGCGCATGGTGATCGGCGCCGACGGGGCGCTCTCCGCCGTGGCGCGGCAGGCGATGCCGAAGGTGGTGGACGAGGCGCAGTTCGTCTTCGCGTACCACGAGGTGGTCGAGTCGCCCGCGGAGCAGACCGCCGAGTTCCTGCAGTCGCGCTGCGACGTGTACTACGAGGGCACCCTCTCGCCCGACTTCTACGCGTGGGTCTTCCCGCACGGGCCGACGACGTCGGTCGGCACGGGCTCGCTGCAGCAGGGGTTCGCGCTGCGGCGGGCCGTGGCCGAGCTGCGCGCCCGCACCGGGCTCGACCGGGTGGCGACGATCCGCGAGGAGGGGGCGCCGATCCCGCTCAAGCCGCTCTCCCGCTGGGACAACGGGCGCAACGTGGTGCTCGCCGGCGACGCCGCGGGCGTCGTGGCGCCGGCGTCGGGGGAGGGGATCTTCTACGCGATGACGGGCGGCCGCGAGGCGGCGCGCGCGGTGCACGAGGCGCTCGCGGAGGCGGACGGCCGGGTGCTCGGGCGCGCGCGCAAGCGCTTCATGCGGCGGCACGGGCTCGTCTTCCGCGTGCTCGACCGGATGCAGGAGACCTGGTACCGCGACGACGACCGCCGCGAGCGCTTCGTGGACATCTGCCGCGACGTCGACGTGCAGAAGCTCACGTGGCAGGGGTACATGTACAAGAAGCTGGTGTTCGCGCGGCCGGCGGCGCACGTGCGGATCTTCCTGAAGAACATCGGCCACCTGACGGGGATCATCGCCCCGTCGCCGCAGGCGGCCTGAGGGCGATGCTCGCGGTCACCGCCGCGTCGCCGCCCGGGGCCCGGGAGGCCGAGGTGGCGCGCGCCTTCGTGGCGCGCGCGCGGCCGCTCCTCGAGGAGGCGCTGGCGTCGGCGGTGCGCGCGCCGGGGCCGACGCTCGGCTGGGTGGAGCGCGCGTCGGCGCTGGCGGTGGGGACGGACGGCCGCGGCGGGCGCCGGTGGCGGCCGCTGCTGGCCATGGCGGCGGCGGAGGCCGTCGGCGGAGACCCGCGGGCCGCGCTCGGCGTGGCGGTGGCGCTCGAACTGACGCACACCGCGTCGCTCGTGCTCGACGACCTGCCGTGCATGGACGACGCGGAGCTGCGGCGCGGGCGGCCGGCGGTGCATCGGCACGTCGGGCAGGCGGGCACGATCCTGCTCGCGATCGGCATGCTGGGGCGCGCCGCCGAGCTGCTCGGCTCGGCGCCGCGGGGCGCCGAGCGGCTCGGCGCCGAGTGGGGACGGGCGATCGGCTTCGCGGGGATGGCCGGCGGCCAGGCCGTCGACGTGGCGCAGGCGGGGCCGGCGGTGGCCGCCGCGCGGCGCCTGCACCGCGAGAAGACGACGGCGCTCGCGCGGCTCGCGCTCGTCGGCGGGGCCCGCGTCGGCGGCGCGGCCGAGCCGACGGTGCAGGCGCTCGGTGCGGCCGGCGCGCTGCTGGGCTGGGCGTACCAGGTGCTCGATGACGACGCCGACCGTCGCGAGGACGGTGCGCTGGGACGGGGCGCCACCTGCCCGGGCACGGCGCGGGTGGCGCGCCTCGGCGCGCGCGCGGCCCGGCGCATC
>JANRIU010000006.1:0-11183 GCA_033764615.1 Gemmatimonadales bacterium | reverse complement strand
CGGCCGCCTCGCGCCTGGCCCCGGGCCGCGCGCCCGCGGCGCACGCGGGCGGCACGCGCTGCCCGGTGACCGGCCGGATCGTCTAGCCGCGCGCCGGCGCCCCCGGCGCCACCTGCAGCTCGAATGCGGCGGTGCGGATCGCACCGCCACGCTTCACTTGCACCCACACGCGATAGCGCCCCGGCGACGGGAACGCCCACGGGAAGCGGAGCGACCCGGGAAGGCGCGCGGGCGCGGCCCGCGTCGCATGCGCGGCGTGCACCGCATGCGCGTCGCCGGCGGCGAGGCGCCCGGCGACCGCGCCACGCGCCGTGTCCGCCAGCCGGCGCACCGTCAGCGCGGCCGCCGCCGCCGCGGACGCCGTGCCCGCCGGGTGCAGGTGCACGAACACGGCGCCATCCTCTCGCGCCACCACCGCATGCCCCGCCATGCCAAGGTACGGCTCCACCTCGGCCGGCGCGCCGTCGCTGTTCTCCACCTCGAACGCCAGGTCGGCCTCGGCGCCGGCCACGGGCGCGGCCGGTCCGACCAGCCGCACGCGTGCGCCGTCGCCGAGGTCGGCCCGCCGCGTGGCGCCGTCGCCCGCGGGCCCCGCGTGCCAGGCGTCGTCGGCGTCGCCGGGCGCCCACGCGGTGTCCGGCGCCCCCAGCGCGAGCGAGGCGACCGCGGTGTGCGGCAGCCCGTCCTCCGTGACGAATTCGGCGAAGAGGCGCCACCGGCCGGCGGGGAGCGGCGGCAGCGCCGCGCGGAAGCGCGAGCTGTCGACCGGCACCGGGTGCAGGTGCGCCAGCGAGGGGCCGCCGTCCGCGGGCAGCAGGAAGGCATGGACGAGCTTGCCGTGGTCGGGAATGAGCGGCGCCCAGTCGCGGCGCGCGCGGTCGGTCCACCGCGGGTCGGTGACCTCCAGCACGAGCACGCGGCCGCCGGCGGGGCCCGGCTCGACACGGGCGGCGGCCTCCCACGGCCGGTACAGGTTGCGGCGGTACACGACGTCCTCGACGCGCCACCAGAGCGCCACGATGCCGAGCCCGGTGGCGAGCGCGACGGCCCCTCGCCGCATCGCGCGGCGCCCGCGCACGCGCGCGGCGTCGTCAGGGCGCTCGCCGGGCGGCAGCGTCCCCTCGCGGCTCCCCGCACCGATGACGGCGATGGCGCCGCCCACGAGCACGAGGCCGAGCACGCCGAGGACGGCGCCGAGGGCGGGATCCATCGCGAGCGTGCGCCGGGGCAGCGCCGCGAAGGGCACGGTCACCTCGCCGCGCCCGGCGGCGCCATCGATCGTGACCCGGACCCCGTAGGCGCCCGTCTTGAGGAAGAGGAGGCGGACCGTCCAGAGGCCGGGCTCGCCGGGCACCGCGGTGGCCGCGTCCGGCGCGGGCGCGCCGCCGGGGCCGGTCGCCCAGAAGAACGGCGCCGCGCCGACCTGTGCCACGCCGGGCGGCGTGCGGATGACGACCTCCGCCCAGCCGGGCACGACACCGGGGTCGCGGATAAGCACGCGCACCGCGTACGGCCCGGCGGGCCCGGCGAACCACTGGTCCGGGGCGCCGACATGCGCGGCGAGCGGCGCGGCGAGGGCGGCGAGCGCGACCGCGGCCCCGGCCGCGGCGCGCCGAAGGGGTGGCGTCAGCGGCGCACCTCGCGCATCCACGCGCCCCAGCGGAGGCCGACGCGGGCCGTGGCCGACGCGACGCCGATGGCGACCAGCACCCCGCCCGCGAACGCGAGCGGCGCCCACGCGCCCGCCACCGCATCCTCCCAGCGCCAGAAGCGGTACCGCCACGCCGAGACGCGGCCGCTGAACTCCCACTGGTCGGCGGCGAAGAACCAGTTCCGCGCGCCCGGCGAGAGCTGCCACGCGCCGAACGGCCACTGCACCACGAGGAGCGCGAGCACGAAGGCGGCGCCGAGCGCGAGCGCGCGCCGCCCCGTCGGCCACGTCGGCGTGGCGCGCAGCACGAGGTCCACCGCGAGTGCGGGCGCCACGAGCAGCATCGGCCACGGCGGCGGGACGAAGCGGTCGACGCGCGTGTAGATCGGCGCGAGCGCCGGCTCCCCGGCGAAGCGCGGCAGGATCCACACCATCGCGAGCACCATCGCCATGTAGAGCGCCGCCGTGGTCGTGGCGGGCCACGGCAGGCGCGTCCCCTGCCCGAACGCCACGAGGAAGAGCGGGAACGGCAGCGCCGCCGCGATGTAATAGAGCGAGGTGTGCATCGTGTTCGCGTAGCCGACGAGGTTCATCAGCAGCGTGCCGGTCATGGCGATCACGATCGCGGCCGACCATGCGCAGGCGAGCCCGAGCGAAGCGCCGCCGGCGCCGGCGTTCTGCCGCGCCAATGCGGTGACGATCGCGCCGACCTGGATGGCGATGATGCCGAGCGCGAGCAGGACGTGCGGCGGGCTGAGGATGCGGGCGTCGAGTCCGTAGGCGTCGTGCCACCAGTTGTCGAAGCCCGCCGAGGTCGCCATGGCGAGGCCGCCCCAGATCGCGAGCCAGCCGCCCAGCGGGCCGCGGAAGCCGAGCACCGTGACGGCCCCGTCGCGCGCGGCGACGGACGCGCCGAACGTCGCCCGCAGCACCTGGACGCCGCTGACGAGGCCCGCGACGATGCCGCCGGCGTAGATGGCGAGGTGCGGCGGGGACCAGAACGTGTCGCGGCCGATGGTGCGGTGCCACGAGATGTCCCAGATGACGCCGACGACGGAGCAGGTGGACGCGACGAGGATCGCGAGCAGCACGGTGGACATGCGCGGAAGCTACCCGCGACTAGGTTGACGAGGTCCTCCTGCCGAGCCGGTCCGCCATGTCGCGCCTTGCCGCCGTCCCCGCCGCGTTCCTCCTGCTCGCCCCGGCCGTCGGCGGCGCCGCGCTCGCCGCCCAGTCGGCACGGCCCGCCGCGGCGCAGGTCGCCGCCGCGGTGGCGCCGCTCCCCGACTCGCTCCGCGCGGGCGCTCGGGTGCTCGGCTACGGCGCGGACGGCCGGCTGGTGACGCTGCGCCGCGGCACGAACGAGCAGGTCTGCCTCGCCGACGACCCGGCGCGCGACGGCTTCCACGTGGCGTGCTACCACCGCGACCTCGAGCCGTTCATGGCGCGCGGCCGCGAGCTGCGGGCGGCGGGCGTGACGGACCGCACCGCCATCGACTCGGTGCGCGGGGCGGAGATCCGGGCGCGGACGCTGGCGATGCCGCCGCAGCCGACGACGCTGTACGAACTGTTCGGGAAGGACGACGGGTGGGATCCGGCGAGCGGCGCCGTGCGCGCGGCCGACGCGATGTGGTCGGTCTACATCCCCTACGCGACGACGGCGTCCACGGGCCTCCAGCTGCGGCCGGTGCCGGGCGGCGGGCCGTGGCTGATGGCGCCGGGGACGCCGTGGGCGCACATCATGGTCGTGCCGGAGCGAACCCGGCACTGACCGGTCAGGACTGCGCGGCGGGCACCGGCCGCGGCGGATCGTCCGCCGCCGAGGGGTTGACCGAGGCGCCGCGGATCGCCGCGAGCGAGAGCAGCACGCCCGCACCCCACGTCACCCACTTCGCGGCGGCCGTGTCGTGCCCGGCGAGGCCCGCGACGGCCTGCGCAGTGAGGTACTGCACCCCGTAGACGCCCGCGCTGAACAGCAGCAGCCCGATCATGCCATGCCCGCCTTGCCGCGCGTGCCCACCCCGCGCTCGGCCACGGTGCGGAAGCGGCGCACCAGCGCCCGGAGCTCCGCCGCCATCCCCGTCAGCTCCGCCGCCGCGCTCCGGCTCTGCGACGCGCCCGCCGCGGTCTCGTTGGCCGCCGTCGCGACGCCCGTGATCGTCTCGGCGATCTCGCTCGTGGCGCGGGCCGCCTCGCTCACGTTGCGCGAGATCTCGCGCGTGGTGGCCGACTGCTCCTCCACCGCCGCCGCGATCGTCACCTGGATCCGGTGCATCTCCTCCAGCACCTCCGCCACCTCGCGGATCGAGGCGATCGTGCCCGAGGTGTCGCCCTGGATGCGGTCGATGCGGCGGCGGATGTCCTCCGTGGCGTGCTCGGTCTGCCGCGCCAGCTCCTTGACCTCGTGCGCGACGACCGCGAAGCCCTTCCCCGCCTCGCCCGCGCGCGCCGCCTCGATCGTGGCGTTGAGCGCGAGCAGGTTCGTCTGCGAGGCGATGGACGAGATCGTGCGCACCACCTCGCCGATCTCCTGCGAGGAGCGGCCGAGGCGCTCGATCCCCTCCGTCGCGGCCTGGCTCAGGCGCACCGCGTTCCCCGCCACGTGCGCCCCGTGCGTCGACTGCTGCGCGATCTCGCGGATGGAGGCGCCCATCTCCTCGGCGCTCGCCGCCACCGTCTGCACGTTGGCGTTCACCTGCTCCGCGGCGGCCGCAACCACGTTGGCCCGGTGCGACGTCTGCTCCGCGGCGTGCGACATGCCGTCGGCCACCGCCGTGAGCGAGCCGCTGGCGTCGCCGAGCGTCTCGGCGCTCTCGCCGATGCGGGCGATCGCGTCGCGCATGGCGGCGATCGCGCGGTTGAGCGCGTCGGTGAGCTTGGCATGGTCGCCGCGGTAGCTGCCCTGCAGCGCGATCGTGAGGTCGCCGCCGGCCACCTGCTCGAGGGCGGCGAGCGCCTCCTGCACGGGCGCGAGCGTCGCGTCGAGCGTGGCGTTGAGGCCGGTCACCACGTCGCCGAACGAGCCGCGCAGCCCGTCGGCACGGGCGCGGCGCCGCAGGTCGCCGTCGCGCGCGGCCTCGGTCAGCGCCGCCAGCTCCTCCGTGAGCCTCGACACCGTGTCGCGCACCGCGAGGAAGGCGCGGCTCAGCGCGTCGCGCTCGCCGCGCGGCGCCAGCGCCACGGAGGTGTCGCCCGCGGCGATCCGGTCGGCGAGGCGCGCCAGCTCCCGCTCGCCCGCCACCATGTGGCGCATCGCCCCCGCCAGCGCGCCGATCTCGTCGCGCGAGTCCACCGCGACGTCCACCGACGTGTCCCCCTCGGCCAGCCGGTCCGCGAGCTGCGCCAGCTCGCCCAGCGGCGCCGTCACCGACGTCGCCAGCCGGCGCGTCACCAGCACCGCGACCGCACAGAGCAGCAGCCCCGCCGCCAGCGCCACGGCGAGCAGCAGGTTGAGGCTGGACGTGACGCGGTGCCGCGCATCGGCGAAGTCGCTCTCGTTGGCGCTCGCGGCGATCACCCAGTCCCACGGGGCGAAGTAGACGACCGCGCCCATGCGCGGCTCGGCGGGCGCGCCGCCCTGCCCGGCGGGCGTCCAGCGCCGGAAGCCGACCTCGGCGGGCTTGAGCGCCGTCGCCTGCGCGAGGAGCGCCTGCGTGGGCTTCCGGCCGGCCGCGTCGACGTCCTCCCAGGCGCTGCGCCCGTCCTCCCGCTGGTCCGGTCCGATCACCACGCGGCCGCGATGCTCGCCCTTGCTGGTGTAGACCGTCACCGAGCCGGTCCTGGCGAAGGTGCTGCCGCGGATCGCCTGCCGCAGCGACGGCACCCGCTCCTGCCGCTCGCCCACGAACAGCATGCCGATCACGCGCCCGGAGGCGTCCGTGAGCGGCTCGTAGATCGTCTGGTACCAGGCGTCGACCACGAAGGCGCGGCCGTGGTACTCGCGGCCCGCGAGCACCGCTTCGATCACGGGGTTCGTCTTCCCGTCCGGGAGGCGCGCCGGGATGAACGTGCCCACCGCGCGGCCGCCGTCCTTCGCGCGGACGGTGGTGCTGATGCGCAGCATGTCGCCCGCGTCGTTCATGCGCTGGAAGACCGTGACCGCGCCGCCGACCTGCCCGACCACGCCGTCGAGCACCGGCACCCGCTCGGCGCGCGCGCCGGCCGGCGTCGCCACCTGTCCGCCGATCGCGAACGCCGGCAGGGTCACGGTGCTCGCCTGCCCGGTGAGCTGGTTCGTCGCGGACCATGTCGTGCGGCCCGCGGCGATCCGCGCCGCGCCCTGCGCGGCGAGATCGGTGTGCAGCACCCGCAGGCTCGCCTGCAGCTGCTCCTCGAGGGACTCGTACTGCGTCCGCACGAGGTTGTAGAGGCCGCTCGCCACGCGGGCCAACTGCTGGTCCGCCTGATGGTCGAGCTCCACCCGCAGCTGGGAATCGAGGCGGCGTTCGAACAGGACCGTGACGCCGAGGAGGACGACGAGCGGCGCCAACGCCGCGGCGGTGCCGACGGCGAGGAGACGCATACGGACCGACGTGCGGAGCGCGGTCGCGGCGGAGGCGAGGAGTCCAGTCACGACTGGGGTATCGGCAGCGCTCGGGGCCGGGTTGAGCGCGCACTCCCCGTGACCACGGGGACCGCCGCTCGCCGGTCACCAGCGCAGCGACAGGCAGCTCAGCCCGCCGTCCATCTTGCGGAACTCGGACATGGCGAGCGGCTCGAGCGCCATGCCGAGGCCGGCGAGCCGCTCGGCCGTCCGCGGGAAGCCGGACGCGACGAGCAGTCGGTCGTTGACGAGCACGGCGTTCGCCGCGTACTCCTCGCCCGCCGGCACCACGATGCGCTCCCACGTCTCGAAGGCGGGGTGGTCCGCCAGCGCCTCGATCACGAGCAGCCGGTCGCCGCCGAGCCAGGCGACGCCGCTCTTGAGGTGCAGGATCCCCGGCGTGGCCGTGATGTCCACGAACGCCGAGCCGTACCCCGCATCGCCCAGCAGGTCGGCGAGCTGCCGCGCGCCGGCCAGGTTGGTGCGGTGCGAGACGCCGATGAAGAAGTGGTCTCCGGCGTCGCAGATGTCGCCACCGTCCACCGTGCCGGGCGGCTCGATGGCGAGGAGCCCGGGGAACGCCGCGCGCAGCGCCGGTGCCACGGCTGTCACCTCGCCCGCGCGGCTCGGGGCGCCCGGGCGGCAGAGCACCGCGCAGCGCGGCGCCAGCACCGCCGTGTCCTCGAGGAAGGTGGCATCGGGGTGGGCGGGCTCCGGCGGCAGCGCGTGGATGGTGAGCCCGAGCCGCTCGAGGGTCGCGACGTAGGCGGCGTGCTGCGCCAGCGCGAGCGCCACGTCGGGTGCGCCGAGGGCGGCGGAGGTGAGGCCGTCCGCGAAGTTGGGCGTGGGGCGGCGAACGAGGGCGCGGGTGAAGCGGGACATGGGGGGGCTCCGAGGAGGCGTTACGGTGGCCGCGCTTCGGCGCGTCATGATCGACGTTCGCGGCCGGATTACTCAACGTACTGAGCAGGATTGCTCACCATCCCGCGCAGACGGGGCCGGGACGGATCCGCGCCTCGTCCGCCTGCGTACGCAACGCACCCCCGCCCATCCTCGCGGACGAACGGGGGTGCATGGCCTTCGATCCTGCGCACATGTGCCTGGTCCCGCCAGACTATCTCACACCCGTGCCACCCTCACGGCATCAGCGTCCGCTCCTGCTGTCGCTTCGCTCCGCTCCGACCGCGTCCGGTCACCCGCACTCGCTGTAGCCGCACACGTGGCACTTCACACACCCTTCCGCGAACTCGAGCTGCGACCCGCAATCGGGGCACGCGCCGCTCAGGTCCGCCTTCATCGCCTTGCCGCGCTCGAGCTCGAGCGCGCCCGTCGTCATGCGCACCAGCGGTGCCTGACGCTCCCCTTCCGGCGCCGCTCCGGCGAGCAGGTCCTGCTGGACCCCCTGCTTCTCGGCCATGTACCGCTCGATGGCGATGCCGACGGCATCGGGGACCGAGAGGACCTTGTTGGGGCCGAGGCCCATCACCTTGTCCGAGCTGATGCCGCGCAGCTGGCGGTAGACCGCCTCGAGCGGGACGCCCGAGCGCAGCGCGAGCGAGATCAGCCTGCCCATCGCCTCGGCGTCGGCCATGAGGGCGCCGCCCGCCTTGCCGAGGGAGAGGAAGACCTCGAACGGCTGCCCGCGGTCATCCTCGGTGATGGTGACGAACATCGTGCCGAGCGGCGTCTCGAGGCGGCGCGTGGTGCCGCGCAGCGTCTCCGGGCGCGCGCGCTTCTGGCGGCGCTGGAGGTTCTCGGCCTCGAGGTCGTAGTTCGCCTTGCGGAGCCGCTCGTTCTCCGCGTGGAGGCGGGCGATCTCCTCGTGCAGGTCGGCGGCGTCGGCGCGCGCGGCGACCTCCGGGGCCGCCTCCACCGGCAGCTCGGTGCTCGTGGCGGCCTGGCCGAACGAGGCGAGGTCGGCGCGCGCCTCGGCCTTGCCGGCCTTCTGCGCGTCCTCGGCGACCTTCTTCGCGGTGTCGCCGGTGGAGAGCACCTGGAAGGAGCGGCTGCCGTCGCGGTAGACGGTGACACCCTTGCAGCCGAGCTCGAACGCGAGCTGGTAGATGACGGCCACGTCCTGCTCGGTGGCCGCGTTGGCGAAGTTCACCGTCTTGGAGATCGCCGAGTCGTTGAAGGCCTGGAACGCGGCCTGCATGCGCACGTGGTACTCGGGCGGGATCTCGTTGGCGGTGCAGAAGACGCGCTGCCACTTCGCCGGGACCTCGTCGAAGTGGATGTGGCCGGCGTCCGCGATGCGGCGCATCAGCTCGTCGGCGTACCACCCCTCGCGCTTCGCGATGGCGGTGAACTGCTCGTTGACGTCCGGCATGAGGACGCCCGCCTGGTTGCGCATGAACGCGACCGCGAAGAGCGGCTCGATGCCCGAACTGCAGCCCGCGATGATCGAGATCGTGCCCGTCGGCGCGACGGTCGTGACGTTGCAGTTCCGCAGTCGCCGCATCGGGCGGATGCGGCGGCCCTGGGCGTCACGCGCGCACGTCTCGTCGGGGCCCCAGATGGAATGCGCCCACTCCGGGAACGGCCCGCGGATCTGCGCGAGGCGCTCCGACTCCACCTTCGCCTCGTCGTCGATGAACTGCATCAGCTGCCGGCCGAGTTCCACGCCCTCGGGCGAGTCGTACGGGATGCCGAGCTCGATGAGCAGGTCGGCGAAGCCCATGACACCGAGGCCGATGCGGCGGATGCGCTGGGCCAGCTCCGTGATCTGCGGGAGCGGGTAGTTGTTGGCGTCGATGACGTTCTCGAGGAAGTGCGTGCAGAGGTGCACGACCGGGCGCATGCGGTCCCAGTCCACCTGCCCGTCCTTCACGAACAGCCCGACGTTGATCGACCCGAGGTTGCAGACGTCGTACGGCAGCAGCGGCTGCTCGCCGCACGGGTTCGTCGCCTCGTACGAGCCGAGCCGCGGCACCGGGTTGAAATGGTTGGCCCGGTCGATGAAGAAGATCCCCGGCTCGCCCGTCTTCCACGCGCCGTGGATGATGCGGTCCCACACCTCGCGCGCGCGCAGCGTCCCCATCGGCTGCCGCGTGCGCGGGTGGTACAGCTGGTACTCGCCGTCCGCCGCGAGCGCCGCCATGAACGCATCCGTCACGGCGACGGAGATGTTGAAGTTCGTGATCTTGGTGATGTCGTCCTTGCATGTGATGAAGTCGAGGACGTCCGGATGGTCCACGCGCAGGATGCCCATGTTGGCGCCGCGGCGGGTGCCGCCCTGCTTCACCACGTCGGTCGACGAGTCGTAGAGCGACATGAACGACACCGGCCCGCTCGCCACGCCCATCGTGGAGCGCACGATGTCGTTCTTCGGCCGCAGCCGCGAGAACGAGAAGCCCGTCCCGCCGCCCGACTGGTGCACCAGCGCCATCGAGCGGAGCGTGTCGTAGATGCCGCTCTCGCCGTTGGAGAGCGCATCATCCACCGGCAGCACGAAGCACGCGGAGAGCTGGCCGAGCGGCCGCCCCGCATTCATCAGCGTCGGGCTGTTCGGCATGAACAGCCGCTCGGCCATCAACTTGTAGAACTCCTCCGCCAGCGCCTCCACCGCCCCCGGGGAGGCGCCGTGCGCCGCGTCCGGCTCCGCGATCGTGCGCGCCACGCGCCAGAACAGGTCGGCCGCCGTCTCCACCGGCTTCCCCTGCTCGCCCCGAACCAGGTAGCGCTTCTCGAGAACCGTGATCGCGTTCGGCGTGAGGGAGAGCTTCCCCCGGGAACTGGATTGCACCATGAAAAAGCCGCCTGAGGCCGGAATGCCGTCGTCGCGTGATTACGATTGGGAGAGAGCAAGCTATGGCAGAATCCTGCGAGGACAACAGGCGGGTAACTACTTGTGGCAATTGCGCTTTAGGTTTTCCACATCACAAACTTTGCAACGGATGTCCATAAGTTGAAAGCGTGGAATCAGTGTGGATTGCCTGTGTGGGAAAATCCGCCGTCGGGACCGTCCCGTGCCTGCCGACCACACTCGCCCTCACGCCAGCGGCCAGCTGCCGCTCCGGTGCGTCTCGGCGTGCCGGACGTAGTTCTGCCACGTGCCGTCGATGCGCGCCCGCAGGGCCTCGTCGACCGTTCGCACGACGCGCGCCGGCACGCCGAGCACCACCGACCCCGGCGGCACCTGCATCCCCTCGGGCACCACGGCGCCCGCCCCCACCACGCTCCCTGTACCGATCCGCGCACCGTTGAGCACGATCGCCCCCATGCCGATGAGGCACAGGTCCTCCACCGTGCAGCCGTGCAGGATCGCCCGGTGCCCCACGCCGACGCGCTCCCCGACCGTGCACGGGAAGCCGGGGTCGGCGTGCAGCACGCTGCCGTCCTGGATGTTGGTCTGGCGGCCGACGGAGATCGCGGCGGTGTCGCCGCGGAGGACACACTGGTACCAGATGGAGGCCTGCTCGCCGAGGGTCACGTCGCCAAGGACGACCGCACCGGGAGCGATGAACGCGGAGGCGGGGACGATGGGCATCCCCGGAAGGTAAGGCCGACCCGTTACTCGACCGGCACCACCTGCACTTGCGTCCACGCGGTGACGGCCTTGCCGCCCTTCGTCGCGGGCGTCCACGTCTGCCGGGACGCCTCCAGCTGCGCCGCCTTGTCGAAGTCGCCGTTGCCGGACGACCCGATCTTCCGCACCGCCTCGGCCTGCCCGCCCGTGGTGACCTGCACCCACAGCGCGAACGTGGTCGGCGACGGGTCGGCCTCCGCCGGCACCTCCACGCGCAGGATCGCGGGCTTCGGCCGTGTGTCGAAGCAGCGCGTGTAGTCGCTGCCGGGGCGCGAGCAGTCGGGGCCCTTCTTCTCCGCCTTCGGCGCCTCCGCGACGGGCTTCTCGGGCTCCTTCGGGGCCGGCTCGGGCGGACGTCTCGCCTCCGTCGGCGTGGCGGCCGGCGGCGCGGAGGCCAGCGCGCCCGCGCCCTGCACCGGGGGCGGCGCGGAGTCGGGCGCCGCGCCCGCGCCGGCCGCCGC
>JANRIU010000079.1:0-75625 GCA_033764615.1 Gemmatimonadales bacterium | reverse complement strand
TGTCGGCGCGGATCCAGCTCTCGGCGACGCCGGCGCGGCAGAACGTCCAGCCGAGCGCGCCCTTCGGGATCGGCGGCGGCCCCTGCGGCGCGAGGGCTGGGGGGCGGAAGCCGGGGTCCTGGGCGGCGGCGGGCGCGATCGACGCCACGTAGAGCGTCATTCCCCACGCCTCCAGCCGCCGCACGTAGAGCGTACGCTGGGCCATGCGGTCCCACACCTGTAGCAGGTACCACCAGTCATGCGAATCCTCGTCGCCGGTCGTGAGGGGGAGCAGGCGGTCCTGCGCATCATCCACGTACACCGCCACGTCCCGGCAGTTCATCGCGAGCCAACAGAGCATGAGCGCGCCGATGAGCGGCTGGCGCCGCCAGAAGGCGACGAGCGCAGCCACGAGCGGCACGATCCCCTGCATCAGCGACCCGCCGAGCGCCGTGAGCTCGTCGTGGCCGGCGAGGCCGAAGAGCGGATGGCCGAGCTCGTGGATCAGCAGGTTCGGCAGGTGGATGAGGAACTCGCCCCGCTCGTCGAAGTGCGTGCGGAACTGGTGGCCGTAGGCTGCCGCGGCGGCGATGGCCGCCGCGGGGGCGGACAGGCGGACGAGCGGACTGGCGGAAGCGCGGACGTCGCCGGGTGTCGGCCTCACGCGCGGGACCTCCGCCCCCCACCCAGTCCGCCCGACCGCCCGACCGCCCGTCCGCCCGCGTGAGCGGCATCGCCGCTCACGCGTTGAACTGCCGCAGGTGGTGGTCGCAGTGGCGCCACTGGAGCACGCCCCAGTCGTGCGCGGAGAGCGGCCCGAACAGCACGTTGTCGGGCCACGGCGCCGCGGGGTCGGCGGCGCGGGCGACGCCGCGGTGCACGAGCTCCTTCAGCGCGAAGAGGTCGAGCTCCCACGACGACGGCTGCGTGACGAGCATGAACGGCGGCGCATCGAGCCGGCCGCGCGGGATCGGCAGCACGTGGATCGCGAGCCACCGCACGATCGCGCCGCGGTACGGCGAGTCGCGCACCGGCGGCACCTGCACGTCGCCGACGGCCTGGCGCAGCGCGTCGCCCAGGTGGCACAGCATGGCGGGCGCGGTGAAGCGGCCCCAGCGCGGGACGCTGCCGGGGTCGAGCCGGTTGAGGCGCGCGAGCGTCTGCTCGGCGGTGTGCACATCCCAGAGCGAAGGCATCGGACCCGGCAGGATAGCGCCGCCCATGCCGCGAGGGGAACCGGGCGCGCTACGATTCGGGCGTCCCTCCCGCACCCCGGAGCCCCGCATGCCCCGTCCGTCCCGCCTCGCGGCGGTCGTGTTCGCCGTCCTCCTCGCCGTCGCCAGCACGCCCGCCCGCGCGCAGGACGCGTCGCTCAGCCGCCTCCTCGGCGCCCTCGCCGGCGACACCCCGCTCGGCCGCGACCTCGCCGAGCTCGCCGACGAGATCGGCGGCCGCGCCACCGGCTCGCCCGCCAACGTGCGGAGCGTGGAGTGGGCGCTGGCGAAGTTCCGCGCCGCGGGCGTCATGGTGCGGAAGGAGGCGTTCACGATGCCCGACCTCTGGCTCGAGCGGAGCGCCGCCGCCACCGTGCGCGGTTCCGGCGTCGAGTTCGCGCCGCGCATCGCCGCGATGCCGTGGTCGGCGAAGACCGGCTCGTCCGGCGTCACGGCGCCGCTCGTCGACGCGGGCCGCGGCACCGAGGCCGACCTGGCGCGCCTGGGCACCAGCGCGCGCGGCGCGTTCCTGCTCGTCGAGACCGACGAGCTCCGGGACATCGACGGCCTGTTCAAGGAGTACAACGAGTCGGTCGGCATCGAGGCGCGCGCGAACGCGGCGGGCGCGGCGGGCGTCGTGTACCAGGGCTCGCGCCCCGGCAACCAGCTCTACCGCCACAACGTCAACATCGGCCTCGCCAACACGAAGCCGATGGTGGTGATGGAGCGCGACGGCGCGAGCCGCGCGCAGCGGCTCCTGCGCCGCGGCCTCGCGCTGCAGCTCACCGTCCGCCTCGACCTGCAGACCGGCGGCCCGTACGAGAGCTGGAACGTGATCGGCGAGCTCCGCGGCCGCGAGAAGCCCGACGAGGTGGTGCTCCTGGGCGCGCACCTCGACAGCTGGGACCTCGGCACCGGCGTGCTCGACAACGGCGCCAACGTGGTGATGCTGATCGACCTCGCGCGCCAGATGCAGGCGCTCGGCCTCCAGCCGAAGCGCACCATCCGCTTCGCGCTGTTCAACGGCGAGGAGCAGGAGATGGAGGGGAGCTGGGGCTACGTGAAGCGGCACCGGGACGCGCTCGACCGCCACGTGCTCACGTCGAGCTTCGACATCGGCTGCGGGCGGCTCACGGGGATGTTCACGGGCGGGCGGCCCGAGGTGCAGCGCGCCGTCGAGCGCGCGCTCGCGCCGGTGGCGGGGCTCGGGCCGTTCACGCACCCCGACGTGCCGATCGTCGGCACCGACAACTACGACTTCATGCTCGAGGGGGTGCCGAACGTCGTCGGCAACCACGAGCCGGACGTCTACGGCCCCAACTACCACGCCCGCAGCGACGAGCTCGCCCGCTGCGACCTGCAGAAGCTCCGCACCAACGCACAGATCGTCGCGGCACTCGCCTGGGGCTTCGCCAACGACGACTACGGCCTCCGCCGCCAGAGCCGCGCCGAGCTGGAGCAGCTGATGGCGACGACCGACCTGCCCGCGCAGATGAAGGCGTTCAATGTGTGGGAGGGGTGGGCGAAGGGGGAGCGGGGGAGGAGGTAGGGCGGCAAGGGGGCCGGCGGGCAGGAGGCCATGGGCCCGCTGGCCCGCCTGCCGCTTACCGACCCCCCACCAGCGCCGTCTTCGTCACCATCGCCACCACCTCGTAGCCCCGCTCGAGGATCGCCTGGCGGCCCCCCTGTTCGCGGTCGACGACGGCGAGCACGCCGGTCACGCGGCCGCCGGCCGCCTCCACCGCCTCGATCGCCTGCAGCGCGGAGCCGCCGCTCGTGATCACGTCCTCCACCACCACCACCGATGCGCCCGCGGCGAAGTTCCCCTCGATCCGCTTCGACGTGCCGTGCTCCTTCGCGGCCTTCCGCACGGAGAACGCGTCGAGCACCGGCGGCTGCCCCCAGCTCGCGCGCGCGATGGCGTACGCGACGGGGTCGGCGCCCATGGTGAGCCCGCCCACGGCGGTCGCCGCCCAGCCGGCGCGGCGGATCGCCGCGAGGCCGAGCTCGCCGACGAGCCACTGCCCCTCGGCGGACATCGTGCTCGGGCGGCAGTCGATGTAGTAGCTCGAGCGCGCGCCGGAGGCGAGGATGAAGTCGCCGAAACGGACGGAGCGCCCGAGCAGCAGCTGCTCGAGCGCTCCCAGGGTGGCCGGAGCCGGGCCGCTCACGACGGCTTCTTGAAGATCCCGGAGATCGCGCCGAGGAAGCCGCCGCCCTTCTTCTGGGCCGCTTCGCTCTCGCGCACCGCCTTCACGAAGCGATCGGCGAACGCGGTGACCGTCGGGCAGCGCTTGGCGACCTCGCGCTCGAGGCCCCACATGATCGCGGCCTCGACCTCGGCGGGGAACTTCAGCTCGGGGTCGGCCTGATTGAGCGGCGTCGCCGGCTTGGTCAGGAGTTGCTGGAACAACTCCCTCGGATTCTTCCCCTGGAACGGCAGCTGGCCGCTCAGCAGGAAGTACGCGATCGTCGCCAGGCTGTAGACGTCGGCCTGCTCACCCACCAGCTCGCCGGAGAGCGCCTCGGGGGCGACGTACTGCAGCGTGCCGACGAAGAAGCCGGCGCGCGTCAGCCGCTCGTCCTTGCTCTCGGTGTCCCGCGCGATCCCGAAGTCGAGCAGCTTGGCGCGCTGCGTCGCGGGGTCGTACATGATGTTGGCGGGCTTGAGGTCGCGGTGGATGATCCCCTTGCCGTGCGCCTCGGCGAGCGCGCCGCCGAGCTGCTCGATGATCGTCGCGACGAGCCCGGAGGCGAGCTTCCCCGACCGCTGGGCGAAGGCCGCGAGCGACTCGCCCTCGGCCCACTCCAGGGCGAGGTAGTGGACGCCGTCCGCCTCGCCGTAGTCGTAGGTCTGGACGATGTTGGGGTGCGTGACCCGCGCGCCGTAGGAGGCTTCCCGGAGGAAGCGCTTCACGGCGACGGGGTCCTGGGCGAGGCGGCCGCGGAGGATCTTCACCGCGACGCGCCCCTTCTCGGCGTGTTCGGCCCGGTACACCTCGGCGGTCCCGCCTTCGCCGACGTGGCCGAGCAGGCGGTACCCGGCGATGGAGCGGCCGATCAGGTCATTGGGCGGCATGGGAATCCCTAGGTTAGCGCTTCCGAGAGTGGTCAGCAAGGCGAGCGGCCGCTAGGCTTGGACCTGATGCCGTCCGCCCGCCGCCTCGCCGCCCTGCTCCTGCCGCTGGCCTTCCTCGTGGCGTGCGGCGGCCCGCCCGCGCCCCGGAACCCGCAGCCGCGCGGGCTCGACCAGTTCTTCAACCCGAACCTCGCCTACCAGCGCCTCGGTCGCCTGACCTCGGGCGGCACGATCCCGTTCATCGGGGACCTCGCGTACGTCCGCGGGCAGGGGGACACGGTAGTGGCGGTGCTCGCGCTCTCGCTGGAGAACCGCGCGCTCGCCTTCCAGAAGGACGGGCGCACGTTCGTGGCGAAGTACCGGGTCGATGTCTCGATGGCGAAGGCCGGGGCGCCGTCCGCCGAGTTCGCGGCGGAGGAGGTCGTGCGCGTGGCGACCTACGGCGAGACGTCGCGCAGCGACGAGTCGGTGATCTGGCAGAAGCGCTTCAAGGTGACGCCGGGCCCGTGGCGGCTCGCGGTGACGCTGCGCGACCTGGCCTCCAACGGCTTCGGCCGCGCGGAGGTGGAGGTGGCGGTGCCGGCGCTGCCGATGGGCGCGCTCTCGGACCCGATCGTGGCGTACCAGGTGAAGGGGCGCGGCCGGCTGCGGGACACGCTGGACATCGTGCTCAACCCGCGCGGGCAGGTGTCCTTCGGCGGGAACGACTCGCTGCTGGTGTACGTCGAGGGGTACGGCCTCGAGGGGCCGCAGCGCGTGCCGTTCGAGATCCGCACCGAGAAGGACTCGGTGATCCGCGCCGACACGCTGCGCTTCCGCGGCGGGCGCGAGGTGGAGTCGCAGGTGGTGCGGCTCCGCCCCGACTCGCTGCTCCTCGGCCCCGTGCGCATCGTCGTCGACACGGGTGCCAACCAGCGCGCGTCGCTCGCGCTCGTGTCGTTCTCGCCGTCGATGGTGCTCACCAACCTCGACGAGATGCTCAACCTGCTCCGCTACTTCGGCGAGCCCGACTGGGTGTCGCGCATGAAGGCGGCGGACCCGGTGGAGCGCGCGCGCCTCTGGCGCGACTTCATGCAGGCGACCGACCCCGACCCGACGACGCCCGAGAACGAGGGGCTCAACCAGTACTTCGGGCGCATCGCCGTCGCGAACCAGCGCTTCCGCGACGAGGGGGTCGCCGGCTGGCTCACCGACCGCGGCGAGGTGTTCGTCACGCTCGGCGAGCCCGACGAGGCGGTGCAGTCGAACCCCGCCAACGACCTGAACGGCCGCATCGTGCGCTGGACGTACGTCACGTACCGCCTGCAGCTCTTCTTCGTGGACGTGACGGGCTTCGGCGGCCGCTTCCGGCTCACGCCGAGCGCGCGGGCCGACTTCCTGCGCGTGGCGAACCAGGTGCAGCGCGCCGCGCGCGAGCAGCGCACCAACGCGCGCCGCCCGCCCCGGGGCTGAGCGCCGAGGGTGACCGCCCGCCCCGCGCCGCCGCCGGACGGGACGCCCCGCCTCTTCCTGCTCGACGGCTACGCGCTGATCTACCGCGCGTTCTTCGCCCTCCTCACCCGCCCGCTCCGCACCGCCCGCGGCGAGAACACCTCCGCCGCGTGGGGCGTCGCCAACTTCCTGCTCCGCCTCCGCGCCACGCACCGCCCGGACTACGTGGCGTGGGTGAACGACGCGGGCGACTCGTTCCGCACGCAGGCGTACGCCGAGTACAAGTCGACGCGCGAGAAGCTGGACGCCGAGCTGCAGGCCGACTTCGACACCGCGGTGGAGCGGGTGGCGCAGCTGCTCGCGGCGTTCCGCATCCCGCTCGTGGCGGTGGACGGGTACGAGGCCGACGACGTGATCGGCACCCTCGCGACGCGGGCCGCGGGCGCGGGTCTGCAGGCGGTGATCGTCTCGGGCGACAAGGACTTCTACCAGCTCATCGGCCCGCGCGTCGCGCTGCTCAACCCCGGCCGCGGCGGCCCCGCGGCCGTGGAGGAGACGTGGGTCGACGAGGCGAACGCGTCCGAGCGGCTCGGCGTGCCGCCCGGGCAGGTGATCGACTTCCTCGCGCTCGTCGGTGACAGCTCGGACAACGTGCCGGGCGTGAAGGGCGTCGGCGAGAAAGGGGCGCAGAAGCTCCTCGCCGACTACGGCGACCTCGAGACGATCCTCGCGAAGGCGCCGGAGGTGCCGCAGAAGCGCACGCGCGAGGCGCTGCTCGCGCACGCCGCGGAGGCGCGCCTCTCGCGGCAGCTGGTGACGATCCGCACCGACGTGCCGGTGGCCGTGGAGCTCGACGCGCTCCGCGCCGCCGAGCCCGACACGACGGCGCTGGGGAAGCTGTTCGCGGAACTGGAGTTCGCGTCGCTCGCGGCCCGGCTCGGCGCCGCCGACGGCGGCGCCGGCCGGGCCGCTGGCGGACGGGCGGACGAGCGGACGGGCGGTATGGGGAGGGAGGCGGGGGCGGAGGAGCTGGCGGAAGACGGATCCCCCGTCCGCCCGTCCGCCGGTCCGCCCGTCCGCCCGGCGACGATGGCGCCCGCCGTCGAGCTGGTCACCAGCGCCAGCGCCCTTGGCGCCATCGTCGCCAGCTGCCGCGCCGCCCCGCTCGTCGCCCTCGACACGGAGACGTCGTCACTCCAGCCGCATGATGCGGAGCTGATCGGGCTCTCGCTGGCGACGAGCCCGGACGAGGTGTGGTACCTGTCGTTCGGCCACCGCCCGCGCGACGGGGCGCTCGCGGCGCCGGATGCGGTGCACAACCTGCCGCCGCTCGCGAGCGAGGCGTGCGCGCCGCTCCGCGCGCTGCTGGAGGACCCGGCGGTGCCGAAGGCCGGGCACAACCTCAAGTACGACTGGCAGGTGCTGCGGCGTGCGGGCGTGGAGCTGCGGGGGGCGGCGTACGACTCGATGCTCGCGTCGTTCGTGCTCGACCCGGGCCGCCGCTCGCACGCGATCGACACGCTCGCGCTCGAGGCGTTCGGCGAGACGATGACGCAGTACACCGACCTCGCCGGGAAGGGGAAGGCGCAGATCCCGTTCGCCGAGGTGGCGCAGGAGGCGGCCGCGGCGTACTGCGGCGCCGACAGCGCGATGGTGCTCCGCCTGCACGCGCACTTCGCCCCCGCGCTCGGCGATGCGACGGCCGCGGCGCTCCTGCGCGACCTGGAGCTGCCGCTCGTGCGCGTGCTGGTCGACATGGAGTGGGCGGGGATCCGCATCGACCGCGCGCTCTTCGCGCAGCTCGCGCTCGAGCTGGCCGACGACCTCCGCACGCTCGAGCAGCGCATCGGCGCCGAGGCGGGGACGACGATCAACCTCAACTCGCCGAAGCAGCTCGCGCAGGTGCTGTTCGAGCAGCAGGGGCTCCCCGTCCTCAAGAAGACGAAGACCGGCCCCTCCACCGACGCGGACGTGCTGGAGCAGCTGGCCGCGATGGGGAACCGCCTGCCGCAGCTCATCCTCGACTACCGCGAGCTGCAGAAGCTCAAGAGCACCTACGTCGACACGCTGCCGCAGGCGGTGCACCGCGAGACGGGGCGCATCCACACGAGCTTCAGCCAGGTCGGCGCCGCGACGGGGCGGCTCTCCTCGTCCGACCCGAACCTGCAGAACATCCCGGTCCGCACCCCGCGCGGCGAGGCGATCCGCCGCGGCTTCGTGCCCGAGGCCGGCTGTGTCTTCCTCGTGGCCGACTACTCGCAGATCGAGCTGCGGCTGATGGCGCACCTCTCGGAGGACGCCGCGTTCGTGGAGGCGTTCCGCGCGGGCGGCGACATCCACCGGCAGACGGCGGCGCTCGTCTTCGGCGTGGACGCGGCGGCGGTGACGCCGGAGCAGCGCGCCCGCGCGAAGACGATCAACTTCGGCATCATCTACGGGCAGGGGCCGTTCGCGCTCGCCAAGTCGCTCGGCATCACGCAGGACGAGGCGAAGCAGTTCATCGCCCAGTACTTCGAGCGGTTCAGCGGGGTGCGCCGCTTCCTCGACGCGTGCGTGGCGCAGGCGCGCGAGCACGGCTGGGTGGAGACGATCGTGGGGCGGCGGCGCTACATCCCCGAGATCCGGGACCGCAACTTCAACACCCGCGCCTTCGGCGAGCGCGTCGCCACCAACAGCCCGCTGCAGGGCTCGGCGGCCGACCTGATCAAGCGCGCGATGATCGACATCCACCACGAGCTCGGCGTGCGCGGCCTGGGGTCGCGCATGCTGCTGCAGGTGCACGACGAGCTCGTGTTCGAGGTGCCGGTGGCGGAGGAGGCGGCGATGCGCGCGCTGGTGCGCGAGCGGATGGAGGGGGCGGCGGTGCTGCGCGTGCCGCTCGTGGTGGACATCGGCGTCGGGCCGACGTGGCTCGATGCCAAGAAGTAGCGCCCCTACCAGCCCCCCTCCACCGCGAGCGCGGCAAGCGGGTGCCGGCCGCTCGGGCGCTCCTTGTCCTGCTGCTCGGGCGGGAGGAGCTGCGTCGGGCCGTGGAGGCCGAGGGCGACCATCACGAGCGGGCGGAGGTCGGGCGGCATGCGGAGCTCGGTGACGGCGCGGTCGTCGTGGAAGCCGCCCATCGGGTGCGCGACGAGCCCCATGAGCGTCGCCTGGAGGAGCAGGCTCATCGTCGCCGAGCCCGCGTCGAACTCGGCGGTGCGCCACGGCTTGCCGTCGGCATCATGAGCCACGCACGCGACGAGCACCAGCGCGCCCGCGCGCGCGCACCATGCCTGGTTGGACGGGCGGAGCAGCGCGAAGAGGCGGTCGAACGCGGGGGTGCCGTGCAGGCCCCATGCGAAGCGCCAGTGCTGGAGGTTGCGGGACGACGGGGCCCAGCGCGCCGCCTCGAGGCACTGGAAGAGCTGCTCCTGCGTGAGCGGCTCGCCCGACATCGCGCGGGCGGACCAGCGGCGGAGGAAGAGCGGGTCGATGGCGTGGTCGGCGTGGCGCATGCGCGACAAGATACCGCGATACCTTTCGGTGTTCCCTCCTCGAACCGGGCCCGGGACCGCATGACGCATGACGGAGCCGACGGCGCCCTCTCGCGCCGCGACCTGCTCGCCGCCCTCGGCGGCGTCGCCTTCCTGCCGGGAGCGGCGCGGCCCGCGCGCGCCGAGTCGCCCCGCGCCGCCGCCGCGACGATGCAGGGCGTGCCGTTCGCGCGGCACGAGGCGCCGCGCATCGCCATCGTCGGCACCGGGCTCCGCGGCCGCTCGGTGCTGGGCGAGCTGCTCGCCGTCGGCGGCGTGCGCATCACCGCGCTCGCCGACATCGTGCCGGAGAAGGCGCGGATGGCGGCGAAGATGGTCACCGACGCCGGCCTCCCCGAGCCCGCGCTCTTCACCGACGGCGAGCGCGGCTTCGAGCAGCTCGTCACCCGCGATGACATCGACCTCGCCTACACCGCGACGCCATGGGGGTGGCACGTGCCCGTCTGCCTCGCGGCGATGCGCGCCGGGAAGCATGCGGCCACCGAGGTCCCCGCCGCGACGACGCTGGACGAGTGCTGGCAACTGGTGGACACGAGCGAGCGCACTCGCCGCCACTGCCTCATGCTCGAGAACTGCTGCTACGGCTACAACGAGATGCTCGTCGACACGATGGTGAAGCGCGGGCTCTTCGGCGAGCTGCTGTACGCGGAGGCAGCGTACATCCACGACCTGCGGGCGATCCTCTTCGAGGACCGGGACGAGGGGCTGTGGCGCCGCGCGTGGCACACCACGCGCGACGGCAACCTCTACCCGACGCACGGCCTGGGCCCGGTCGCGTGGTACCTCGACATCCACAGGGGCGACCGGTTCGACCGGCTCGTCTCCGTCTCGACGCCCGAGCGCGGGCTCACCGAGTGGCGCGCCGCGCATGAGCCGCCCGGCTCGCCCAGGTGGCGCGAGCGGTACCGCGCGGGGGACATCAACTCGTCGTTCATCACGACCGCGCGCGGCCGCACGATCCTGCTGCAGCACAACGTCTCGCTCCCGACGCCGTACGACCGGCTGAACAGCGTGCGCGGCACGAAGGGCGTCTTCAAGGACTATCCGGGCCGCATCTTCCTCGACGGGCAGCCGGGCGGGCACCGCTTCCGGCCGGTGGAGGAGTTCGCGGAGCACGTGCACCCGCTCTGGACGCGGGTCGGCGAGGTGGCGCGGGCGAAGGGGGGCCACGGCGGGATGGACTTCGTGATGGCGTTCCGGCTGGTGGAGTGCCTGCGCGAGGGGCTCGTGCCCGACTTCGACGTGTACGACGCCGCGGCGTGGTCGGCGCCGTGGCCGCTCAGCGAGCAGTCGCTGCGCCAGGGCTCCGCGCCGGTGCGCGTGCCCGACTTCACGCGCGGGGGCTGGCAGCGGCCGCGGGCCGCCGGGTGACGCCGAACACGCTCGACTGGACGATCGTCGTCGCGTCGATCGTCGTCTGCTTCATCCCCCCGCTCGTGCTCGCGCGCCGCGCGAGCGCGAGCAGCGCCGAGTTCTTCACGTCGGGCCGCGCGGCGCCGTGGTGGCTGATCGGCGTCTCGATGGTGGCGACGACGTTCAGCACCGACACGCCGAACCTCGTCACCGACCTCGTCCGCACCGGCGGCGTCGCCGCCAACTGGCAGTGGTGGGCGTTCCTGCTCACCGGCATGGCGACCGTCTGCTTCTACGCCCGCCTCTGGCGCCGCTCCGGCGTGCTCACCGACCTCGAGTTCTACGAGCTGCGCTACAGCGGCCCCGAGGCGCGCCTCGTGCGCGGCTTCCGCGCCGTCTACCTCGGCCTCGTCTACAACGGCTTCATCATGGCGACGGTGAACCTCGCCGCCACGAAGATCGCCAACGTGATGCTCGGCTGGCCCGCGGGGAAGACGCTGCTCGTCTGCGCGGTGCTCAACGTGCTCTTCGCCGCGACGTCCGGCCTCTGGGGCGTGCTGGTGGTGGACTTCATCCAGTTCGGCATCGCCATGACGGGCGCGATCGCGGCGGCGTGGTTCGCGCTGCGGCAGCCCGAGGTGGGCGGGCTGGCCGGGCTCGCGGCGAAGCTGCCCGCCGAGACGCTCGCGCTCGTCCCCGACTTCGGCGACTGGCCGCTCGCGCTCTCCGTGTTCGTGATCCCGCTCACCGTGTCCTGGTGGTCGGCGTGGTACCCGGGCTCCGAGCCGGGCGGCGGCAGCTACATGGCGCAGCGGATGCTCGCCGCGCGCTCGGAACGCGACGCGCTCGCGGGGACGCTCTTCTTCAACGTCGCCCACTACGCGCTCCGCTCGTGGCCGTGGCTGCTCGTGGCCCTCGCGTCGATCATCGTCTACCCCACGCTCGACAGCATCCGCGCCGCCTTCCCGCACGTCGACCCCGCCCTCGTCGGCCACGACATGGCGTACCCCGCCATGCTCCGCTTCCTGCCGCACGGCTTCCTCGGCGTGATGATCGCCGGGCTGCTCGCGGCGTACGTCTCCACCATCGTGACGCACCTCAACTGGGGCGCCAGCTACCTCGTGCACGACCTGTGGCGCCGTTTCGTCCGCCCGGGCGCGAGCGAGGCGCATTACGTGCTCATGGGCCGCGTCGCGACGGTGGGCCTCATGGTGGTGGGTGGGCTGCTCACCTTCCTGCTCGACTCGGCGCAGCAGGCGTTCCAGCTGCTGCTCTCCATCGGCGCGGGGACGGGGCTGCTCTACCTGCTGCGCTGGTTCTGGTGGCGGATCAACGCCTGGTGCGAGATCGTGGCGATGGCGACGAGCCTCGTGGTGGCGGTCGGCTTCTTCCTCGCGGCGCGCGCCGGCCACGCGGCACCGCCGCACGTGCCGCTGCTGGTGACCGTGGGCGTGACGACCGTCGCATGGCTCGCCGCGGCGTGGCTCGCGCCGGGGACCGACCGCGCGACGCTGCTCGCCTTCGTGCAGCGCGTGCAGCCCGCGGGGCCGGGCTGGGCGGCCCTGCGCGCGGAAGCAGGGGTCGCCGCGTCGCCCGATGCGCTGCCGCAGGCGTTCCTCGCGTGGGCGCTCGGCTGCCTGCTCGTGTACGGGCTGCTGTTCGGCACGGGCGCGGCGCTCACCGGGCACGCGACGCTCGCCTGGGCGTGGGGCGCCGTGGCGCTCGTGTGCGGCGGCGCGCTCCTGCGGCTCATCCCCGCGCTCTGGCGCGGCGCCACCGACGGATGACCGCGCGCTGCACCGCCGCCGTCGTCCTGGCCGCGGGGGCCGGCAGCCGCATGCGGCGCGAGGACGCCGGGGCGCGGCTCGACCCCGCGCAGGCCGCGGCCGCGGCCGCCGGCGCCAAGGCGCTCATCCCCGACGCGCTCGGCCGCCCCTTCCTCGACCACGCGCTCTCCGCGCTCGCCGACGGCGGCATCACCGACGCCTGCCTCGTCGTCGGCCCCGACTCCCCCGTGCAGGCGCACTACGCGGCGCGGCGCACGTCGCGCCTCGCCCTCGCGTTCGTCACGCAGCCCGCGCCGCTCGGCACGGCCGATGCCGTGGCGCGCGCGGCGACGTGGATGGACGGGCGTGCCGCGCTCGTCTGCAACGCGGACAACATCTACCCCGCCGAGGCGGTGCGGGCGCTCGTCGCGCTGGCGGGGCCGGGGCTCGTGGCGTTCGACGCCGACGCGCTCGTGGCCGGCGGGATCCCCGCGGAGCGGCTCCGCGCGTTCGCGCTGCTGGAGCTCCGGCCCGATGGCACGCTCGAGCGGATCATCGAGAAGCCGACGGACGCCGAGTGGGAGGCGTCCACGCGGCACGCCGTCTCCATGAACCTCTGGCGCGTGGACGCGGAGGTGGTGCGGGCCTGCCGCGAGGTGCCGCTCTCGCCGCGTGGCGAGCGCGAACTGCCGCAGGCGGTGCAGCTGGCCGTCGCGCGCGGCGCGCGGCTCGCGGCGGTGCGGTGCGCGCGCCCGGTGCCCGACCTCTCGCAGCGCGGCGACGTGGCGGCGGTCGCCGAGCGGCTGGCGCGCGAGGCGCCGACGCTGTGATGCACGACGTGGCCGCCGACGTGGACGCCGCGTTCACGCACGTGTTCGGCTCGGCGCACGGTGCGCGGGCGTGGTTCGTGCCCGGCCGCATCGAGGTGCTCGGCAAGCACACCGACTACGCGGGCGGCCGCTCGCTGCTCGCGACGGTCGACCGCGGCTTCCACGTGCTCGCGCGCCCGCGCGACGACGCGCGCGTGCGGCTGCTCGCGGTGGAGACGGGGGAGGTCGCCGAACTCGCGCTCGACCCGCCGCCGGCGCCGAGGCCGGGTCACTGGACCGACTATCCGGTGTCAGTGTTGCGCCGCCTGCCGCGCGACCATCCCGAGGTGGGGTGGCGGGGGATGGAGTTCGCGTTCCGGTCGACGCTGCCGGTGGCGAGCGGGCTCTCGTCGTCGAGTGCGCTGGTGATCGCGACGTACCTGCCGCTCGCGGCGTTCAACGCGCTGGACGGGGCGACGACCTATCGCGCGGCGATCGCCGACCGCTCGGCGCTCGCCGGGTACCTCGGCGCGGTGGAGAACGGCAAGGCGTTCGGCCCGTTCCCCGGCGACTTCGGCGTGGGGACGCAGGGGGGCAGCGAGGACCATCTGGCCATCCTCGCGTGCGAGCCGGGGGAACTGCTGCAGGCGCGCTTCCTGCCGGTGGCGGAGGAGCGGCGCATCGCGGTGCCGGACGGCTGGGCGTTCGTGGTGGCGGCGAGCGGCGTGCATGCGGCGAAGGGGGGCGCGGTGCAGGCGCACTACAACGCGCTCGCCGGGGAGACCGCCGAGCTGCTGCGGCACGCGGAGCCGGCGCTCGGCGCTCCGTACGTCTCGCTGCTCGATGCGCTCGAGAGCGCGCCGGACGCCGAGGCGCGCCTCGCGCGGGAGGTGCGGCGGCGCGCGGCGGAGGCGGAGCGGCTGCTGGCGCGGCTGGGGCAGTTCCGGGAGGAGAGCGTGGAGATCATCCCGGCGGTGGTCGAGGCGCTCGTGCGCGGCGACGTGGCGGCGGCGGGGCCGCTGGTGGCGCGGTCGCACGAGATGGCGGAGACGGTGCTGCGGAACCAGGTGCCGGAGACGATGTGGCTCGTGCGCGAGGCGCGGCGCCTCGGCGCGGCGGCGGCGTCGGCGTTCGGCGCGGGGTTCGGCGGGGCGGTGTGGGCGCTGGCGCCCGCCGGGGAGGCGGAGGCGCTGGCGGCGCGGTGGATGGCGGGTTATGCGGAGGCGTTCGTGGGGCGCGGAGGGGAGGCGTGGGTGGTGGGGAGCGCGCAGGGCAGGGGTCCGTGAACAACCTCCTCGCCAGCTGCAGTCGGCTGGCCGCGCGCCTGTGCGTGCAGGGATTCCGGCAGACGAAGACTGATCGTGCTCATCGCGCCTCCTGAAGTCGCGCCAGGAACCGTGGCGGGGTGACAGCCTCGATCCCGAACTGCTCGACGCCCGCGAAACCGCGGACAGTGAACGTGACGATCGTCCGGCACCCTGCTTCGACCGCCACCTCCAACACCATGTCGTCCTTCGGGTCCCGCAGGAACGGCCGCCACAGGTAGAAGATCTGCCGGTGATGCGCCTTTGCACAGATGAGATCGACCACGGCGTCCACGTCGGCGTGCGTCAGCCCCAGCTCCCGTGCCTGCCGTCGGGCCACGGCTTCATACTCGAGGAAGAGGGGCACGGAGACGCTGATTTCGAAGGCGTCCTCCGCGAGCGACTCCAGCAACGCGAACGACGCCCCGCGGCGTGAGCGCAGACCGGCGACGAGGACGTTCGTATCGAGGATGACGTGCGGCCCATGTGGTATCACATGCGATACCATCTCCGAGCACTGCCGGCAACGGGCCGGCCCCCGGCAGCTGGCGCCGCGCGCCGCCAACGACCTGTCGGCCCTGGCGCTACGCGGCGGACGCCTTGGGGGTCAGGTCAGTTGAAGCGGTTCCGCAACCGGGTCACCCGCGTGTTGTGCGCCGCCGCCGGCCGGGCTAGCCTGCACCGTCCTCCACACGCCGACCGCCGCATGCCCCGCCCTTGCCCTGCCGTCGCCCTCGGCGCCGCCATAGCCGTCCTGCTCGCGGCCCGGCCCGCGCCCGCCATCGCCCAGGCCCGGGTCCGTCCCGCCGCCGCGGCTGCGGCCCTGCTCCCCTGGTCCCGCCAGATCGCCGAGCGCGAACGCTGGCTCGAGCAGCGGCACGCCGCGCTCCTGCCGATGATGCGGCGGCACGGGATCGCGATGTGGATCGTGGTCAACGAGGAGTTCCACGACGACCCGGTCATCCCCTGGGTGGCCCCGCCGCGCGTCTACACCGGCAACCGCGACGTCTTCGTCTTCCTCGATACCGGCGAGGGCGGCCTGCGGCGGCTGGCACTCACCGGCTATTCGGAGGACAACCTCAAGCGCTTCTTCGAGAGCGACGACGAGCCGAGGCCCGCGGCGCAGGCGCTGCAGGCGCTCTACGAGCAGTACCGGCCGGCCACCATCGGCCTCGGCATCGGCGGCCGCCGCGGCCAGACGCGGAGCCTCACGCACGAGACCTACCTCTGGCTGAGCGAGGCGATGGGGCCGGAAGCCGCGTCGCGCTTCCGCAGTGCGGCGAACCTCATCGAGGAGTTCCTGGACACGCGCCTGGAGGAGGAGAAGCCGCACTACACGGCGGCCGTGGCGCTGACCGAGGAGCTCACGCGCCGCGCCCTCTCCAACGAGGTCATCACGCCGGGACGCACCACCGTCGGCGAGGTGCGCAACTGGCTCTACGATGCGCTCTGGGCCAACGGCGTGCGCACCTGGTTCCAGCCCGACCTCCGCGTGCAGCGCCAGGGCGGAGGCCTGCCGACCTCGCGTGGCTTCCTCGCCGTGGCGCCGGAATCGGTGGTGATCCAGCCGGGCGACGTGGTGCACGTGGACTTCGGCATCACCTACATGGGCTTCGACACCGACTGGCAGAAGATGGCCTACGTGCTGAAGCCCGGCGAGCGCACCGTGCCGGCCGGGCTCCAGGCCGCCATGCGGAACACCAACACCCTGCAGGATGCGCTGATGCGCCGTCACTCCCGTCCGGGGCGGCCGGCCGGCGAGGTCTACCGCGCTACCATGGCCGAGATGAAGGCGCTCGGCATCGAGGCGATGATCTATTCGCATCCGATCGGCGCGCAGGGCCACGGCCTCGGCGCGAGCATCGACTTCCGCGCGGCGCTGCGCGATACGACGGGGCAGGCGGCTCCGCTGCGCCGGGGCAGCTACATCTCCATCGAGCTGAACACCAGGACGCCCGTCCCCGAGTGGGGCGGGCAGCCGGTCTTCGTGATGATGGAGGATGATGCCTGGCTGGCGGACGACGGCTGGCACTTCTTCCGGCCGCGCCAGGAGGAGTGGTACCTGATCCGGAGCCGTTAGCGCGCGGCGCGACCGCAGTCGCACGCCGCCCTGCGAGGGCGACCGTCGGGCACCGACGCGAGCCTGGGCCGGGAGCTTGCGCGTGCGCGAGGCCTGCTTCGCCGGTGCACTCGTCTTGCGGGGTCGGCCGCCCTTGGCCCCATTTGCGCGCGCCGCGCTGGCCTTCGCCGGTGACGTGGTGCGGCCGGCGAGTGATGCCAGGTGCCGCCGGCGCTCCGCCGGCTCGACGGCGGACAGCAGCAGGCCGGCCACGCTCAGGTCGACGTCGAGGGCGTCCCAGCGCAGCATGCTCCCCGATGCGCTCACCCGCACCTGGTCCAGGTCGGCCACCTTGGCGCGCCGGAGCGCCGGAATGGACTGCGCCGGAAAGGCGAAGATCACGCCGCTCGACAACTCGAGCTCGACGCGGGCGTGGGCCCGATCGAACCGCGCCGACCGGGCCCGATGGCCCCGCTGGCGCGCGGTGCGCTCGGTGGCACGCGCGCCCGCGACCTGCCGCAGGATCTCCGCGTCGCTCAGGTGCCGCTCAGCCATGGTATCGCCTCAATGCGCGAAGAAGGAGCGCCGCATTCGACTCGACCAGTCGCACCGCGCCACCCGGGACCCGCGACCCACGCCCCACGCCCTACGCCCCCCGTCGCCGCTCCCCCGGCCACCAGTTCCACTTCCCCATCAGCTGCATGAACGCCGGCACCAGCACCATGCGGATCACCGTCGCGTCCAGGAAGACCGCCACCGCGAGGCCGAAGCCGAGGAACTGCACCAGCAGGATCCGCGCGAACGCGAACGCGCCGAACACGAGCAGCATGATCAGCGCCGCGCTCGTGATCACGCTCGCCGTCGCACTCACCCCCTCCATCGTCGCCTCGTCGTTCCGGCCCGTGCGGTCGTACGCCTCCTTGATCCGCGCCAGCAGGAACACCTCGTAGTCCATCGAGAGCCCGAACACGACGGCGAACACGAGCACCGGCACCACGACGAAGATCGCGTCCGTCGGCCCGTCGAGCCCGAACAGCCTCCCGCCCAGCCCGTCCTGGAACACGAGCACGATCAGCCCGAACGTCGCCGCCACGCTGAACGTGTTCAGGATCACCGCCTTGATCGGGATCAGCACCGACCGGAAGGCGATCGCGAGCATCACCGCCGTCGCCCCGAGGATCAGCAGCACGAGCATCGGGAAGGTGCCGAGCAGCTCCTCCTGCAGGTCCACCGACTGCGCCACGTAGCCGCCGACGCCGATGCTCGCCGCCTTGAGCTGCTTCGGCCGCTGGTCGGCGAGGCGCGTGCGCACGTCGCGCACGAGCTGCATGATGGAGGTGAGGCTCGTGGTGTCGGTCGGGATGACGTCCACCAGCGTCGCGCGGCCGTCGGCGCTGAGGTAGGCGTCCAGCAGGTCGGGGTAGCGGAGGCGCGCGCTGTCGGCATCGCTGTAGAGCGCCGAGAGCTCGAGCAGCGAGCGCCGGCCGTCCACGTCCACCAGCGACTTCACCTCGCGCACGCGCGGGTCGGCCCGCAGCGAGTCGGAGAGCGAACGCAGGCCGCGCAGCGCGGTCGCGCTCGTCGCGCGCTCCCCCGCCGGCATCTCGACCACGATGCGCACCGGCTGGATGTACCCCGCGACGCCCATGCGCTGCAGCTGCTCCACGCCCTGCCCCGCCTCGGTGTACGAGGGCCACCAGTGCCGCGACGGCAGGCCGATCTCGATGCGCAGCAGCGGCCACGTGAGCAGCGCCACGATGGCGAGCCCGATGCCGAGCGCGCGCCACGGGTGCCGCGAGAGCGTCCGCGCCCACCGCTCCCACACCTGCGGCGCGTGGTACCACGCCAGCCGGCTCGCCAGCCAGCGCGGCCGGTCGATCGCGCGGCCGGCGATCGCCAGCACCGCCGGCAGGAGCGTCACCGAGAGCAGCACCGCCACCGCCACCACGATGAGCCCGCCGATGCCGACCGACTTGGTCTCCAGCAGCGGCGTGAAGAGCAGCGCCGAGAAGCCGATGAAGACGGTGATCCCCGACGTCACCACGGCCGCCCCCGCCGTGCGCACCGTCTCGCGCGCGGCATCGAGCCGCCGGAGCCCGCGCCCCAGCTCCTCGCGGAAGCGGGTCACCACCAGCAGCGAGTAGTCGATGCCGACGCCCAGGCCGATCATCGTCGTCATGTTGAGGACGAAGATCGACATCGGGTAGACGTGCGCCAGCTGTTCGATCGCGGCGAGCGAGATGATGATGGCGAGGAAGCCGACGAGGAGCGGCAGCAGCGCCGCCACGAGCGCGCCGAAGGCGAGCAGGAGGATCGCCAGCGTGAGCGGGAAGAGCTTGAGCTCGCTGTCCCGGCTGTCCTCGGCGCTGATGGCGCGCACGTCGCTGTCGAGCGGGCCGCGCCCCGTCACCTTGCTGACGTACCGGTCGCCGTCGGGGAACGCCGCCAGCGTCCGCTTCACGAGCGCGCGCGCCGGCTTGACGAGCACGCCCGCCGAATCGTTGTTGGCGATCTCGAGCGCGACGACGAGGAAGGTGCTGGTGCGGTCGGGGCCGAGGAAGGTGGAGTCGCCGGTGCCGGGGAAGCCGACGACGCCGCGCACCCACCGCTCGGCGCGCAGCGCGGCGATGAGCGAGTCGAGCACGAGGCGCGGCGGCCCCGCCGTGTCGAAGCGGCCGGGGCCCTGGAGCGTGATCGCGTAGAAGTCGCGGATCGGCCGGGGGAAGCGGTCGCGCAGGAGGTTCTCGGCGCGCTTGGCCTCGGTGAGCTGCTCCGACCCGCCGCGCACGTCCAGCGCCTCCTGCACGCGGTAGGCGCGCGTCGCCGCGAGGCAGCCGAGGATGACCCAGGCGAGCACGACCACCCAGCGTCCGCGCACGACGCCGTGCGCGAGAAGTCGAAGCACGGCGGCAACTTAGAGCCGGCGCCCCGGCCTGTCATCCGGCGCTGCGTCGCGCATATTCCCGGCCATGCGCCGCACGCCGCTGTTCTGGGTGACCCTGCTGCTGGTGGGAGTGGTGCTGGTGGACGTGGCCGTGCGCGTGGGCGCGCGCCAGGGCCGGGAGCCCGCACCCGCGGCGACGGCCGACCCCGGGGCCCCCGAGCCCCAGGCCCCAGGCGCCCCGGCCCCCCGCCGCGCCCCGCTCGGCGCCGCCGTGCCGTCCCCCGAGCCGCCGTCGCCCGCGGTGCGCCTCGCGCGCCTCGCGCTCCGCGACCGGCTCCGCGCCGCGGGGCCCGGCACCTACCTCGACTCGCTGATCCGGACGAGCGACTCCATCGTGCGGCGCTGGGCCGACGGCCGCGCGTCGCTCACGCTGGCGCTCGTGCCCGGCGGGGTGAAGGCGTGGGACCCCGCGTACGCCGCGCTCGTGCGCGAGGCCGCGCAGCGCTGGAACGAGACCGGCCTCGGCCCCGCGTGGCGCGTCGTGGACGACTCGGCGCGCGCGGACGTGGTGGTGCAGTGGGTGGACCGCTTCGACTTCGCGCGGGCGGGACAGACCGACCTCATGTGGGACAACGGCGGCGTGGTGCGGCGCGCCTACGTGACGCTCGCCCTCGCCGACCAGGCCGACCACGTCCTCGCGCGCGAGGACCTCGCGGCGATCGCGCTGCACGAGCTCGGGCACGCGCTCGGCCTCCCGCACAGCGATGCGCCGTCCGACATCATGTTCCCCTCGACGTCGGCGGGCCGCCTCTCCGAGCGCGACCGCGCGACGCTCCGCCTGCTGTACGAGCTGCCGCCCGGCTCGCTGCGCGACGGCGCGCCGTGACGCTCAGCGCCGCGCGGCGCGCGGCAGTTGGTCGAGCCGGCGCACCACGTCCCGCGCGAACGCCGCGTACCGCTCGAGCCCGCTGAACGGGAAGCTCTCCCGGTACTCGTCGCTCGGCTGGTGGTAGTGCCCCCACACCGCGCGGCGCAGCGAGTCGCTCACCGTCACGTCCAGCCCCTCGTACGGCCCGTCGCTCGGCACGAAGAAGACGGCGGGGACGCCGCGCTTCACGAAGGCGAAGTGGTCGGACGCGGGCGACGGCGGCGCCACGGCGCTCGTCCAGCCGCGGCGCGCCACCTCGTCCACCACGAGCCGCACGAGCGCCGTCTCGTCGTCGCCGCTCACGCGCCAGGCGCGCGGGCGGCCCGCGGGGGCGTTGCCGTCGAGGTTCACCACGCCGAGCAGCTGCTGCAGCGGCCAGCGCGGGCGTGCGACGAAGTAGTCGGCGCCGAGGAGCCCCTGCTCCTCGCCGGTGAAGAAGAGGAGCAGCAGCGAGTGCCGGAGCCCGCGACCGGCGGCGCGGTCCTTCGCGTACGCCTCGCCGATGGCGAGCGACATCGCGACGCCGACGGCGTTGTCGGCGAAGCCGTTGTAGATCGAGTCGCCGCGCTCGTTGGGGGCGCCGGTGCCGAGGTGGTCGAAGTGCGCGGTGAGCGCGATCGCGGTGTCGGCCGCGGGGCCGCGGCCGCGCAGCAGGCAGCCGACGTTCATCCCCTGCAGCGCGCGCTGCTCGGCGGCGATCGTCACGTCGGCGCGCCAGCCGTCCAGGAGCTGCGGGTCCGGCAGGCCGGCGGCGAGGCCGTTGAGGTAGGCGTCGTTCCACGAGCCGTGGGTGACGCCGGTGATCGGCTGGTACAGCGTGACGGTCATCCGCGGCCCCGCGAGCACGGACGGCAGCGGCGGGATGAACGACGGCGCCACGAGCGGGTCGTCCACGTGCAGGCGCGCGGGGCCGCGCGTCTGCCGGAAGAGCCGGTAGCGGCGCGCGTCGTCCACCACCTCGAGCACGCCGATCGCGCCGCGGGCGCGCAGCGTGTCGGCCGCGGCGCCGTTGGCCCCGAACTCGCCGCGGAGGAGCGCCACGCGGCCGTGCAGGTCGGGCAGGTCGCTGCGGCGGAAGAGGATGTCCTGCGCGCGGCCGACGTAGGCGAGCGGGCCGCCGAAGTCGCGCAGCGTCGCCGCGGTGCCGACGTCGGGGATGAAGTCCTCGTGGTAGGCGAACGTCGTGTCGACGCCGGGGCCGCGCACGCGCACGGTGGTGCCGGCGGCGACGAGGCGCGTCTCGCCGTAGGGGACGGGCTGGTAGTAGCTGCCCGCGTCGAACAGCGGCTCGAAGCCGAGCCGCTGGCACTCGCGCGCGAGGTACGCGGCGGCGAGCCGCTCCCCCTCGGTGCCGGTGCGGCGGCCGCGGAGCGCGTCGGCGGCGAGGAACTTCGCCGCGGCGCGGATGGTCATGGTGTCGATCGGCGTGGCCGCCTGCGGCGCCACGCCGCCGGGCCCGGTGCCGCACGCCGCCGCGCCGAGCGCGACGAGCGCGCCGCTCGCCGCCGGGCGCCAGCGGCGCCACATTCCCGCGCATCCCTTCGCCGGAGTGCCCCCCATCCCCCCTCCCCCCGTGTCGCGCCTCGCCCTGGCCGTCCTGGTGCTCTGGACGCAGAAGGCGGCCGCGCAGGCCGCCATCCTTGGGGCTACACCCGCCCGGGATGGCCGGTTCCCGGCCGCCCGCGCGGCCATCGACAGCGGCATCGCCCGGCGCGTCTTTCCGGGTGCGGTGCTGCTGGTGCTTTCCAATACGCAAACGCTGGACCGCACGGCCGCCGGCACGCTCGACACGACGCGCCGGAGCCCCCGTCCCTCGGCCTCCGGCACGATGTGGGATTTGGCGTCGCTGAGCAAGCTCCTCGGGCCGGTGTCGGTGGCGGCGCGACTGGTGGACCGCGGACGGCTCGACCTCGATGCCCCCGTGCATCGCTACGTCCCCGCGTTCCGCGGCACGGTGCGCGATGGCATCACCGTGCGGATGCTGTTGCGACACACGTCGGGGCTGCGGCCGTTCCTGCGGCTGTGGACCGTGGCGGCGACGCCGGGGGCGGGGTGGGACCTGGTCCTGAACGATGCGCTCGTCCGCCGCCCCGATTCGGCCGCGCTCTACTCCGACCTCAACGCGCTGCTCCTGCAGCGGGTGGTGGAGCGCGTGGGCGGCGCGCCGCTCGCTGTGCTCGTCGCGCGCGAGGTGGCGCAGCCGCTCGGGCTCCGCTCGCTCCGGTACCGGCCGCCGCCCGCGCTGCGCGCTCGCGCCGCGCCCACGCGCGGCCCCGGCGCGAGTGACGGCATGCCGCCGACGCGCGGCACCGTGCACGACGAGAACGCGGCGTTCCTGGGTGGCGTGGCCGGGCACGCCGGGCTCTTCGCCACCGGCGACGACGTCGCCCGCTTCGCGCGCGCGTGGCTCCGGCTCGCGCGCCGGGCGCAGGGGCTCCCCGTGCGCGGGCGCGACGCGGCCGACCGCTGGCTGCGCCCCGCCACCGTCGCGACGTTCCTCGAGCGCACCGCCGCGGGCGGCACCCGCCGGCTGGGATGGGACAGCCCGGACAGCGCGGCGATCGCGCGCGGCGAGGTGGGGAGCTACGGCAGCGGGCTCAGCCCGCTGGCGTTCGGGCACACGGGGTTCACGGGGACGTTCGTCTGGATCGATCCCGCGCGCGACCGCGCGCTGGTGCTGCTGACCAACCGGACGTACTTCGGGCGGGACGATGCCTCGGCGGCGGGGATGCGCGAGGTGCGGCGGGGGGTGAGCGCGGCCGTGGCGCCGTAGGCGGGCGGACGAGCGGACGGGCGGACTGTGCCGTGAGGCGGCTCGGGCCGCTCCGCGGCCTCGCCATGACATCGCGGAACCTTCCGCTCGTCCGCTCGTCCGCCCGTCCGCCTACATCCCGAGGAACGCCTTCACCCGCGGATCCATCTTCTCCGGCGTCCAGTACGGCTCCCAGACGAGCTCGATCTCGGCGCCGGTGACGCCTTCCAGCTCCTCGATCACGTGCTTCGCATCGCCCATGATCTCGGCGCCCGAGGGGCAGCCGGGGGAGGTGAGCGTCATCTTCACGTGCACCGCGCCGGCGTCGTTGACGGCGATGTCGTAGACGAGGCCGATGTCGATGATGTTCAGGTTGAGCTCAGGATCCTTGACGCCGCGAAGCGCCTTCCGCACGAGCTCGGGGGTGAGGGGGGTCATGCCGGAAAGGTAGGCGGACGGGCGGACGGGCGGACGAGCGGACTGAACGTTGCTTCGGCCGCTCCGCGGCCTCGCAATGACGGTGCGTCGAGCGTCCGCCCGCCTACGGTCCGCCCGCCCGCCCGTCCGCCCGCCCGTCCGCGCGGAGCGCGCCCAGCAGCTCCTCCCCCATCTCCCCCAGCTGCCACCGGCGCAGCTCCTTCACCTCGGCGAGCTGCTCCAGCGTCTCCGGCGCGCGGCGGGCGATCGCTTCGAGGGTGCCGTTCGGGCAGGTGACGCCGGGGGGCAGGTCGAGGCGGGTCGCGACGCGGGTGCGCGCGGCCTTGAGCCGCTCGAGCCGCTCGTCGAACGTCGGGTCGAACACCGGGCGCGGTCCGCGCGGCGGGCGGAGCGTCTCGGCGTCGGGGCGCTGGAGCGCGCGCTTCACCGCGGCGACGATCTCGCGGCCGCGCCGCTCGAGCCCGTCGGGGCCGATGCCGCGCACGGCGCGCAGCGCCTCGAGCTCGGTCGGCGCGAGCTTCGCGATGGCGAAGATCGGCTCGTTGTTGAGGATGCGGAACGGCGCCTTGTCGAGCCGCGCCGCGAGCTCGTCGCGCCACTGCCACAGCTCGCGCACGATCGCGAGCTCGCGTCCGCGGAGCGCCTTCGCCCCCTTGAGCTTGAGCCAGCCCGGCTCCTGCTCCGCCTCCGGCGCCCACTGCGCCAGGCGCTGCCGGGCGAACTCCTCCTCCGCCCACGCCAGCCGCCCCTTCGCCACCAGCTGCTCGCGCAGCAGGTCGCGCAGCGCGGGGAGGTGCGCCGTGTCGGCCGCGGCGTACGCGAGCATCCCCGGCGTCAGCGGCCGCGCCGACCAGTCCGCGCGCTGGTACTGCTTGTCGAGCGTGATGCCGAAGTACTTCTCGAGGAGGGCGGCGAGGCCGATGCCGGGCTCGTTCAGGAACTGCGCGGCGACCCGCGTGTCGAACAGCGTCGCCACCTCCACCTGGTGCTCCTGGCGGAGCAGGCGGAGGTCGTAGTCGGCGTCGTGGAAGAGCACCTCCACGGCGGGGTCGGCCACGAGCCGGCGCAGCGCGCCGAGGTCGGGCACGGCGAGCGGGTCGACGATGACGGTGCGCGTCCGCGTCGAGAGCTGCAGCAGGTAGACGCGGTCGCGGTACCGGTGGAAGCTCGCCGCCTCCGTGTCGAGCGCGAGCAGCGGCTCCCCGGCGAGCGAGGCGATGAGCGCGTCGAACGCGGCCTGCTCCGCGAGGAGCGGCGGCCCGCCGGTCACTCGCGGCGCGCCGACTGCTCGAGCCCCTGCGCGATCTCGTCCAGCGCCTTCGCCAGCGTCTTCCAGTAGTCCGCGTCGGGCTGCGGCGTGCCGCCCAGGGCCGCCTGCTGCTGGAGCTGGCGGGTGAGCTTCGCCGCGTGGCGGATGTAGTCGGTCGTGGGCATGCACGATAAGTTACCCCGATGCCCACGCCCCCGATCGACCTGACCGTCTACCCCGACGAATGCGACGCCTACGGCCACCTGAACCAGGCGTCGTTCCTCACGCTCTTCGAGCGCGCCCGCTGGGAGACGATGGCGCGGGGCCCGGGGATGGACGTCTTCCAGCGCTCGGGCGCGTGGCCCGCCGTCCGCAAGACGACGATCGACTACCACCTCGGCGCCTACCCCGGCGACGTGCTCCGCTTCGAGCAGCTGCTCGTGCACTTCGGCCGCACGTCGTTCACGCTCCGCCAGGTGGCGCGCCGCACGCGCGACGACGCGCTCATCGCCACGGCCGAGTTCGTGTTCGTCTGCATCGACAAGGCGGGGAAGCCGATGCCGGTGCCGGCCGAGATCCAGCGCTTCCTGAACGCGGAGCCCGAGGGGGAGCGGCTGCGCCGCTTCACCGTGAACGGCGTCCGCCTCGCCGTCGCCGAGCGCGGCGTGGGATTGCCGGTGCTCTTCATCCACGGCTTCCCGCTCGACCACACGATCTGGGCGCACCAGGTGGAGACGCTCGACGGCTTCCGCCGCATCGCGCCCGACCTGCGCGGCTTCGGCGGCTCCGACGCCCCCGACCTGGGCTACGGCATGGCGACCTACGCCGACGACCTGGCGGCGCTGCTCGACGCGCTGCACGTGGATGCCGCGGTGCTGTGCGGCGTCTCGATGGGCGGCTACATCGCGTTCGAGTTCGCGCGGCGCCACCGCCAGCGCGTGAAGGGGCTGGTGCTGATGGACACGCGCGCCGAGGCCGACACGCCGGAGGCGCGGCGGGGCCGGGAGCACGCGATCCAGGTGGCGCGGGAGAAGGGGACGGGGGCGCTCGCGCTGCAGCTGCTGCCGCGCATGCTCCGCCCCGACGCGGCGACCGCCGCGCCCGAGGTGGCCGAGGGGACGCGGGCGATGATGGCCTCCGCGCCGGTGCAGGGCGTCGTCGGCGCGCTCGTGGCGATGCGCGAGCGCGCCGACTCGACGCCCACCCTGGCCACGCTCGCCGGCGTGCCGACGCTCGTCGTGGTCGGCGAGCAGGACCAGCTCACGCCGCCCGCGCTCGCGCGCGCGATCGCCGACGGGATCCCCGACGCCTCGCTCGCGGTGATCCCCGGTGCGGGACACCTGCCGATGCTCGAGCAGCCGCAGGCCACCACCGACGCGCTCCGCCGCTTCCTGCTGGGGGTGCGTGGCTGAACGCACGCGGGGCGCACCCGGCGGGTGCGCCCCGTGTCCCGCCGCGCTGCCGCGCGGCTCAGCGCTTCGGGCGGCCCGGCGGGGTGTCGGAGTCGAAGATGTCCCGGTTCTTCGCCACGAACTCCTTGAGGTTCGACGGGACGTCGTCCTCGGGGAAGATCGCGGAGACCGGGCACTCCGGCTCGCACGCGCCGCAGTCGATGCACTCCTCGGGGTGGATGAACAGCTGCTCCTCCCCCTCGTAGATGCAGTCCACCGGGCACACGTCCACGCAGGCGCGATCCTTCACGCCGATGCACGCTTCGGTGATCACATACGTCATGCCGCGTCTCCTCGGAACGCTCGTCCGTTGAACGTGAACGGACGGGAGGTCCCGTCCGCGCCGAGACATTACTACGGCCCGGCCACTGGGGGCGCAAGGGGGTCGGCGTCCGGGCCCCTGACCCGCCGCCTCGCGGTCGCCGCACTCGCCTTCGTCGCGCTCGCGACCCCCGCCCGCGCGCAGGTGCCCGACGGCTGCGCCGCGCCCCGCACCGCGCTCGTGCTCTCGGGCGGCGGCGCGAAGGGGCTCGCGCATGTCGGCGTCCTGCACGCGCTCGCGCGCCGCGGGATCCGCCCCGACCTCATTGTCGGCACGTCGGCCGGCGCACTGGTGGGCGGGCTCCTGGCGAGCGGCTACTCCGCCGCCGAGATCGACTCGCTCACCACCCGGGTCCACGCCGAGCGGCTCTTCCGGCCCGACGCCCTCGCGCCGCGCGCCCTCCTGCACCTGCCGCCGCTCGTGCTCTGGGAGCAGGGCCGCCGCGGCTTCGCGGTGCAGAACGCGCGCGTGCGCGAGGGCGAGGCGAACGCGCAGCTCAACACGCTCTTCCTCCGCGGCAACCTCCTCGCGCGCGGCGACTTCGACTCGCTCCCGATCCGCTTCCGCGCCGTCGCCACCGACCTCGCCGACCGCTCCGCCGTCGTCCTCGGCGCGGGCGACCTCGCGCAGGCGGTGCGCGCCTCCGTCGCCATCCCGCTCGTCTTCCGGCCCGTGGAGCGCGACGGCCGCGTGCTCGTCGACGGCGGCCTCTCCGCCAACGTGCCCGTCGCCATCGCGCGCGGGCTCGGCGCGGAGCGGGTGATCGTCTCGCGCCTGCGCGACAGCACGCGCGCCGACTACGACCCGCGCTCCGTGCTCGACGTCGCGGGCCGCCTGGTCGACCTGCTCTTCGTGCAGCCCGAGGCGCCGCTCGGGCCGGACGACGTGGAGATCGTCACCGACGTCGCCGGCTTCGAGTCGCTCGACTTCACCGCGGGGAAGCTGCGGCGCGTGATCGCCCGCGGCGAGCAGGCGGCCGACGCGCGGCTCGGCGCCCGCCGCTGCGAGGCGCCGGCCGCCCCCACGGCGCCGCTCCCGCCGCTCCGCGTCACCGGCGTGCGCGTCGCCGCGAGCTACGGCCCGGCGACCGGCATCGCGGCGCAGCTGGGGCTCGACGGCGGCCCCGCGCTCGACACCGCCGTGCTCCGCCGCCAGCTCGGCGCGGCCGGCGGCGCCGAGCGGTTCCAGTCGGTCTGGCTCCGGCCCTCGGGCGGCGCCGGCTCCGTGGCGTTCGAGGTGCTCGCCGAACCCGCGCCGCGCCGCGTGGCCGGCGTCGGCGTCGTGTACGACGCGGACGTCGGCGGCCGGCTCTGGGTCGGCCTCGTCGACCGCGCGGCGCTCGGCACCGGCTTCGAGGTCGGCGGCGGCCTGCAGCTCGGCGAGCTTCGGCGCGAGCTGTTCGGCATCGTGCGGCGGCCATTCCTCCTGCGCGGCCGTCCGCTCGCGCCGACCGCGACGCTCCGCGCCGGCGAGGAGGTGATCCGCCTCTACTTCCCGCCGGTGGCGGGCGGCGGCAACCTGTTCGGCACCGACCGGCAGTTCCTCACCACCACGCGCCGCGAGGCGATCGGCTTCGCCGGGCTCGAGCGCTCGCTCGGCGGGTCGCTCACGTTCGCCGCGGGAATGGAAGGGCGCGTCTGGGGCGACTCGGGCACGCGCTGGGCCGCGGGCCCGACTGCGCGCCTCACGCTCGTGGGCGGCGTCGACGATCCGCTCCTCACCGCCGAGGTGGTGTGGACGAACGCGTACCGCCGGGCGGCGGCGGAGGCGGCGGTGTCGCTGGACGTCGGGGCGGGGGTGCGGCTCCGGCCACGCGTGCGCGTCGGCTGGGGGGAGGCGCTGCCGCTGCAGGCGCAGTTCATCCTGGGCGGCGAGGACGGCTTCCCGGGGCTCCGCATCGGCGAGCGCCGCGGCGACCGCGAGGCGATGGCGTCGCTCGCGGTCACGCGCACGATCCGGGGCCCCGTGCAGGCGCGGCTGGAGGTGGCGGCCGGGCGACTCGGCGAGGGCGGCCCCGTGCTGGCGCGTAGCGGCTGGGTGGCCGGCGCCCGCGCCGGCATCGGCGTGCTGACGCCGCTCGGGCTGGTGCGCGCCGAGTACGGGCGGACCGATGGGGGGCTGGCGGCGTTCCTGGTGCGGATCGGGAGATGGTTCTGAAGAGGAGGCGGACGAGCGGACGGGCGGACTGATGCCGGGCTGACGAGCGGACCGGCGGACGGGCGGACGATGTATCGAGCTGCGAGAGGACCCCTCGGCTGCGAGGAGTCCCAGTCCGCCAGTCCGCCCTTCCGCTCGTCCGCCTCCTAGACCACCGTCATGAACTGCGCCGTCCGCTGCGTCGGTTCGCTGTAGCGGCCCTCGTGGGCGTGGTGGCGGTGCCACTCCTCGCGCAGGCAGAACGGATCGAGTCCGTAGGCGCGGTCGACGGCGAGGACGCCGTCGAGGTGGTCGATCTCGTGCTGCAGCAGCTCCGCGCGGTCCCCCTCGAGGTCGACTTCGTGCTCGTCGCCGTTGAGGTCCTGGTATCGGACGCGGATGTGGTACGCGCGGAGCACGCGGACCCACAGGTTCGGGAAGGAGAAGCAGTCGTCCCAGACGAGGAAGTCGTCGGTGCCGATGTCGACGATCTCGGGGTTCACGAGCGTCCACGGCTTCTCCATCTCCACGTGGACGAGGCGGATCGGCGCGCCGATCTGCGGTGCGGCGATCCCCCGGCCCGCCCCCATGCGCGACTGCCAGTCAAGCAGCGTCTCCCGGAGGTCGGCCGCGACCATCCGGACGGCGAGCGACTTCGGGTCGGCGATGCGCTCGCACTGGGCGCGCAGGACGGGGTCGCCGAGGAGGCGGATGCGGTGGATGGTCATGGAGGCAATATGGGGAGCGGGGAGGGTGGGGGGTAGGAGGTCAGGCGTTGTGGTTCGGCGGTCGTGGGTCGTGGGTGAGGAGCGTGGGGTCAGGGGCTGGGGGTCGAGTACTTCGGGCAGTCGAAAATTAGTAGTAGCACTAACAACTTATTATATATACTTCTCGTTGAGACCAATCGTGACGCACACGGGTTAAGGTTGCACAGGGCTTTGGCCCAATCATCGCCACCATCTGCGCCTGGAGGGAACCATGCGTCTCGGTCTCACCGCGGCGGCCACGGCCGCTGTGCATCTGCTACTCGCCGCCCCGGCGGCGGCCACGCCCGTCTGCCCCATCGCCCCCGGCACGACCTACACGTACGACTACGAGTGCACCTTCGGCGGTGCGCTCTTCCGGATGTTCTACGAGCCGCAGGGCGTGCTGATGCAGGGCAGCTCCGTGGGCGGGCCGATCAACCCGATCCGCGACATGGACCGCTCGCTGATCCGGGTCACCCCGATCACGCAGCCCGGCGGCTGGGTCGGCTTCCGATACGATTACGACCCGACCGGCCTCGGCGTCTTCTCGGCGACGTTCTCGGGCGCCGGCCCGTCGTACTTCGGCTTCAACCACGCCATCCGGTTGCTCACCCCCTCGAGCGGTGTGCGCGGCTTCCTCGATGCCGACCTGCAGCTCAGCGACGCGACGGCCACGCCGACGCACCTGTTCGTCTTCACGGACCTGCCGTACGGCGGCTCGCAGTACGCGTTCGTCGGAGACCCGATCAACGGCCCCAACGAGGTGCTGTACAACCTCGCGCCGACCGGCAACGGCAACGGCGCTGCCCAGTGGGACTTCTCGTCGGCTGGCCCGAACAGCTCCGTGACCGTGAACTTCCGCTCCTCGACCGTGCTCTGGCGCATGCACGTGGTGCCGGAGCCCGGCACGATGGTGCTGCTGGGGACCGGGGTGCTTGGGCTGGTGGCGGTGGGGGTGAGGAAGAAGTAGTAGTCTTGGAGACTATTTTGGGCCAGGACCAAGAGCTGAGGGCCAGAGGCCAGGGGCGGTTGAACCCCTGGCCTCTCGCTTTGCGCCCGCAGGGCCCCGGGGTCCCCGGCCCTGGTCTTCTGGCTCCCGGCCCCATTCACACCATAAACACCACACCAATTGACAGCTCTCGAACCATCCCATACCTTGTCGCCCCTCATGGCCACCCCGATGCCGTTCGCCGAAGGGCCGACCAGCGCCATCCCGTTCCCGGCCGGGCAGCGGGGGCCGCGCGGCTTCGTGCTCATCGAGCTCAAGCGGCACCGCTCCCTTACGGCGAAGGACCTGGCGCAGCATCTCGAGCTCTCGCTCAACGCGGTGCGGCACCACCTGAAGGAGCTCGAGGCGGAGGGGCTGGTCGAGTACGCGCGCGAGGCGCGCGGCGTCGGCGCCCCGGTCTACGTGTACACCCTCACGCCGCTTGGCGAGGCGCTGTTCCCGTCGGGGTACGAGGATGCGCTCACCGCGGTGCTGGAGGAGATCGTCGCGCGGGACGGCCGGGAGGCGGCGGTCTCGCTCGTGACGGCCCACTTCGCCGCCATCGTGCGGCGGGTGAAGGCCGAGACCGAGGGGCAGCCGGCCGCGAAGCGGCTCGCCGCGGTGGCGCGGGCGCTCACTGGCGCCGGCTACATGGCCGAGTGGGGCGCCTCCGGCGGCACGGGCACCCTGCGCGAGCACAACTGCGCCATCCGCGCGGTCGCCGAGCGGTTCCCGGAGATCTGCGCCGCCGAGCGCGCGTTCCTGGAGGAAGTCCTCGGTGCGGAGGTCGAGCGGACGCAGCACCTGCTCGACGGCTGCGCCGCGTGCGAATACAGCGTCCGTTTCAAGGAGCAGGGATAGGCGATGACCGCCCCCGTGGAGCAGCCCCTCGTGCCGCAGGCCGAGGACGAGTCGATCGAGCAGCTGGTCGACCGCGAGTACAAGTACGGCTTCGTCACCGACATCGAGTCCGACACGGCCCCGCCGGGACTGAGCGAGGACATCGTCCGCCTCGTCTCCGCGAAGAAGAACGAGCCGGAGTGGATGACGGAGTGGCGCCTCAAGGCGTACCGGGCGTGGCTCAAGATGGAGGAGCCGCACTGGCCGAACGTCACGTACCCGCCGATCGACTACCAGGCGCTGAGCTACTACTCCGCGCCGCGCACGGCCAAGCCGCTCGGCTCGCTCGACGAGGCCGACCCGAAGCTCCTCGAGACGTACGAGAAGCTCGGCATCCCGCTCCGCGAGCAGCAGCTGCTCGCCGGCGTCGCCGTGGACGCGATCTTCGACTCCGTCTCCGTCGGCACGACGTACAAGGCCAAGCTGCGCGAGCAGGGGATCATCTTCTGCTCCTTCGGCGAGGCGGTGCAGGAGCACCCGGAGCTGGTGCGGAAGTACCTCGGCTCCGTCGTCCCGACGAGCGACAACTTCTTCGCCGCGCTCAACTCGGCGGTCTTCTCCGACGGCTCGTTCGTCTACGTGCCGAAGGGGGTCCGCTGCCCGCTCGAGCTGTCGACCTACTTCCGCATCAACCAGAGCGGCACGGGGCAGTTCGAGCGCACGCTGATCATCGCGGAGGAGGGGGCGTACGTCTCCTACCTCGAGGGGTGCACGGCGCCGAAGCGCGACGAGAACCAGCTGCACGCCGCCGTGGTCGAGCTCGTGGCGCTCGACGGCGCCACGATCAAGTACTCGACCGTCCAGAACTGGTACCAGGGCGACGAGCACGGCGTCGGCGGCATCTACAACTTCGTGACCAAGCGCGGCAAGGCGATGCGCGGCGCGAAGATCAGCTGGACGCAAGTGGAGACGGGCTCCGCGATCACGTGGAAGTACCCGTCGGTCATCCTGCAGGGCGACGACGCGGTGGGCGAGTTCTACTCGGTCGCCGTGGCGAACGGCCGCCAGCAGGCCGACACCGGCACGAAGATGATCCACATCGGCCGCAACACCCGCAGCACGATCGTCTCCAAGGGGATCAGCGCGGGGCAGGGCCAGAACAGCTACCGCGGCCTCGTGAAGATGCTCCCGAAGGCCGAGGGCGCGCGCAACTACACGCAGTGCGACTCGATGCTGATCGGGAACCGCTGCGGCGCGCACACGTTCCCCTACATCGACGTGCAGAACGCGTCGGCGTCGGTGGAGCACGAGGCGAGCACGTCGAAGATCGGGGAGGACCAGATCTTCTACCTGAAGCAGCGCGGGCTGAACACCGAGAACGCCATCTCGATGGTCGTGAACGGCTTCTGCAAGGAGGTCTTCGCCGAGCTCCCGATGGAGTTCGCCGTGGAGGCGCAGAAGCTCCTCGGGGTGAGCCTCGAGGGCAGCGTCGGCTGACCATCACCAGAACGCACACGGGGACGCACATGCTGAAGATCGACGGGTTGATGGCGGCGGCGGGCGACAAGCAGATCCTGAACGGCATCTCGCTCGACGTGAAGCCGGGCGAGGTGCACGCGATCATGGGGCCGAACGGCTCGGGCAAGAGCACGCTCGCGCAGGTGCTCGCGGGGCACCCGGCGTACGACGTGACCGGCGGCGCGGTGCAGTTCGAGGGCCGGGACCTCCTGGACATGGACCCCGAGGAGCGCGCGCAGGCGGGCGTCTTCCTCGCGTTCCAGTACCCGGTGGAGATCCCGGGCGTCTCCAACGCGTACTTCCTCCGCGTCGCCTACAACGAGCTGCGGAAGGCGAAGGGGCTCGAGGAGCTCGACCCGATGGACTTCCTCGACATCCTCGAGGAGAAGCTCAAGGTCGTCGAGTGGGGCCCGGAGATCATGAGCCGCGCGGTGAACGCCGGCTTCTCCGGCGGCGAGAAGAAGCGCAACGAGATCCTGCAGATGGCCGTGCTCGAGCCGAAGCTCGCGATCCTCGACGAGACCGACTCGGGCCTCGACATCGACGCGCTCCGCATCGTGGCGGGCGGCGTGAACAGGCTGCGCTCGAAGGACAACGCGTTCATCGTCGTGACGCACTACCAGCGCCTGCTCAACTACATCGTGCCCGACTTCGTGCACGTGCTGGCGGGCGGGCGGATCGTGAAGTCGGGCGGCAAGGAGCTCGCCCTCGAGCTCGAGGCGCGCGGCTACGACTGGGTGGAGCAGCAGCTCGCCGCCGGGGTGGCGTGATGGCCGCCACCGTCGAGCCCGTGACCGTCACGTCGCCGGACCTCGAGGCGCGCCGCGCCGCCGGCGCCGCCCGCCTCGCCGCGACCGGCTACCCGACGACGCGCGACGAGGAGTGGCGCTTCACGCCGGTGCAGCCGGTCACGCATGGCACCTGGGCCGACGCCGCCCCCGCTGCCGTCGCCCCCGCCGCGCTCGAGCCGTTCCTCTTCGGCCACGCCGACTGGAGCGTGCTGGTCTTCGTGAACGGGCACTACGCCCCGGCGCTGAGCCAGGTACGGCAGCCCGCCGACGTGACGGTCTCCACGCTCGCCGAGGCGCTCGCCGCCGGGAACCCGGTGGCGCACCGCCACGCCCTCGCGCACGCCCCCGTGGAGCGCTCGGCGTTCGTCGCCGAGAACGCGGCGCGCTCGGCCGACGGCGGATTCGTGCACGTCGCGGCCGGCGCCGACGTGGCGCTCCCCGTGCACCTCGTCCACGTCGCGAGCCCCGAGGCCGCGGGCACCGTGAAGTTCCCGCGCACGCTCGTCGTGGTGGAGCGCGGCGCGCGGCTCAACCTGGTCGAGAGCTACGTGGCGCTCCCCGGCGCCGAGCGGTACGTCACCAACGCGGTCACCGAGGTGGTGACCGGCGCCAACGCGTGGGTGGAGCACACCCGCCTGCAGCGCGAGAGCGAGGCCGGGTACCACATCGGCTGGACGCAGGTGACGCAGGAGCGCGACAGCCACTACCGCAACTTCACGCTCGCGGCCGGCGGCCAGCTCAGCCGCCACGACCTGACGGTCCGCCTCGGCGGGCCGAACGCCGAGACGCTCATGTACGGCCTCTACCTCGGCCGGCACGAGCAGCTGCACGACAACCACACCACGATCCACCACGACCATCCCGACTGCCGCAGCTGGGAGGTCTACAAGGGGATCCTCGCCGACCGGGCCCGCGGCGTGTTCAACGGGAAGATCTTCGTCGACCCGATCGCGCAGAAGACCGACGCGAAGCAGACGAACCGCGCGCTCCTCCTCTCGCCCGACGCGAAGGTGGACACGAAGCCGCAGCTCGAGATCTTCGCCGACGACGTGAAGTGCACGCACGGCGCGACGATCGGCTACCTCGACCCGATGCCGCTCTTCTACGGCCGCAGCCGCGGCATCCCGCGCGAGGCGGCGCACCGCATGCTCACCTACGCGTTCTGCTGCGAGGTGACCGACGAGATCCGCCTGGGGCCGGTGCGCACGGAGCTCGAGCGCCTCGTCCGCGAGCGGGTCGGGCTGCTGGCGTAGGCGGGATGACGCCGGTCACGCTCCTCGCCACCACGAGCCCGCCTGCCGCCCCCGCGGCCGGCGGGCTCGACGTCGCCCGGGTCCGCGCCGATGTCCCGATGTTCCGCCCGCGCGCCGACGGCGGCCGCGTGCCGGCGTACCTCGACAGCGCGGCGACCGCGCAGAAGCCGCAGGCGGTGCTCGACCGCACGCTGCGCTTCTACGCCGAGGAGAACGCCAACGTCCATCGCGGCGTGTACGCGCTCTCCGCGATCGCCACCGAGGCGTACGAGGGCGCGCGCGAGCGGGTCCGCCGCTTCCTCGGCGCCGCGACCACGCGTGAGGTCCTGTTCACGCGCGGCACCACCGAGGCCGTGAACCTCGTGGCGCAGTCGTGGGCGCGGCCGCACCTCCGCGCGGGTGACGTGATCCTCCTCACCGGCATGGAGCACCACTCGAACCTCGTGCCGTGGCAGCTCGTGGCCGAGCAGACCGGCGCGACGCTCCGCGAGGTGCCCGTCACCGATGCGGGCGAGCTCGACATGGAGGCGTTCCACCGCGCCTGCACCGCCGACGTGAAGCTCGTCGGCGTCGTGCACGTCTCGAACGCGCTCGGCACCGTGAACCCCGTGCGCGCCATCGCCGACGCGGCGCACGCCGTCGGCGCGGTGGTGCTGGTGGACGCCGCGCAGTCGGCGCCGCACCTCCGGCTGGATGTCGCGTCGCTCGGCGCGGACTTCGTCGCCTTCAGCGGGCACAAGGTGTACGGCCCCACCGGCATCGGCGTGCTCTGGGGCCGCGAGGCGCTCCTCGAGGCGATGCCGCCGTGGCAGGGCGGCGGCGACATGATCCGCACCGTCACGTTCGAGCGGAGCACGTGGGCCGACCTGCCGGCCAAGTTCGAGGCGGGGACGCCGAACATCGCCGGCGCCATCGGCCTCGCCGCCGCGCTCGACTGGCTGGACGGCATCGGCATCGAGCGCGCTGCCGCGCACGAGCAGGCGCTGCTCGCCGCGGCCACGGAGGAGCTCCTCGCGCTCGGCGGGATCCGCCTCTTCGGCACCGCGCGCGAGAAGGGGCCGGTGCTCAGCTTCACGATGGACGGCGTGCACCCGCACGACCTCGCGACGGTGCTCGACGAGGACCAGGTGTGCGTGCGCGCCGGGCACCACTGCACGCAGCCGCTCATGCGGCGCTTCGGCGTGCCGGCGACGGCGCGCGCGAGCTTCGGCGTCTACAATTCGGCGGACGACGTCGCGCGGCTGGTGTCCGGGCTCCGCCGGGCCCGCGCGATCTTCGGCTGAGCCACGCCCCCGTGCCGACCCCGAGCCCCGACCTCTACCAGGCCATCATCCTCGACCACCACCGGTCGCCGCGGAACAATCGCGCGCTGGAGGACGGGGCGTGCCACGCGGAGGGGTACAACCCGCTCTGCGGCGACCAGGTGACGGTCTGGCTGCGCGTGGCCGACGGCATCGTGCAGGAGGCGACGTTCCAGGGGCAGGGCTGCGCCATCTCGCAGGCGAGCGCGAGCCTGATGACGCAGGCCCTCGCGGGCCGCACCGTCGCCGAGGCGCAGGCGCTGTTCGAGCGCTTCCAGCGCGTGGCGCAGGGGAAGCCCGAGCCGCAGGACGGCACCGCGCTCGGCAAGCTCGTGGCGCTGAGCGGCGTCTCGGCGTACCCGATGCGCGTGAAGTGCGCCACGCTCGCGTGGCATGCGATGCGGGAGGCGCTCGGCGGCGCGGCGTTGCCGGCCGCGGCGGACGAGCGGACGGGCGGACGGGCGGACGCGTCCCGTGAGTCGAGTCCGTCCGCCGCTCCGCCCGCCCGCCTGCCCGCCCAGTGAACCGAACCACCCAGGAGAACCCGACGTGCCCTACCCGGAGATGATGGTCGCCCCGATGCGCGCCGAGATGCAGGCGATGGGGGCGAAGGAGCTGAAGACGACCGAGGACGTCGACGCCGCGCTGGGCGACCAGCAGGGGACGACGCTCGTGTACGTGAACTCGGTCTGCGGCTGCGCCGCGGGCGGCGCACGCCCGGCGCTGCGGCTCGCTCTGCAGCACGCGGTGAAGCCCGACCAGGTGGTGACGGTCTTCGCGGGGCAGGACCTCGAGGCGACGAGCCGCGCGCGCCAGTACTTCGCCGACTACCAGCCGTCGAGCCCGTCGATGGCGCTCTTCCGCGACGGCCAGGTCGTCCACTTCGTGCACCGCCACGAGATCGAGGGCCACGGCCCCGAGCAGATCGCGAAGAAGCTCGTGACGGCGTTCGACAAGTGGTGCTCGGGGGCGGGGGCGGGGGCGTGATCAGGGGCGGACGGGCGGACGGGCGGTCGGGCGGACCGATGCTGGCTGCCCGCAGCATGTCCCCTCGCTCGGCGGTGCCGTCCGCTCGTCCGCCCGTGCGCCCGTCCGCCACATGACCGGCCACGTCTTCCACCCCGGCCACGACGACCTGCACGGCATCACCGTCGTCGTCGAGGGCGTGTCGGGCCGGCGCTACATCGGCCGCTGGCACGAGCCGGTGGAGCGCGGGGTGCTGATGCACGACGTGGCGGTGTTCGACCCGGCGGGCGAGCGGCCGTGGGAGGATTACCTGGCGCGGACGCTCAAGTTCGGCATCCGCGCCGACCACAAGCACCTCGTCGTCCCGCACGACGAGCTGGGGCCGGTGCGGCGGCTGGCGGAGTTCGGGTGACCAGGGGGCGGCGCGCGGTGCGCGCCGCCCTCACGCCTCCAGCCGCAGCTCGTACGGCACCACCTCGCCCCGCTCCACGCAGCGCGCCAACAACCGCAGGTACATCGCCCAGCAGTACGACGTGATCCGGTAGTGCGCGTTCGCCTCCCGCCAGCCTGTGTGGCGGAAGTGCAGCGTCGTCGTGCCGGTCGCGTGCGAGAGCGTGAAGCCGACGCGCGTCCCGACCCAGTCGGCGTCGGCCCGCGTGACCTCCAGCTCGAACTCGGCCTCGGCCACGTAGCGCGTCACGCGCGCCTGCCACTCGTACCCCGGCCCGAAATCCAGCACGATCACCTGCCCCTCCGCGGGCCACCCCGAGGCGCGCAGCGTCCACCACCGGTCGAGCCCGGCGGGCGTCCCGATCGCCTCGAAGACCGCGGCACGCGCGGCGCGGATCGGCAGGTCGTGCAGGATGTCGGGCATCGGTGTTCCCCCGGCGGCGGGCGACTGCGGTCGAGCGTAGGCTAACGGGTCAGGCGCTGCGTCGCGGGCGGCGCGGGTGGTTGCGCTCGCCGCGCATGAGCGTTCCATCGACGAACAGCCGGGTCTTCGTGCTCCTGCCGGGCGGCGGTGCGCGGAAACCTCGGCGCCACCTCGTCCGTATCCCCTGAGAGTACCATTCCCGAAACTCCCGCTCCCCGCCCCCAGCCCAAGGCTCCCAGCCCCCATGGCCGACGCCGTCATCCAGGTCGACCACGTCACCAAGCGGTTTGCCGGCCACACGGCCGTGCACGACCTCTCGCTCACCGTCCCCGGCGGCGGCATCTTCGGGCTGCTCGGGCCGAACGGCGCGGGCAAGAGCACGACGATCCGCATGATCATGAACATCCTCGTCCCCGACGAGGGACGGGTGACGCTGTTCGGCCAGGGTGCCACGCGCGACCTGTCCGACCGGATCGGCTTCCTGCCCGAGGAGCGCGGCCTCTACAAGAAGATGCAGGTGTTCGAGCACCTCGTCTTCCTCGCCGAGACGAAGGGGATGGCGCGCGCCCGCGCGAAGGAGCGGGCCGGCGCGTGGCTGGAGCGGCTCGGCATCGCCGACTGGCGGCTCAAGAAGGTGGAGGACCTCTCCAAGGGGATGCAGCAGAAGGTGCAGTTCGCGGGCACGCTGCTGCACGACCCGCAGCTCGTCATCCTGGACGAGCCGTTCTCGGGGCTCGACCCCGTGAACAGCCAGGTGATGAAGGACGTGGTGGTGGAGCTCGCGCGCGAGGGGCGCACGGTGCTCTTCTCGACGCACATCATGGAGCAGGCGGAGCGCATGTGCGACCGGCTGGTGATCATCGCGCGCGGCCGCAAGCTGGTGGACGGCACGCTCGCCGAGGTGAAGGGCCGTGCGGGCGGGCAGCACGTGGCGCTCACGTTCGGCGACGGCACGGCCGCGCTCGCGGCGCCGGTGCTCGCCGACCGCGCGCTGGTGCGGCGCCTCGACGACTACGGCGCCTCCGCCGAGGTGGAGCTGGCCGAGGGCGTCCCCGGGCAGCGGCTGCTGCAGGCGCTCGTGGGGCAGGGGGTGGAGCTGCGGCGGTTCGAGATGGTCGAGCCGTCGCTCCAGGCGATCTTCGTGCAACTGGTCGGCCGCGACGCGGCCACGGCGCCCGCGCGGGAGGATGGCGATGCATAAGGTGTGGGCGGTGATCCGCCGCGAGTACCTCGAGCGCGTGCGCACGAAGGCGTTCGTCATCGGCACCTTCCTCTTCCCGCTGGTGCTCGGGCTCTTCTGGGCGCTGCCGCTGCTCCTCGCGCGGCGCGACACGGGGGCGAAGAAGGTCGCCGTGGTCGACGCGACCACCGGCGGCGTCGGCGATCGCGTCGTGAAGGCGCTGAGCGAGGCGGTGGATGACAAGGGGCGGAACCGCTACGTGCTCACCGTGGTGCCGGCGACGGGCCGCGTCGACGCGGTGCGCGACTCGCTCGTGCAGCGCACCGGGCTCTCGGCGAAGCGCGCGGAGGGGGAGACGTTCGACGGCGTGCTGGTGCTCGACGATGCGCGCCTCGCCGAGGGGAAGAGCCTCTACCTCGGCACGAACGTCACCTCGTTCGCCGACATGCGCATCCTCGACGGCCAGGTCGAGCGCACGATCCACCGCACGCGACTCCTCGGGCTCGGCATCGACTCGGCGCAGGCCGCCGAGGCGCTCGCGCGGGTCGACCTGCAGACCGAGAAGGTGAATGACGGCCGCCGCACCGGCGAGTCGGGCGACGCCGGCTTCTTCCTCGCGTACGCGATGGATTTCCTGCTCTACATGGGCCTCATCCTCTACGGGATGCAGGTGATGGGCTCCATCGTGGAGGAGAAGACCACGCGCATCGCCGAGGTGCTGGTGTCGAGCCTCACGCCGTTCCAGCTCATGCTCGGCAAGGTCCTGGGTGTCGGGCTGGTCGGGCTCACGCAGATGGGGATCTGGGCGACCACCGCGATGCTGCTCACCAGCTACGCGACGCAGATGGCCGCCGTCTTCGGCATGGGCGACCCCACGAGCGGCGTGAAGCTGCCGACCGTGTCGCCGCAGCTCCTCGTGGTGTTCCTGCTCTTCTTCGTGCTCGGCTTCCTGCTCTTCGCGAGCGCCTACGCCGCCGTCGGCGCCATGTGCAACTCGACGCAGGAGACGCAGCAGGCGAACACGCCGGTCACGATGACGATCGCCGTCGGCTTCGTGCTGATGTTCGCGCTCCTCGGCGAGCCCAACGGCACGCTGGCGCGGGTGCTGACGTTCGTGCCGCTGGTGTCGCCGTTCGTGGTGCCGGTGCGCTACTCCATCTCGCCCATGCCCGTGCTCGAGGTGGTGGGCGCGGCGCTGGCGCTCGTCGTCGGGCTCGTCGCGATCACGTGGGTCGCGGCGCGCATCTACCGCATCGGCATCCTGAGCTACGGCAAGCGGCCGACGCTGGGCGAGCTGTGGAGGTGGGTGCGGACCGCCTGAGGGCGGGGCGGACGGGCGGACGAGCGGACGAGCGGAAGGGGGCGCGGGCCGTGGGCGGCCGCTGGCTCCCGGCCCCTGGCGCTCGGCCCCCTGGCTCCAAGCCCTCCTGCCGCCCTTTTCATGCTTCCTTCACCGCCGAGCGGACATATCCAGCACATGACCCGCTCCGCTCGCCTCGCCCTCATGCTGGCCGCCGTGGCGCCCGCCGCGGCATGTGCCCAGGGGGCGGCCGTCGCCCGTCCGCCCGGCGTCACCGATTCCATCATCGCCGTCGGTCAGGAGCTCTTCCACGGCAGCGCCGGCTGCGTCCGCTGCCATGGGGACGCCGGCACCGGCACCGACGAGGGGCCGCGCCTCACCGATGCCGTCTGGCTCCGCGGGGATGGCAGCCTCGCCCACATCCGGAAGACCGTCGTCCATGGGGTGCCGAAGCGCGAATCGGTGAGCGGCGTCACGATGCCGATCCGCGGCTGGCAGCCGCTGAACGACTTCCAGGTCGACGCCGTCGCCAGCTACGTCTGGTCGATCAGCCATCCGCCGCGGCAGGGGCCGGCGCCCGCGCCGACGCGGAAGGACTGACGCATGGACGGCCGCGCGCTCGCGGCCAACGCCGCGGTGGCCGCGCTCGTGGGGCTCGCGGTCGGCATCGAGCGCGAGCGCAGCGTGCACGCCGGCGGGCACCAGCGCTTCGCCGGCCTCCGCACCTTCTTCCTGCTCGGCCTCCTCGGCGGGCTCGCGGGCTGGATGTTCTCGGCGGGCCTCGCCGCGGCCGCGGCACTGCTGCTCGGGGGCGGCGTGCTCTTCGTCGTCGCCGCCTACGTGCTCGCCGTGCTGCTGGACGCCGAGGAGGCCGACGGCACCACGCAGGCGGCGGCGCTCGTCGTGCTCGCCCTCGCCACGCTCGCGGGGCTCGGCTTCCTCGCGCTCGCGAGCGGGGCGACGGCGGTGGTCGTCTTCGCGCTCGACGCGAAGGAGCGGCTGCGCGCCCTCGCGACGCGCGTCGGCGAGGCCGAGCTCAGCGCGGCGGTGCAGTTCGCCGTCTTCGCGCTCGCGGTCCTGCCGCTCCTCCCCGACCGCGCCATCGGGCCGCTCGGCGGCATCAACCCGCGCGGGCTGTGGGGCGTGGTGCTGCTCTTCATGGCGCTCAACTTCGCGGGCTACCTCGCGCGGCAGGCGGTCGGCCCCGAACGCGGCCTCGCGTGGACGGGTGCCTTCGGCGGCCTCGTGAGCTCCACCGCCGTGACGCTCGACTTCAGCCGCCGCAGCCACCACGACGACGAGCCCGACGGCGCGCTCGCCGCCGGCGTGCTCGCGGCGTGCACGATGCTGCTGCCGCGCGTGACGATCGTCGGCACGCTGCTCGCGCCCGGGCTGTTCGCGCACCTGCTCCCAGTGGTGCTCCCCTCGATGGTGGCCGGCGCCCTGCTCCTCTGGAGCGCCTGGCCCCGCGCCGCCGCCGGTCCGACGCCCCCGGCCTCCGGCCCCGAGCCGCCTGCCCCCACCAGCCCCCTCCGGCTCCGCGCGGCGCTCGCGATGGCGCTCGCATTCCAGCTCGCGCTCATGCTGCTCGCCTTCGTGCGCGCGCAGTTCGGGCAGGCCGGCGTGCTGCCGACCGCCGCGCTCCTCGGCCTCACCGACATGGACGCGCTGACCGTCGCGATGGCGCGGATGGCCGCGGACGACGCGCTGCACCGCACCGCCGCGCTCGCGATCGGCGTCGGCATCATCGCCAACACGCTCGTGAAGCTCGCGATGGTGCTGACCGTGGGCCACGGCGCCTTCCGCCGCCGCACCGCGATCGGGCTCGTGACCCTCGGCCTCGCCGCCGCGGCCGGCGTGCGCTTCGCATGGTGGGTGGAGCGGTGGTTGGAGGGGTGGGTGGCGGTGTGAGGGGCTGGGGGCTTGGGGCCAGGGGCTGACAGGAGCATGCCCCCGGCTCGCGGCCGCCGGCCCCCACCCCCCTACCCCCTCCTCACCACCGACATCACCATCTCCGCCGCGATCAGCACGATGATGATCCACTCCAGCACCTCGGCGCGCCGCTGGGCCGCGCGGTCGGCGAGCTTCTGGTAGATGCCGTCGAGCGTCTCGAGCTTCCGCGCGATCGACGCGTCCCACTCGGCCATGTGCAGCCGCGCGGCGACGAGGCGGTGCAGGCGGCCGAGGTACTGGTCGCCGACCAGCTTGAGCGCGTTGGTGATCCGCTCGAAGAGCCACGCCTGCTCCGCCTGCAGCCGCGCCACCTGTGCCACGCCCGCGTCCACCGACGGCAGCAGCGACCAGCCGCGCGGCCGCGTGAGCGCGTCCCACGCGCGTTCGAGCGCCTGGTCGAGCTGGACGTCGAGGAAGCGGAGCTGCTGCAGCTGCACGTTCGCGAACTCGAGCACCTGGCGCGCGTCGTCGCCGTCGGGGTCGAGCACGAGCGCGGCGTTCCAGTCGACCAGCGCCAGGTCAGCCGGGCCGAACGAGAGCCGGCTCGCCAGCGCGTCCGCGATCTCGTCGGCCGAGAGGTGCCCCGGCTCGCTGCGCAGGAGCCGCGCGGCGAGCTCGCCGTGCTCGAGCAGGAAGCGCGCGGGGTCGCACGGCGGGTCGAGCGCCTCGACGTGGAGCACGAGGTAGTCCTCGACGGGGCCCGCCACCGCGGGCTTCTGCACCGCGTCGCCGAGCCGGGCGACGACGTCCTCCAGGCGCTGCCGTGCCGCCTCGGCCAGCGGCCCCGCCTCCACCAGCGCCGCCGAGAGCGGCACGGCCGCCTCGAGCGGCCCCTCCAGCGGGAACGCCACGTTCACCGACGCGGCACCGAACTCCCAGAGCAGCACCTCCACCGCGCTCGCCGCGATCCCCGCGACGGTGAAGCCCGCGGGGTCGACCGGCAGCCGCACGCGCCCCGCCTGCACCGCCACCTGCGCGCGGAGGCGCGGCGCGCGGGCGACGAGCCGCCGCTCCTCCGCCGCGAGCCGCCGCTCGGCCTGCGCGAGGTCGACGGAGAGCCCCACCTCGAAGGCGAAGCAGGCGTGGCAGGCGCCGCGCACCACGCGCGGCGGCGTCGGCGCGTCGCTCATCCGCTCGTCACGCGGAGCGGGCGGAGCAGCAGCGCCTGCGTCTCGCGGCGCCACGCCTCGCCGCGCAGACGGTCGCGCGCGTCGCGCCAGCGGGCCTCCGCGTCGTCGCGCAGCGCGCCCAGCCGCTCGGCGAGCCCCGCGAGCACGGGCGGCACCTCCGCCTGCCGCACCCGGCCCGCGCGCGCCACCACGGCGAGGTCGCGCACGTCGCCGATGGCGTGCTGCAGCGCGCGCAGCTCCGCCGCGCGCGCGACGAGGGCGGACGGGAACCGCGGGGCCGCCAGCTCGAACATGTAGCGCAGCCGCTTCACCTTCTTGCGGAGGTCGTGCACTGCCTCGGTCGTCGCGTCGTCGGCCCACCAGGCGGGGTGGGGCACGAGCTGCGCGAGGACGGGAAGCAGCAGGTCGGGGAGGACGCGGTGCGCGGGCTCGGCGGCGAGCGGGTGGCGGATCCGGCGTCGTGCGAGCGCGCGCACGTCGGCGAGCGCGGAGGCGCCGCTCGCGTCCGCGATCGCGCGGGCGAGCGCCGCCTCCCGCTCCGTGCCGAGCCGCGCGAGGAGCGGCTGCAACACCTGCCGGGCCGGCTCGTCGCCGGCGAGGAGGTCGCCCAGGCGCTCATGAAGGACGTCGAAGTCGCGCACCGCACGGAAGCGGCCGCCGAGCTCGGCGAGCGGTGGGTCCGCCGCGTCGGCGGCATCGGGCGCGAGCGGGCGGAGCAGGTGCAGCCACGCACGCAGGCGACGCAGGGCCACGCGCAACGTGTGGACCTGCTCGCCGTCCATCGCCTCGCCCAGCGCGCGTGACGCCTCGGTGACGTCACGGGCGAGCCGGGCGAGCGTCTCGCGCAGGACCTCGTCGGTGGGCTGCAGGCCGTACTCCGGGAGTGGCGGGCCTGCGGATGTTGCTGGGGACGCGGCGGAGACGCAACCAGCGGCGTCCGCCCTTCCGCGCGTCCGCCGCTACGTCGCGTGGAACCGATACCCCACCCGCGGCACCGTGACGACGTGCAGCGGGTGGTCGGCGTTCGGCTCGATCTTGCGGCGCAGCCGCGCGATGTGCCGGTCCACCACGCGGGAGGCGGGGAGCGTCGGGTACGACCAGATCTCGCGCTCCAGCACCTCGCGCGGCACGACGCCGCCCTGCCGGCGGAGCAGGGCGATCAGCATGTTGAACTCGATCGGCGTCAGCGTCACCGGCGCGCCGGCGCGCGAGAGCGTCCGGCGGCGGGTGTCGACGACGAACTCCCCGAACGCATAGCGCTCGGCGAGCGGCGGCAGGTGATCGGGCGTGGCGGCGGTGGCAAGCATCGGCATCCGTTCAGCGACGGCGATCATGGGCGGTTCCTGATGGGTGCGTCTGTTGCTTCCCTACGCGCGACCGATACGCCGGTTTCAGCGCCGGGGCGAAACGTCCGGGGCGTTCCGGACGTAGAAGCGGCATGACGCGAATGACACGGCCGCACGGGTGGCGGGGGCGCGGCGTCGTCCCCGCTGCTATCCTCTTGCCCGCCATGCACTTGGTCCACGGGAACGCGTCCACCTCGTCGTGATCGCCGCCGCCCTCCTCCTCGCCTCGGCCCTCGCCGGCCGCGACTCGCTCGAGCGCCCCGTGGTGCGCGCCGAGCGGCTCGCGGGCGGGGAGGCGATCGTGCTCGACGGCCGGCTCGACGAGTCGGCGTGGGCGCGCGCGGGCGCGGCGGGGCGCTTCGTGCAGTTCTCGCCCGACCCGGGGAAGCCGTCGAAGTTCGAGTCCGAGGCGCGGATCGTCTACGACCAGGGCGCCATCTACGTCGGCATGCGGCTGCGCGCGCCGCGCGCGCTCATCACGCGCCAGCTCGTGCGCCGCGACGCCAACATGGTCTTCTCCGACTGGGCCATGGTCCAGTTCGACAGCTACCTCGACCGCCGCACCGCGTTCGAGTTCGCCGTGAACCCCGCCAACGTGCAGCGCGACGCCTACCGCTTCAGCGACGACGAGCGCGACTTCGGCTGGAACGCCGTCTGGACGTCGGCGACGCGCATCGACGACGAGGGATGGACGGTCGAGATGCGGATCCCGCTCTCGCAGCTCCGCTACAAGTCGATCCCCGCGAGCGAGGCGCGGAGCTGGGGGATCAACTTCGAGCGCTACGTCGCCCAGCGGAGCGAGCGCTCCACGTGGTCCGGCGTGCTGCCGACCTCGCCCGGCTTCGTCTCGCGCTTCGGCACGCTCGAGGGGCTCACCGACCTGCCCGCGCCCCAGCTGCTCGAGCTGCAGCCGTACGCGGTGAGCCGGCTCACGCAGGCGCCGCTCGTCGCCGGCAACCCGCTCGTCGCGCCGAACCAGGCGTTCGCCACGATGGGCGCCGACTTCAAGTACGGCGTCACCAGCGACTTCACCCTCACCGGCACCATCAACCCCGACTTCGGGCAGGTGGAGGCCGACCCGGCGTTCGTCAACCTCACGGCGTTCGAGTTCTTCCTGCCCGAGCAGCGGCCGTTCTTCCTCGAGGGGCAGGACCTGTTCACCTTCGGCCTCGCCGAGCAGTCGCTGTTCTACTCGCGGCGCATCGGGCGGCGGCCGCGCGGGCCGCTGCCGGGCGGGACGCAGTTCAGCGAGGTGCCGCAGGCGACGCGCATCCTCGGCGCGGCGAAGCTCTCGGGGAAGACGCCGTCGGGCTGGTCGGTCGGCGCGCTCACGTCGGTGACGGGGACGGAGATGGCGCGCTTCGTGGACGGCTCGCAGGCGGTGCGCGAGACGTCGGTGGAGCCGGGCGCCATCCACTCCGTGGCGCGCGTGCTCAAGGACTTCCGCGAGGGGCAGAGCGCGCTCGGCGCGTTCGCGACAGGCACGGTGCGCGTCGGCGCGAGCACCGCCTTCCCGACGATCATCACCGATGCGTTCACCGTCGGCGCCGACCTCCGGCACCGCTTCGGCGGCGGGCTCTTCGAGTTCCGCGCGAAGGCGATCGGGTCGCTCGTCGAGGGGCCGGCACCGTCCATCCTCGCCCTGCAGCGGTCGAACATCCGCCTGTACCAGCGGCCCGGCCAGTCGTACCTCCGCGTCGACTCGCTCGCCACGTCGCTCGGCGGGATGGGCGGCGAGCTGGAGATCGAGAAGATCGGCGGCCGGAACTGGTACGGCTACGTATACCTCGGTGCGCTCACGCCCGGGCTCGAGCTCAACCCGATGGGGTTCCAGACCCGCGCTGACCGGCTCTTCAACTTCCAGTCGGTCGGGTACCGGGAGCCGAACCCGAAGGGGCCGTTCAACCGGTGGTCCGCCGAGGTGGAGCACTTCAACATCCTGACGACGGGCGGCGAGTACCTGCAGTCGGGGCTCGAGCTCTCGGGCGACTACGAGTTCCGGAGCTTCTGGCGCGGCAACTATCGCGTGTTCCGGAGCTTCGCGGGCCGCTCGACCGACCAGCTGCGCGGCGGCCCGAGCGTGCGGATGCCGGGGCACTGGCAGGTCGAGGGGCGCATCGACTCCGACCGCCGGAAGCCGCTGCGCTTCGGCCTCGGCTTCGTGCACTGGCGCGAGGACGCGAGCGGCGGGCGGCGATGGGAGGTGGCGCCGTCGGTGAGCGCGCGGCCGACGGGGTCGCTCGATTTCTCGGTCGGCAGCCGGATCACGTTCAACGACGATGCGTGGCAGTACGTGACGCAGCAGTCGGCGCCGCGGAGCCCCGTGCCCGGCACGGCGTACGTCATGGGCGACCTGCGGCAGCGCACCGTGAGCGTGACGGCGCGCGCCAACTACATCGTGTCGCCGACGCTGTCGTTCCAGCTGTTCAGCCAGGCGTTCGTCTCGGGCGGCACGTACCAGGGGTTCCGGCAGGTGGTCGCCCCCGACGCCGCTGCGTTCGCCGACCGGTTCGCGCCGTTCGACCGCGGCGCGCTGGCGGGCAACCCGGACTTCTCGCGCAAGCAGTTCAACGTGAACGCGGTCGCGCGCTGGGAGTACCGGCCGGGCTCCACGCTGTTCATCGTGTGGACCCAGGCGCGCAACGGCGCGCTGAACGACGGCAGCTTCGACGTCTGGCGCGACGCGGGCCGGCTCTTCCAGACGCCGGGCACGGACGTGTTCCTCGTGAAGCTGTCGTACTGGTTGGGGGTGTAGGGGGGGCGGACGGGCGGACGAGCGGACTGGCGGACGGGGGTGGTGTTGCGCTCGTCATTGCGGGGCGGCACCGCCGCCGAAGCAACCTTGGCGGCGGTGCTGGTGGGCGGCCTACCCGCACGCGCCCAGAAGGTCGCTTCGCCCGCTGTGCGGGCTCGCGATGACAGCTGCCGGTGGCGCAGGCTCGCGATGACCTCGTGCGCCCCCAGCCCCCGGCCCCCAGCCCCCAGTCCCGGGCCCTCCGGCCCGCCTGCCGCCATGCCCGCCCTCTAAACCCCCCACCCCCCCAAGGCATCTTATCCCCGTGGATCCCACTGTCCGCGCGGCGCAGGCCGGCGACGAAGCGGCGTTCGCCCGGCTCTATCGCGAGCATGTCGGGCGGATCCACGCCGTCTGCCTCCGCCTCACCGGCGACCGGGCGGAGGCGGAGCAGCTCACGCAGGACGCGTTCGTCCGCTGCTGGGAGCAGCTCCCGTCGTTCCGCGGCGAGGCGGCGTTCGGCACCTGGCTGCACCGCCTCGCCGTGAACGTGGTCCTCGGCGACCGACGCTCCGCGCGCCGACGGGAGCTCCGGGTGGCGATCGTGGAGGAGCCCGAGACGCTCGGTGCCGCGAGCCGCGGCGCCCCCGCCGGGCTCGCGATGGACCTCGAGGGCGCGATCGCCCGGCTGCCGCCGGGAGCGAGGCAGGTCTTCGTGCTGCACGACATCGAGGGATATGCCCACGGCGAGATCGCCGAGCTGGCGGGGATCGCCGAAGGCACGAGCAAGGCCCACCTGCACCGCGCGCGCAAGCTGCTCCGCGCCGCGCTGGAGCGCTGACCGATGACCGACGACACCGCGCTCCCGCCCGACGGCGAGCCGGAGCCGCTCCCCGACGCGCTGCGCGCGCAGCTCACGGAGCTGCCGCGGGCGATCGAGCCCGCGCGCGACCTGTGGCCCGGCATCGCGCCGCGGCTGGCGCCGCGCCGGCGCCGCCCCTGGTGGAACGAGCCGCGCTGGCTCCTCGTCGCCGCGACGCTGCTCGTCATCGGCTCGTCGGTCGGCACGTGGGGCGCGCTCCGCCGCGGCCGCGCCGGCCGCGCGCTCGCCGATGCCTCGGCGGCCCGGGCCGACACGACCGCCGCGCCCGCGCCGCTCGCCAGCGAGCGCGCCGCCGACCGCGAGCTCGGCGGGACGCTCGACCGGCTCGCCGGCCGCGTGCCCGACAGCACGCTCGCCGTGCTGCGCCGCGCCGCCGCCGCGGCCGACACCGCCATCGCGCAGACCGAACGGGCGCTCCAGGCGCGCCCCGCCGATCCGTACCTGCAGGAGTTCGCCCGTGCCGCCTACCAGCGCAAGCTCGCGCTGCTGCGCCGCGCGGCCTCGCTCGGGATGACCCGCTCATGATCCGTCCGACCCCGCTCGTTCCGCTCGCCGCGCTGCTCCTCGCCGCCGCGGCGCTCGCCCCCGCCCCGCTCGAGGCGCAGCGGCGCGAGCGCGACCGTGACCGCGAGCGCGACCGCGACCGCAGCCGGCGCATGACCGTCACGCCGTCGCGCATGGCGATGGCCGTCGACCGCGACGTGAGCATCAGCATCGAGTCGGCCAACGCCGCCGTGCGCGTCTACGCCTGGGACAAGGACTCGATCGTCGCTACCAACGTCTCGGCCGACGACGTGAACGGCGACGCGCGCTCGGTGCGCATCGAGCAGGACGTCTTCGCCGACGAGGGGATGGAGGTCCGCGTCCCCCGCCGCGCAAGCGTCTCCATCGAGTGCCAGAACGGCGCCGTGGAGGTGAGCGGCGTCACGGGCGACGTGCGCGTGGAGGCGGTGAACGGCCGCATCCGCGTGGACGGCAGCCCGCGCTCCGTGGCGCTCGAGGGCGTGAACGGCTCGGTGGAGGCCGACGTGGAGAGCGAGCGCGTCACCGCCGAGACGGTGAACGGCCAGGTGGTGATCCGCGGCAAGGTGGAGGACCTCGAGGCGAGCACCACCACGGGCGAGCTGCAGGTCGGCCTGCTGGCCGACGCGAGGCGCGTGAAGCTCGAGACGGTGAACGGCGAGATCGGCTTCAAGGGGACGATGGCACCGGGCGGCCTGCTCGAGGCGGAGAGCCACAACGGCGGCATCACGCTCCGCCTGCCGGCCGACATGCCCGTCGCCTTCATGGCCTACACCGAGCAGGGCGAGATCCGGAACGACCTCTGGAGCGACCAGCCGAAGCGCGTCGACCAGCGCGGCCCCTGGAAGGTGACGCGCGGCAGGGGCGGCGCCGTGGTGAAGGTGCGGACGTTCATGGGGGAGGTGACGCTCGGGCCGCGCTGACGCTCGGCCCGCGCAGCGGGCCGAGCGGGCGGACAGGCGGACGGGCGGGCAGGCGGACGGGTAAACGTCCGAGTCTCGGGCGGCACCCAATCTGTACAAGTGACTCGCCGCGCTCGGCATCCATGCCGGCCCGCCCCCTGACCCCCTGCCTCCCCGAGGCCCCCATGTCCCTCGCCACGCTCCTCCTCGCCGCCGCCGCGCTCTTCGGCCCGCCGTACATCTCGATCGAGCTGCCGCCGAATCCGTACGACCGCACCACCGCCGGCGCGTTCCTGCTGGTGCACACGTTCCACCATGACAACGAGACGGGGCTCACCGTGTCGGGCCGGGCGGAGGGGATCGTCGGCGGGAAGCGCGTGAGCCAGCCGCTCGCGCTCGAGAAGACGTCGCGTCCGGGCGTCTACGCGCTGCGCAAGAGCTGGAGCGACGACGGCGTCTGGACGCTCGTGCTCACGGTGGACCAGGGTGGCCCGCGCGAGTGGGCGGTGGCGGAGGCGATGGTGGAGGTGGCGCGCGGCGGCAAGGTCGTCGGCGTGAGCGTGCCGCGCGAGCCGAAGGGCGACCAGCGCTTCGCCGATGGGCGCTTCCCGCGGGCCGTGAGTGCGCGGGAGGTGGATCTCGCGCTCAGCGCGCTGGCGCGCTGAGCGCGGGCGGACGGGCGGACGAGCGGACTGGCGGACAGGAAAAGCGAACGGGCGGGCTGCCTCGTGCAGTCCGCCCGTCCGCCTGTCCGCCCGTCCGCCCTAGTGGTTGTGCTCCCCGCCGTCCTCGCCCTGCAGGTTGAGCACCGCCAGGTCGCGCTGGAAGTCGACGTCGTTCGGGTCGATCGTCGGCCACTTGCTGATGTCGTCCGGCACGAAGATGCCGACCATGTGCGCCATCGCGCCGTTCCTGAGCAGCTGGCCGGTCGGGTTGTCGTACTCGCCCACCACGCGATAGCGGCGGCCGGCCTTGAGCACGAGCCCCTCGCCGGAGACGCCGAACAGCTTCCGGTCGAGCCCGGTGACGCGGCCGTCCTTGAGCCGCTTCGCGCGGATCTGCGTCAGCACCTTCCCCGTCTCCGCGTCCTCCAGCCGCACCGCCGAGCCGTAGTCGTGCAGGTGCCCGCCGACGCCGAGGAGCTTGCCGCCCACCGGCAGCGTGAACTCCTTCACCTTCGTGCTCTTCCCCGGCGGCACGTCGTAGCTGTTCGGCATGCCGGGGACGAGGTTCACGTCCATGTAGATCGGCAGCACGGCGAGCGGCTTCGGGTTCTGGTTGAGCGCCGTCCAGTCGAGGACGAGCTTCACCTTCACGCCCGGCAGGTCGCGGCCGAGGTCGTTGTGCCAGCCGGCGTAGAGGCCGAGGTTGGTGCCGGCCTTCACGGGCATGCCGATGGTGCGCGGCAGCGAGTAGTCGTCGGTCTCGGAGCCGGCGCCGATGATCCGCTCGGCGGCGTGGTAGAGCAGCTGGCGCCGGTCGAAGTTGACCATGATGAGGTGGTGCAGGATGCGCCGCGGGAGCGGCTTCCCCTCGCCGTCGGTCACCTCGATGCGGAAGCCGCGGAGGTAGCCGTCCACGGGCCACCGGAAGCGCTGCAGCGGCGTGTCGTGCGCCTCGCCGTGGTCCATCATGCTGCCGACGGTCTTCACCTCGGGGGCGCCGCCATGCGCGTCGCCGTGGCCGGCGGCGCCGTGGCCCGCGCCCATCTGCGGCGCGTCGAACGGCCCCGCGACGATGACGACCTCGCGGCGCGCGGAGTCGAGCGAGACGGTGAGCCCGGGCTCCGCCTGCGCGGCGAGCGCGGCGGGCACGAGCAGGGTCGCGGCGGCGGCCGCGCGGACGAGACGGGTGATCATCGGGCGGAACTCCCCTGCAGGTCGGCGGCCGGCGCCTCGGGCGCCGCCGCCTCGGAGTCGACATGGCCGCCGCGACCCGGCTGCAGGTCGGGGCGCAGCGGCGCCTTGAACGCCTGGATGTGCTGCTCCACGTACGCCATCGGCGACCCCTCGGGCCACCCCGGGTAGCCCAGGCCGTACGCCTGCGCCTTCTTCGCCGCGGGGTCGGGGAAGTACGCCGTGCCGAACATCCAGTCCCAGAACGCGAACTTCGTCGAGAAGTTCGTGTCGTACGCCTCCGGGTCGTCCGCGTGGTGCCAGCGGTGCATCTCGGGGCCGTTGATGACGTACTGCAGCTTCCCCATCCGCACGTCGAGGTTCGAGTGGATCCACATCCCCCACACGGCCGAGATGGCGCCCTTGATCACCGGCACCTCGGGCGAGGCGCCGAGGAGGATCATCGGGGCGTACTCGATCGTCTGGTTGACGAGGATCTCGAGCGAGTGCGAGCGGACGCCGGAGAGCCAGTCCACCTGCGGCACGGAGTGGTGCGCCTCATGCAGGCGCCACAGCGTGGGCGAGCGGTGCTGCCAGCGGTGGAACCAGTAGATGTACAGGTCGTGCGTCAGGATGAAGAACGCGACCTGCGCGGCGATCGGCCAGTCGCTGACGAGCTTGTACTGCGACCAGCCGGTGTTCACGTCGAGCCAGCCGACGATGCGGCCGATGACGACGCCGAGCACGAAGCTCTGCACGAGGCAGTAGCCGACGAAGTCGGTCCAGAAGCCGGTGCGGAAGAGCCCCTGTTCGGGGTTGTACGGCTTCGCGCGCTCGGCCCACATGAACAGCACGGCGGCGAGCGCGATGAAGACGAAGCTCCCCCGCTCGGCGAGGGTGCCGCCGCCGGTGAGGATGAAGCCGAGGCCGACGAGGCCGATCGTCACGAAGACGACCCCCTCGACGCGCTTCCACAGCGGCGCCGGGGCGGGACGGGAGGTGGTCATGGGGCGCTGCTCCTGCGGAGGGACGGGTCCGCGCGTCAGCTCGCGGCGTCGGCGAGGACGCGGCGGAGCTTCTTGCGTGGACCGAGTTCGCTGTCGTAGACCCGCTTCACCCCGTCGCCCATGGCGATCTCGATGTCGCGGATGTCGCGCACGAGGCGCTGGAGGCCGATCATCTCGACGGAGGCGGCCTGGTCGGAGCCCCACATCGAGCGGTCGAGCGTGATGTGGCGCTCGATGAAGTGCGCGCCCATCGCCACGGCGGCGAGCGTGGTGGCGAGGCCGGTCTCGTGGCCGGAGTAGCCCACGGGGCAGCGCGGGAAGCGCGCGCGCAGCGTGTGCATCATGCGCAGGTTGAGCTGCTCCGGCGGGCACGGGTACGTGCTCGTGGCGTGGGCGAGGAGCAGGTCGTCGGTGCCGAGTGCCGCGACGCCGCGGTCGATCTCGTCCATCGTCGACATGCCGGTGGAGATCATCACCGGGAGCCCCGTGGCGCGGGCCGCGGCGAGGAGCGGCAGGTCGGTGAGCGAGGCGGACGCCATCTTGAGGAACGGCACGCCGAACTTCGCGAGGAACGCGACCGACGGCTCGTCCCACGGCGACGCGGTCCACGCGATGCCGTGCTCGCGGCAGTAGCGGTCGATCTCGGCGTACTCGGCCTCGCCGAACTCGACCTTGTGCCGGTAGTCGATGTACGTCATCCGGCCCCAGGGCGTGTCGCGCTCGAGGTACCACTGGTCCTTCGGCGTGCAGAGCTCGGGCGTGCGCTTCTGGAACTTCACGCAGTCCGCGTGCGCCGCGACCGCGCCGTCGATCATCTTCTTGGCGAGGTCGAGCGAGCCGTTGTGGTTGATGCCGATCTCGCCGATGACGTAGCACGGCTGGCCGTCGCCCACGGGGCGCCCGCCCAGCCGCACCACCTGCCGCTCCATCGCCTGGGTCACGCCGTCCCTCCCGGAGGATCCGCGGCCGCGCCAGCGCGCGCCGCGAGGATGAGTTCCGCCAGCTCCCGGAAGGCGCCATGCCCGCCCCGGGCCGCGCAGACGTGGTGGACCACGCCCCGCACCGGGGGTTCCGCGTCGGCGGGGCAGGCCGAGAGGCCGACCGCACCGAGCAGTTCCAGGTCGTTCACGTCGTCGCCGATGTAGGCGACCGCCGAGAGCGGGATCCCCCGCCGCTCGGCGATGGAGCGCGCGCACGGCAGCTTGTCCAGCACGCCGAGGTGCAGCTCCGTGATGCGCAGCTTCTCGGCGCGGCGCTCCACGATCGGCGAGCGCTCGCGGGTGATGATCCCCGTCTCGAGCCCGGCCAGGGTGCGCAGCCGCTCGACCCCCATGCCGTCGCGCACGGTGAAGCGCTTCATCACCTCGCCCTCCGGCCCCACGTAGACGCCGGCGTCGGTCAGGACGCCGTCCACGTCGGTCAGCACGAGCCGGACGCCGCGGGCGCGCTCGGCGGGGGTCAGCGCGTCACCACGCGGTGAAGCCCCCGTCGACGACGAGCGCGGCGCCCGTCATGTAGGCGCTCGCGTCACTGGCGAGATACACCAGCGCGCCCTCGTAGTCGTCGGCCGCCGCCATCCGGCCGAGCGGGGTGCGGCGCGCGTAGTTCGCCAGGAACCACGGCTCCTGCCCCGCCTCGACGCCGCCGGGCACCAGGGTGTTCACCCGCACCCCCCGGGGGCCCCAGTAGGCCGCCAGATAGCGGGTGAACGCTAGCACCGCACCCTTGCTGGTGGGGTACGCCGGCGACTTCCAGAGCGCCCGGCTGCCGTCCGGCCGGACGTACAGCGCCTGGTCGGGGCCGACGAGGCCGTACGTGGACGCCACGTTGATGATCGACCCCGACCCCTGCTCGGCGAGCACCCGGCCGAGCACCTGGCACGGCAGGAAGATGCCGGTGGTGTTCACGTCGAGGACGCGGCGCCACTCCTCGAGCGGGAAGTGCTCGAAGGCGGTGGCGTCGACGCCGAGGTCGCCGCGCTGCTCCACCTTGTCGTTGATCGCCGCGTTGTTGACGAGCACGTCGAGCCGGCCGAAGGCGCGGAGCGTCGCGTCGCGCAGCGCCTCGAGGGAGCCGCGGTCGGTGATGTCGGCCGCGACGGCGATCGGGCGGACCGGCGGACGGGCGGACGCGACCGCCTCGGCGGCGCCGGCCTCGGCGGCGGCAGCCGAGATGTCGGTCGCGACGACCGCGGCGCCCGCCGCGGCGAGCGCGGCGCAGTGGCGGCGGCCGATGAGGCCGCCGGCGCCGGTCACCACCGCGACCTTCCCCTCCAGCGAGAACTTCCGCATCGCGCCCGCGGGCGCCTCGGCGGGCGTCGCGCTCACGTCCGGGGCTTGAGGTTGAAGTTGCTCGTGCGGCGGAAGACCGGCTCCACCGGCTCCCCCTTCAGCCACTCGCGCACCTTGCCCAGCCGCACCGCCTCGCCGAGGATCGGCAGGACCTCCTCGTAGGCGGTGAGCAGGTGGTGCACGTCGGCGTCGGTGTGGCTGAAGCTCATCGCGTGCGTGCCGGTCCAGAGGACGCCGCGCTTGATGAGCTCCTGCTGCACGAGCGACTTCGCCTCGAGCGCGTTGCCGGCGGCGGCGCTGAAGGTGACGATCGTGCGGCAGTCGAGGCCCATGCAGCCGACGAGGTCGGTCACGCCCGCGTCGCGCGCGATGCGCAGGAAGCCGTCCCGCACCTTGCGCCCCTGCTCGGCGATCCGGGCGGGGACGCGCTGCGCCACCAGCTCCGTCATCGTCGCCTGCGCCGCCGCGAGCGAGAGCGCCTCGCCGCCGAACGTCGTGAACCAGAAGACGTCCTTCTCGAGCACCTGCATCACGTCGGCGCGGCCGCAGAGCACCGAGAGCGGCATGCCGTTGGCGATCGCCTTCGAGAACGTCGAGAGGTCGGGCGTGACGCCGTACTTCCGCTGCGCGCCGCCGACGTCGACGCGGAAGCCGGTCCACATCTCGTCGAAGATGAGCAGCGCGCCGACCTGGCGGCACCGGTCGCGCAGCGCCTCGAGGAAGCCCGCCTTCGGCTCCTCGAAGACGACCGGCTCGAGGATGACGCACGCGGTCCGCTCGTCGATCGCCTCGAGCATGTCGAGGTTGTTGAAGTCGATCGTGTACGAGAGGTCCTGCACCGCCTGCGGGATGCCGCGGTTCCGGTCGGTGACGGCGATGTAGAAGTCGTGCCAGCCGTGGTAGCCGCAGCAGAGCACCTGGTCGCGGCCGGTGAAGGCGCGGGCGACGCGGATGGCGGCGCTCGTCACGTCGCACCCCTGCTTGGCGAAGCGCACCATCTCGGCGCACGGCACGAGGTCGCGGATCATCTCGGCGACCTCGACCTCCAGCGGGTGCATCAGCGAGAAGGTGATGCCGTCCTCGAGCTGGCGGCGGATGGCGGCGTCGACCGCGGGGTAGGCGTAGCCGAGGACGAGCGGCCCGATCGCCATGTTGAAGTCGACGTACTCGTTGCCGTCCACGTCCCAGACGCGCGCGCCCTTCCCGCGGCGCAGGTACTTCGGCGCGACCCCCTTCACGTACTGCTGCGGGCCCTTCGCGAGCGTCTGCGTGCCCGCGGGGATCAGCCCGTGCGCCCGCGCCCAGAGGGCGTCGGACGCGGTGATGACGGGGAAGGCGGCGTTCAGCGCGACGGTGTTCGGCATCGGACGGGCTCCGGGGCTCAGGCGAGGGCGGCCGCGATGCGCTCGGCGAGGCGCGGGGCGGTGAGCCCCTCCACCTCGAGCACCGCGGGCAGGAGCGCCGGCGTGAACCAGCGCTCGTCGAAGGCGATGGCGAGCGTGCGGCGCGGCAGCACGCCGCGCGCGAGGCACGTCTCGGCGAGGATCGTGTGCAGGCCGCCGACCTTGAACGCGTCCTCGATGGTGACGACGAGGCCGCAGCGGCGCACCGTCGCCTCGATGGCGTCGGCGTCGACCGGCTTGAGCATCCGCATGTTCACCAGCCGCACCGAGCGGCCCTGCGCCGCGAGCAGCCGTGCCGCCTCCAGCGCCTCGGTGAAGAGCGCGCCGTACACCAGGATGCCGATGTCCTCCCCCTCGAGCACCACCTCGGCGCGGCCGAGCTCGAACGGCGCGTGCCGGACCGGGGCGGGGCGCTCGTTGTGGCGGATGTACGTCGGGTTCGGCGAGCCGACGACGTGCGGCAGGCCGAGCGCGAGGTCCTCGCCGTCGGCGGGGCAGAAGACGTGCATGTTCGGGATGCCGCGCATGAGCGCCACGTCCTCGAGCGCCTGGTGCGTGGGGCCGTTGGCGTCCGAGAGGACGCCGGGCACCGCGCCGACGAGCTTGCCCGGCAGGCACGGGATGCCGAGGTCGTCGCGGATGAACTCGTACGGGCGGAAGACGAGGAACGTCGCGAGCGCGTGCATCACCGGCACGCGGCCGCGGAGTGCCAGGCCCGCGCCCATGCCGATCATCGTCTGCTCGCAGATGCCGACGTCGAGGAAGCGGTCGCCGAGGATCGGCGGCAGCTTGCGGATGTTGCCGCGGTTCTCGGCGGTGACGACGAGCACGCGCTCGTCGGCCTCGACGAGGGCGTGCAGCGCGTCGGCGTAGGTCGGGTAGGCCTGGGCGGCCGGGGTCGCGGTGCTCATCGGACGATCAGCGTCTCCGACTGCACGGTCGCGCGCGCCTCGCCGTGCAGCTCCTTCAGCAGCGCGCCGACCTCGTCGTGGGTGAAGTTGCAGAACCACCGGTCGGCCCGCGCCTCGATCGACGGGAGCCCCCTGCCGCGCACCGTGTCGGCGATGACGACCGTCGGCTTCCCCGCCTCCAGCGGCAGCGTGGCGAAGGCGCGGTCGAGCGCGGCGAAGTCATGCCCGTCGCAGCGCACCGGCGCGCAGCCGAACGCGCGGAACTTGTCCTCCAGCGGCTCGAGCGGGATGAGCATCTCGGTGCGGACGTTCGCCTGGAAGGCGTTCCGGTCGACGATGACGACCAGGTTGTCGAGCCGCTTGGCGCTCGCCACGAGCAGCCCCTCCCACATCGACCCCTCGTCGAGCTCGCCGTCGCCGACGATCACGAAGACGCGCCCGGGCGACTGCCGCATGCGCTGGTCGTAGGCGATGCCGGCGCTCACCGAGAGCAGGTGGCCGAGCGAGCCCGAGTGGAACTCGACGCCGGGCACCTTCCGGTTCGGGTGCCAGTAGATGCTGTCGGTCGGCTTCAGGTGGTTGGCGAGCCGCGCGGGGTCGAGGTAGCCGAGTTCCGCGAGCGTGCCGTACAGCGCCGGCACGTCGTGCCCCTTGGAGAGCAGGCAGTAGTCGCGGTCGGGATCGGCGAGGCGGCCGGGCGCGAGGCGGAGCACCGACGTGTAGAGGTGCACGATCAGGTCGGCGCACGAGAGCGAGGCGCCGAGGAAGCAGCCGCCGTCGGTGCTCATGCGGACGATGTGCTCGCGCACCTTCAGCGCGAGGGCCGCGCGGTCGGTGGCGGCGGGGGCGGTGGCGGTCATGCCGCGGTCTCCGCGGACGGCGCGGGCTTCCCCGCGAGCGTCCACCAGTGGATCCCGAGCCGCGACGCGTTGAGCGCGCGCACCTCGGGATGCGTGTCGAGGAACTGCACGATGTCGTCCAGCGTGTACGCCGGGTCCGCCGGCGCGAGCGCGGCATGCACCGCGCGGAGCAGCGCGTAGTCCTCCGGATAGTCGAGCACGATCCGGTGCGACGCGCTCAGGTCGAGCCCGCGCGCCCACGGGACGTTGCGCTGCGGGAACCGGTCGGCGTGGCGGACGAGGTACGGCGTCGTGTGCTCGCGGTCGTCCGGGTCCGTCGCCTCGCGCCACGCGGCCTCGAGCGCGGCCGTCGTCATCACCTCGACGTCGTTGCCGTCGGGGTGCGTCGGCGGGTGCAGGTTGCTCGCGTAGGCGAGGGCACCGCCCGCGGCGAGGAACGGCGCCAGCACCGCGTCGATCTCGGCGGGGTCGATGAGCGGGCAGTCGGACGGGATCTTCACCACCGCGTCGGCGCCGAAGGCGCGCGCGGCCTGCACGTGGCGGTCGAGCAGGTCGGTGGGGTGGCCGCGGAAGGTGGCGGCACCGGCCCGCTCCGCGAGCGCCACGAGCGCGTCGTCGTCGGGGTCGGTGGTGGTGGCGACGCAGACGGTGCCCGCGAGGCGGCTCCGGCGCACCCGCTCCAGCATCACCTCCAGCACCGTGCGCTCGCCCAGCGGCAGCAGGATCTTCCCCGGCAGGCGCGACGAGCCCGTGCGCGCCTGGAGCACGGTCAGGACCCGCACCGCTCAGCCCGCGGCGCGCGCGTAGCGGGGGGCGGCCGCCGCGTCCTCGATCACCTCGCGGCAGACGGCAGCCATGTTCCGCGCGGACGTCCCGCCGTTCTGGACCGGGAGCAGGCGGCGCAGCTCCGCCATGTCGAAGTACGAATGGCACTCCTTGCCAAGCGCCAGCCCGGTGTAGACCACCGTCGAGTACTGGCAGATGAGCGCCTGGCAGTTGGCGATCATGTGCCCCGTGTTCCCGGTGTGGTACACGGGCACGGGGCCGAAGCGCGCCTGGATCTCCGCCGTGGAGCGCTCCGCGTTCTCGTTCGGGTGCAGCTTGAACACCAGCGGCCGCCCGCGCGCGATGCGCTCGATCTGGTCGAAGAAGGTGCGCCGATCGTCCCGCTTGAACGTCTCGCGCGTGTCGGACGTGGCGACGAGCACGTAGTCGCGCAGCGGGAAGTCGTTGTCCAGCAGCGCCGCGCAGTTGTCGTAATTCGGGATCCCCGTCACCACCAGCCGGTCGAGCGGGACGCCCTTGCGATGGAAGTGCTGCCGGTACCCCTCGCTCGCGACGCAGAAGCGCCGGTACGCCAGCGACAGCCCGGTGGTCGCGGTGCTCGCCAGCCAGCGCGGCAGCTTGAACTTGCGCACGAGGTGGTAGAGCGTGTCCTCCGGATCCGTCATCCCCTCCTGGATCAGGATGATCGGTCGGCCGCGGATGTTGCGCTGGACGATGAGGTCGGAACAGGTGAGGACGAGGTCATACGGGCCGTCGCTGCCGCCGGGATCCAGCGGGAGCTGGTGGTCGGCCATGTACTCGCTCGTCTGCCGCAGGAAGTTGCTCCCCGGACCCATGATCGTGAAGTCGAGGAACCCCTTGCCATTCAACCACTTGAGCACGCCGTCCGCGTAGTACGGCGTGTAGAGCACGTCACAGTCGTCCGCGAGCTCCCGGCCGACCGCGTGCATCATGGTCGTCTGGTTGAGCGAGCCGCAGATGGCGAGCACTCGCGGTCGGGACGCCGCAGGCGCCGGGCGACGAAGGGTGCTCGGTGGGAAGACCATGCGTGTCCTGGGCACGGGGGAAAAAGCATGCCGAGCGGTCACCAAGGCACGGCGATATGGTAACGGCGCGGTCACCCGGGTGCCACTGGAGGGTGGAGCGAAATGAGGCAGGGAGTGTGGGTGGGGGAGGAGGCTTGGGGCCCGGAGCCGGGGGCTCGGGGCCGGAAGCCGGCGGCCGGGGCCGGCATCGCGCTCCCGGCGCCCCCGGCCTCCCCTCACCCCACCGAACAGTGCAGCGCCACCGCCGCGATGCCGAGCGCGCCGGCGCCTTCGGAGGGGCAGGCGTCGATGGCGACGTCGCGGCCGGCGAGCTGGGCGGCCGTCGCCGGATCGACGTAGACCGGCATCCCCTCCACCGTGCCGACGAGCACGTCGAACGGGCCGCGGCGGAAGGTGCGCTTCGGGTAGGCGACGAGCGACTCGGGCCCGCGGCAGCCGATGCCGTGCTGGATGACGAGCGGCCCCTCGCGCCGCTCGAGGCGCTGGAGCGCCTCGCGGACCGCGGGGGCGATGGTGAAGCGGACGGGTTCGGTGCTGCGGGCGGCGGTCGGCACGTCGGGTTCCCCGGAGGCGTGTGTCCCGGCAGCGTACCCGCTCCCCTCGCAAGGAAGCATGAAGGAGGGAAGAAGAAACGGGCGGCGGTGCCCGATCGGCCCCGCCGCCCGTCCCCGTCCCGCGCCGCCGACTAGTAGCGGTAGTGGTCCGGCTTGTACGGGCCCTCGACCGGCACGCCGATGTAGTCGGCCTGGTCCTTCGAGAGCTGCGTGAGCTTCACGCCGAGCTTGCCGAGGTGCAGGCGCGCCACCTTCTCGTCCAGCTTCTTCGGCAGCGTGTACACCTTCTTCTCGTACTTGTCGGCGTTCTGGTGCAGCTCGATCTGCGCCATCACCTGGTTCGTGAACGAGGCCGACATCACGAAGCTCGGGTGGCCCGTCGCGCAGCCGAGGTTGAGCAGGCGGCCCTCGGCGAGGATCATGACCGACCGGCCGTTCGGGAAGACGAACTCGTCGTACTGCGGCTTGATCGTCACGCGCTTCAGGCCGGGGACCTTCTTCAGGCCGGCCATGTCGATCTCGTTGTCGAAGTGGCCGATGTTGCCGACGATCGCCTTGTCCTTCATCCGCGCCATGTGCTCGACGGTGATGATGTTCCTGTTGCCCGTCGCGGTGATGAAGATGTCGGCGGTCTCGAGCACCTCGTCGAGCGTCGTCACCTGGTACCCCTCCATCGCGGCCTGGAGGGCGCAGATGGGGTCGATCTCGGTGATGATGACGCGGGCGCCCTGCGCGCGGAGCGACTGCGCGCAGCCCTTGCCCACGTCGCCGTAGCCCATCACGACCGCGACCTTGCCGGCGAGCATGACGTCGCTGGCGCGGAGGATGCCGTCGGTGAGCGAGTGGCGGCAGCCGTAGAGGTTGTCGAACTTCGACTTCGTCACGGCGTCGTTCACGTTGATCGCCGGGAAGGCGAGCGTGCCGGCCTGCATCATCTCGTAGAGGCGGTGCACGCCCGTCGTCGTCTCCTCGGAGACGCCGCGGATGGCGCCGAGCACCTTGGTCCAGCGGCCCGGGTTCTTCTGCTGCTCGACGCGCAGCAGGTCGAGGATCACGCCCCACTCCTCGGGGTCGCTCTCGGGGTTGAACGCCGGCACGGTGCCGCTCTTCTCGAACTCGGCACCCTTGTGCACGAGGAGCGTCGCGTCGCCGCCGTCGTCCAGGATCAGGTTCGGGCCCTGGCCGTCCGGCCACATGAGCGCCTGCTCCGTGCACCACCAGTACTCCTCGAGCGTCTCGCCCTTCCAGGCGAAGACCGGCACGCCCTTCGGGTTCTCGGCCGTGCCCGTCGGGCCGACCGCGACGGCCGCGGCCGCGTGGTCCTGCGTCGAGAAGATGTTGCAGGAGACCCAGCGCACGTCGGCGCCGAGCTCGACGAGCGTCTCGATGAGGACGGCCGTCTGGATCGTCATGTGGAGCGAGCCCATGATGCGCGCGCCCTTGAGCGGCTGCTGGCCGCGGTACTCCTCGCGGAGCGCCATCAGGCCCGGCATCTCGTACTCGGCGAGGCGGATCTCGTTGCGCCCCCACTCGGCGAGCGTGATGTCCTTCACCTTGAACGTCGGGCGGTCGAGCGCCGACCCGGCCTGCGTCGCAACCTGCGTCGTCATCTGCTGCTCCCCATGAGTGTGATTGGCCCCGCCTGCGTGCGGGGTCGTGAGTCCTAGGCCCCGCCCCGCCGCACCCGCCCCGACGCCACGAACAGCATCGGCCCCTTCGCCGCCGGGTCGGCCGGCAGCGGCACCACGCGCCCCGCCTCCAGCCCCGCCTGGCGGAACCACCCCAGCACCTGCGGCGCGGCGAAGCCGAGCCACTGGTGATCCATCGTGATCCGGTACTCCTCGCGCGCATGCGCGAGCATGTCCACCACCACCAGCCGCCCCCCCGGCGCCAGCACCCGCGCCGCCTCGGCGACGACGCGCGCGGGGTCGGGCAGGTGATGCAGCACCAGCCCCAGCACCGCGAGGTCCGCCGCGCCGTCCGGCAGCGGCAGCGCATCGAGCTCGCCCTGGTGCAGCTCGACGTTCGCGAGCTCGGCGGTCGCGCCGCGCGCCGCCTCGAGCATCTCGCGGCTGCCGTCCACGCCGATCACCCGGCGCACGTGCGGCGCCAGCGCCGCCAGCAGGCGCCCCGTGCCGCACCCGAGGTCGGCGACCGTCCAGCCGTCGTCCGCCAGCGCCGCCAGCACCGCGGCGTCCAGGTGCGCGCCGAACTGCTCCTGCCGCACCGCGTCCCAGCGCGTGGCCGCCGAGTCGAAGAAGGCGCGCGTCCGACTGCGCCGCTCCGCCAGCACGCTCCGCAGCCGCTCCGCGTCCTGCGCCACCTCGAGGTCACCCGGAAGCTGGTCGCGCACGAGCTCCCACAGGCGCCGGGACGCCGCGGGAAGCTCCTCTGCCATCCTGTACTTTCGGCTCGTGCCGTCCGGCCGTGAAATCAGCCACCGCTCGTCGGCCAGGACCTTGAGGTGCCGGCTGACCGTCGACTGCGGCAGCTGCACCGCCTGGCAGAGCTCGGAGACGGCCAGCTCGTGCCGCTCCAGCAGGGCGAGCAGCCGGGTGCGCGTGCCATCGGCGAGGGTCACCATCTGTTCCAGGATCATCTCGCCCCCGCCCGCAAAGCCATTGAACATCCGTCCATCCGGCTAGAAGGATGAAGTGTCGGGGCCGTTCGCGCAAGGGCCTCGCGTTCCCGGACCCGTGAGCGGAACCTCACGTGGCCTTCGCAGGGCCTTGTGAAAGAAGGTGCAAAGTTGGGTCATCTCACATCAGCCCGAGGTGTGCCATGTCCGAGCCGAGCGATTCCTTCCTGCCCCGTCGCGAGATGCTCGGCCGGCTTGCCGTGGCCGCGGGGCTGGCCACCGTCTCGCGGCCGAGCGGGCTGGCCGCCGCGCCGCCCAGGGCCGGACGCCCGTCGACGCCGGTGTCCCCAGCCTCGGCGCTCACGATGCTGCTGGATGGCAACCGGCGATTCGCCGAGGGGCGGCCGCAGCACCCGAACGGCGGGCTGCAGCGGCTGAAGGAGCTGTCCGGGTCGCAGCATCCGTTCGCCGCGATCTTCGGTTGCGTCGACTCGCGGGTGCCGCCGGAGCTGCTGTTCGACGAGGGGCTTGGCGACCTGTTCTGCGTGCGGAGCGCGGCGCAGGTGCTGGATGACGCGGAGCTCGGCAGCCTCGAGTTCGGCGTGGAGGAACTGGGCATCCCGCTCATCGTGGTGCTCGGCCACGAGCGGTGCGGCGCCATCAAGGCGGCGCTGGCGCTCGCGAGCGCGCACGAGCGGGCGCCGGACCGCATCGGCATGCTGGCCGACGCGCTGAAGCCGGCGATCGCGCGGGGCACGGTGCGCCCGGGCGACCAGGTGGAGAACACGGTGCGCGCGCAGGTGGAGCTGACGGTGGAGCGGCTGAAGGCCGTGCCGCTCTTCGCGGAGCGCCTGCACGACGGTCGGCTCGACATCGTCGGCGCGCGGTACGACCTCGACACCGGGCGCGTCACGCTGCTGCAGCCGTCCGTCGCGGCACCGGTGCCGCTGGGCTGAGGCGCGCCCCCTTGCGCGTTCGCGCCGGGGCACGGAGAATGGCGAGGCGCGCCGGCCGGCGCGCCCCGCGTCACATCACGGCAACGACAACCAACCAGCGGAGCAGCACATGAGCGATCATCACAAGGACTGGGCCGACCTCGTGGCCGACTTCTTCCACGAGCTCACGGAGAAGAACGCCGAGATCGAGTTCAACAACCTCGAGGTGCACATCCCCGTCTCCACGGCCGCGGGCGCGCCGCAGGTGGCGTGGAAGCTGAACGGCATGGTCAAGATCCACAGCCGGCCGTGAGCACGGGCGCGCCGGCCAGGATCGAGGCGGACCTCCGCATCGAGGGCCCACTCGGGTCGCTGCACGTGGGCGATCGGGCAGGCGAGCTGGTCGTGTCGCTTCCGCCGCACCTCTCGTTCGACGGCGCGCGCCGCATGCCACGCGGCGCGATCGCCGTCCTCGCCGCCACGCTCCGCCGCCTGGACGTCCAGGTGGTCGTCGAGACCGGCGACCGGCCGATCGCGCGGCTCGGGGCCGGCACGCATCCCGGTCTCGTGAGCCAGCTGCTCGGCGTCGGCGACACCGAGCTCCGGCTCGGGCAGCTGCTCCGCGCCTTCCTCGGCGCCTGAGGCGCGCTGCTCCCTCCCGATCCGCGCGCCGCGTTCGACCTTCCCGCCGACGTCAGCTACCTGAACGTCGGCGCGATGGCGCCGCTGCCCCGCGTGGCGCTCGCCGCCGGGCACCTCGCCCTCGAGCGCCAGCGCCAGCCGTGGCAGGTCGCCGCCGCCGACTACCACGCCGTCCCCAACGCCGCGCGCGCCACCTTCGCGCGGCTGCTCGGCGCGCCCGCGCACGACGTGGCGCTGGTCCCCGCCATCAGCACAGGCATGGCGATCGCCGCGGCGCTCCTCCCCGTCCGCGCCGGCCAGCAGGTGCTCGTGCTCGAGGCGGAGTATCCGTCGGCGGTGCTCGCGTGGCGCGAGCGGTGCCGCGCGGTCGGCGCCGACTTCACGGTCATCCCGCGCCCCGCCGACGGCGACTGGACCGCCGCCGTGCTCGCGCGCATCGACGCACGCACCGCGGTCGCCGCGCTGCCGCATGTCCACTGGCTCGACGGCGGCGTGCTCGACCTCGCGACGATCCGCGCGGCGCTCGACGCGGTCGGCGGCGCGCTCGCGGTGGACGCCATCCAGTCGCTCGGCGTGGTGCCGCTCGACGTGGCGGTGGTGCGCCCCGACGTGGTGGCGTGCGGCTGCGTGAAGTGGCTGCTTGGCCCCACGAGCACGGGCTTCGCCTACGTCGCGCCGCGGTGGCAGGACGGCACGCCGCTGGAGCACGGCTGGCTGGCGCGCGCGGGGTCGGAGGCGTGGGGCCAGCCCGTGCGCTGGGCCGAGGGGTTCCAGCCGGGGGCGCTCCGGTTCGACATGGGGCAGTCGTCCAACTTCACGCTCTGGCCCGTCGCCCAGGCATCGGTGGAGCTGCTGCTCGGCTGGGGGATCGACGCCGTGGCGGCACGGCTCGGGGCGCTCACGGCGGAGCTCGCCGATGCGGCCGCTGCCGCGGGGCTCCGGCGTACGGTCGCCACGCCGCGTGCGCCGCACTACCTCTGCCTCGACCTGCCGCCCGGCGCCCCGCCCGACCTCACGGCGCGCCTGGCCGCGCGCGGCGTGCAGGTGAGCGTGCGGAACAGGACAGTGCTGCGCGTGACGCCGCATGTGCATGTCACCGCCCGGGACGTGGCGCGGTTCGCGGAGGCGCTGCCGGCGGCGCTGCGGTGACGACAGGCCGGGGGCCAGGGGCCGGGAGCGAGGGGCCGGGGCGGCACGATGTCGATTCCGGCCAGGGCCGTTCGTCGTCTTGCTGACGGCACATCGGGTGCCGTCCTCATCTCCAGGAGACGACGATGCACTACGCGATCCTCATCTACGGCTGCGAGGGCGGCGCCGCCGCCGAGCTGCCCCCCGCCGACTACCAGCAGTACAACGTCGCGCTCGCGACCGCCGGCGTCATGCGCGGCGGGGCGCGCCTCGCCCCGACCGACACCGCGACGTCCGTCCGCACCCGCGGCGGCCGCCGCACCGTGGTCGACGGTCCGGCCGTGGTGGCGGCCGAGCAGCTCGCCGGCTTCTATCTCATCGACGTGCCCGACCTCGACGCGGCACTCGAGTGGGCCGCACGCTGCCCCGGCGCCGCGGCTGGCACGGTCGAGGTGCGGTCGCTGCCGGCCGCCTCCCTCTCTTCCCGCTGACCTGGAGACCACGACGATGCAATACGCGATCCTGATCTACGGCGACGAAACGATCTGGCACGGCCTCGGCGATGCCGAGCGCCAGGCGGTGTACGCCGCGCACATGGCGTATGGCAAGCGGATGACGGAGGCCGGGGTGATTCGCGGGGGCGCCGAGCTGCAGCCCGTGACCACCGCCACCACGATCCGCCTGAGCGGCGACAAGCCGGTGACGCGCGAGGGCCCGTTCGCGGAGACGCGCGAGCAGCTCGGCGGCTTCTACCTCATCGAGTGCGCCACGCGCGCGGAGGCGGAGCGGTGGGCCGCCGAGAACCCGTCGCTGCCGCACGGCTGCGTGGAGCTGCGCCCGCTCAACGAGCCCGGCTGAGGCGTGGAGCCCGGCGCGATCGAGGGGGTGTTCCGGCGCGAGCACGGCCGGATCCTGGCCGGGCTGGTCCGCCAGCTCGGCTCCCTCGACCTCGCCGAGGACGCGCTGCAGGACGCCTACATGAAGGCGCTGGCGGCGTGGCCGGCCGCGGGGATCCCCGAGCGGCCGGCGGCCTGGCTCACCACCGTGGCGCGCCGCCGCGCGATCGACCTCGTGCGGCGCGAGCGAGGCACCTCGCTCGAGGCGGTGGCCGAGCCCGAGGCGCCGGCGGCGCCCGATCCCGCGGACGACCCCGCGCTCGATTCGGGGATCGCGGACGAGCGCCTGCGGCTCGTGTTCACCTGCTGCCACCCGGCGATCAACCAGCCGGCTCAGGTCGCGCTGACGCTCCGGACGCTCTGCGGCCTCACCACGCGCGAGATCGCCCGCGCCTTCGTGGAGCCCGAGGCGACGACGGCGCAGCGCATCGTCCGCGCGAAGCGGAAGATCGCCGAGGCGCGGATCCCCTACGAGGTGCCGGCGTCGGCCGAGCTGCCGGCGCGCCTCGCCGCGGTGCTCGAGGTGGTGTACCTGATCTTCAACGAGGGCTACGCCGCCACCGAGGGCGAGCGCTGGATGCGCGAGGAGGTGGCGGCCGAGGCGCTGCGGCTCGGCGAGGCGCTCGCCGGGCTGCTGCCGCGCGAGCCCGAGGTGCTCGGCCTCGTGGCGCTGATGCGGCTGCACCACGCGCGGCGCGCCGCGCGCCTCGATGCCGACGGCGCCATCGTGCCGCTCGAGGCGCAGGACCGCGCGCGCTGGGATCGCGACGCGATCGCCGTCGGCGCCGCCGAGCTGGACCGCGCGCTCGCGCTCGGGCGGCCGGGGCCGTACCAGGTGCAGGCGGCGATCGCCGCCCTGCACGCGCGCGCGCCCGCGCCCGAGGCGACCGACTGGCGGCAGATCGCACTGCTCTACGGGGCGCTCGCCGTGCACCAGCCGACACCGGTGGTGGCGCTCAACCGCGCGGTGGCGATCGCCTTCGCGGAGGGGCTGGACGCCGGGCTCGCGGCGGTCGATGCGGTCGCGGCCGACGGCCGCCTGGACGACTACCACCTGCTGCATGCCGCCCGCGCCGACCTGCTGCGCCGCCTCGGCCGCCGCGACGAGGCGGCGGCGGCGTTCACCCGCGCGCTGGCGCTCGCCCGGCATCCGGCCGAGCAGCGCTTCCTCGCGCGCCGTCTCGCCGATGTCACGGCGGGCGGCGCGGCCTTGAACGGCGGCGCGGGCGGTGGCAGCATATCGGCATGACTGACGCCATGCCCGACGACGCCGAGCTGCGCGAGCGGCTCACCCCCCTGCAGTACAAGGTCACCCAGCGGGACGGCACCGAGCCGCCGTTCGCCAACGAGTACTGGGACAACCACGAGCACGGCATCTACGTCGACGTCGTCTCGGGCGAGCCGCTCTTCGCCTCGCTCCACAAGTACGACTCGGGGACGGGCTGGCCGAGCTTCTGGCAGCCGCTGGAGCCCGAGAACGTGCGCACCAAGCTCGACTTCAAGCTCCTGCTGCCGCGCCGCGAGGTCCGTTCCGCGAAGGCGGACTCGCATCTCGGCCACGTCTTCGACGACGGCCCGAAGCCGACCGGGCTCCGCTACTGCATGAACTCCGCGGCGATGCGCTTCATCCCGGTCGCGCGGCTGGAGGCGGAGGGGTACGGGCAGTACCTGGCGCTCTTCGAGGGCCGGGGGCCGGGGGCGGGGGGCCACGGGCAGGGCGGGTGAATCCGGGGGGCTGGGGGGTGCGTAGGGTGAGGGTTCCCCGCAACGCACCTCCCCTTCGCCCCGGATCGCCATGCGCCGCACGCTCCGCGCGTTCGTCCTCGCCTCGCTCGCCGCCGCGCCGCTCGCCGCGCAGCGGCCGTCGGATGTGGCCTCCCCCGACGCCATCGTCGCCGCGCTCTACGACGTCATCTCCGGCCCCGCGGGGCAGCCGCGCGACTGGGCGCGCTTCCGGTCGCTCTTCGCGCCGGGCGCGCGCCTGATGCCGACCGGGGTGGACTCGACCGGCACCGGCCGGATGCGCGTCTGGTCGCCCGACGAGTACGTCGCCCAGGCCGGCGCGCGCCTCGAGCAGATGGGCTTCTTCGAGCGCGAGCTGGGCCGCACGTCGGACCGCTACGGCAACGTCATGCACATGCTGAGCGCCTACGACTCGCGCCGCGCCGCGGCCGACCCGAAGCCGTTCGCCCGCGGCGCGAACTCCATCCAGCTCTTCTTCGACGGCACGCGCTGGTGGATCGTCTCGATCTTCTGGGACAGCGAGCGCCCGGGGAATCCGCTGCCGCCGCGCCTGGAGCGCGGGCGGCCGTAGGGGGCGGACGGGCGGTCGAGCGGACTGGCGGTCTGCCCTCCGGCCTCCATCGGGCGCCGAGCGCGGGGGCGTCTTCCGCCCGTCCGCCCGTCCGCCCGTCCGCCTATACTGCATCCGTGCCCTTCCATCGCCTGCTGTGCTGCCTCGCCCTGCTGCTGCCGGGCGGGGCGGCGGCGCAGTCCCGCGCGGCCGACCGGCCGGATCGCGCGCTCGAGCGCACGCTCGACTCGCTCGCGCGCGGCGTGCGCGGCGACGTCGGCATCTACGTGCGGCACCTGCGCACCGGGCGGACCGCCGCGCTCCGCGCGGACGAGCCGTTCCCGACCGCGTCGCTCATCAAGGTGCCGATCCTCGTCGCGACGTTCGACGCGGTGGCGCGCGGCGCGCTCGACCTGCGGCAGCGGCGCGCCTTCGCCGACTCGCTGCGCTACGACCAGGACGAGGACCTGCTGGCCAAGCTGCGCGCCGGCGACTCGGTGCCGCTCGCCGCGGTGGCGATGCTCTCCATCACCACGAGCGACAACACCGCGGCGCTGTGGCTGCAGGGGCTCGTGGGTGGTGCCGCGGTGAACGACTGGATGGCGCGCGAGGGGTTCGCGGTGACGCGCGTGAACAGCCGCGTCCCCGGGCGCGAGGCCGACCGCGCGCGCTTCGGCTGGGGCCAGACGACGCCGCGCGAGATGGCCGAGCTGCTCATCCGCATCCGCGAGCGGCGCGTCGTGAGCCCCGCCGCAAGCGAGGAGTTGTACCGGCACCTCACCCGCATCCACTGGACGGGCGAGGCGCTCTCGCAGCTGCCGCCGTGGGTGCAGGTCGCGTCCAAGCAGGGCGCCGTGAACCGGAGCCGCTCGGAGGTGGCGGTCGTCAACGCGCCGTCCGGCGACTACGCGTTCGCGGTGATCACGCGCGACCAGGCCGACTCGAGCTGGACCGATGCGAACGAGGGGTACGTGCTCCTGCGCGCCGTCTCGGCGGCGCTGTGGCGGCACTTCGAGCCCCGCCACCCGTGGGCGCCCGCCGAGGGCGCGCGGAGGTTCAAGCCGTGACGCCGTTCGCCGCCGCGCTCCTTGTCGCTCTCGCCGCGCCGCCGCCGCCGCACGCCGCCGCATTCGCCGGGCCCGGTCCCGAGCCGATCCCCGCCGAGCGGGTGTTCAGCGGCCGCGGCGAGCGCGCGCTGGAGGTGCCGCTCGCGCGGCTCGAGGCGCCCGACGTGGTGGACGGCGTGCTGGACGAGCCGGCGTGGGGGCAGGCGTCGCTGCTCACCGGCTTCTCGCAGTTCAACCCGGTCGACGGCGTCGCCGCGGCCGACTCCACCGAGGTGCTGGTGTGGTACTCGCCGACCGCGATCCACTTCGGCATCCGGGCCTTCGACCGCTCCCCCGGGAGCGTGCGCGCCACCGTCGCCGACCGCGACAACATCGGCAACGACGACCGCGTCACGATCTACCTCGACACCTTCCGCGACCAGCGCCGCGCCTTCTTCTTCGCGGTGAATCCCCTCGGCATCCAGGACGACGGCGTCCGCAGCGAGGGCTCGGGCGGCGGCGCCGGCAACCTCTTCGGCGGCAACGTCGACCGGAACCCCGACTTCATCTGGCAGTCGCGCGGGCGGCGCACGGAGACCGGGTACGAGGTCGAGGTGCGGATCCCGTTCAAGAGCCTCCGCTTCCCGGGCAGCGGGCCGCAGTCGTGGGGGATCAACATCTCGCGCGTCACGCAGCGCACGGGATACGAGGACACCTGGACCGACGTGCGGCGCGCGAACGCGAGCTTCCTCGCCCAGGCGGGGACGCTCGAGGGACTGCACGACCTTCGCAGCGGCACCACCGTCGAGCTCCAGCCCTTCACCACCGCCTTCGCCACGGGCGAACGCGCGGCCGACGGGGCGTTCGAGCGCAACGCGATCGACCCCGACGCCGGCCTCAACCTCAAGGTCTCGCGCACCAACCTCGCGCTCGACGCGACGCTCAACCCCGACTTCAGCCAGGTCGAGTCGGACGTCGGCCTCGTGCAGATCAACGAGCGCTTCGCGCTCTTCTTCCCGGAGCGGCGGCCCTTCTTCCTCGAGGGGATCGAGCTCTTCGCCACGCCGAACCAGCTCGTCTACACCCGCCAGGTGGCCGACCCGCTCGCCGGCGGCAAGGTCACGGGCAAGTTCGGGCGCTGGGGCATCGCCCACCTCACCGCGCTCGACGAGACGCCCGACGGCGACGCCCTCTTCAACGTCACGCGCGTGCGCCGCGACCTCGGCCGCACCTCGCTCGCCGGCCTCACCCTCACCGACCGCACCCGGGGCGGCGAGTTCAATCGCGTGGCCGCGGCGGACGCCCGGCTCGTCCTGGCGAAGCTGTACTTCATCGAGGGCCAGGTCGGCCGCTCGTGGACGCGCGACGCGCTCGGCCGGCGGGACGGCGCCATCTGGAAGCTCGAGGCCGACCGCACGGGACGGATGTGGGGCTTCAACTACGGCCTCAACGGGATCGAGGAGGACTTCCAGACCCGCGCCGGCTTCGTGAACCGCACCGGGATCGTGCGCGGGAACGCGTTCAACCGGCTCTCCTTCTACGGCGCGCGCGGCGACCTCGTGGAGCAGGTGACCACCTTCGCCCAGCTGAACCGGCTCTGGCTCTACGACGACTTCGTCGGGGGCGGGGCGTTCGAGGGGAGCGAGGCGCTGACGCTCAACGTCCGCGTCCGCGGCGGGTGGCAGGTGAACGGGCGGGTGCAGCGCGAGTTCGTCGGCTTCCTTCCGGGCGACTACGCCGGCTTCACCGTGGGCGACGGTGGGCCGGCGTTCCAGCCCGCCGCCGAGGCCAGCGGCCTCGTGAACGGCTACGTCGAGGTGCAGACGCCGAGCTGGCAGGCGCTCGGCGCCTCGCTGCGGATGGAGTACGGCGCGCGGCCGATCTTCCCGGAGGCCGCGGAGGGCCGGGAGACCCGCCTCATCACGAGCGCGACGGTGCGCGCCACGCGCTCCCTGCGCGTCATCGCGCGGGCCACCGTCGCCTCGCTCGACCGGCGCGACGGCAGCGAGTTCGCGCGCACGATCCTGCCGCGCCTGCAGGCCGAGTTCCAGCCCAACCGCGCGCTCTTCTTCCGGTTCATCGGCGAGTACCGCTCCGAGCGCCAGGCCGCCCGGCGCGACCCCGCAACCGGCCTTCCCCTCTACGCGAACGGCGCACCCCTGGGGGCGCGCCGCACCGAGTCGCTCCGCGTGGACTGGCTCGCCTCGTTCGAGCCGACCCCCGGCACCGTCGCCTTCCTCGGCTACGGCGCCAGCCTCACCGCCCCCGAGCCCTACCGGCTGCGCGACCTCGAGCGCACCAACGACGGCTTCTTCGTGAAGCTCGCGTACCTCTTCCGCCGCTGAGCCCCACCCCTCACTGGTCCACCGCCTCCACGTGCACCGTGGCCGATCCGTCCTCGCCGAACGTCACGTGCACCACCCAGGGGCGGCAGCAGACCTGGCAGTCCTCCACATAGGTCTGCTCCTCGCCGCCGCCGGCGTCGAGACCGATCGTCACCGCCTCCCCGCACCAGGGGCAGGCGACCTCCGCCTCCTCCGCGAGCGACGCCCCGTCCCCCCCGTCGTCGTCCGCCAGACCCTCCAGCTCGTCCTCGTCATCCCAGCCCACACGCGCCTCCTCGACGTCTCGTTCCCCTGGCCCTCGCGTACCGTCCGCCCTTCCGCCTTTCCGCCCTTCCGCCCGTCTTGCCCCTCGCCGTCCCGTCCCCGATACTCCCGCCCATGCCACGCACCCGCATCCTGGGCACCGGCATGGCCGTGCCCGACCGCATCGTCACCAACGACGATCTCTCCCGCCTGATGGACACGAGCGACGAATGGATCACCCAGCGCACCGGGATCCGGGAGCGCCGCTGGGTCCGTGAGGGCGAGACCGGTACCGACCTCGCGCTCCGCGCGAGCGAGCGTGCGCTCGAGGCCGCCGGGCTCGCCGCGGCCGAGCTCGACGCGATCGTGCTCGCCACCTCGAGCCCGGACCACTTCGCCCCCGGCAACGGCGTCTTCCTGCAGCACCGCCTGGGCCTCGGCCCGATCCCGGCGCTCGACATCCGCGCCCAGTGCAGCGGCTTCATCTACGCGCTCGCCACCGCGGACGGCTGGATCCGCAGCGGCCTCTTCCGCCGCATCCTCGTCGTCGGCCAGGAGGTCCAGTCGACCGGGATGGACATCTCCACGCGCGGACGCAACACCGCGGTGATCTTCGCCGACGGTGCCGGCGCCGCCGTCGTCGGCCCCACCGACGAGCCCGGGCGGGGGATCCTCGCCTTCGACCTGCACAGCGACGGCGCCTTCGCCGACAAGCTCTGGGTCGACGCGCCCGGCGCCATGTACCACCCGCGGCAGTCGGTCGAGCAGATGGAGCGCGGCCAGCACTTCCTGCAGATGGACGGCAAGGAGGTCTTCCGTCACGCCACCACCCGGATGCCCGAGTCGGTCCGCGCCGCCCTCGCCGCCGCGGGCGTCACCACGGACGCGCTCACGCTGCTCATCCCGCACCAGGCCAACCTGCGCATCTCCGAGATGGTCCAGAAGGAGCTGCGCCTGCGCGACGACCAGGTGTACAACAACATCCAGCGCTACGGCAACACCACCGCGGCGACGATCCCCCTCGCCCTCGACGAGTGCGTCCGCGCCGGCCGCGTGCGCGACGGCGACCTCCTCGCCTTCACCGCGTTCGGTTCGGGATTCATGTGGGGGAGCTGCGTGGTGCGCTGGTAGCGAGGCGGCAGGGCGGCAAGGCGGCACGACGGCATGAATGACCGGACGTCGAGCACCGACCGCGGTGCCTCGACCCTGCCGCCCTGCCGCCTTCCCGCCTACGGATACTTTTCCGTGTAGTACGCCGCCCCCCGCCGCGCCCGCACGCGGCCCAGTTCCTCGCCCTCGATCGCATCGCGCACGAAGAGCACGATCTCGCCGGGCCACATCGTCGCGCGCAGGCGCCAGCGGGCGTCGGGGCCCTCGTAGGGCCACTCGAGGGCGCCGCCCCCCGCCTCGGTACGTTCCACGGGCCCCGTCCGCTGCAGCGCGAGGCGGACGGGCGCCCCCACCGCCGTGGCCGCGGCGGGCTCCAGCCGCAGCTCGGCCTCCGTCCAGCTCGCGACCCGCAGCGCCCCGCGCAGGGTCGCCTCGACGCTGTGCCACTCCATCTCGGCCGCCCAGTCCCCCAGCACGTCCCAGGCATGGTCCATCGGGCCGACGTCCGGGATCTCGATGGTCGGGTGCTTCATCCCCTGAATCTTTCCCCGTTGGTGTTCCGTAGTGGAACGCGTCGCAACATCGCCGGAGACGCGCCAATGTTCAGTACCCTGCTCGGCCTCATGATGGTCACCCTCACCGCCGTCGCGGGATTCGGCGGGTACCTGGTGGCCAAGACCTTCGTCCGCCGTCGGCTCCGCTTCGTGGACGCCATCCACTCGCCGCTCTTTCCCGCGGCGGTCGGGGTGCTCGCCTTCGTCCTGGCGTGGCCGCTCGCCGCCCTGCCGCTGGTCAAGGTAGGGACGGTGGCCATCTTCAGCATCGGCACGGCGCTCGGCACGCTGAGCGGGGCGCGGGCGGTGGGCCGGTCCGAGCACGCGCACGGCCGGCTGATGCCCTGAGCGCGCCGGCGCGGCGCCGCCCGGTCGCCGCGCCGTGCGGCCGCGGGTATCTTTGGCGCATGGCAACCCTCACGTGCACGCGCTGTGGCCAGACCCGCGAGGGCATGGCCTTCCAGCCCTTCCAGAACGACGTCGGCAAGCGGGTCTTCGAGCAGATCTGCGGCGCCTGCTGGGCCGAGTGGCTGCGCTACCAGCAGCAGCTCATCAACCACTACGGCATCAACCTGCGCGACCCGAAGGCGAAGGAGTTCCTCTTCCGCAACATGGAGGAGTTCCTCTTCAAGCGCGGCGAGCAGGAGCAGTTCGGCACCCTGCCGGTGCAATAGGGAACGCGGCGCGTCCGCGCTTGCGCGGGTCGCGGGCGGTCCCGACTATGGAGGGCATGCGGCGCATGCTCTCCTTCGTCGTTCCGGCGGTCGCGTGCCTCGCGCCCGTGCGTGCGCCGGCGCAGGACGCGCCGGTGCGCGCGGCGATGGCGTCGCTCGTCGCCGCGCTCGACGGCGCCGGTGCGGCGGACGCCGCCCGGCTGCGCGACGCGTGGCGCGCGGCGCACGACGGCCGCGCCGAGCGCCGACTCGGCGAGGCGTGGGCGTCGCTCCGGCTCGCGGAACTCGACGGCGGCCCGGGGCCGCTGGGCGACGCGCGCCGCGCGCTCGACGACCTGGCGCGCGACCATCCCGACTGGCCATGGGCACGCTTCGGCCTCGCGCGCGCCGCGCTCCTCACCTATCGCGCCGGTCACGCCGTGCCGGTCAACTACGGCCCCCGGCCGGGCGGCGTGCACTTCGAGGCGTATGCCGACCTCATGCACGCGCTGCTCCGGCGCGAGCCGGGCTTCGCGCCCGCGCGCGACTTCCTGCTCGGCGCGATGGCCGACGAGTGGGAACTCGAGCAGCCCGC
>JANRIU010000077.1:0-47244 GCA_033764615.1 Gemmatimonadales bacterium | reverse complement strand
CGCCAGGATCGCCGACGGATCCCGCGGCGCCCCCAGCCGCACGTCCCACCAGTTGAAGTTGTAGGGGGTCTTGCTCAGGATCAGCGGCACCGGCCCCGTGCGCCCCTTCGGCACGTACAGGTCCGTCATCAGCCGCACGCCGTCCCGCATCGGGATCATCACCGACCGCCGCACCTCGGCGAGCTGCTGCAGCTCGGCCTCGAGCCGGTGCCGGCGGGCGATCAGCGCCGTGTCAGGCCGCTGCGCCGCGAGCGGCAGCAGCGGGAGCAGGACGAGGGCCGCGAGGGGCAGACGCATGACGACCTGGCCGGTCAGGGGGACGCGCCGATGGGGCGCCTTCCAAGGGTACTCGGTGGGCGCGGGAGGCGGCGCAACGGGCGCACTCGAGCCGTGACGCGCTGGCCGCGGCGTGCCTCTCGCCGGGATCGTGCCGCCTTCTCCGCGGCAAGGGCTACACGACGCCGGCGAACCGCTGAAGCCTGGGCACCGGGTTGACGGAGAGCGCGCAGCCCGGTGCGCCCACGCAAGACCGGCAATCGCATGCGCGCATCGCCCCTCATCCCGGCAGCCGGGCGCGGTACGAGCGCATCACGTCGAGCTGCGTCCCGTCGGCCAGCACGGCGCGGTACTCGCCGGGCGCCAGCATGATCACCTCGCGCACACGATCGAGGCGCACGAACGCCGAGCGGTGGATGCGCACGAACTCGGCGGGGTCCAGCTGTTCCTCGAGGCCCTGCATGGTGGTGCGCACGAGGTACTGCTGCCGGCCCGCATGCAGTCGCGCGTAGTTGCCATCGGCCCGGATCCAGTCCACCTGTGCCGCGGGCACGATGAGCGTGCGGCGGCCAAGCGTGACCGCGAAGTGGCGCAGGTACGCGCGCGCGGCGGCGGGCTGCAGCAGCTCGGCCAGCTGGCGCTGCAGCGACTCGGCCCAGTCGGCGGCGGAGGCCGGTGCCGCGGCGCGCTGGCGCGCGGCCCGCGCGCGGGCCACGGCGCGGGCCAGCCGTGCCGGCTCGACCGGCTTCACCAGGAAGTCCCCGGCTTCGACGTCGAAGGCGCGAGCCGCGTGGAGCGCGTGCGCCGTCACGAACACCACGTACGGCCGCCGCGCGCTCGCAGCTCCTGCCGTCAGCGCCTCGACCAGCGAGAAGCCATCGCGCTCCGGCATTTGCACGTCCACGAACAGCAGGTCGGGCGTCGCGGCCGACAGCGCCGCGATCGCCTCCTCCACGCCCGCCGCCTGCAGCACGACCTCGACCCCGGGTTCGGCGGCGAGCAGGCGGATGAGGCGCGCGCGCGCGAGCGGTTCGTCATCGACCACGGCCGCGCGCAGGTGTGGGAGGCCGTCGTTCGTCACGTTGCCTCCGGCCACGCCGGGAGCCGGACCATCGCGAGGGCACCGGCAGGCGACGCGGCCTCGAGCGTGACGGACGCCGCCCCGCCGTAGCGGCGGGCGAGCCGTTCGCGGACGTTCGCGAGGCCGACGCCGGTGCCGGCCTTCGCGCCGCGCCCCGGGCCAGGCCCGTCGTCCCGCACGGTGAGCACGAGCGTGCCGCCGTCCCGCCGGAACTCGAGTTCGACCACTCCGGCGTCCCGGCGCCGCTCGATGCCGTGGATGAGCGCATTCTCCACCAGCGGCTGCAGCAGGAGCGGCGGCACCGCCACCTCGAGGAGCTCGGGCGGGACCCGACGGACGACCTGCAGCCGGTCGCCGAACCGCATGTGCTGGAGGGCGAGGTAGTCATCCACCATCGCCAGTTCCTCGCGCAGCGGGACGAGCGCGCCCGCACGGTGCGTGAGTGTGCCGCGCAGCAGGCCGGCCAGCCGCAGCAGCATCGCCTCGGCGCGTGCGGGCTCCTGGTGCACGAGTTCGCCGATGCCGTTGAGCGCGTTGAACAGGAAGTGCGGCTGCAGCTCGGCCTGCAGCGCCCGGAGCTGGGCGGTCGCCGCCTCCGCGCGCAGGTCCGCCTCGCGGGCCACGCTGCGCTCGGCGAGGTGGATCCGGCTCATCACCACGTGCGCGACGAGGATCGCGCCGAGCCCGAGCACCGTGTACGGCAGCGACGTGCGCAGGTCGGGAGCCCAGAACTCATCCAGCGCCCGCGGATCCAACCCGAGCAGCGCGGACGCGGCGCGGCCGACCGCGATCGACGCAGCCGTCTGGATGGCACCGGCGACGATCATTGCCCAGCTCCGCAGCATGAGGGCGCGGAGCGCGCGGGGGCCGGCGGGACGCGTCCGGTCGAACACCGCGAAGAGCGCCACGAGCACCGGCGCCCAGAGCAGGAGGTCGAGGCCGAGCAGCGCGGCGGCCTGGAGGGTTGAGACGCCGAACCGCTGGCCGTACGGGGAGCTGAAGAGCCAGCTGATGCCGGTCAGCTCGAGCAGCGCGCCCACCCCGAAGAGCGCCACCCACTCCGCGCGGTCCATCGCGGGGAGGACGGGGGCGAAGGGGAGCACCGGTAGGGGCGACCGCGCGGCAGAGTGGCGCGGGTCGGTCCCCGCGGGGGGCGGCTCGGGCGACGGCATGCCGGACGATACCCTCGGGCGCCGGAGCGCCCCGGCGCCGATCACGCGGTCCCTCCTGCCGCGCGCACCGAGGCGCCGCCGGCGAGGCGCCCGGCGACGCGCGTGGCGCGCTCCGCCGCCTCGCGCATCGCCTCGTAGAGTGACGGGATCACGACCAGCGTGAGGAGGGTGGACGTGAGGGTGCCGCCGATCACGGCGACCCCGAGCGGCGCGCGGAACTGCGCCCCTTCCCCGTGGCCGAGCGCGACCGGCACCATGCCCGCGACCAGTGCGAGCGTGGTCATCACGATCGGGCGCAAGCGGACCGCGCCGGCCTCGACGAGGGCATCGCCGAGCGGGACGCCCCGCTCCTCGTGCAGCTGCTTGGCGAACTCGAGCAGCAGGATGGCGTTCTTGGCGACGAGGCCGGCGAGCAGCACGACGCCGATCAGGCTCATCAGGTTGAGCGTGTCGCCCGTGAGCCAGAGGGCTCCCACGACACCCACCAGGCTGAGCGGCAGCGATGCGAGGATCGCGAGCGGCTCCACCCAGCTCTCGAACTGCAGGACGAGCACGAAGTACATCCCCGCGAGCGCCACGGCGAGCGCGAGGCCGATGCTGCCGAAGACCTCGCGCTGGCTCTCGACATCGCCGCCCTGCAGCACCTGCACGCCCGGGGGGAGCGTCGTCGCGGCCACGAGCGAGTCGACGGCGGCGGCCACGTCGCCGAGCGGCCGACCTGCGACGGCGGCGCCGATCGTGACGGCGGCGCGCCCGTTCCGGTGCTGCACGCGCGCGGGTCCGCTCCCCGGCGTCACCGTCGCCACCTGTGCCAGTGCCACCGCGGCCGACGGCCCCGCGGGCGAAGGTACGAGCAGCGGGAGCCGCTCGAGGTCGGCCGCCTCCCGCCGTGCATGATCCTCCACCCGCACGACGACCTTCCGCCCCTGACCCTCCGGGTCGATCCACTCGCCGACCTCGAGCCCCGCGAACGCGACCTGGAGTGCCTCCGCGAGATCGGCCGGGGCGAGGCCGAGGCGGGCACCGAGCGCGCGGACCGGCGCCACCTCGAGCTGCGGCTGGCCCGCGCGCGCATCGAGGGTGACGTCCACCACGCCGGGAATCGCGCCCATCGCCTCCGCGAGCCCGCGGGCCGCGGCGGGCAGCACGTCGCCGTCGGCGCCGGTCAGCACCACCTGCAGCGGCTTCGTGCCGCTCGACCCGACGCCGCTCTCCAGGAAGGAGAACGTCGCCCCGGGCACCTCGCGCGCCCGTGCGCGGAGCACTGCCAGCACCTCGCGCACCGAGCGCTCCCGCTCGGCCCGGGGCCGCAGGCGCACGACGATGGAGCCGTCCGTCACCTCCCCCTGCTGGCCGCCGACCGTCAGGTAGGTGCCCGTCACCTCCGGCTCCGCGCGCGCCAGCCGCGCCATGCCCTCGGCGCGGCGCATCGTCTCGGCGAGCGGCGTGCCCGGCGGCGTTTCCACGAGGATGCGCAGCTCGGATTGGTCGTCCGCCGGCAGGAACTCCGTGCCGACCCACCCCGCGGCCGGGATCGCGGCCGCGGCGACGAGCGAGGCCAGCGCGAGGCCGAGCGTCGCACCGCGGTGCGCCAGCGCCCAGCGCACGACGCCGCGGTAGCCGTGCGCCAGCCGGTCGAACCACGCGTTGAAGCGGTCCAGCGCGCGCGTGACCGGTCCCCCCGTTCCCGGCGCCCGGTGCGGGTCCGGCCAGTAGGCCGACAGCATCGGATCGAGCGAGAACGAGACGAACAGCGACACGAGCACCGCGCAGGCGATCGTGAGGGCGAACGGCTTGAACCACTGCCCCGCGACGCCGTCCATGAACGCGACGGGCACGAAGACGACGACGATCGCGAGCGTCGTGGCCAGCACGGCCAGGCCGATCTCGGCCGTCCCCTCGCGAGCCGCCGTGCGGTGATCCTTGCCCATCTCCACGTGGCGCACGATGTTCTCGCGCACGACGATGGCATCATCCACGAGCAGGCCGATCGCCAGCGAGAGGCCGAGGAGCGACATCGTCTCGAGCTTGAAGCCGAACAGCCACACGGCGATGAAGCTGGCCAGCACGCTCACGGGCAGCGCGAGGCCGGTGATCACGGTGCTGCGCCAGCTGTTCAGGAACAGGAAGACGACCAGCACCGTCAGCACCGCGCCCTCGACGAGCGTCTTCCCGACATCGGCGACGGCCCGCCCGGTGCGGAGGCCGGCATCCTGCACCACCGTGAGGGTGGTGCCGGCCGGCAGGGCCTGGCGCGCCTCGTCGAGCCTGGACCGCACGCGAGCGGCGACATCGGTGGTGGACGCCCCGCGTGCCTTCCGCACGTCGAGGCTCACCGCGTCCGTCCCGTCGTAGCTGGCGCCGCTGCGCCGCTCGGCGACGCCCTCCTGCACGGTCGCCACGTCGCCGAGGCGGACCACGCCGGCGCCGCCGCGCGCGATGACGAGCGCCGCGAACGCGGAGGCGTCGGCCGGGCGGGCGGCCAGCCTCAGGCTCTGCTCGCCCGCGGGCCCCTGCAGCCGCCCGAGCGGCGCAGACACGTTCTGCGCCTGCAGCGCCGCGACCACGTCCCCCATGCCGACGCCGGCCGCCCGCATCGCGTCGGGCCGGAGCCGCACGCCGAGCTCGGGCACGGAAGCGCCGATCACCGTGACCTGCGCCACCCCCGGGATCGTGCGCAGTTCGCGGGCGAGGCGCCGGGCCCGCTCACCGAGCGCGAGGGGCGGCTCCGTCGACGAGGCGAGCACCACCGACTGGATCGGCAGGTCGGTCTCGCTGTAGCGCTCGATGACCGGTTCACGGACCTCGCGCGGCAGCTCGCTCCGCACCGCGCCGACCGCATCGCGCACCTCCTGCATCGCCTCCGCCGGCGCCTTGGCGTAGACGAACTCCGCGAAGATCGCGGCGTAGCCGTCGCCGGCGGTCCCGAACAGCCGCTTGAGCCCGCCGAGGCCCGCAAGCTTCTGCTCGACCGGCCGGAGCACGTCGCGCTCGACCTGCCCCGGCGCGGCGCCAGGGTAGGGCAGCGTCACCGCGACGACCGGCATCGCCACGTCCGGGAACTCGTCAGTCTTCAGCGCGCGCAGCGCCAGAGTTCCGGCCAGCACCAGCACCAGCATGGCGACGATGGCCGCGATCGGCTTCCGGATCGAGATGTCCGAGATCCACATCGGTCAGTCCTCCACCACGATGCGTGTGCCCGCCCCGAGGGTCCTCGGCGCGCCGACGAGCACGGTGTCGCCGACGGCGAGGGCGCCGTCCACGGCGACCCGTCCGCCCGCAGCGGCGGCGAGCAGCGGCCGCACGGCAACGCGCCGGACGCGCCCGCCCCGAAGGTGGGCCACTTCCAGGCCGCGCGGCGTCGAGTCGAGCGCAGCGCGCGAGACCGTGGGCTCTCGCAAGGCCCGCTCCACCAGCCGGCCCTCGACGAAGGCGCCGACGGCGATGCGGCCCCCCGGGTTCGGCACGTCGGCGCGGAACAGCAGCTGCCGGGTCGCATCGTCGAGGACCGGAGCGACACGACCCACCCGCGCCTCCACCTCGTCGGCATGCCCGAGCACGCGCAGCCGGACCGGCTGCCCCGCCCGCACCGCACCGGCCAGCTCTGCCGGGAGCGACGCCACCAGCTCGAGCCTCGAGGGATCGACCAGTTCGAGCACCGGATCGCCCTCCTGCAGCACGTCGCCCGGATCAGCGCGCCGCGCGGCGACGACGCCCGCGAACGGCGCCCGCAGCGTGGTGCGCTGCGCGTCGGTGCCCGCCGCCTGGGCTCGTGCCTCGGCCAGCTCGCGATCGGCCGTGGCCGCCGCCTCCGCGAGCAGCGCCGCGTCCAGCTCCGCCCGGCTCGCTCCACCCACGCGCAGGAGCTCCTCGGTCCGACGCCGCTCCGCCTCCGCCTGCCGCTGCCGCAGCTCGGCGGAGCGCACGTTGGCCAGCGCGGCACGCGCCTCCAGCCGCGCGGCCGGCCGCCGCAGCGTCGCCAGCAGCTGCCCCGCACGCACATGATCGCCGACCCGCACCGCCACGCGCTCGACCGGCGCCGCGAGTTCGGCGCGCAGCACGGCCCGACGCGGTGACGCGAGCGTACCCGCGATCGCCGGCCCGACGAGGACGACGTCCTCCGTCACGGCCTGCACATCGGCCGCGCCGACGCGACGCGGGGCATCATCGGGCGGCAACGCGCGGCCCGTCGTGGACGATGCGCCGACACAGGCGGCGAGCGGCACGCCCAGCAGCGACACGAGGAGCAGCCTCGGGAGGAACGACATCGGATGACACCTCTCCAGCGGGATGGAGCGAAGGACGGTCGACAAGCGGACCGTGACGGGGACGGTGGTCACGCGCCCTCCACGAGCGGCAGGCGCTCCAGGCGGGCAAGGCGCGCGAGGGCGACCTGCAGGTCCCGCGCGGCGCGCGCACGCTGCAGGCGCGCGGTCGCGAGCGCGAGCCGCGCGTCCTGCGCCTCGAGCGCCGACGAGCGACCCGCCGCGAAGCGGACCTCGGCGATGGCGAAGGCCTGCGCTGCCGCCGCGTCGCCGGCACAGGCGGCGCGAAGGGCCTCGGCGGCGTCACTCGCAGCCCGGCGGGCGGCGAGCTCGGCATGCTCAGCGCGCCGCACGGCGAGCGTCGCCCGCTCGCGGCGCTCGTCCAGGGCGCCGGCCGCGGCGGCGATCGCGCCCGCCGCGCGGCCGGTCAGGTCGACCGGGACCGACACGATCGCGGACAGGACGGTGTTGGGGAAGAACGCGGTCCAGCCGAGCCCGGCGGAGCCGGGGTAGGCGAAGCGCTGGTGCGTCGCGGTCAGCGCGAGGCGCGGCAGCTGCCGGCGCCGCGCCGCCGCAAGCCGCGCGTCGGCCGCCGCCACGCCCAGCAACTCCTGGCGACGTGCCAGCGCGAATCCGGCAGCCGTCGGCATCTCCGCCTGCCCAGCCATGTCGCCCGGTGCGGCCTCGAGCGAATCCGCGAGCACCAGCACGGCGGCCGATGACGCGCCCGTGAGCTGGCGGAGCCGCATGTCGGCCAGCTCGCGCGCGGTGCGCGCGAGGGCCAGCGCGGGCCGCTGCGCCTCCAGCGCCGCACGCGCACGCGATGCCTCGAACGCCGGCGCACGCCCCTGCGCCACCGACGCCTCCGCGATGGCGAGCACCCGTGCGGCCTGCGCCAGCGTGCTCTCCGCGATCGCCTCCACGCGCCGCGAGAGCACCGCATCGTGATACGTCGTCGTCACGTCGAGTTCGAGCTGGGCCTTGGCCTGTTGCCATCCCGCGCGCACCTGCTCCCGCATCGCCTGCGCTGCGCGGGCTTCGGCAGCCGCGACGCCACCGTCGAACGGCACGATCGTCGCTGCGACCGCGATCGTCAGCGCGTTCCGCGCATTGAAGACCGTCGTGAGCGGATCCGGGGCGAGCTCCGGGCCCGGCCCGGTCGCGAAGCGCCGGGCGATCGCGTCGTACTGGTTCTGCACCAGCCGCTGGTACGAGAGCGAGGCATCGAGCGACGGGACGAGGCGGTTGCGCAGCGGCGCACGCGCCTCGGACAACTCGCCGTCGGCCCTGCGCAGCGCGGCCCCCGCGATGCGGAGCTCGGGTGCCGCCACGGTGGCGCGATGCAGCGCCGCATCGAGGGTCAGCCGGACCGTGTCGGCCGGCACCGGCACCGCCTGGGCGGCGAGCGCCTGCACGGTGAGCACCAGACCGGCGCCGCCAAGCCAGCCGCACCGCCCGCCATCGACACGGTGCCTCGGGATCTGCACAGTCACCATCCTCCGCCGAAGGGGTCCACGCCGTCCCGGACCACCGTTGGCCCGGACGACGCGCACAACCTCGGCAGACGATCCGCCCCGACCAAGTCAGGGTGGGACGGAATGCGGCGACGGCGGGATGGCACGACACGAAGGAGGGACGGCAGCACGCCGCCGGAGGCGATGCGCTCGGGCCCGCTCGGGCGAACGGCGCCGTGCCACCCCGCCAAACGCACGAGGGCGCCCCACCCGGAGCGCCCTCTCGATCCCGCCTCGTCCCGCTGCCCGCCTCAGGCGACGTACGTCTTCACCCAGTCCTCCAGCTGCCGCAGGTCCAGCAGCGCGTCCTTGCAGGGGCCGTTGGGCAGCGTCATCGTCAGGCCGAGCACCGGCACCTTCCCCGCCACGTCGTGCAGGCCGCTCACCATGTCGCGCTCGCACGCCACCGCCACCACCGCGCGCGGGCGCCGCTCGCGGATCACGCGCCGCGCGAGCTGGCCACGCGTCGCCACGAACACCGGGACGCCGTACTTCCCCGCCACGCCAAGCACGCCGTCCAGCGTCTCGCGCGAGAGGCAGCGCGGCACGAGCAGCAGCATCTCGCCGTTGTGCACCTTGCGGGCGCGGCGCCACGCAAGCGCGTTGTACACCTTCACCGCCGCGTTCTCGACGCGGTCGCGCACGCCGAACCGCTCGGCCATGCGGCTCGTGAGGCGCATCAGCTTGAGGTAGGCGCCGCGCTCGAGCAGCGGCTCCGGCAGGAGCGGTGTCTTGAAGGCATAGCTGGCCAGCAGGAAGCCCCACCACAGCCAGAGCACGCTCGCCAGCACGCCGATGGTGCCCCAGGCGAACTCGGCGGCGCGCGGGTGGATCACGCCGAGGTGCGGCTCCGCGACCGCGACGATGCCAAGCAGCGCCACGATCGCCCCGCTGAGCGCCATCGACGACCAGCCGAAGAACAGGGACGGCGGCGCATCGTAGTTGCCGTTGTTCGGCAACGGCTTGCCGTCCCACTCGTCCCACTCATGGCCGAGGCGGCGGTCAACGTCGATATGGATCAGCTGCGCGCGGGAACTGTCGGACATGCCTCTCGGTGCCTCTGGTCCTGACGTGGGGTAATTCCGGGGTCCAGCCCTCCAATTCTCGTGAAGTCCCCTTGAGAAGTAAAGAGAGAACGGGCTCCGAAGGCTGCCGTTTCGTATATATAGGCGCATGCGGCCGTCCCTTCCCCCGCTCCGCGGCGCCTGGCGCACCGACCCGCGCGCCTGCGCGGCGTATGCCGAGGGAGCCGGAATCCTGCGCGTGCTGCCGCGGGCGGTCGCCGTGCCGCGCGACACCGGCGACCTCGTGGCGCTCGTCGGCTGGGCGGTGGAGACGGGCACGCCGCTGATCCCGCGCGGCGCAGGGTCGGCGATGGACGGCTCCTCCGTCGGCCCGGGGGTGATCGTCGACCTCACGCAGGTGCACGATCGGGTGCTGCACATCGACGCGGAACGGCGGGAAGCGCACGCGAGCGCGGGCGTGCGCGGCGGCGAGCTGCAGGCGGCGGCGCGCGCGCACGGGCTCCGGCTCCCGCCCGATCCGTCGTCGCTCGCCTGGGCGACGCTCGGCGGCCTGGTCGCCGTGAACGCCGCAGGCGCACGCACACCGAAGTTCGGCGTGATGCGCGAGTGGGTGATGGGCGTGGAGCTGGTCGGCCGCCGGGGCGCGCGGGCGTACCGCCGCGGGTCAGCTGCACCGGACACCGCCGCGCTGCACGCCCACCTGCTCGCCCACGCCGACCTCATCGGCGCACGCTTCCCGCGCACCACCAAGAACACCGCCGGCTACGCGCTCGATGTCTTCCTCGCCTCGGGCGACCCGCTCGACCTCATCATCGGTGCGGAAGGCACGCTCGGCATCGCCGCGACGACGACATGGCGCCTCGACCCGATCCCCGAGGCGACCGCCGCGCTCGGCGTGGCACTCCCGACGCTGGAGCTCCTGCCGCTCGTGGTCGCCGCGCTCCGCGCCGCCGGCGCGAGTGCCATCGAGCTGCTCGACCGCACCTTCCTCGATGTCGTCGGCGATGATGCGCTGCCGGCCTCGCTCGCCGCGCATGCGCACGGCGCCGAGGGGCTGCTGCTGGTGGAGCTGGAGGGGGACGCCGAGCCGGTGCGCGACGTCGCCATGTCGGCGGCGGCGGCTTGTGTCGCGCTCGGCGCCCCGGCCGTGACGGCGCTGGACGACGCGTCGGTGCAGGCGCTCTGGGCGCTCCGCCACCGGGCATCGCCCGTCCTCGCCGCGCTGCCCGGGCGGCGGTCGCTGCAGGTCATCGAGGACGGATGCGTCCCGGTCGCACGCCTCGCCGACTACGCGCGCGGCGTGAAGGCCGCGGCCGGGCGGCACGGCGTGATGGCGGTGCTGTTCGGCCACGCAGGCGACGGGCACCTGCACGTGAACCTGCTGCCCGACGTCAGCGCGCCGGGCTGGGAGGCGCGGGTCGCGGCGGTGCTCGACGAGGTGACGGGGCTCGTCCTCGGGCTCGGCGGGACGATTGCGGGGGAGCACGGCGCCGGCCGGCTCCGCACGCCGCTGCTCGAGCGGCAGTACGGCGCGGCGGTGATGGCGCTCTTCGCCGACGTGAAGCGGGCGTTCGACCCCGAGGGGGTGATGAACCCGGGCGTCATCGTGCCGCTCGCGGGCGAAGCGGCCCCGACGGCCGGCTGGCTGCCCGGCCCGCTCAAGGTGGGCGACGGCGCGCCGGCGCTGCCGGCGGACATCGCCGACGGGCTCCGGCGGATCGAACTGGAGCGCGGCTACGCCACCTCGCGGCTCGCCCTCGCCGACGGGAGCGGGGAGGCGTAGTTTTGCGGCGTCGCCGTGCCTCGCGGCCGACGTCACCCTCCAATCGGCCCGGCCTTCGCCATGCAGATCCTGCGCGAACCCCGCGTGACGCTGCTCGCCCGCCCGCAGTTCCTCGAGCCCCAGCATCTCGGCGTGCAGTGGAAGGAGCCGGGGACGGACGGCGAGCGGCTCGCCGAGTTCGCCGGGCGGCTCTGCTACATGAGCCAGCACAACCCGGCCGGCCGCACCACGGCCGCGTACCTCGAGAACATCCTGAAGCAGGGCCACGGCTCCGTCTTCGAGCACGCCGTCTACGTGGTGCTGCTGGAGGGCATCAGCCGGAGCTGCACGCACGAGCTGGTGCGGCATCGCGCCGGCTTCGGATACAGCCAAGTAAGCCAGCGCTACGTCGACGAGTCGGAATGCAACTTCGTCATGCCCCCGGCGATCCAGGGGAACGCCGCGGCCGAGGAGGCGTGGGAGGCGCAGGTGCGGAGCGCGCAGGCGGCGTACGTGGCGGCGGTAGAGCGGCTGATGGAGCAGTACGCCCACGTGGAGGACCGGGTCCACCGGCGGAAGATGGCGCGCGAGGCGGCGCGGTCGGTGCTGCCGAACGGCACCGAGACGAAGATCGTCGTCTCGGGGAACGTCCGCGCGTGGCGGACGATGCTGGAGCTGCGCCTGGGCGAGGGCGCCGAGCTCGAGATCCGCCGCCTCGCGCGCCGCATCCTGGACGTGCTCCGCCCCGAGGCGCCCGCCATGTTCGCGGACTTCGAGATCTACAGGATGGCCGACGGCACGGAGGCAGGACGGGTGGGGTGGCATAAGGTCTGAGGTCGCGGGTCGCGGGCTGCTGCGTTCGCGTCGTGCCCGGCGCTGCGCCATGACCGACCCGCGACCAACGAGGAACGACCAACGACCGACAACCAACGCCGAAAAAACTATTGTGCAGTGCTCGCACTTTTCATACATTGCCTCGAACGCTTTCCACGCAACGGCCAGTCTCGCGCAGACGGCCTTTTTTGTAGGGGACACGTTTGGGCGTACGGATCGGCCTCGCCTACAACCAGAAGCCCGATGCGCCGGCCTCGCTCGCCGGCGCGGTGTCCGCCTCCCCCGACCTCAACGACGCCTACGCCGAGTGGGACGCGCCGGCGACGATCGACGCCATCGCGCGCGCACTCTCCGCGCTCGGCGAGGTGATCCGCCTGGAGGCGGACGCGTCGTTCCCCGCGCGGCTCGCCGCCGAGCGTCCCAACTTCGTCTTCAACATCGCCGAGGGGCTCGCGGGCCCGAACCGCGAGAGCCAGGTCCCCGCCATCTGCGAGTTCGTCGGCGTCCCCCACCACGCCTCGGACGCGCTCACCCTCGGCCTCGCCCTCCACAAGGGACGCACCAAGGAGATCCTCGCCGCGCGCGGCGTGCCGACGGCGCCGTTCGTCCTCGCCGAGAGCGTGGAGGCGGCGCGGGAGGTGCGGCTCCGGTTCCCGCTCTTCGCCAAGCCGGCGTTCGAGGGGTCGGGCAAGGGAATCACGGTCCGCTCCCGCTGCCGGAACCGTGCGCAGCTAGTCGCGCAGGTCGGGCACCTCCTCGAGGCGTACCGCCAGCCGGTGCTGATCGAGCGGTGGCTCCCGGGCCCCGAGTTCACGGTCGCCATCCTCGGCAACGGGGCGGAGGCGCGCTGCCTGCCGCTCGTGGGCATGCGGTTCGAGGCGCTGCCGGAGGGGATGCCGCCGATCTACGGCTTCGAGGCGAAGTGGCTCTGGGACACGGCCGACGCGCCGCTCGACATCTTCGAGTGCCCGGCCCGCATCCCCGACGCGCTGGCGGACGAGGTGCGCGCCGTCGCCCTCGCGGCGTATCGCGCGCTCGACTGCCGGGACTGGTGCCGCGTCGACGTCCGCTGCGACGACCGCGGCCGGCCGTGCGTCGTCGAGCTGAATCCGCTCCCCGGCATCCTCCCCGACCCGCGGGACAACTCGTGCTTCCCGAAGGCCGCGCGCGCCGAGGGGATGACGTACGACGACCTCATCCAGCAGGTCGCCGACATCGCCTGGCGGCGGATCAGCGGCCAGTCGCTGCTCCAGCCCATGGTGCCGAGCCGGGAGGACGACTGAGAGTCGCCATCCTGTATGACGCGGGGAGCCACGACTGGACCCCGCAGGACGTCGCGGCCGTGCTCGCGAACGTGCACGAGGTCCGCGATGCCCTTCGCGCCCGCGGGGACGAGGCGGAACTCGTCCCCGTCCGGCTGCACGACTTCCGCTGGCTCGCCCGGTGCCGCAAGGCCGACCTCGTCTACAACCTGTGCGAGGGGATCAACGGCCACGCCCGCTACGAGGACGCCGTGGTCCACGCGCTCGAGCTGGCCGGCGTGCCGTTCACGGGCTGCCGGGCGTGGCCGATCGTCGTCTGCCACCGCAAGCACGTGGCGAACACGCTGCTCGCGGCGCACGGCATCCCCGTGCCCGGCTGCTACCTCGCCGGCGCGAACAAGCTCCCCGCCGACGTGCCCCTCCCCGCCATCGTGAAGCCGAACGCCGAGGACGCCTCGGTCGGCATCGACGGCGGCGCCGTCTGCTCCACGCGCCGCGCGCTCCGGCAGCGGGTGGCGCAGATGCTGGAGCAGTTCGAGGAAGTGATCGTCCAGCGCTACGTCGCCGGGCGCGAGGTGAACGTCGGCTTCGTCGGCCGCGAGGTGCTGCCGATCTCGGAGATCAGCTTCGAGAAGCTGCCCGAGGGGCAGTGGCCGATCGTCACCTACGCGGCCAAGTGGGTCCCCGGTTCGCCCGACGACCTCGGCACCGAGCCGCAGTGCCCGGCACGACTGCCGGCCGACGTGCAGCGGCGCGCCGTCGCCGTGGCCCGGCAGGCGTGGGAGCACCTGTGCGGCGCCGAGGGGTACGGCCGCGTGGACATGCGGATCGATGACGACGGGCAGCCCTGGGTCATCGAGGTGAACCCCTGCCCCGATCTCTCGAGCGACGCCGGGCTCGCGCGCATGGCGCGCGCCCGAGGCTGGGCCTATGAGGAGCTCGTCTGCCGCATCGCCGACGAGGCGCTCGCCCGCTCGCGCCAGCAGCGCGCTGCCGCACAACTCACGACCGGCCAGGTGCCGGCGTGACGGTGGCGGCGGCCGCCGGGTTCGCGCTGCGGGCGCTCGCGCCGGCCGACCGCGACGCCGTCGCGGTGATGACGCGCGCCACCGGCGTCTTCCGCGACGACGAGATCCCCGTGGCCCTCGAGGTCTTCGACTCGGCGGTGTCGCCGGCCGGCGCCGAGTGGTACCAGGCGCTCGGCGCGGAGGTGGATGGTGCCCTCGCGGGCTGGATCTGCTGGGGCCCGACCCCGTGCACGCTTGGCACGTACGACCTCTACTGGCTCGTCGTCGACCCGGCGCGGCATGGCCGCGGGATCGGCACCGGCCTCCTCGAGGCGATGGAGCGCGCGCTCGCGGGGCGGGCGCGCCTCATCGTGGTCGAGACATCGGGCCGCGAGGGGTATCGCGGCACGCGCGCCTTCTACGCAGCGCGTGGCTACCGGGAGACGGCGCGGATCCCGGGGTTCTACGCACCGGAGGATGACCAGGTCGTCTTCACGAAGGTGCTCGCGTCGCCCAGCTGACGCCGACACGGAGGCCGGCTCACATGGAAACCTGGCAGGAGGTCCTGCGGAAGAACTCGATCGCGTCGCTCGAGCGGCTTGCCGAGCGGTTCGGCGCCGAGCACTTCCCCGAGCTGGACCGGCTCCGCGTCGCGGCGGACAACTTCGAGTTCCGCATCTCCCCGGCGATGGTCGACCTGATCCGGTCGCCCGACGACCCGATCTGGCGCCAATACGTGCCGACGGTCGACGAACTCGAGGTGGTCGACGGCATCGTCGACTCGCTGAACGAGGACGCCGACTCGCCGGTGCCGAACATCACGCACCGCTACCCCGACCGCGCGCTCTTCCTCGTCTCGCCCGTCTGCGCCAGCTACTGCCGCTTCTGCACCCGGCGCCGCAAGGTGGGCGACCCCGAGAAGATCCCGATGTCGCAGTTCGAGTCGGCGTTCCGGTACCTCGAGGAGCACACGGAGATCCGGGACGTGATCCTCTCCGGCGGCGACCCGCTCCTGCTGAACGACCGCCGCCTCGACGCGATCCTCACGCGGCTCCGGCAGATCCGGCACCTGCAGATCATCCGCATCGGCAGCCGCGTCCCCTGCCACCTGCCGGAGCGGATCACGCCGGAGCTGTGCGCCACGCTGCGCAAGCACCATCCGCTCTTCATCAACACGCACTTCAACCATCCCGACGAGCTCACCCCGGCCGCCGTCCGGGGCCTCGGCATGCTGGCCGACGCGGGCATCCCGCTCGGCTGCCAGACGGTGCTGCTCAAGGGCGTGAACGACGATCCCGCGGTGATGAAGGCGCTCATGCACCGCCTGCTCATGGCGCGGGTGCGGCCGTACTACATCTACATGGCCGACCAGGTGGCGGGCGCGGAGCACTTCCGGACCACGGTGCAGAAGGGGATCGAGATCATGGAGGCGCTCCGCGGCTGGACGAGCGGCCTCGCCATCCCCGCCTTCGTCATCGACGCGCCGGGCGGCGGCGGCAAGATCCCGCTGCTGCCGGAGTACGTCGTGAGCATGGACGACGACGAGGTGGTGCTCCGCAACTTCCGCGGCGAGCGGTTCACCTACCGCCAGAACCGCGAACTGGTCCCCGCCGGCGCCAAGGCCGATCCGGAGTACCTGTTCAACCCGTCGATGTCGGTGGCGGGCGCGGGGAAGCCGGCGCGGAAGAAGGCGGCGAGGAAGCGCAGCGCCTGACGGCGGGGCGGCACGGGGGCCGGCGGGCCCGCCTCCGCCCCGCCGGCCCTCCTGCCCTCCTACGTCCCGCAGTACGTCACGTACCTCCCCCCACTCCCGGGCAGCGCGTAGTACCCGTCCTCGTCGAACGGCCGCCGCAGCGCGGCCACCAGTCCCTCGAGCGGCGCCAGGTCGTCGGCCTCCGCGGCGGCGAGCGCCTCCTCGACGCGGTGGTTGCGCGCGATCACGGCGGGGTTCACGGCGCGCATCGCCGCGCGCGCCGCCGCCGGTGCCGTCCCCTCGCGCCCGAGCCGCGCCAGCCAGCGCGCATGCCAGTCCGCGAAGGCGGCGTCGGCCAGCCACTCGTCGGGGAGGGCGTCGTCGCGCGAGAGCGCGCGGAAGGTGTTCGTGAAGTCGCGGCCGCCCGCCTCCATCCAGTCATGCAGCGCCACCACCAGGTCGCCGTCGTCCGCCGCGTCCGTCCGCAGGCCGAGCTTGGCGCGCATCACGCCGAGCCAGGCGCGCTCGAACTGCGCGGGGAAGTCATCGAGCGCGGCGGTGGCGAGGGCGACCGCCTCCTGCTCGTCCGCGCTGAAGAGCGGCAGCAGCGCCTCGGCGAGCCGCGCCAGGTTCCACTGCGCGATCACGGGCTGGTTGCCGAACGCGTAGCGGCCGCCCGCATCGATGGAGCTGAAGACGGCGTCGCCGCTGTACGCGTCGAGGAAGGCGCACGGGCCGTAGTCGATCGTCTCACCGCTGATCGCCATGTTGTCGGTGTTCATGACGCCGTGCACGAAGCCGACCCCCTGCCACCGCGCGATGAGCGCCGCCTGCCGCGCGAGCACCGCCCGGAAGAACGCGAGGTACCGGTCGGGCGCCCCGGCGAGCGCCGGGTCGTGCCGGCCGATGGCGTAGTCGGCGAGGGTGCGGAGCGTGTCAGGCGCGCGCGTGGCCTGCAGGTACTGGAAGGTGCCGACGCGAAGATGGCTCGCGGCGACGCGCGTGAGGATGGCGCCGCGCAGCACGCGGTCGCGAAGCACCGGCTCGCCCGTCGTCACCACGGCGAGCGCGCGCGTGGTGGGGATGCCGAGCGCATGCATCGCCTCGCCCAGGATGTACTCGCGGAGCATCGGCCCGAGCGCCGCTCGGCCATCGCCCCGGCGCGAGTACGGTGTCTGTCCCGAGCCCTTGAACTGGATGTCGACGCGCGCACCGCCCGGCGTGACGTGCTCGCCGAGGAGGATGGCGCGACCATCGCCAAGGATGGTGAAGCCGCCGAACTGGTGGCCGGCGTACGCCTGCGCGATCGGCTCGGCGCCGGGCGGGATCGCCTGACCAGCGAAGAGCGCGGCGGCCGCCTCCCCGGAGAGCGGTGCGAGATCGACGCCAAGCTCCGCCGCGAGCGCGTGATTGAGCAGCACGACCCGCGGCTCACGCACGCGCGCGGGCGCGGCCCGCGCGAACAGCGTGTCGGGAAGCCAGAGGTAGCTGGTGTCGAAACGGAATGGCATGTGCAAACGCTAACCGTCGCCGCACCCGCGCTCCCGGCCCGCGGCGCTCTCCCTCGGCATGCCTCCGTCCAGCCAACCACCGTGACACCAGCCATGCGGCACAGGTTGTGCGAGGCAGGAGTGCACGCGGCGGCGGGCGGAAGGGTGCCCGGAACCCGCAAACCTTTACAGGAGAAGTAGATGCGTACCAGGATCGGCTCGCTCGTGTTCGTCAGCCTTCCCTGTCTTCTTGCGGCGTGCGGCGACGGCGCAGCCCCGGCCGGGGGCAATCCGGGGGTGGCGTTCCAGGTGGCGTCGTCCGCCTCGAGTGCCAACCCGATGGAGCGGGACGGGGCGGTCGCGCTCGCGGACGTGGTCACGAACCTCGGTGGTGCGACGATCAGCATCGACACGCTGCAGATCGTGGTGCGGCGGCTCAAGCTCGACCGCACTGATGCGTCGTGCCCGGACAACGTCACGGACAGCGACAACGACGACAACCGCTGCCCCGACTTCCGGACCGGTCCGTTCCTGCTGAACGTGCCCCTCGTGCCGGGCGCCACGGCGCAGTTCACGCAGGACCTGCCGGCGGGGCAGTACAACAAGGTCCGCTTCAAGATCCACAAGCCGTCGAACCGGCCGGGCGACGCGGCGTTCCTTGCCGCGAACCCGCTGTTCAGCGACAAGACGATCCTCGTGCGCGGCAGCTTCACCGCGCCGGGCCAGGCGCCGGTGCGCTTCGTCTGGTGGACGGACATGGAGATCGAGCAGAAGATCGACCTGGTGCCGCCGCTCACGCTCGCGGCCGGCGGGCCGACGCCGCTCACGCTGCTCGTCGACCCCACGAACTGGTTCCGCAACCAGGCGGGCGACGGGCTGATCACGCCCGCGCAGGCGCTGGGCGGCAGCCTGCGCTCGCGCATCGAGAACAACATCCGCGCGAGCTTCCGCGCCTTCCGCGACGCGAACCGCAACGGGCGGTCGGACGACTAGGGCGGAAGGGCGGACTGGCGGACTGGCGGACGTGACACGCGACTGGGCACCCTGCAGCGGGTGCCCCAGTCCGCTCGTCCGCCAGTCCGCCCGACCGCCCCTCACGCCGCCCGCTCCTCCCGCTGCCACTTCAGGTATGCCATGCCGATCCCGGCGATGAGGAACGGGTCGGCGGCGAGCTTCATCAGGAGCCCGGCGAGCTGCTGGTCCGTCGCGGCATCGAGGATCGGGAACACCCGCGGCGCGAACTCGAACAAGGTGTACTTCGGGAAGTCCGCGAACGTCAGCACGGCCGCCGGGATCGTCGGCAGCAGCGTCATCGCGAACAGGTAGAGCATGCTCAGCGGCCGCGAGAGGCGCCGGTCCTCGCGTCGCGCCACCACCGGCCACCAGAGCGCGAGCCCGCCCACCAGCCACACCGTGTCGACCAGCGCGCTCCCCACGGGCGAGCGCAGCGCGCGGTCGGAGATCGACGGGATGTGCGTCGCGAAGAGCGCGAGATGGTAGACGAGGGCACCGAGCAGCGGATGCGCCGCGAGGCGTCGCACGGGCGAGCCCGGCGTCCCCCAGTGGCGCGCCCCGAGGATGAGGCACGGCGCCGCGAGCATGGTGAGCAGGATGTAGGTCAACGTGTGCGCGCTGACCAGGTAGCCCGCACCGAGCGGCCCGATCGGCCAGTCGAGCGCGAGCCACACGGTGAGCGTCCCGCCCGCATACCACCCGACCCGGCCCGTCGCCGGAGCCGCGCCCGCGGCCCGGTGCCGCCGCTCGGCGAGGATGCCGAACGCCGCCACCAGCAGCACGAAGAGCCAGATCCCCGGGTACGCCTGCCACGCCCACGTCCAGGGCGCGCCGGTCGCCGCACACCACCACTGCGTCATCGCATCCTCGTCAGTCGTCGAGCGGCGTCGGGTCGCCGTAGGCGAGCACCGGCACCGTGAGCCGCAGCGGTCCCGCGCGGCGGAAGGTCAGCGTCACGTCCCACGCGCCGCCCGCGGCGGGGAGCCGCGCCAGGCCGAGCAGCATGAGGTGCGCGCCACCGGGCCGGAGTGCCAGCGGCGTCGCCGCGTCGATCACGGCGAGCGGGCCCGCCGGCGCCGCACCGGCGGCCATCGCCGCATCACTCGCGTGCAGCACCACCTCGCGCACGCCGTCGACGCGCACCGCGTCGAGCGTGTCGGCGCCGGGCCCCTCGTGCGTCAGCACCAGGTAGAGCGCACCCGCCACCGAGTCGCGCGGGGCGTACGCGAACGGCGCCGCCACGCGCATCGCCCCCGCGCGCGCCACCTCCCGCGGTGCGCCATCCGCGGCACCGCCACACGCGGTCGCCATCGCGCCGAGCAGCAGCGCCGCGCGCCTCACGACCCGTAGCGCTCCAGCAGGCGGGGCAGCTCGCGCGCCCAGTCCTCCGCGCGCGTCGTCGGGAGGTACGCCATGTGCAGCGAGTCGTCGGGCGTGTAGACGAGGAGCTGGGCCGCGTGGATGACGAGGTAGTTCCCCGCGCTGTCCCGCTCGGTCTTGAGCGACGGCGCCAGGCCCGACTGCTCGAGCGCCGCGGTGATCTCGGCGGGCGAGCCATGCAGCGGCTCGAAGAGCGGATGGAAGTTGACCACCCAGTCGCGCAGGCGCGCGGGCGTGTCGCGCTCGGGGTCGGTGGTGACGAACACCACCTGCAGCCGCTCCACCACCCTGCGGGGCAGCCGGTCCTGCACCCGCGCGAGCGTGGCGAGCTCGAGCGGGCAGACGTCGGGGCAGTGGGTGTACCCGAAGACCAGCACCGTCAGCCGACCCGCCGTGCGCGTGCGGAAGTCGTACGGCCGGCCGTCGGTGGTGCGGAGCGTGAACGCGGGTCGCGGCGCCGCGGGGACGATCCGCTCCGCGGTCTTCGGCAGCTCGGGCTCGGCGCAGGCCAGGAGGGCGACGGCGACGACAGGCGGGACGGTGCCACGCAGGAACGGCTTCCACACTGGCGGGAAGATACCCCGGGGCCCCGACGCCGTGCCGCTCGGCGCGGAGCGCTAGCCGGCTCCGAGGTAGCGCACCTACGCGAGGCGACGATAGAGCTCCACGTTGTTCCGGAGCACGAGCGTTGCCGCCGCCTCGAACTCCGCGTCGGGATGCGCGAGGAACTCGCGCACCACCGCTACAGCGAGCTGCTCTGCCGACACGTTCGAGGCGTGCGCCGTCGCGCGCAGCCTGCGTTCGGCGTCCTCGGGCAGCTGGATGGACATCGCCATGGCCCTCTCCCTCTCGTGACGCGCCTGAGGGGCGTGCTCGTCCGAGGTTACGGGCGCAGGCGGAACCCCGCGAGCCGACGCCCCTGCGGCTGCCGGGCCACCCGCTCAGCCGCGAGCGTCGTGACGAACCCGTCCTCGACCGACGGCGGAACGTCCGCATCGTCGCGCGCCGCCTCCCGGCCGAGGCGCTGCGCGATGAGCATCGAGATCCCGGCCGCCGCCGTGCCGAAGATCAGGCCGAAGCGCGCATTGCGGAGCAGGTGCGGCAGCGGTAGCGGCGCATCGCCGGAGAGCGCCCGCGCGACGATGATGAAGCAGGGCAGGAAGAGCGCGGTGACGACGCCGCCGGCGAGCGCGAAGCGGATCCAGCTGATGTCCCGCAGCCGTCGGCCGGCGAAGAAGAGCCCGATGAACGCGGAGAACATCGCGCCGGAGATGGTGCCGATGACGCCGAGCCGTGCCGCGAAGCCCAGGCCCTCGCGCCACGGGAACGGCGGCGGCCCACTCACGAACAGCTGGTCGAAGAGCCAGGCCGCGAGCGTTCCCGCCACCCCGACGCTGCACCAGCCCGCGCCCCACACGAGCGCGTTGCCGAGGGCCCCGCGCACCCGCCGCCGCCATACCTGCATTGCCATCGAGCCCTCCCACGGGCCGGAGTTCCATGTACTTTGTACTACAAAGTACAGAACGGAACCCGCTACGGCAAGGCGTGGCCATCGGGCTTCCGCTGGGCGATGGCCGTGAGCACGCGCAGGCGACCGGCATCGTCCATCGAGCCCCACGACGCGATCTCGCCGAGCGTGCGGAAGCAACCGCGACAGACGCCGTCGTCGTCGAGTTCGCAGATCCTGATGCAGGGAGACGCCACGCGCGGCGTGGCGGAAGGCGCGGGACGCGCGCCGAAGCGGAACTGCATGGAGAGCCCTTCCCTCCCGCGAGGGTGTGCATGGGCCGACCGGTCCGGCAGGTCTTCTGGCTCGGGAGTCATCCTCGGAGGCGCCTTCCCGCGCTCGCGCGCAGTGGCGTTCGCCTCGTCGTCGTCCCTCACAGCGGCGGGGCCGCCCCGGAATCGCACCGGGTTCCCTCTTGTGGCCGCGCAGGGGGCGCCGCCACCGGACCAGCGAAAGGACCGCAAAGGTCGACGGTCACGCCCCGCCGGTCAAGGAAGCGTCACGACGGGCGCGCGGTGCGCGGCGGCCCCATCTGCTGCCGCAGGCTGGCGCACGGGTCCTCGCGTTCGGCGCGGGCGGTGATCACCACGACGTCGTAGCCGCGCCGGTCGGCGGCCTCGGGGGCGGCGCCGTCGGGGCCGCGCTCGAGGAAGCCGACGCTCAGCACGCGCGCCTCGGGCGCCATGACGCGGAGCATCCGCGGCACGCCCATGTCACGCCGGACGTGGCCGTTGCCGGCGATGAGCCACGCGCGCCCGCCCCCCTCGGCGCGCGCGGCGAGCAGCGCGTCGGTCATCGCGGCGTCGCGCGCCTCCTGCGCCGCGCGCATTCCCGGCACCATCGCCGGCGGCAGCATGCCGCAGTGGCCGGTGACGAGCTCGCCGACGATGGCGGCGTTCGCGGCGGAGTCGAGCGGCGCGCGGGCGACGAGCGCGCGGAGCCGCGGCGGAGCGGCCGAGATGCCGTCGCGCACCACGGGGCGCAGCGTGTCGCGGCCGAGGTTGCTGCCGCGGAGCGGCGTGCCCAGCGCGAGCGCGGCGCGCACCACCGGCTCGTGCAGCGGCCAACGCCAGCCGGCGCGGTCGAAGCCGCCCGCATCGAGCCAGGTGTCGAGCGCGGCCCCCGCCTCGGGCTGGCCGAGCGGTGCGGTGCGCCAGCTGAACTGCTCGAAGACGACGGCCGGCTTCGGCGTGGCCTCGGCGAGCAGCTCGCCGCGGACGCGGTGGTGGATCGCGTTGTCGTGCAGCTCGCCGAGCAGCACGAACGGCGCGCTGGCGAGGCGCTGGCGCAGCTGCGCGCGGGTGAGCGGGCGGCCCGAGGGGGCGTCCACGATCGTCACGGCGTCGGAAGTCGGCGTGGCGACCTGCGGCCGGGTGCCCGCGGCGCAGGCGGCGAGAGCGAGTCCGGTGAGCAGGGGCAACGCGAGCAGTCGAGGCATGCAGGACAATACCCGCTCGAAGCGTGGTGAAACGCCGCGGGGGCGACGGCCGATGGCCGTCGCCCCCGTCCGCATCAGCGAGCCGCGGATCAGCGCGCGCGGCGCCGGGCGAACGCAGCGCCAGCCAGCGCCGTCGCCATGAGCACGAAAGTGGAGGGCTCGGGCACCACGTTCGTCGGCAGGCCGGTGACACCGACCGTGAGGCCGTGCCAGATCTCGCCCCCGTCCGTGAACGAGAACGAGCTGACGGTTCCGAGGATACGGATGACGCCGTGCGCCTCCCCGGAACCGGCAAGCACGTTCCCGCCGCTGACCGAGAAGATGCCGTTGCCCCAGTAGCCGGCCCCCTGGCTCACGATCTCGATCGGATCGCTGAAGCTCACGCCCGGCTGGCTGTTCCAGCTCACCATCGCGAGCACGGGGTTCACCACGGGCTGGCTGAACGAGACCGTCTTCAGTCCGCCGCTGCCCAGCAGCAGGATGTCGCAGCCGGTGGGGCGGTTCGGCACCGAGGCGCTGATGTAGGGGGCGGAAGGCACGTAGTAGTCGGTGCCGCAGCCAGTCTGGGCGCCCCAGAGGCCGCCCGAAAACGAGACGGAGACCGGGGTAAGGCCGACGAGCAACGTTCCCTGCGCCGTGCCGGCGCCGACGTTCGCTGCCGTCCAATCCGTCCAGGCGACCTGCGCCGAGAGAGGCACTGCGTTCAGGAGAAGCGCGGCGAAGGCCGCGGTGGTGCGGGCGCGCATAAGGATTCTGCCTCCGAGAGGATGCTGACATAAAGGCCGCAAGAAGCAAGCCGAGACGCAGGCGCCCTTTCACCGCGCCGCGGCCCGGGGTTCTGCCCAGTTCATGTAAATCGGGCGTCGAGGCGATGCGGTGACACCACAACAGTTGTCGCAAGGAGACGACAGCCCTGTGCCCGCATGACGGGTGTAGCTTCGTGCGTCGCGTTGGCCGGGGGGGATCCTCGCCCAGCGCCTCAGCGCCCAGCCGGGCCTTGACCAGGAGATCCCTTCATGCGACGCCGTGCCCTGTTGCTCGCCCTCTCCGCCGCCCTCGTCGCCTCCAGCCCCGTGCCGGCGGCCCCCGCGCTCCTCCACACCGCGCTCGTGAAGTCGGCGCCCGCCAAGGCGGAGACGCTCGCCACGCCGCCCACGGAGGTGCGCCTCTGGTTCAGCCAGCCGATCGACGCGGCGCTCGCCTCCATCGAGCTCCTCAAGGCCGATGCCTCGCCGCTCGCCAAGCTCGCCGTGACCGCCGATCCTGAAGACAAGAAGGTCGTGTTCGGCAAGCTCGAGACGCCGCTGCTCGCGGGCACCTACATCGTCTCGTGGAAGACCTCCTCGTCGGACGGGCACGTCGTGAAGGGGAAGTACCTGTTCACGGTCGCCGCCAAGGCGGCGTGATCCTGCTGCAGGAAGCGGTCGCCGAGCTCGAGCCGATCGCGCTCGACCTCGGCACCGCGGGCCGGTGGCTCCAGTACGCGGCCACGCTGACGCTCGTCGGCGCGGCCGCGTTCGGCGTCGGGCTCCGACGCGCGGCGGCGCCCGTGCTCATCGCGCACCGCGACGCGCTCGCCCGCGGCGCGGCACGACTCGGCCTCGTCGCCGCGGCGCTGCTGCTCCCGGCGGTGCTGCTCAAGCTCGCCGGGCAGGCACATGCGGTCGCGGAGCCCGACCCGGTGACGCGCACCATCGTGACGGCGATCCTCGAGAGCGCGTGGGGGCGCGGGCTGATCGTCCAGGGCCTCGCCGCGATCCTCGCGCTCGGCGGGTTCCTGCTCGCGGCGCGCGGGGTCGCCGCGGGCTGGGCGATCGCCCTGCTCGATGCGCTGCTCGTCGCGGGCAGCGCACCGCTCACAGGCCATGCGCTGTCGGGCCGCTTCGCGCCGCCGGCGGCGATCGCGCTCCACGTGTTGCACGAACTGGGCGGCGGCCTGTGGCTCGGCCAGCTGCTGGTGCTCACGGTGGCGGGGCTCGGCACGGCGTGGGGCCTGGAGGCATCCGTGCGCCGAGCGCTCGTGGCGGCGTTGGTGGGCCGCGCATCGAACGTGTTCCTGTTCGGCGCGGGCGCAGCAGCGCTCACCGGCGGCGTCCTCGCGTACGCGTACGTCGGGTCGCTCGGCGCGCTCACCGCGACGAGCTACGGCCGTGCGCTGCTCGTCAAGGTGGGCGTGCTCGGCACCGTTGCGCTGCTCGGCGCATGGAACTGGCGCGTGGTCACCCCGCGCCTCGACGAGGATGCCGGCGCGCCACTCCTGCTGCGCTCGGCGCAGATCGAGCTCGCACTCGGCGCGCTGCTGCTGCTGGCGACGGCCGTGGTGGTGAATCTCGGGGCGCCAGGGCTGGAGTAGAGGCGAGCGTGGGTCGCGGGTCGGGCCGCGGTCCGCCGAAGTTGGCTTTGCTGCTCGTGCCTCACGTCCGCCCGAATCGCAGGACCCTTATCTCCCTCCCCCAGCCCCCGGGCGCCCGGCGCCACGCCGCACGCCGCACGACCTCCCTCCCGCTCCCCCTTGACCCCAAAATCGGGACCCACATATTTCCTTTTGTCAATCAATCAAAACGATACTCATTCTCATGCAAGAGACCGGCCCTCTGACACGATGCGCCGTCGCCGCCCTCCTGGCAGCGTCGCTCCTTCCATCGGCGCTTGGGGCCCAGCAGCTCAGGCTCACCGGCCGAGTGCTCGCCGATTCGGCGGACATGCCGGTGTCGGGCGTTCGCGTCTCCCTCGCGCCGGGAGGCCGAGCCACGACGACGGATCAGGCCGGCCGCTTCGCACTGGACCAGCTCGCTGCCGGCGGCTATCGCCTGCGCGTCGAGGCGCCCGGCTTCCGCGCCATCGAGCGCGTGGTGCGCCTCGACCAGGCCGATGTCGCCCTCGACCTCCGCCTCGCGCGCCCGGTGCAGCTGCTGCCGGAACTCGCCCGCGTCGGCGCGCGCCCGCGCGCCGTGGGGCCGCTCCGTCGCGACGGCGACCAGCTGACGCTGGCCACGAAGCGCGCCGAGGCGATCGCCCCGCGCGAGACCGACGCCGCGCTCGCCATCAACAACACGCGGCAGGCGTTCGCCCGCACGCCGGGCGTGATGCTCTGGGAGCAGGACGGCGCCGGCATCCAGGCAGGCGTCGCCATCCGCGGCCTCAACCCGAACCGCTCGTGGGAGCTCAACACCCGCCAGAACGGCTACGACATCTCGAGCGACATCTTCGGCTACCCCGAGGCGTACTTCACGCCGCCGTTCGAGTCGCTTGAGCGGATCGAGATGGTGCGCGGCTCCGCCGCGCTGCAGTACGGCACGCAGTTCGGCGGGCTGCTGAACTACGTCGTGAAGAGGGGCGCCGCCGACCGCGCGTTCCACCTCGAGAGCTCCCAGCTCACCGGCTCCAACGGCCTCTACAGCACCTACACCGCCGTCGGCGGGACCGTCGGCCGCGTGAACTACTACAGCTTCCTGAACTACCGCACCGGCGACGGCTGGCGCGCGGGGAACGCGTTCACGCAGTACACCGGCTACGCCAGCGCCGAGGTCGCCCTCTCGAGCCGGACGACGGTCGGCGTGGGCGTGACGCGCATGGACTACGACCTGCGCCAGCCCGGCGGCCTCACCGAGGTGCAGTTCGCCGCCGACCCGCGCCAGGCCCTCCGCGCCCGCGACTGGTTCGGCACGCCGTGGACGATCCCGTCCCTCCAGCTGCGCCATCGCTTCTCCGACCGCGTGCAGCTGCAGTGGAGCACCTTCGGCCTCGCGGGGGAGCGCAACTCGGTCGGCCTCACCACGGTGCCGACCGTCGCCGACACCGGGCGCAACCCGCGCCGCGTGGACGCGGACGAGTACCGCAACATCGGCTCGGAGGCGCGACTCACGTGGCAGGCGTCGGCCTTCGGTCGGCCGAGCGCGCTGGCCACGGGGCTCCGCTGGTCGCGCGGCGCCACGAACCGCGTGCGCGGTCGCGGCACCGACGGCGACGGCTTCGACCTCGCCCTCACCGGCCCGCGCGTGCTCGACCTCCGCTTCCGCAACGAGAACGTCGCCGCGTTCGCGGAGTGGGCGGTGCAGCCGCTGCCCGGCCTCGTCGTCACGCCCGGCCTCCGCGTCGAGCACCTCGTGGCGCGGGGCGAGGGCACGTTCACGCGTGCAGGCGGCACCTTCCTGCCGGCCGCAGGCGCCGCGCCGACCGCGTTCGGCGACCGCCGGTCGGAGACGCTCCCGCTCGCCGGCCTCGGCGCCCGGCTCGACCTCGGCCGCGGCATCGAGCTGTACGGCAACTGGAACCAGGCGTGGCGCGCCGCGCTCTTCAGCGACCAGTTCCCGCACGACGTCGTGGCCGTGGACAGCGCGCTGCGCTCGGCGCGCGGCTGGACCGGCGACGCCGGCGTGCGCGGCACCATCGGCAGCGCGCTCGCCTTCGACGTGAGCGGCTTCTGGCTCCTCTACGACGACCGCGTCGGCACGCTCGGCCGGGCCCAGCTCGGGGCCGACTCGCTCCGCTTCCCCAGCGGCGTCCGGCGCAACGTCGGCACCAGCCGGCACCGCGGCGTCGAGGCGTTCGCCGAGCTCGACCTGGTGACCGCCATCCTCGGTCGCGACGCCGCGGCACGTCACGGCGCCCTGCTGCTCTTCACCTCGGCGGCGTACACCGACGCGGCGTACACCGCCGGCCCCGTGGCCGGGCGCCGCGTGGAGCACGCCCCCGAGTGGATCGCACGCGGCGGCCTCACCTGGCGGCGCCCGGGGCAGTGGTCGGTCACGGTGCAGCTCAGCCACGTCTCGAGCGCCTTCAGCGACGCCAGCAACACCCCGAGCCAGGCGAACGGCGTGCAGGGCCTCATCCCCGCCTACACCGTGGCCGACATCGGCGCGCGCGCGCAGCTGACCCGGTGGATCGCCGCCGAGGTGAACGTGAACAACCTGTTCGACCGGCGGTACTTCACCCGGCGCGCCACGGGGTACCCGGGGCCCGGGATCATCCCGGCGGACGGCCGGACGCTGATCGCGGGCGTGCGCCTCACCTCCTGAGCGGGCGCGGCCGATGGTACCGTTCGGCCATGACAGCTGCCCGCCCCATTGCCCTCGTCACCGGCGCCACCGACGGCATCGGCCGCGCCACCGCCTTCGCCCTCGGCGCCGCCGGCTGGTCGGTCGGCGTGTGTGCCCGCACCGCGCCGAAGGTCGACCGCCTGCTCGCCGACCTCGCGGCCGCCGGCATCCCGGCGGCCGGGCGCGCGTGCGACGTGGCCCATGAGGCGCAGGTGGAGGCGCTGCACGCGCACGTCGCCGCCGCCCTCGGCCCCGTCGACGTCCTGCTGAACAACGCCGGCGTGCTCCACGCGAAGCGGATCGAGGAGCTGTCGCTCCGCGAGTTCGACGAGACGATGGCCACCAACGTGCGCGCGCTCTTCCTGTGCACGCGCGCCGTCCTCCCCGCCATGCGGGCGCGGAGCGCCGGCACCATCGTGAACTTCGCCTCGCTCGCCGGGCGGAACGGCTTCGTCGGCGGCACCGCGTACGCCGCGAGCAAGCACGCGGTGCTCGGCTTCTCGCGCTCGCTGATGCTGGAGGTGCGGAAAGCCGGGATCCGCGTGATCGCCGTCTGCCCGGGCTCGGTCGATACGCCGATGCTGCGCGACCAGCCCCTGCTCGCCAGCAATCCCGACCGCATCCTGCGCGCGGAGGATGTCGCGCAGGCGATCGTGGACGCCGTGCGCCTGCCCGGGCGCGCTCTCGTCTCCGAGCTGGACATCCGGCCGACCGACCCCTGACATGTCCGATGCCGGCCGCCGCGAGCTCGAGCGGTTCCGCCGCTTCGCCGCCGTCCTGCTGGCGTCGAGCGACCCGGCGGCCGTGCAGCGCGAGGTGGTCGGCGCCGCGTGCGACCTGCTCGAGGCCGAGGGCGCCGTTGTCGCGCTGCTGGTCGAGGAGGGGCGCTGGCTCCGCGTCGGCGCCGGGACCGGACGATGCGCGGGGCTCGACGGCGCCATCATCCCCGTGCACCGCTCCCTCCTGGGCGAGGCCGTGCGCCGCGAGGCGCCGACGCGCGCCGACGCCCTCCCGGCCGATCCGCGCACATGGACGCCACCCGACGCGCGGCAGGAGGCACGCCGCGCGGGCCTCGCCGTGCCGCTGCGCTCCGCCGGGCTCGTCATCGGCGCGCTTGGCGCCTACGACCGCCGCGACGGCCGCCCCTTCACCGACGACGACGCCGCCCTCCTCGCCGCCCTCGCCGACCAGGTCGTCGTCGGCCTCGACCGCGCCGCCATCCTCGACGAGGCGCGGCGCAACGAGCGCGTCCTCGCCGCCAAGAACCGCGAGCTCCTCCGGGCGACGCAACTCAAGAGCGAGTTCCTCGCGAACATGTCGCACGAGCTGCGCACGCCGCTCAACAGCATCATCGGGTTCACCGACCTGCTCCTCACCGGCGCCGTCGGCGAGCCCAACGACACGCAGCGCGACTTCCTCGAATCGGTCCTCCGCAACGGTCGCCACCTCCTCGGCCTCATCAACAGCATCCTCGACCTCTCCAAGATCGAGGCCGGCCGCATGGCGCTCCACCTCGGCGTCACCGAGCTGCGCGAGGCGATCCGCGCCGCCGTCACCGACACCGCCCCGCTCCGCCAGGCGAAGCGCCAGCGCGAGGCGGTCGTGATCCCGGAGGACGACGCGCTCGCCGTCGTGGCCGACGAGCAACGCGTGCGGCAGGTGCTGTTCAACCTCCTGTCCAACGCGTCGAAGTTCACGCCGGAGGGCGGCACCATCACGCTGCGCGCCTGCCGCGCCCGCGTGCCGCTCCCGCTGCCGGCCGACCGCGCCAGCGACCGCGCCGAGGGCGCCGCCGGGCCGCGCTCGGTGGCGCGCGATGCCGTGTGGATCGTGGTGGAGGACGACGGCATCGGCATCGCACCGGGGGACATGGCCAAGCTGTTCCGCGAGTTCAGCCAGGTGGAGAGCGCGTCGAACCGCCAGCAGCAGGGGACGGGTCTCGGCCTCGCCCTCTCACGGTCGTTCGTGGCGCTGCACGGCGGGATGATCGGCGTCGACTCGCTGCCCGGCGCCGGCAGCGCGTTCTGGTTCATGCTGCCGGTGGAAGGCCCGCTCCGCCGAGGCGGTCCGTCGCTCGCGCGCGGCGTGCCCCAGGAAGCGCGAAGCCCCTCGGCGCCGCTGGAGGTCGCCGAGGGGCTCTGAGGCATGACGCGGAGTTCGCCTTACGGCGTGACCGTCACCGGCACGCTGAACGGCCCGAAGTCCTCGTGGTTCTCCTGGATGTGGAACAGCTCGAACCGCGGCGCGGAGCCGCCGGCGAAGTTGCCGGCGGCGGTGGCGCGCAGCGTCCCCGAGAAGTTGTCGGTCCGGGTGAACGTCATCGATCCCGGCAGGTTGCGCACCTCGAGGCGGAACGTCGTCGCGGTCACCAGCGGGTCCGCCGAGCCGTCGGCTCGCAGCCACTGGCTCGCGATCGTCGCGTTGGTGTTCACCGGCAGCGTGATCGACGCCGGCGTGGCGACGCCCGAGCTGTTCACGTTCACCACCTGCGCTGCCCCCCCCGCCGGCGTGATCGTGAGCCGCATCGTCGCGACCGCGGGCTCCGAGCCGTCGCCCGTGGAGCCTCCGCACGCCGCCGTGAACACGCCCGCCGCCACCAGTGCCGCCCACGCCATCTTCGTCACGCGCATCAGCCTCACCTCGCGCGGTGCCCCGCGCCGTTTTCAGTAACGCAAGTTGTTGATAATAACGTCGAATCAGTAATATGGCACGTCAGAACTGCACACGGTAGAGGAGCGAGACGTTGCGGCCCGGTTCGGGGCGGATCGCCTTCACGCGCGAGAGATGATCGCGATACAGCCGGTCGCCGACATTGTCGACGCGCAGCGTGATCGCGTGCACGCGGTCGCCCCAGTCGAAGCGCACGCCACCGACGAGGTTCACGATCGCCCAGCCATCGGTGGGGGTCTCGAAGTCGCCCGTGCGGTCCTGGCGGGCCGCGACGCGCCCCTCGACCCCCGCGAACCACCGATCGGCCTCCCAGCGCGCCGCCGCCTGCCCGTTCAGCGGCGGGATCCACGGCGGGAACCGCGACGCGGTGACGAAGGTGGTGTCGTCCGGCGTGATGACGGGCACGGGCGCATTGGGCGTCGTGAACTCGGCCCGCACCCAGCTCCCCGTCGCCTCGAGCACGAGGCGGCGCGTGGCATTCCAGGCGATGAAGCCCTCCATGCCCTCGAAGCGCGCGTTGCCGTTCGTGAACTGGAACCGCGGCCGCGCGCCCTGCGCCCCCAGCTCGGCACGCCCACGGCTCGAGGCGAAGATGTAGTCCGTGAGCTGGTTGCGGTATGCCGCGACGTCGAGTCGGAATCGCGTCGTGGTGACCCGCGCGAACAGGTCGATGCCGACGCCCGTCTCCTGCCGCAGGTCGGGGTCGCCGACGTCGAACGAGTTGGAGGCGAGATGCGGGCCGTTCGAGAAGATCTCGTTGAAGTCAGGCGTGCGGAACGCGCGGTTCGCGCTGGCACCGAGCTGCACGCCCGGACGTGCCGTCCAGACCGCGCCGACCGAGCCGGAAAGCGAGCCGAAGGTGCGCGGGCGGATCGGCACGAAGCGGTTGTCCACGAAGATGCCACCGGCCTGGGTTGGCTCGAAGCGCGTGGCGTCGTAGCGGACGCCCGCCTGGGCGCGCACCGGCCCCGTGCCGACCTCCTGCACCGCGAACACGGCGCCCGTGAACTCGCGCGTGTCCGGCGTGCGAAGGGCTCCGCCGGTGACCACGTCGCGGAACTGGCCGCGCACGCCGATCGCCCCGCTCGTGCCGCGGCCGAGCCAGGCATGGCGGCCGACCAGGTCCATCACCGCCATCTGCTGGCCGAACGAGGTGCCGATGTTGCCGGCCTTGGTCAGCTCGACGTGGCGGTAGTTCACGTACTGGGCCGAGCCCTTGAGCGACGCGAGCGGCCCGACGCGCCTCACGAGGTCGAGCTCGCCGCGCAGGGTGTGCCGCTCCATCTCGATGTCCACGCCGGTGGGATGCGCGCCGATGAAGCCGCCCGGGATCCCGTAGTCGTTGCGGTAGTAGCGGTAGGCGCCGCCGGCACGGCCCCAGTCCCGCACGAACGCCGCCCCGACGCTCCCGCTCGCCGAGCGCAGCTGCGTGTTGGTGAGCGTCCCGCCCGGCGTGCGCACGTCACCGCCGCCGCGCACGGTCGCCTCGGCGCGCACGGCGAGGTCGCGACCGAGACGCGTGACGACGTCGCCGCCGAGGGCGCCGCCGGTGTTCACGGTGCTTCCCTGCGCGGAGAGCTGGCCGTGGGCGTGGTCGGGGAGGGCCCGCGGGATCTCGTCGCGCACGGCGTTGACGACGCCGCCCATCGCGTTCGAGCCGTACAGCAGCGCCATCGGGCCGCGCACCACCTCCACCTGCCGCGCCGTGAGCGGGTCGATGACGACGGCATGGTCCGCCGACTGCGCCGACAGGTCGCCGGTGCGGAGGCCGTCCTCGAGGATGAGGACGCGATCGCCGCCGAGGCCGCGGATCACGGGGCGGCCGGTGTTCGGGCCGAGGCTCGTGACGGCGACGCCCGGCGTGGTGCGGAGCGTGGCGCCGAGCGTCTGGTCGAGCCGGCGGTCGAGCTCGGCGTCGGCAAGCACCGTCGTGGGGGAGACCGTCTCATCGTACCGCCGCTCGGTGAGCGTGCCCGTCACCACGAGTCCGGGCAGGGCGACCACCGCCTCGGCGAGCTCCAGGCGGAGCGAGAGCGTGTCGCCCCCGGCCACGGCGACGACGCGCGCGAGCGGCACGTGGCCGATGGCGTGCACCGCCAGCGTGTGCGTGCCCGCCGGAACGCCCGCGAACCGGAAGGCGCCGGTGGCGTCGCTCTCGGTCTCGCGCGCCAGCGCGGGGAGGCGGATCGTGGCGTGCGGCAGCGCGGCGCCCGAGGTGCCGTGGAGGACGACACCCGCGATGACGCCAGCGGAACGCTGCGCCGCGAGCGGGGCCACCGCGCTGCCGGCCATGAGTGAGCAGGCCAATAGATAACGCGAAACCATCATCTTGTAGCAATGTACGAACATCCCGCCCGGCGTGCCACTCAGTCCGCGCAGGACGGGCAGCGCCCGCGGAAGTACACCTCGTGACTGTCGAGCTGGTACCCCGCCGGCAGGAGGGACTGGAGCTTCCCCGGGCAGCCCGGAATGTCGAACACCTTGTCGCAGGCGCTGCAGCGGAAATGATGGTGATGCGCGAGGCCCGTCACCTCGTACCGGGGCGGCTCCCCGGGCAGCTCGACCACGGCGAGCTCCCCTTCATCCACGAACGTCTTGATGTTGCGGTAGATCGTCGCGATGCCGATGCCGGTCACCGTGCGCGCCGCGAGGTCGTGCGCTTCCTGGGCGTTCAGCGGGCGACCCGCGGTCTGGAACGCCAGGCGGATGGCGTCCCGCTGCCGCGTGTTGCGTTCGATCATCCTGACTACCTCTTGGAATTTGTCGTGATGACGAGCATCGACCGGCGAAGCACTTCGCCACGCGATCGTTACAAGAATTTACTCATCGGGTCCCGCATCAGGAAAGCCCAAGCGAGTGACCACTCCCATGAACCCCCGAACAGCGCCACTCTCCCCGTCGCGGTGGTGCAGGCTCGCCGAGCCCCCGTATCTTCGCCAAGCCGACCGGATCGTGTCGCCCGGCCGTCCTCCACCACAAGGCCCAGCATGCAACGCATCACGACGTGGCGCCTCGCCGCCGTCCTGTCCTGCGCCCTGGCCACGGCCGGCACCGCCCAGGCCCCGCCGGGCTATCAGGCCGACGTCACCCGCGAGGAGCTCGCCGCCCGGCGCGCACGGGTGTTCGACGCCATCGGCCCGCAGGCGATCGCCGTGGTGCTGGGGGCCACGGGGGAGCCGGGCTTCGGCACGTTCCGCCAGTCGAACGACTTCTACTACCTGAGCGGCGTCGAGTCGGCGCATGCCTACCTGCTGCTGAATGGCCGCACCCGCCGCTCGACGCTCTACCTCCCGCGACGCGACGAGGAGCGGGAGCGCGGGGAGGGGAAGGTGCTGTCGGCCGAGGACAGCACCCTGATCGTCCAGCAGAGCGGCATCGAGCAGGTGCGCGGCCTCGAGGGGCTGGCGCGCGACCTCGCGGGCGCCGACCTGCTCCGGCCGCCGGCGATGGCGCTCCACGTGCCGCTCGCACCGATGGAGACGGGGAACGACAGCCGTGACGAGCTGCTCGCCGGCCGGGCCCGCATCGCCGGCGACCCGTGGGACGGCCGCCCGTCGCGCGAGGCGCACTTCGTCCGGCTCGTCCGCGAGCGCTTCCCGCAGTTCGAGGTGCGCGACCTCTCGCCCGTGCTCGACGCGCTGCGCGCCATCAAGAGCCCCGCCGAGATCGCGCTCATCCGCCGCGCGACGCAGCTCGCCGGGCTCGGCATCATGGAGGCGATGCGCTCGACCGCCCCCGGCGTCTTCGAGTACCAGCTCGACGCGGCCGCCAAGTACGTGCACTACCTCAACGGCGCGCGCGGCGACGGCTACGCGTCGATCATCGCCGGCGGGACGAACGCGTTCATGGGGCACTACTTCCGCAAGGGGGACGCGCTCCGCGACGGCGACCTCGTGCTGATGGATTACGCGCCCGACTACCGGTACTACACCAGCGACGTCACGCGCATCTGGCCGGTGAACGGCACCTTCTCGCCGGCCCAGCGGGCGCTCTACGAGTTCATCGTCGCCTACCGCGACGCGCTGTTCCGCCAGGTCCGGCCCGGTGTCACGTCGGATGAGGTGCTGGACCGCGCGGCCGCGGAGATGCAGCAGTACCTGGCCGGGAAGACGTTCGCCTCGCCCGCGCACGAACGCGCGGTGCAGCAGGGCGTGCGCTTCCGCGGCCACTTCCAGCACCCGGTCGGCATGGCGGTGCACGACGTCGGGCGGGTGCGCGGCGTGCCGCTCGTGCCGGGCATGGTCTTCACCATCGACCCGATGATCTGGATCCCCGAGGAGCGGCTGTACATCCGCATCGAGGACATGGCGCTCGTCACCGCGGACGGCGTCGAGAACCTCAGCGGCTTCGTGCCGAGCTCGGTCGCGGACGTGCAGCGCACGATCGCCGAGACGGGGCTCGTGCAGTTCCGCCCGCCGACACCCGCGCCCTCGTCGGCGCCCGCCGCGGGCGGGGGGAGCCGCCGATGACCGGCCTCGTCGCCTCCGTCGTCGCGCGGCTCGCCGCGCTCGCGGTCGTCGCGGCCCCGCCCGCGCCGCTCGACACGTACCCGAAGAACCCCGCCATCGACGCGCTCAACTACGCGTTCCGCCTCGAGCTCGCGGACAGCACCGACCGCATCGACGGGGAGCTGACGCTCGACGTCCGCTTCGCCGCGGCCGGCGTGCGCGCCGTGCGGCTCGACCTGGTCAACGCCAGCGCCGCCCGCGACGGCCGGGGGATGCGCGTCGCCGCCGTGACGGTCGACGGGGCGGCCGTCGCGTTCATCCACGCGAACGACGAGCTGCTGGTGCCGCTCGCCGCCCCCTCGGCCGCGGAGCAGCGGGCGCGGGTCGTGGTCCGGTACGCGGGGATCCCGGCGAGCGGGCTGCGCATCGGGCGGAACCGGCACGGCGAGCGCACCTTCTTCAGCGACAACTGGCCGGACCGTGCGCGGCACTGGCTCCCGACGATCGACCATCCGTCGGACAAGGCGACGAGCGAGTTCATCGTCACCGCGCCGAGCCGCTTCCAGGTGGTGTCGAACGGGCTGCAGGTGGAGCTCACGGACGTGCCGGGCGAGCGCCGGCGCACGCACTGGCGGAACACGGTGCCGATCGCGCCGTGGCTCTACGTGCTGGGCGTGGCCCGCTTCGCGATGCAGCGGGTCGACACCTTCGAGGGGAAGCCGATCGAGACGTGGGTCTACCCGCAGGACCGCGAGGCGGGCTTCGCCGACTTCGCGTCGCCGACGAGGCAGGTGCTCGCCTTCTACAGCGACTACGTCGGCCCGTTCGCGTACGAGCGGCTCGCCAACATCCAGGCGAGCAGCGTGAGCGGCGGCATGGAGGCGGCCTCGGCCATCCTCTACAACGAGGCGTCGGTCACGGGGACGCGGAGCACGCGCTGGCGCAACGTCGTGATCCACGAGATCGCGCACCAGTGGTTCGGCAACGCCGTGACCGAGGCCGACTGGGATGACGTCTGGCTGAGCGAGGGGTTCGCCACCTACTTCACCCTCCTGTTCATCGAGCACGCGTACGGGCGGGACGAGTTCCTGCGCGGGCTCGAGGCGAGCCAGCGGACCGTGATGGCGTTCGCGGCGAAGAACCCGGGCTACACGATCATCCACCGCAACCTCGCACGGATGGAGGACGTGACCAGCTCCCACACGTACCAGAAGGGGAGCTGGACGCTGCACATGCTGCGCGGCCTCCTCGGTGACGAGGCGTTCCGCCGCGGCATCCGTGCGTACTACCGGCGCCACTTCAACGCGAATGCCACCACCGCCGACTTCCGGCGCGCGATGGAGGAGGCCGCGGGCACGGACCTCGGCTGGTTCTTCGAGCAGTGGCTCGTGCGCCCCGGCACGCTCAAGGTCGCGGGGCGCTGGCGCTACGACGCCGCGGCGCGCCAGGTGCGCGTCACGCTCGACCAGGTGCAGGAGGATGGCAGCCTGTTCCGGATGCCGATGCAGGTGGCCGTGCAGCTCAAGGGCCAGGCCGCACCGACGCTCCACCGCGTGCAGGTCGAGGGGCGCTCCACCACCGTCACGCTCGAGGCGGCGTCCGAGCCCGAGGACGTGCGCCTCGACCCGGACCGGTGGGTGCTGATGGACGCCACGTTCGTGAGGGAGCGCCGGTGAGCACCTGGGACCTCGACGGCACGCGGCGCCTCGTCTTCGCCTGCCACGGCAGCAGCTGCCGCAAGCGGGACGCCGAGGCGCTGCTGGACGTGCTGCGCGACGAACTCGCCGCGCACGGCGCCGACGACGTGCACGTGATCCGCACCCGCTGCGTCGGCCGCTGCGACGATGCGCCGAACCTCCTGGTGGAGCCGGACGGCTGCTGGTACGCCGAGCTCACGGCGAAGCTCGCGCGGCGCGTGGTGCGCGAGCACCTGGTCGCCGGGCACCCGATCGACGACGCGCTGGGCCACGCGCGCGAGGACGGCGTGCTGCGCCGGCGCGGGAAGCGCGCGCGGGGAAAGTCGCGGCGGGCGCGCGGGTAGCTTCCGCGCATGCGCATGCTCCTTGGCTGGCTCGCCTGCCTCGCCGCGCCGCTCGCGGCGCAGGCGCCCGCCTCGCTCGACGTCGTGCGGCCGGACGGCTCGACCCGCACGCTCACCCTCGAGGCGCTGCGGGCGCTGCCCGCGCAGGCACTGACGCTGCCGACCCACGACGGGCCGATCACGCTGCGGGGGCCGACGGTCGCCGCGGTGCTGCGGGCCGCGGGCGCGGTGCCCGAGGGCCCCGTGCGCGGGCCGCTGCTCGCACGCAGCGTGATCGCCGAGGCGCGCGACGGCTATCGGGTCGCGTTCGGGCTCGCCGAGTTCGACTCGTCGCTCGTGACGCCCTCGCCGATCGTGGCGCTCGAGCAGGGCGGCGCGCCGCTCGACGAGCGGGACGGGCCGCTGCGCCTCGCCGTGCCCGGCAGCACGCATGGCGCGCGGTCGGCGCGCCAGCTGGTGCGCCTGCTGGTGACGGTGCCGGCGGGCGCGCGCCCGCTCCCGGGCGTGGGCACCGGCCCCGGCTCGGCGGCGCCCGTGCCCGTCTGGCTCGTCCGCCACGGCGAGAAGGCGGCGGCCCCCGCCGACGACCCCGGGCTCACGCCGGCCGGGAAGCGGCGCGCGCAGGACGTGGTCTTCGCGCTGACCGGCAACCCGATCCGCCTGCTGCTCACGAGCGACACGCGCCGCACGCGCGAGACCGCGGCGCCGATCGCGCGGAAGCTCCGGCTCGATCCGGTCGCCGTGCCCGTCGCCGCGGACGTCGGGCGCCATGCCGCCGCGGTGGCCGCCCTCGCGCGGGCGGCGCTCCCCGGCACCGCGGTGCTCGTCGTGGGGCACACGAACACGCTCGGCCTCATCGCGGCGGAGCTCGGCGTGCCGCTGCCGCGCTGGTGCGACGACGAGTACGACCGCCTCGTGCGGCTCGACCCCGACGGCCAGGGCGGCATGCGCGCCACCACGCTCCACTTCGGCACGCGCACGCCCGTCGGCGAGTGCGGCGGCCCTGCGCCGCCGATGGCGGGGACGCCCGCGGCGCGCCCCGCCGCCCTCCCCGACGAGGGGCCGGCGATCCTCGCCGCGATCGACTCCCTCTTCCTCGGCATGGCGCGGCGCGACGTGGCGCTCTCGCGCCGGCTGCTGCTGCCCGGCGCGCAGTTCGTGGCGACGGCCGCCGGCGACAGCACCCGGCCGCCGCGCGTGCAGGGGGACACGGCATTCCTGCGCTCGCTCGCGAGCGACACGACGGCGCTGCTCGAGCGGATCTGGGCGCCGGAGCTCCGCGTGACCGGCCCGCTCGCCACGGTCTGGGCGCCGTACGACTTCCACCGCGGCGGCGCCTTCTCGCACTGCGGCACCGACGCGTTCCAGCTGCTGCGCACGCCCGACGGCTGGCGCGTCGGCACGATCGCCTACACGGTCCAGCGGTCGGGCTGCGCGCCGAGCCCGCTCGGGCCGCCGCGCTAGCTTTCCAGCCCTCACCGTTGACGGAGCGTTCCATGCACGAGCTGCACGAGCCCGAGTCCGAGAAGCCCGCGCCCACCCCGAACGACTCGGTGGCCGAGCGGCTGCTCAAGGCGCGGACGATCATCCTCAGCAGCGACATCAACCAGACCGTGGCGGCGCGCGTGACCGGGCAGCTGCTGGCGATGGCCACCGAGAGCGCCGCGCCGATCACGTTCTTCATCAACTCGCAGGGCGGCCACGTGGAGGCGGGCGACACGATCCACGACATCGTGCGCTTCATCCGCGCCCCCGTCCGCATGATCGGCACCGGCTGGGTGGCGAGCGCGGGGGCGCTGATCTTCGTGTCGGTGCCGCGCGAGCAGCGCTTCTGCCTGCCGAACACGCGCTTCCTGCTGCACCAGCCGGCCGGCGGCGCGGGCGGCACGGCGAGCGACATCGCGATCGAGGCGAACGAGATCATCCGCATGCGCGACCGCCTGAACCGCGTCTTCGCGAAGGCGACCGGCCAGCCCCTCGAGCGGATCGAGGAGGACACCCACCGCAACTTCTGGCTCGACGCCCAGGCGGCGATCCGCTACGGGCTCGTGGGGCAGGTGGTGGAGCGGGAGGACGAGCTGCCGTAGGCGGGCCGGGGGGGCCGGCGGGCCCGCCGGCCCGCCTACCTCACCGCCGCCAGCACCTTCGCCAGGAACGCGTCCGTCGCGCCGTCCGCGATCCAGCGGACCACGATCACCATGTCGTGCTGCGGCACGCAGACGATGAGGTTCCGGCCGTTCCCGATGTGGGCGAAGACGTCCTCGGGAACGCTCGGCCAGAGCTTCCGCCCGGTGTTCAGGAACCAGTTCATGTAGCCGTAGGTCGGCTGCGGCACGGTCGGGGTGCGCGCGGCGCGCACCCACGCGTCGCCGAGCAGCCGCTTCCCCTCCCACACGCCGCCGCGCAGGGTCAGCAACCCGAATCGCGCCATGTCCTCGGCGCTGATGAACAGCCCGCCGCCCCAGTGCCCGCCCCCCGAGACCACCTGCACCGGCTGCCCGTCCAGCTCGATCCAGCTCGTCTCGTAGCCGTGCCAGCGCCACGTCCGCGACGCGCCGATCGGCTCCATGATCGCCTCGCGGAGCACCGCCGGCAGCGGCCGGCGCCACACCTGCGTCGCCGCGAAGGCGAGGGCGTTCACGCGGACGTCGTTGTACTTCCAGCTCGTGCCGGGCGCGTTCCGCACGCGCGCGCGCCAAGTGCGCGGATCGCCCTGGGGTCGGTCGGCCCAGTCGGGCTTCCCCCAGAGCGTTCCCTCCCAGTCGCTCGTCTGCCGCAGCATGTGGTCCCACGTGAGCTGGCGGTTGTGCGGCGTGTCGAACGGCGCGAGCCACTCGCCGGGGCCCGTCACGCCCCACGCCCGCACCGGCCCGAGCGAGGCGATCACCGGCTGGTCCACCGACGGGATGAGCCCGCGATCGACCGCCACGCCGACGACCGTCGACAGGAACGACTTCGTCACCGAGAACGTCATGTCGACGCGCGCCGGGTCGCCCCAGCTCGCCGCGACGTAGCCGTTGCGGATCACGAGCCCGGTCGGCGCGCCGCGCTCCTGCAGCGGTCCGACCGGCGTGTCGTACGGTTCCGCGTGCTGCTGGATGACGTGCGCCTGCTCGAGGTCGCGCGGGAGCGGGCTCTCGTTGGCGAGCGCGAACGCCACGGCGTCCGCAAGCGCGGTCGAGTCGAGGCCGAGTGCGGCCGGAGCACGGCGCTCCCAGACCGCGCCGGGATAGTGCGGTGCCGGCGCGGTCGGTGCCGGGGCGCGCGGCTTCGCCTGGGCGAAGGCCAGGCCGGGCAGGAGCAGGAGGGCGATGGAGAGGCGCATGATGGCGAGGTGCGGGTAAGCGGGCGGACGGGAGACGCGGGAACGAGAGCGGGCCGGCGCGTGAGACGCACCGGCCCGCTGGCCTGCTGGCCTGCCTGCCCGCCCCTACCAGCTCGCCTTGCGGACGCCCGGGATCTCGCCGCGGAGCGCCATGTCGCGGAAGGCGATGCGCGAGAGGCCGAACTTGCCGATGTAGCCGCGCGAGCGGCCCGAGACGGCGCAGCGGTTGCGCGAACGCGTCGCCGAGCCATCGCGCGGCAGCGCGCGGAGCGCCTCGCCGGCGTTCTCGCGCTGCTCGTCCGACGACTTCGGCGAGCGGATGATCTTCTTGAGCTCGGCGCGCTTCTTCGCCTGCTTGCGCGCCTGCGCCTGCCGCCGCTCGTTCTTGACCACCATGCTGATCTTCGCCATCGACTCAGCTGCCCTTCTTCGCGTAGCGCTTCGTGAACCGCTCGACGCGGCCCTGGGTATCGAGCATGCGCTGCTGGCCCGTGAAGTACGGGTGCGAGGCGCTGGTGATTTCCATGTTGATCACCGGGTACGTCTTCCCGTCCTTCCACTCCGCGGTCTGCGTCGTGTGGATGGTGCTGCGGACGAGGAACCCGGCCTCCGAGGAGGAATCCTTGAAGAGGACGGTCCGGTAGATGGGGTGCGCGTTCGGCTTCACAGTCGTGGTCCTTGCACGTAAGCCTTCAAAGATAGTGCGCGTGGTGCATTCGGGGCAAGAGGGGCGGCGGGCAGGCGGGCAGGCGGGGCAGAGGCCAGAGGGCCGGGTGCGCGCGAGAGCTACTGGCCTCCTGCCCGCCGGCCCACCGCTTACACGATTGCGAATTATTGATAACCAGTTACCCTCTCTCCGTGCTCCAACGTCATCGCCCCCTACCGCTCGACGCCCTTGGCGCCGGTACGTCGCTGGCCTGCGCCGTCCATTGCGCCGCGCTCCCGCTGCTCGGGGCCACTCTCCCGGCGCTCGGCCTGGCGTGGCTGGGCAGCGAGATGTTCAGCTGGGGCGCCATCGCAACCAGCGCACTCGTGGTCACCATCGCGATGCATCGCGGCTGGCGCCGGCACGCACAGCGCGCTCCCGGGCTGCTCGCCGTGCTCGGGCTGGCCCTGCTCGTCGCCGCGGAAGTGACGGCGGATGCCGCGGCAGACGGCCCGCTGACCTCGGCCGCCGGCGGCTGCCTCATCGCGTGGGGCCACATGCGGAACGTGCGGGGGCGGTAGGGGCGGCAGGGGGGCCGGCGGGCCTGAGGCCAGACGGCCACACGTGACCCACTAGCCTCCTGCCCGCCGGCCCTCCGGCCCGCCTTCCTGCCCCCTTGCCCGCCGACCCCGCTCCCCGCTGCTTTCCCCCATGACCCCGCTCACCCTCCACATCGACGGCATGTCGTGCGGGCACTGCCTGAACGCCGTGAACCGCGTCCTCTCCGCCCTTCCCGGCGTCCGGCTCGGGTCGGTGCAGATGGGCCGCGCCGAGCTCGAGTTCGATCCGGCATCGACCAGCGCCGAGGCGATCGCCGCGGCGGTCACCGACGAGGGGTATCGCGCCACGCCGGGCCCCGCACGCGCGGGCGCGTAGCCGCGCATGACCGCAGGGACGTCGCCCCCGCCCTCGTCGGCCACCGGCCCCGAGGCCGAGACCGGCGCCCGCGTCACGCTGGCCGTCACCGGGATGACGTGCGCCGCGTGCTCGGCGCGCGTGCAGCGCGTGCTCGGGCGCCTGCCCGGCGTGCAGGACGCGAGCGTCAACCTCATGACGGGCGAGGCGGCGGTGCGCTTCGACCCGCTCGTCGCCGCGCCCGACCAGCTCGTGGCCGCGGTGGTCTCGGCCGGTTACGGCGCGGAGCTGCCGCGCCCGGACGACGGCGCCGAGCGGATGTGGGACGAGGCGGACGCGGCGCACGAGGCGGCGATGCGCCAGCTGCGCGGGCAGCTCGCCGTCTCGCTCGCCGCCGGCATCGTCGTCATGCTGCCGATGGTGCCGGCGCTCGAGCCGCTCGTCCCCTCGTGGCTGCAGCTGCTCGTGACCCTCCCCGTGCTGGGCTGGGCGGGGCGTGACTTCTTCACGCGCGGCGTCGCGGCGGCGCGCCACGGCGGCGCCGACATGAACACGCTCGTGGCGCTGGGCACCGGCTCCGCATTCCTCCTCTCGCTCGCGATGACGCTCGCGCCTGCGCGCTTCCACGCGGCCGGCGTGCATCCGCATCCGTACTACGACTCGGTGGTGTGGATCATCGCGCTCGTCCTGCTCGGCCGGCGCCTCGAGGAGCGTGCGAAGCGGAGCGCGACGGGCGCACTGCGCCGGCTGATGCACCTGCGACCCGACACGGCGCTGCTGTGGGAGGGCGGCGCGGGGCGCGAGGTGCCGGCGACGTCGCTCCGGCCGGGGCAGGCGGTGCTGGTGAAGCCGGGCGCCGCGGTGCCGGCGGATGGCGTCATCGTCGAGGGGCGAAGCGCGCTGGACGAGTCGATGCTGACCGGCGAGCCGCTGCCGGTGGAGCGCGGCCCCGGCGACGCCGTGACCGGTGCCACGATCAACCGCGGCGCGGCGCTCGTCGTGCGCGTGGTGCGCGTCGGTGCCGACACGCTGCTGGGCCGCGTGGTGCGCCTCGTGCGCGACGCGCAGGCGACGCGCCCCTCGGTGCAGCGCCTCGCCGACCGGATCGCGGCGGTGTTCGTTCCCGTCGTGCTGGGCCTCGCCGTGCTCACGTTCGCCCTCTGGGCGGCGCTCGGGCCCGAGCCCCGCTGGCTGCAGGCGGCGATCAGCGCGGTGACCGTGCTCGTGATCGCATGCCCGTGCGCGATGGGGCTCGCGGTCCCGACCGCGGTGATGGTGTCGACCGGCCGCGCGGCGCAGCTCGGCCTGCTCGTGCGCGGCGGGGACGTGCTGGAGCGCGGCGCCCGCATCGACACCGTCGTGCTCGACAAGACGGGGACGGTGACCGAGGGGCGGCCGCAGCTCGTGCACGCCGCGCTGGCCGACGATGCGCTCGCACTCGTCGCCGCGCTCGAGCGGCGGAGCGAGCATCCGCTGGCGGCGCCGATCGTCGCCGGCGCCGAGGCGCGCGGGCTCGCGCTCTCGGCGGACGTGCGCGACGTGGCGGTGCGGCCGGGCGAGGGCGCGACCGGCACGGTGGCCGGCCGCGCCGTCGCCGTCGGCAACGCGGCGCTGCTCGCGCATCTCGGCGTGGACGCGGGCGCGCACGCCACGACGGCGGCGCGCCATGCCGAGTCCGGGGCGACGGCGGTGTACGTGATGGTGGACGGGGCGGTGGCGGGGGTGCTCGGCATCAGCGACCCGGTGCGGCCCACGAGCGCGGCCGCGGTGGCGGCGCTTCGCGCGCGGGGGGTCGACGTGGTGCTGCTCACGGGCGACACCGAGGCGACCGCGCGGGCGGTCGCCGGCCAAGTGGGTATCGGCACGGTCTGCGCGGGAGTGAAGCCCGAGGGGAAGCTCGCGGAGGTGGCGCGGCTGCAGGCGACGGGGCGGCACGTCGCGATGGTGGGCGACGGCATCAACGACGCCCCCGCGCTTGCGCGGGCCGACGTCGGCATCGCGATGGGCAGCGGCACCGACGTCGCGATGGAGACCGCGGCGATCACGCTGCTCCGCCCCGACCTCGGCCTCGTCGGCGACGCGCTCGCGCTCATGCGCAGGACGATGCGCACGATCCGCCAGAACCTCTTCTGGGCGTTCGCCTACAACGTCGTCTGCATCCCGGTGGCGGCGGGGGCGCTGTATCCGCTCTGGGGCGTGCGGCTCACGCCGATGCTCGCCGCGGCGGCGATGGCGGTGAGCTCGGTGACGGTGGTGGGGAATTCGCTGCGGTTGCGGGGGCGGGGGGCCAGGCGCCGGGAGCCGGGGGCCAGGGGCTAGGCGACGGTCCGGCGCGCGTCGCGCCGGCGTCGCGTCGCTCGTTCCCCCGGCCCCTCGCCCTCGGCTCCGCACGTCCCGGCCCCTCGGCGCGCGCGCCGGCGTCCGCCACGGCGCATCGCTACTTCGCCTCGCGGATCTCGCCCAGCAGCACCGTCGGCTCGCCGCGCCGCGCGAGCACCACGCGCCGGGACGCGAGCTCCAGCTGCAAGTAGCCGCCCAGCGTCGAGTCGGAGAGCACGACGGTCCAATCGGTCCGCGTGACGAGGCTGAGCGAGCGCTGGAGTTCGTTCGCGGGGAGCCGGTGCAACCCCCACCGCGCGGGCTCGAGGGCGCGGATCTCGTACGTGCCGCCGTCCTGCGCGCCGATGATCGTGACGCTCTGCACCGAGCGGCCGTCGAGCGCGGGACCGCCACCGAGCGACATCGTGGCCATCGGCGGCCCACCGGCCCCCGGCGCACCGCCCGCAGCGGGCGGGGGCGCGGCGGCCACGGCGGCTGCCTGCACGGGTGCCTGTGCCGGCGCGGGCGCCGACGCCGGCCGCGCGCTCCCGCGCGCCTGCGGGAAGAGCGCGCCGATCAGCCCCTGCGCCAGCATGCCGAGCGCCTGGTCGGTGGCGCTCGCCGGCTTCGCGGCCGGCGCCGGGGCCGGCGGCGGAGCGCCACCGCTCGCGACCTGCGAGGGCGGCGGGGCGGGGGCGGGCGCGGGGGCTGACACGGGCTGCGGCGCGGGCGCGGGCGCCGGGGCCGCGGACGTCTCCCGGTTGCTCTGCGCGCCGGTCACGCGATACAGCACCGACCCCGCCGTGTTGTTGGCATCGCGGTAGACGACGGTCTTCTGGTACAGGTCGAGCTGGATGCGCACGTTGCGCGACGGATCCAGCAGGTACACCGACCACTCGTCCCGCCCCTCCTCCCGGAACTGCGAGGACCCCTGCGAGTTCGCCTCCAGCCAGAGGCCGTTGGGCAGCTGGCGGAAGCTGCCGCTCACCCGCTGGTCCGGGGACATGTACGAGACGAAGGTGACGTTCGGTCCCTTGACCTGCGCCGGTGCCTGGGCGACGGGCGGCGGCGGCGCCGCCGCCGCAGCGGGCTGCGCGCCCGTGACGCGGTAGAGCACGGAGCCGCCGGTGTTTCGCGCATCGCGATAGACGACCGTCTTCTGGAACAGATCGAGCTGGATGCGCACGCCACGACCCGGATCGAGCAGGTACACCGACCACTCGTCCCGGCCCTCCTCGCGGAACTCGTTCCGGCCCTGCGGGTTCTGCTCGAGCCACAGGCCGGAGGGGAGCTGCCGGAAGACGCCGGTCATCCGGCCGTCCGGCGAGACGTACGTCACCATCGCGGCATTCGGGCCCTTCACCTGGGCGGCGAGCGGCAGGGCAGCGGCGACCAGCACGACAAGTGCGAGCGCGGACGGGCGGGGCACGGGCCCCTCGATTCAGTTGGGGTGTGACGCAATACCGCAGGATGGGGCGCCAAGCGCAAGGGGCAGGCCGTCCGGCGCGCCGCCGGACGCGTTAGGCCGCCGCGACCTCGGCGTCGAGCCGCCCGCGGAGCCAGCGCACCGCCAGCCCGCCGAGGGCCAGCACGCCGACCGCCGCCACGAGGCCGGCGGGCAGCGCCCCGGGCACGCGGTCGAGGACGGCGGTGGCGAGGGCGCGGTAGGCGACTTGCACGGCCGAGATGAGGGGCAGCAGCGTGGGATCGACGCGCAGCGTCGTGGCCCACACGGCGAGCCAGCACAGCACCCCGGCCGCGCCCGACACGAGCCAGTCCGTGGTCGGCTCGAGGCCCACGGTGGCGCCCGACGCGAAGCCGAGCGCGAGGATCGGCGCCGCGCCGCGCCACGGCCCGCGCGGGAGCGCGAGCGCCGCGAGCGCCAGCGCGGCGAGCGGCGGGAGCACCGTGGTGCCGAGTGCGGCCAGCGCCGAGAGCAGCGGCTCGAGGAACGGCACGGCCGCATCCAGCGCGCCCCAGCCGCCGAAGCCGGGCGTGCGCCCGAGTCGCGTCAGGTCGCCGACCTGCCGGCTCGCGAGGAGCGCGCACGCGGCCAGCACGCCCCACCAGGGGGGCAGTCGCGTGCGCGGCTGCGTCGCGAGCGCGCGGAGCGCCCACGTGAGCAGCACCAGCAGCGCGCCCGCGCCGAGCACGATGCCGACCGTGCCCGCCGCCGCCGCCGTCGCGGCCTGCAGCGTGAACGGCTGCGAAGTGACGAAGCGCGCGGGCAGGGCGGGCACGCCGTTGAGCGCGGCGAGCGTGCTCGTCCCGCCGACGACGAGCGCCGCGACCATGTGGCGGCCGGGCGCGAGGGCGCCGCGCCCCCACGCGACGACGCCGCGGACCAGGGCCACGCCCACCAGGCTGAACGTGATGATCGCCAGCGCCACGCCGAGCAGCTGCACGGCCGTCGCCTCGCGCTCCTCCTCGCGCCGCCACGCCTCCGGCACGAAGAGGAAGCGCTCGACGTCCGCCACCTCGTCGCCCGCGAGGCGCACGCGCGCGCGCCGCTCGCCACCCGGCAGCCCGGTCGCCACGGTGTCGCGCACGGTGACGTCCCAGTCGGTGCGTGCGGGGTGCCTGGTCGGCTCCACGGTCACCGCGACCCACCGCCCCTCGGTGATGCCGAGCGGCGCGAGCGCGCGCCACGCGGCGGCGCGGGCGGCGGGCTCGTCGAGCGCGGCGCCCGGCCGCGCCTCCGGCAGCACGTGCCTGACACGCCGCACCGTCCCGTCGCCGCCGACCGCCACGTACCACTCCTCCGCGCGGTCGGCGACGGGGCCGCGCCACGTCGCCGCGCGCACCACCCAGCGCGGCGCGGGGAGGTGCGTGCCGATGAGCGCCTGCACGGCCTCGCGCCCTCCCGCGCGCCAGGCGAAGTCGACCGCCTCGCCGTCCGGCGCCAGGACCTCGGCGTGCCACCGCCAGCCCGCGGGCAGCACGACGCCGCGGCCGGCGAGGGCCGCCTGCGCGCGCGCGATCGCCTCGGCGCGGCCGATCGTGATCCGGGGCAGCGCCTGCCGCCCGGCGAGGCGCCAGCCCGCGAGGCCCACGCCGGCGAGGGCGAGCGCCGCGAGGAGCGGCAGCGCCCAGCGGGGGACGCGCGCGGGCGCGACCGGCG
>JANRIU010000073.1:0-28145 GCA_033764615.1 Gemmatimonadales bacterium | reverse complement strand
GAGCCGGTGGTGCCCTGGTCGAGCGCGAGGACGGCGGGCATCGGCGGGGCTCAGCCCGTCGCAGCGGGTGCGGGGGCGCCGCAGAGCGCCGCGACGAAGGCGGGCCAGTCGGCCGGCGCGATGCGACCGCGGTCGGTGAGGTATGCGGTGACGAGCGACGCGGGCGTGACGTCGAACGCGGGGTTCCACACGCGCGCGCCCGGCGCGGCCGCGATCTCCGCGGCGTGCCGCTCCTCGATCGGGATGGCGGCGCCGTTCGGGGTGGCCGGGTCGATGGTGCTGGCGGGGAGCGCCACGACGAACGGCACGCCGGCGGCGCGCGCCGCGAGGGCGACACCGTAGGTGCCGATCTTGTTCGCGACGTCGCCGTTGGCGGCGACGCGGTCGGCGCCGACGAGCACGCACGCGACGTCCCCGCGCGCGAGGCGGCTGGCGGCCATGCCGTCGGTGATGACCGTGACGTCGATCCCCGCGCGCGCGAGCTCCCACGCCGTGAGGCGGCTCCCCTGCAGCAGCGGCCGCGTCTCGTCGGCGATCACGCGCACCGTGCGCCCCGCCGCGCGCGCGGCATAGACCGGGGCGAGCGCCGTCCCCATGCCGCCGGTGGCGAGCGCACCCGCGTTGCAGTGCGTGAGGACGAGCGCGCCGTCGGGCACGAGGTCGAGCCCCGCGGCGCCGATGGCGGCGCCCATGGCGAGGTCCTCGTCCCAGATCGCCTGCGCCTCGGCGCGGAGCGCGTCGGCCAGGCCGTTGTCCGGCGTGGCCGCTGCCCGCGTCAGCAGGCGGTCGAGGGCCCAGCGCAGGTTCACCGCGGTCGGCCGCGTGGCCGCGAGCAGCGCGGCCGCGGCGTCGAGCCGCTCGCGGAGCGCCGCACCGGCGACGCCCCCGCGCGCCGCGCGTGCCACCTCGCCCGCGAGCCCCATCGCCGCGACGATGCCGATGAGCGGCGCCCCCCGGACGCGGAGGCTCCGGATCGCGTCCGCGACGCCGTCGAGCGTGTCGAGGTCGAGCCACCGCTCCTCGTCGGGGAGGCGCGTCTGGTCGAGCGCGCGGACGCCGCCAAGCGGCGTCCAGGCGACGGGGCGGAACGGCAGCGGCGGCGTCACGCATCAAAATGTGCCTGTGTCGCGGCGAATTGGTACTGCTCCCGGGCCGCACCGGTGCAACACTGTGCGGATGGCACCCGCGATCCCCTTCCGACCGGTGTTCACCCGGCGCGTCACCGCGCCCCCTTGCGCGCTCCCCTACCCCGAGGAGTTGATATGGTCATGCCTCTTTCTGATGTGCGGTGGACGCCTGCGCGCGTCCGGACCCTGGCGGACGGTCGGCGCCGTTTCGAGTGCGTGGATGGCGCGCTGCTCGTGACGCCCGCCCCGTCGCGCCGGCACCAGCGGGTGCTCCGCGAGCTGCTGCTGCGGCTGGGGCAGCACCTCGCGAGCGATGCCACGTTCGAGGTGCTCCCCTCCCCGTCGGACTGGGAGTTCGACGGCGGCACGCTCCTCCAGCCCGATCTCTTCGTGTCGCGCCTCGGCGTGCCCGTGCTCGCCACGGGCTGGCCGGAGGCGACGGCGTTGCAACTCGTGGTCGAGGTGCTCTCCCCCTCCACGGCCCAGCGGGACCGCGGCGTGAAGCGCCGGAAGTACCTCTCGGCGGGGGTGCCCGAGGTCTGGTTGGTCGATCCGCTCGCCGAGCGGGTGGAGCGGTGGCGGCCGGGGCAGGAGCGGCCCGAGTTCATCACCCAGGCGCTGCAGTGGGAGCCGGTGCCGGGCGGGCGGTCGCTGGTGCTCGCGCTGCCGGAGCTGTTCGGCCACTCGGCGGAGTAGCGGCCGGTGCAGTGTCCCGCGGCGGGCGGCGGGCTATGCGCCCGCCGTGCGCGTGCCGTTCGCGGTCGCGTACAGGCCGGTGCCCGCCAGCGCACCCAGGCGCCCGGCCTCGTAGGCCACCTGCCCGTTCACCAGCACGAGGCTGATCCCCGCCGAGTCCTGGTTGGGGTTGGCCAGGGTGGCGCGGCCGTCCAGTGCCTCGGGGTCGAAGACGGTCACGTCGGCCCACCAGCCGTCGCGCAGCGCGCCCCGCTCCGCGAGCCCCGCCAGCTCGGCGGGGCGCGTGGTCACGCGCGCGAGCGCGTCGGACCAGCCCAGGCCCAGCGTGCCGCGCATGCGGCGGAGCGCCGTCGCGAAGGTGCCGGCGCCGCGCGGGTGGCTGTTCGCGCCACGCGCGCCGATGATGCCGCCGTCCGAGCCCACGAGACAGAACGGCTCCCGCAGGGCGAGGTCCACGGTCCGGTCGAGCGGCATCGTCCCCTCGGGTACGGCGACGAGCTTGTTCCCTTCCTTCGCCGCGCGATACGCGTCGAACGATGCGCGCGTGAGCCGCTCACCCGTGCCGACGACGGTGAGGTCACCGAAGTCCAGCCCGTAGCAATCGCGCCAGCCCGGGTCGAAGCGCTGCGACTTGATGTACGTGGCCCAGTAGCTGTACGGGTAGACGCAGCAGGTGAGCGCCAGCCCCTCGGCGCGCGCGGCGCGGACGAGGGCGAGCGCGCCCGGCATGTCGTGCGTGCCGCCGGTGGAGTGCAGGTGGTCGATGTGCAGCCGCGCGCCCGTGTCCCGCGCGAGGCGGATCGCCTCGCGCACGCCCTCCAGCTCGCGCTCCCGGCAGGAGTGCCGCAGGTGGAGCGTGAGCGGGCGGCGGAACTCTGCAGCGAGGCGCGCGTAGGCGAGCAGCTCGTCGTACGTGGTCGCGCGCTGGTACTCGATCGAGTGGGCGACGCCCAGGGCGCCGGCCTCGAGCGCGGCGCGGATGAGCGGCAGCTGGTCGGCGAGCTTCCGCTTCCGGTTCCGGATCGACATCACCTTCACCGACACGCCGTAATGCACGTGGTGCGGCTTCGCGGCGAAGAGCCGGCGGAACGCCGCCACGTCGAGCGCGCCGCCGTGCATCTGGAGCGCGGTGGTGACGCCGTCGGTGAGCTTGTACCGCTCGTAGGTGCGGTACGTCGCCTTCGGGTTCTCGGCGTTGTCGGCGAGGATGTCGATGAAGCCCGGGCTCACGATGCGGCCCCCCACGTCGATCACTCGCGCGGCGTCGTCCGGCCGCGCGTCGAGGGCGAGGCGGCCGTCGGCGCGGATGCCCAGGGGCCGGGACTCGAGCCGGTCGCCGAGGGCGAGCTGGCCGTTGACGAGGAGGAGCGGGAGGCGCGGCGGCTGGGCGATCCAGCGAGGCAGTCGGAGGGGGACGACGGCCGCGGCGGCATGCAGGACGGCGCGTCGCGAGACGGGCCTGGCGGATCGGGACATGCCCGAAAGTACGCCCCGCCACAAGCCTCCGGCCGGGCGCCGGGCCGCTATCTTTCCGCGTCATGTCCTACGACGCCCTGCTCTTCGACGTGACCGACGGGATCGCCCTGATCACCGTCAATCGCCCCGACAAGCTGAACGCCCTGAACGCCACCGTCATCGCCGAGCTGGGCGAGGCCGCGCGGCGCGTCGGCGCCGACGCCGCGATCCGCGGCGCCATCCTCACTGGTGCCGGCCCGAAGGCGTTCGTGGCCGGGGCGGACATCGCCGAACTCGCGACCCAGACGCCGCTCGAGGGGCGGGACCGGTCGCTGGCGGGCCAGGCGAGCTTCGCCGCGTTCGAGCGGTGCGGGAAGCCGGTGATCGCCGCGGTGAACGGCTTCGCGCTGGGCGGCGGCTGCGAGCTGGCGATGGCGTGCACGCTGCGCATCGCGAGCGAGACGGCGAAGTTCGGCCAGCCCGAGGTGAAGCTCGGCCTCGCGCCGGGGTACGGCGGCACCGTGAGGCTGCCGCGGCTGGTGGGGCGCGGGCGCGCGCTCGACCTGCTCCTCACCGGCCGGATGATCGACGCCGCGGAGGCGCTCCGGATCGGCCTGGTGGACCGGGTGGTGCCGGCCGACCAGCTGCTGGCCGAGTCGCGGGCGCTGCTCACGGGCATCCTGGGCATGGCGCCGCTGGCGGTGCGGGCATGCCTGGAGCTGGTGCACCGGCAGGCCGACCTGCCGCTGGACGACGCCCTCGCCGCCGAGGCGGATGCCTTCGGCCTGCTCTCGTCGACGGCCGACATGCGCGAGGGGACGGCAGCGTTCCTGGCGCGGCGTCCGGCCGCGTTCGAGGGCCGCTGACCGCCTCGAATCCCCCCTGCCGGGCCGCTATCTTTTGAGGTTGCTCCGGCTCGCCATCCGGTCGTTCCGCAACCTCGCGGACGGCCCCCTGGACGTCCCCCACGAGGGCCTGGTGCTCGTCGGGCCGAACGGCCACGGCAAGTCCAGCTTCCTCGAGGCGGTCTACTACCCGGCGCTCTTCCGGTCGGTCCGTGACGCGGCCGACCAGGAGCTGGTGCGCTTCGGGCAGGACGGCTTCCTGCTCGAAAGCGAGGTGCGGATGGCGGACGGGGCGACGCACCGCTTCCGGGTCGGCTACGTCGCCTCGCCGCGGCGGAAGAAGGTGGAGGTGGACGGCGCGACGCCGCTCCGCCTCGCGGACCAGGTGGGGACGTGGCTGGCGGTGGCGTTCCTGCCGTCGGACGTGCGGCTGGCGAGCGGCAGCGCGGAGGAGCGGCGCCGCTACGTCGACCGGACGCTGGCCCTCGCGTCGCCCGGGTACTTCGGGGCGCTGGCGCGGTACCGGTACGCGCTCGCGCAGCGGAACGCGGCGCTCCGGCAGGGGCGCGAGGCGGTGGCGCGCGCGTTCGACCATCCGCTGGCGGAGCACGGGTCGCGGCTGGTGCGGGAGCGGCTGGCGTGGGTGCAGCAGGCGTCGGGGCAGTTCGCGGCGGAGTATGCGTGGCTCGGGGAGACGTGGATCGGCGTGCTGCGCTATCGGGGGAGGCCGGAGCTGGGCGACGAGGGGGCGTGGCCGGCGGCGCTGGACGAGGCGCGCGCGGCCGACCTGGCGCGCGGCCTCACCACGATCGGCCCGCACCGGGACGACCTGGTCCTCGAGAGCGACGGGCGCCCGCTCCGGACGTACGGCTCCACGGGGCAGCTGCGGAGCGCGGCGGTCGCGCTCAAGCTGATCGAGCTGGAGACGCTGGCGCGGACGCGCGAGGCGCCGCCCGCGCTGCTCCTGGACGACGTCTTCGCCGAGCTGGACGACGAGCGCCAGCGCCGGCTGGCGCGGCGGCTGGCGGACGGGAGGCACCAGGTGTTCCTGAGCGCGGCACGGGCCGACGAGGTGCCGCCGGAGCTCGCGGTGCCGCGGTGGACGGTGCGGGACGGGCGGGTGGCGCGGTGAGCCCGATGTACGGGCGGCCGCCGGCGCCGCTGGGCGACGCGCTCGCGGCCTTCCTCCGGCAGGCCGGGATCGCGAAGCGGGTGCAGCAGGCCGACATCGTGGCCGGCTGGGCCGCGCTCGTGGGGCCGCAGATCGCCGCGGTGACGGAGCCCGAGGCGATCAGCGCCGACGGCGTGCTGCGCGTGCGCGTGGCGACGGCGCCGTGGGCGAGCGAGCTGACGCTGATGGCGCCGCGCATCCTCACCCGCCTCAACGCGGGGCGCGAGGGGACGGCGGTGCGCGAGATCCGCTGGATGGTGGGGCCGGTGCGCGCGCGGGGCGCCGGCGACGAACGCTGACCGACGATCGGACGGACCATGGCTGACGAGCAGGGGCAGGGGGCGTACGGGGCGGAGTCGATCCAGGTCCTCGAGGGCCTCGAGGCGGTGCGCAAGCGCCCCGGGATGTACATCGGCTCCACGGGCGAGAACGGGCTCCACCACCTCGTGTACGAGGTGGTCGACAACTCGGTGGACGAGGCGCTCGCCGGCCACTGCGACACGATCACCGTCACCATCCACCCCGACGACTCGGTCACCGTGACCGACAACGGGCGCGGCATCCCCGTCGACATGCACCCGACGCAGAGGAAGCCGGCCGTCGAGGTCGCGCTCACGGTGCTGCACGCGGGCGGCAAGTTCGACAAGAACACCTACAAGGTGTCGGGCGGCCTCCACGGCGTCGGCGTGTCGGTGGTGAACGCGCTCTCCGAGCGGCTCACGGTCCAGGTGGACCGCGACGGGCAGAAGTACCAGATGCAGTTCGTGCGCGGCCACACGACGCAGCAGCTGACGGTGCTCGGCAGGAGCCGCGCGCGGGGCACGACGGTCACCTTCAAGCCCGACCCCGAGATCTTCTCGCACCTCGAGTACAGCTGGGGGACGCTGAGCGAGCGGCTCCGGCAGCTCGCGTTCCTGAACAAGGGGATCTCCATCACCCTCGCCGACGAGCGCGAGGGGAAGCAGCGCAGCGAGACGTTCCTCGCGAAGGGCGGCCTCGCCGAATTCGTGCAGTGGCTGAACCGGAACAAGAAGCCGGTGCACCCGAAGCCGATCACCTTCTTCGCCATGCGCGACGAGGTGGAGGTGGACTGCGCGCTGCAGTGGGAGGAGGGGTACAACGAGAACACGTTCACCTTCGTGAACAACATCAACACCCACGAGGGCGGGACGCACCTCACCGGCTTCCGCTCGGCGCTCACGCGCACGGTGAACGAGATCGCGAAGGCGAAGGGGGCGTTCAAGAAGGACGACATCACGCTCTCGGGCGACGACATCCGCGAGGGGATGACGTGCCTCCTGCACGTGAAGGTGCGGGAGCCGCAGTTCGAGGGGCAGACGAAGACGAAGCTCGGGAACGGCGAGGTCGAGGGAATCGTCAAGGCGGTGGTGAACGAGCACCTCGGCCAGTGGCTGGACGAGAACCCGGGCGTGGCGAACCGGGTGATCGAGAAGGCGGTCGCCGCGGCGCGGGCGCGCGAGGCGGCGCGCAAGGCGCGCGAGCTGGTGCGGAAGAAGAGCGGGCTCGACAGCGCGGTGCTGCCGGGGAAGCTCGCCGACTGCTCCATCGACGACCCGGCCAGCTGCGAGATCTACCTCGTCGAGGGCGACTCGGCGGGCGGCTCGGCGAAGCAGGGGCGGGACCGCCAGTTCCAGGCGATCCTCCCGCTGCGCGGCAAGATCCTGAACGTGGAGAAGGCGCGGATCGACAAGATCCTGTCGAACGAGGAGATCCGCGCGATCATCACGGCGATCGGCACCGGCGTGCGCGAGGACTTCACGCTCGCGAACGCGCGGTACCACAAGGTCATCATCATGACCGACGCCGACGTGGACGGCGCGCACATCCGGACGCTGCTGCTGACGTTCTTCTTCCGGCAGATGTACCAGCTCATCGAGGCCGGGTACATCTACATCGCGCAGCCGCCGCTGTACCGGGTGGGCCGCGGGAAGGAGGAGTACTACGCCTACACCGAGGCCGAGCGGGACGAGTACACGAAGCGGATCACGAACGGGGACGCGAAGGCGAACGTGTACATCCAGCGCTACAAGGGCCTGGGCGAGATGAACCCGGACCAGCTGTGGCGGACGACGATGGACCCGGCGACGCGGACGATCCTCAAGGTGAGCATGGACGACGCGATCCACGCGAACCAGCTGTTCGAGGACCTGATGGGCGACGAGGTGGAGCCGCGGCGGCTGTTCATCGAGCAGAACGCGAAGTACGTGAGCCGGCTGGACGTGTAGGAGGGGCCCGCGTTCCTCGGCAGGTGGGGTGATGCGCCGATGGGGGCCGCCGTGGATGCGCCGGCGAGCGCCCGCGACGTACCCGATGCGGCCGGACGCGCGTCGCGCGTCCGGCCGCTGTCGTGTGGAGCAGCGCGTGTGGGGTGGCGGGCGGCTTGACGCGCTTTCGAGCGCGCGATATCGTGTTGGAGTAGTTCCGAGTGCTTGTGTAGTGATTCACCCCACACGAAGGCGGATGGTCGTCATGAAGCAGTTCGAGCGTCTTGTCCGTTGGCCAGCACTGGCGTTGGCCGCCTCTCTCGCGGGATGCGGAGGCGAAGCCGGTCCCGCCGCGTTCTCCCCCCCCCCGCTGAGTCAGGCGCGACCACCGGTTCGCCGATTCGCGTGGGCAATCTCGTGGTGCCTTCCGCCGAACTTGGGCTCAAGTACGAGGACGTCCCGGGCAAGGGCCGTCTCGTGGCGGCGCTGCAGGAGCCGGCCGCCGAGTTCCCCGCGATCGCGCTCGAGCGCGACTTCCCCGCTCCCTCCGACATCAAGCAGCTCACCGCGCAGTTCGAGCGCGCCGAGGGGCGGTATCTCGTCGGCTTCAAGCGGCCCGAGGATGCGAGCTCGTCGCGCACCGGCCGCGTGGGCCGCCTCACGCGGGCCGACGTGCTGACCGCGCTGGACTCGCTGAAGGCGCTCGGCGCCGAGATCGTCCGCACGTATCACAGCTTCCCGATGGCGGTGGTGCAGCTGCGCTCGCCGGAGCCGTTGGAGCGGAATACGCGGCTGGGGGCGGTGGATTTCGTCGAGGGGGATGTGGCGTCTGCCGTGCTCGCCAGCGAGGTCGTGCCGGGCGGGCATTCGATCATCCGGTTCCCCACCGTGTGGTCGTATGGGTGGACGGGGGTCGGGGCCACGATAACGGTGCTTGACTCGGGGGTGGATCAGCAGTGGTTTCTTGCGGGGGAGTTGAATCCTCTCACTCTACCCACTTGCCTGACGGTCCTGCCGCAGAGCCTTTGCTGGGACGAGAACAGCAATCGGCACGGCACAAGTGTCGCGGGCGTCGCGTGGGCTGCCAGCAACGGCTTCGGAGTGGTCGGCGGGGGCTACGGCGCGTCCTCGGTGCACAGTATCCGCCTCGCGAACGGCACCCTAATCGACCCCGCGGCCGTTGTCGCTGCCCTCGATGTCGCGATTGCGCTCAATCGACCTCGTCACGTCGTGAACATGAGCTTCGCCTCGCCCGTCAACACAGGCGTTCATCAGGCCATCGCAAGAGCTGCGCAAGCAGGTATCCTGCTAGTCGCAGCTGCAGGAAACACGGACGGCGGACCTGGCGTGAAGTACCCTGCGGGCTACACCGAGGTCGTGGCCGTCACAGGCACGACGCCCGGTGATGCCTTCGCATCGGCTGGCTCCATCAGCCAGTGCCCCGGTGGTTCGCTCGAGTATGCCGATGCCGAGCTCTCCGCGCCCTTCTACTGGGATGCGGTGCTGTCGGCGCATCCGCCAGTCGGCACCATTTGCGGGACCTCATTCGCCTCGCCAGCAGTGACGGCGGTGGCCGCGCTCGTGTGGGGCCGCAACCCCGGCTGGACAGCGTCGCAGGTGCGCGCGCACCTGCAGTCCCGCGCGGTGGAACTCGGCGCGCCAGGCCGTGATGCGCAGTTCGGTTTCGGTCGCGTGGACGCGGTGCGTGCGCTGTACACCGTCTCGATCAGCATCACCGGCCCCACCGCCATCCAGGCCGGCCTTCGCACGTGGACCGCCAGCGGCAGCGGCGGCGAGACACCGTACTCGTACCAGTGGTACCGCCGCGACTTCTGCTCGAACGACTGGACGTGGGTCGGGAGCGGCGCCTCGTACTCGGAGCAGCTGTACACGGGCATGCCGTCGTTCTGGCTGCAGGCCGTGGCCACATCCGATCCGCTGTCCCTGAACGGCACCACCTTCCGCCGTGTCGGCCCGATCCAGACATGCTGAGCGCCACCACGGTCGCGCCGCCCGCGCGCGTCACCATCCTCACGGAGGCACGTATGCGTCGCTGCCCCCTCCGAGCGCTCACAGTCTGCGCGCTGCTGCTTGCCGCCGCGTGTGCCTCCGGCACGAACGAATCGGCAGCCACCCGTCCGGCGGTGAGTCCGCTCGCGGCGGGTCGGATCGTTCAGGCCGTGCTTACGCCGTTGAGCCCGCGGCCCGACGGCGGTGTCTCCCTGACACTGGACCTCGCACTCGATGGACTCGCGTTCGAGCGGCGGGAGGATCTCGCCGTGGATGTCACCGTGCCGGGACGCGCGACTGGCGCGGTGGCGCTCCGCGCATGCCGCGCGACCGCGCAGGACGCGAGCATCCGCGACTGCCGAAGGATCCTCTTTGACGTGGACCGCCCTGCGGACCTTTCGGCTGTCGTGCGCGACCTGCGCCCGCGCGGCGTCATTGCCGGGCCGCTGACATGGGACAGTCTACAGGCGGGGGCGCTGCCGCTCGGGGCGCGCTCCGACGCGGACGTGATCGCCGTCTTGCGGCAGCATCCACTCGTCCGAAACCCTCGCGCCGACGAGAGTCCCGGCTTCTGGCTCGGGGGCAGCGTGGAGTACCGCTACATCGGCTACTTCGACAGGCGTGCGGACGCCGTGGATGCCACTCCGTTCACCCAGCTCGTGGACGGCGACACCCTCATCGTGACTGCCCGAGAGCTCGACGGCTCCACCCGGAGTTTCCGGCTGCCGTATCTCCCGTCGACGCCACGCGGGGTCAATGTCGCGCCGCCTTGGGATTGGTAGGGGTCGCCGCCTCCATCCCCTGTCGTGCCGAGAGCCCAATGGACCGACGCAAGGGCAACCAGGCTGCGCCTCAAGTCGGCCCGATCCAGACATGCTGAACTCCGACCTCGTCTCCCCGCCGGGGCGCGTGCCCCGCTTCACGGAGGCTCCGATGCTCGTGCTCCACCTCCGCGCGCTGACGACTGGTTCGCTGCTGCTCATGAGCGCCTGCGGCTCCAGCTCCAACGAGCCGGCCGCCTCTCGACCGGCAGTGAGCCCGAACGCCGCGGGCCGCATCGCAGCGGCATGGCTCAGTGCTTTCGGCACACGTCCTGACGCGAGCGTGGAACTCGGCCTGCAGCTGGCGAACGACGGCACGGACTTCGACCGAACGGATGACTTGGTGGTGGAGGTCGCGGTGCCCGGCCGCCCGGCGGCATCGCTCAACCTTCGCGCCTGCCGCTACAGTGCCCTCTTCGGAGCGGAGCTTCCCCGGACGTGTGGCGACATCACGTTCGAGCTCGAGCGCGGCGTGCACTTCGCGCAGGTGGCGCCCGCGATGCGCGCCCAAGGCATCATGATCGGGCCGGTGACGCGCGACAGTCTCTCGGCTCGTGCCGTCCCGTTCGGCGCGCGATCAGACGAGGAAGTGCTCGCCGTACTCCGAACGCAGTCGCTCGTTCGCGGTGCGCGGGTCGTGAGGGAGCCCGGTCCCGTCTTCGCGGCGGAGGGCATGGAGCGGAACTTCACGTACCACGTCTATCTCGACCGTCGCGCGAACGCCGCCGAACCGACCGTCCTTCAGCATCTGCGCGACGGCGACACGCTGACCGTGACCGCGCGCGATCGCGACGGCACGGTGCGCACCTTTCGCCTCCCCTACCAGCCGTCGGCCCCCCGGGGCGTGCCGGTGGGGCCGGCGTGGGACTGGTAGGTACCGACAGGCGCCGTCACCTCCCGGTAGGTTCCGCGGGATGCCCGGCCGGGCGCGCGACACGACCGCGCGCCCGGCCCTCCCGCTTCGGAGAGGTCCCGCGTGCGTCTTCCCGTCGTCCTCCGGCTCGCCTCGCTCGCGCCCTGCGCTGCCGCGCCCCTCGCCGCCCAGGGCCCGAACCCCGCCGCCCTCTGGTCGGTCCCGCTCCGCTGGGACGGCGCGCGCCTCGTGGCCGGCACGCCGGTGCGCCTCACCGCCCCGGCGCTCGGCCCGGCGAGCCAGCCGTCGTTCTCGCCCGACGGCCGCGCGCTCCTCTACAGCGCCACGCGCGACACGGGCGCCGATGCACGGAGCGATATCTGGCGGCTCGAGCTGGCCACCGGCCGTGAATCGCAGGTCACGAACACGCCCACCGAGCACGAGAACTCGCCGACGGTGGACGCCGCGGGACGCTACCGCGCGATCCGCTGGAACCCGGCCACGCTGTTCCGCGCGTTCGGCCCGTGGGAGTATGACGCCGACGGCGCCCCCGCGCGCGCACTGCTCCCCGGCCCCGACACGACCGGCTACTACCTCTCGCTCCCGAATGGCGACCTGCTGCTCACGCGCCCCAAGCGCGCGGGCTTCACCATCGCCCGCTTCGACGCGGCGCGCGGCACGATCACCGACCTCGCCACCGGCGTCCCCGCGCTGCCCGCGCAGCCGATTCCGGGCACCGGTGCCGCGTCGTTCATCCGGCTCGACAGCCTGGGCGGCCGGCACCGCCTGCAGCGGCTCGATCTCGCCTCAGGCACCGTCACCGACCTCGGCCCCGCCCTCCGCGGCCGCACCGCGCACGCGTGGGTGCCGGGGCGCGGCACGGTGCTGATGTGGCGCGGCGGCACGCTCCACGCCCGCACCGTCGCCGACACGACGTGGCGCGCGGTGGCCACGTTCGACGATCCCGCGCTGCTGCACGGGAACGCCTACGCCGTGAGCCCCGCGGGCGACCGTCTCATCGTGGTCGCGCCGACCCGGCCGTCGCTCGCGACCGCGCTCCGCGATTCGCTCGAGGCGGGGCGCCCCGCCACCGACGTGGCCGACCTCGGCGCGCGCTGGCGTGACGCGGGGCTCCTCGCCGCGTGGGACGTCTCGGCGCCGGCGCTCCGCGCGCTGGCCGACGAGCGCACCACGCGCGGGCGCCCGGGCGACGCGCTGCCGCTCCGCCTGCTCGCCACCGCCCTTGCACCCGCGCGGCCGAGCCCGACGCGCGCGTGGCCGCGCGCGACGTACGCCGAGGCGGGGCTCGACTCCGTGGGCCTCGCCGCGCTCGACGAGGAGGTCGCACGTGGCGACTTCGGCCAGGTGGATGCGCTGCTCGTCATCCGCCGCGGCGCCGTGGTGCTCGACCGGCGCTACCGGCGCGACTACGCGCGCCACTACGCCGCGGAGGCGGCGAGGCCGTCCCCGCTCAACGCCGGCGACCCCGGCGGGCCGTACAACTACTTCAACGCGTGGTGGCACCCGTGGTACCGCGGCGGCGCGCTGCACACGCTGCAGAGCGTCACCAAGACCGTCACGTCGATCGCGATCGGCGCGGCACTCGCGCGCGGCGACTTCCCGTCGCTCGACACGCCGGTGCTCCAGTTCTTCAACACCGACAGCGTGGCCAACGTCGACGCGCGCAAGCGTCGCATGACGATCCGCCACCTGCTCACGATGACGGCCGGCCTCGACTGGAACGAGGGGCTCTCCTACGATGACCCGCGGAACACGGGGAGCGGGATGGAGGCGTCTGCCGACTGGGTGCGCTACGCCATCGACCGGCCGATGGCGCGCGAACCCGGCGACACGTTCGTGTACAACAGCGGCGCCAGCCAGGTCCTCGCGCACGTCTTCCGTCGCGCCACCGGCACCGACATCGAGACGTACGCCGCGCGCCACCTCTTCGCGGCGGTCGGCATCACCGACTGGTTCTGGAAGCGGACGCCGGGCGGCATTGCCGACACGGAGGGCGGGCTCTACCTGCGGCCGGAGGACGTGGCGCGGCTGTGGGCGCTGTACCTCGCGGGCGGCACGTGGGACGGTCGCACGGTGGTGACGCCGGGCTACGTCGCGCAGAGCGTGACGCCGCAGGTGACCGTCGCGCCGAACGGCACGCAGTACGGCTTCAAGTGGTGGCTGTATCCGTACGCGCCGGGTGACGCGCGGCGGCTCTGGGCGGGGAACGGCTTCGGCGGGCAGTTCCCGATCATCTTCCCCGACGAGGAGCTGCTCGTGGTGGTGAACGCGTGGAACATCCCGAGCGCGGCGCGCGGGCTCGGGCCGGGGGTGCTGCGGGAGCGGCTGCTGGGGGCGATCGTCGCGCGGTAGGCGCGGCGGCGCTCAGAGCCGCTCGACGCCCTCGACCGTCACGCGGTGGCTCACGAGCGGCCGCGCGACGACCTCGTCGCCGTAGCGGATCGCCGCGCGCACGGCGGCCTCGGCGGCCTCGGCGTCGGCGGGCGTGCGCGCGTGGATCGTCGCGAGCAGGTCGCCGCGGGCGAGGGTGTCGCCCGGGCGCGCACGGAGCTCGATGCCGACGGCGGGGTCGATCCGGTCCTCCACTCGGCTCCGCCCACCGCCGAGCGCGACGACCGCGAGCCCCAGCGGCTTCGGCGCCACCTCGCAGATCATCCCGCCGGCATGCGCGCGCACCTCGTGCACGACGGGCGCGCGCGGGAGCACCTGCTCGGGCTCGTCGGCGACGCGTGGATCGCCCCCCTGCGCGGCGACGAGCGTGCGGAACGCGTCGAGTGCCGCGCCACTCGCGATCAGCGCCTCGAGCCGCGCGCGCGCCGCGGCCCGCCGTTCCCGCTCGGCGCGTCGCGTCCCCCCGGCCCCCGGCCCCTGGCCCGCGCCCCCTTCCGCCGCCACGAGCATCTCCGCACCGAGCGCCAGCGTCACCTCCACGAGGTCGGCGGGGCACGGCTCGCCGCGCAGCATCGCGAGCGCCTCGCGCACCTCGAGCGCGTTGCCGCAGGCGACGCCGAGCGGCCGGTCCATCGCGGTGAGCAGGGCGACGACGGGGCAGCCGCGCGCGGCGCCGAGGCCGATCATCGTGCGGGCGAGCTCGAGCGCGCGCACCTCCTCCGGGATGAACGCCCCGCTCCCCACCTTCACGTCGAGCACGAGCGCCGTGAGGCCCTCGGCGAGCTTCTTGGACATGATGCTCGCGCTGATGAGCGGGATGGCGGGGACGGTGCCGGAGACGTCGCGCAGAGCGTAGAGCCGCTTGTCGGCGGGGCAGACCTCCTCGGTCTGGCCGAGCATCACGGCGCCGATGCGGCGCGCCTGGGTGACCGCGTCGGCGAGCGGCAGGTTGGTCCGGAAACCGGGGATCGCCTCGAGCTTGTCGAGGGTGCCGCCGGTGTGGCCGAGGCCGCGGCCGGACATCATGGGGACGACGACGCCGGCGGCGGCGAGGAGCGGGGTGAGGATGAGCGAGGTCTTGTCGCCGACGCCGCCGGTGGAGTGCTTGTCGACGCGGGGGCGCGGCTCGCCGTCGAAGCGGAGCCGGTCGCCGGAGGCGAGCATGGCGTCGGTGAGCTCGGCGAGCTCGGCAGGGTCGAGGCCGCGGAAGACGACCGCCATGCAGAGGGCCGAGAGCTGGTAATCGGGGACGCGGCCCGCGGTGTATCCTTCGATGAGCGCCCGCCACTGCCCCGGCGCGAGCGGGAAGCCGTCACGCTTCCGCTCGATGAGGGCCGGGACGGGCGGCAGGTCCGCCCTCACGCCCGCCCCCTCGACGGAGCCCCTCCGCCGTGTCGCGTCATCGCCTCGCCCCCTTCCTGCTCCTCGCGTCGATGGTCGCGTCGCGCCTCGCGGCGCAGGCCGGCCCCGAGCTGGCCCCGCGTGACAGCCTGTACCTCGTCTCCGCGCGCGACCCGCGCGGGCTGCTCACCCAGATGGAAGCACGCCTCGCGCGCGACTCGGCCGACCACGAGGCGCAGTGGCGCGCCGCGCTGGCGCTCGTGGACCTCGGACGCGAGCAGTCGGACTCCGTGAAGAGCGCGCGGCGGGACTCCCTGTACACGCGCGCCGCCGAGCTCGCTCGCCGCGCGATCGCGGGGCGCCCGTCCGACCCCGAGCCGCACTTCGTGCTGGCGCAGGCGCTCGGCCGGCTCACCAAGTCGCGTGGGCCGCGGGAGCGGCTCAAGCTCGCGGCGGAGATCTACGAGCAGGCGTCGCGCACCGTGGCGCTCGACTCGACCCACCACGGCGGCTGGCACGTGCTCGGCGAGTGGCATTTCGAGATGATGAAGGTCTCCGGGATGAACCGCTTCTTCGCGCGCACCTTCCTCGGTGCCCGCATCTTCGACGCCGCCAACTGGGACTCGGCGTTCCGCGACCTCGAGCGCGCCGTGAACCTCGCGCCGTGGCACGTCTTCCACCGGCTGACCCTCGCCGCGGTGTATGCGGACCGCGGCTACGTGACGGCGGCGCGCCAGCAGCTGCGCGAGATCGCCACCCTCACCGAGCTGGACGCGCAGGACGCCCGATACAAGCGGGAGGCGACGATGCTGCTCGCGAAGCTGGCCGACCGGAAGGATAAGGCCCCCGCGGCCGCCCCCGCCGATGCGGCGGGCAGCGCCCCATGACGACGCCGACGCCCGACGCGCGCGAGGGGGAGCGGCTGCGCCAGCGGCTGGCGACGCTGGAGGCGGAGCGGCGCGAGCTGCTGCTGCTCGTGGAGCTGGCGCAGCAGCTGGTGGGCGCGCTGCACCCGAGCGACATCGCGCACGCCGTGGTGCGCCGGCTCGGCGAGGCGTTCGGCCTCGACCGGTGCTCCGTCTTCCTCGCGGAGCGGGACGGCGTGACGGTGCGGCTCGTGGCGAGCCACGAGGACCCGGGCATCCGCAACTACGTCGTCGACCTCAACCGGTACCCCGAGCTGCGGCGCGTGCTGCAGACGGGCGAGACGGTGCTCATCTCCGACGCGACGGCCGACCCCGCGCTCGTGCACGTGCGCGAGGCGCTGCTGCAGCGGAACGTGCGGACGATCGCCGCGGTCCCGATCGCGTGGCGGGGCGCGCCGATCGGCGTGCTCTTCCTCCGCACCTTCCAGGACGCGTCGGCGCTGACCGAGCGCGAGATCCGCCTCTGCCAGGCGGTGGCTGACCTCACCGCGCGCGCGCTGCGCGCCGCGCACCGCTTCGAGCGGGTGCTCGCCCGGCGCGGGGACGATCCCGGGGCGCGGCTCGCGGAGCGGCGGCGCGAGGCGCTGCTCGCCTTCCAGCGGCGCCTGCTCGACCGGCTGGCCGAGCGCGAGGGGGCGTGGACGGAGGGCGACCTCGCCCCGCAGTCGGCGCAGGAGCTGGACCGCCTGGTGGAGGTCGCGCTGACCGTGATCTCGCAGGAGGCCTCCGGACGGTGACGTCCGACGTCTCCCCGGCCGCGCGCGCCGCCGAGCTGCGCGCAATCCTCGCGCGCGCCAACCACGCCTACTACACCCTCGCCGCGCCGGAGCTCACCGACGCGGAGTACGATGCGCTGTTCCGCGAGCTGCAGGCGCTCGAGGCGGCGCACCCCGAGCTGGACGACCCGGAGAGCCCCACGCGCCGCGTCGGCGCGCCGCCGGTGGACGAGCTGCCGAAGGCGCGGCACGGCCAGCGGATGCTCTCGCTCGCCAACGCGATGACGAACGACGAGCTCGCCGCGTGGCTCGAGCGCGCGGTGCGGCTGGACGCGCGCGCGGCCACCGCGCCGCTCAGCGTCGAGGTGAAGATCGACGGCGCGGCGCTCGCGCTCACCTACGCCGACGGCGTGCTGCTGCGCGGCGTGACGCGCGGCGACGGGAGCGAGGGGGAGGACGTGACGCCGAACGTCCGCACCATCCTCGACATCCCCACGCGGCTCCGCGGCGCGGGCTGGCCGGCGCGGATGGAGGTGCGCGGCGAGGCGTACATGCCGCGCGCGGCGCTCATCGCCGTGAACCGCGAGCGGGCCGCCCTCGGGCTCGACCCGCTCGCCAACCCGCGGAACGCCGCCGCGGGCGGGCTCCGGCAGCTCGACGCGGCGGAGACGCGCCGGCGCCGGCTCCGCTTCTTCGCGTTCCAGGTGGTGCCGCTGGAGGGCGCGCTCACCGCGACGACGCACGGCGAGGTGCTCGAGCGGCTGGCGGCATGGGGCTTCAGCATCGAGCCGCACCATCGCCGCTGCGCCGACCTCGCCGAGGTGCAGGCGATGGCCGACGCGTGGGAGGAGCGGATCCGCACCCTGCCCTACGACGCCGACGGGCTCGTGGTGAAGCTCGACCCGCTCGCGCTGCACGCCGAGCTCGGCACCACGGGCGACCGCGAGCCGAAGTGGGCCGTGGCGCGGAAGTTCCCGCCACCGGCGGCGGTGACGCGACTGCTCGACGTCCAGCTGAACGTCGGGCGCACGGGCGCGCTCGCCCCGCGCGCGCTGCTGGCGCCGGTGCCGCTCGGTGGCGTCGTCATCTCGCACGCGACGCTGCACAACGAGGCGCTCATCGCCCAGCGCGACATCCGCATCGGCGACTGGGTGGAGGTGATCCGCGCGGGCGAGGTGATCCCCAAGGTGGTGCGGAGCGTCACCGAGCGGCGCGACGGGCGGGAGCGCGCGTACGAGCCGCCGGCCGACTGCCCGGTATGCGGAACGCCGATCGTGCAGCCGGAGGGGGAGGTGGCGCGGTACTGCCCGAACGCGACGTGCCCCGGGCGCGGGCAGGAGGGGCTGATCCACTTCTGCGGCCGCTCGGCGATGGACATCGCGGGCCTCGGCGAGGAGCGGGTGCGGCAGCTGGTGGATGCCGGGCTCGTCACCACGCCCGCCGACTTCTACCGGCTGACGGTGGACGAACTGCTCGCGCTCGACGGCTTCGCGGAGCAGTCGGCGACGCAGCTCGTGGCGGCGATCGACGCGAGCCGCGCGCGGCCGCTCTCGGCGCTCCTCTTCGCGCTCGGCATCCGGCACGTGGGCGAGGTGGTGGCGCGGCTCGTGGCGCGGCGGTTCGGGACGCTGGCGGCGGTGCGGGCGGCGACGCTCGAGCAGCTGGAGGCGGTGGCCGGCGTGGGGCCGACGATCGCGGCGTCGGTGCACGCGTGGGTGCGCGAGCCCGCGCACGCGCGCCTGCTCGACGCGCTGGCCGCACGCGCGGTCGGCGCCGAGGAGCCGCGGGTCGCGACGGGCGAGGGGCCGCTCGCGGGGAAGGCGTTCGTGCTCACGGGGACGCTGCCGACGCTCTCGCGCGCGGAGGCGGGGGCGCGCATCGAGGCGGCGGGTGGGCGCATCTCCGGCAGCGTGAGCCGGAAGACGGACTTCGTGGTGGCCGGCGCCGACGCGGGTTCGAAGCTGGAGAAGGCCCAGGCGCTCGGCGTGGCGGTGCTCGACGAGGCGGCGCTCTTGCAGATGCTCGACGGATCGGCGTAACCTTCGTCATCCCATGACCACCGCCCTCGACCCGCTCGCCCACGGTGCCGTGCTGCTCGGCCACCAGTCGCTGCGCCACCTGCGCGCGGCGCTGGACCGCGACGCGGGTGCGCAGGGGGCGGTGTACCTGCAGCAGGCGGGCTTCGCCTCGGGGGCGTCGGTGGCGACGCTGTTCGGCGGGTGGCTGGCCGGTGAGCACGGGGTGCATGACGCGGGCGCGCTCGACGCGGCGGCGTTCGACCGCATCGTCTCGCAGTTCTTCACCGCCACCGGCTGGGGGACGCTGGCGCTCGTGCGGATCCATCCGGCGGTGGTGGCGCTCGACTCGGCCGACTGGGCCGAGGCCGACCCGGCCACGCGCACCGAGCATCCGTCGTGCGCCTTCTCGTGCGGCATGCTGGCCGAGTTCCTGAGCCGCGTCACGGGGCATCCGTTCGCGGTGCTCGAGGTGGAGTGCCGCTCGCGCGGGGACGCGCGGTGCCGGTTCCTCGCCGGGGCGCCGGAGTCGATGGCCGGCCTGTACGAGCGGCTGGCCGCCGGCGACGGCTACGCGGCGGCGCTCGGCCTCCCCACCCCGGCCTGACCGGCCCGCCGCCCGCCCGGGCGGCGCATGGCTCCCCCTCCCCGGGGACGCTATCTTTCGGAGTTCCGACGCATCCGGCGGCGCCGTGATCCGTGGAACCCGAGTCTCCCAGACAGTGCGGCCCCGCGCCCCGTCCCGCTGCGGACGGTGGCCGCTGCCGCTCCGGTGACCCCAGGCCCGGCAGGACGCCGGGCGCTCCATCGTCACGGACGACGTCCACACGGACGCACGAGGGCGGCATGCTGCGGCGCGACCTGACCGAGGTGGTGCGGAAGGCGTTCGAGGGGCGGTACGCCGTCGAGCGCGAGCTGGGCCGGGGCGGCGCGGCGCGCGTCTTCCTCGCGCGCGGCGCGGATGGCGTCCCGGTCGCGCTCAAGGTGCTGCACCCGGAACTTCAGGCGTCGGTCACCGCCGAGCGCTTCCTGCGCGAGGTGCGGGTGCTCAACCAGATCGACCATCCGCTCGTGACGCGGGTGCTCGACTCGGGGATGCAGGACTACTTCGTGTTCTACGTGATGCCGTTCGAGGAGGGGGACACGCTGCGGGCGGCGCTCGACCGCTCGCCGATCATGCCCCTGCCGCAGGTGCTGCGCCTCGCGCGGGACCTGCTGGACGCGCTCGGCGCCGCGCACCGGCACGAGATCGTGCACCGCGACGTGAAGCCCGAGAACATCCTGCTTGCGCCGCGCGGTGCCGTGCTGCTCGACTTCGGCATCGCCCGCGCGGTGGAGGCGGCGACGCCCGACCGCCTGACGCGCTCGGGGATCACCGTCGGCACCTCGGGCTACATGAGCCCCGAGCAGATCCAGGCGCTGCCGCTGGACGCGCGCTCCGACGTGTACAGCGTCGGCTGCGTGCTGTTCGAGTGCCTCGCGGGGCGGCCGCCGTTCGCGCACCGCTCGGAGCACATCGTGCTGCAGCTGCACCTGAAGGAGGCGCCGCCGGACGTGCGGGTGTACCGGCCGGAGGTGCCGCCGGGGATCGCGGCGGCGATCGGCAAGGCGCTGCTGAAGGACCGCGAGCAGCGGTGGCCGAGCGCCGCCGCGCTGCGCGACGCGCTGCTGGGCGCCGCCGGCATGGAGCTGGCGGCGGCGCGCTGACACCCGGCCGCGGCGAGGACCGCCGGGCACCCGAGCGTCAGGGACGACGTCCACACGGACGCACGAGGGCGCAATGCTGCGGCGGGACCTGACCGAGATGGTGCGCCGGGCGTTCGCCGGGCGGTACGACATCGAGCGCGAGCTGGGCCGAGGGGGCGCGGCGCGCGTCTTCCTCGCGCGGGGGGCCGACGGGGTGCCGGTCGCCCTCAAGGTGCTCCACCCCGAGCTGCAGGCGTCGGTCACCGCGGATCGCTTCCTCCGCGAGGTGCGGGTCCTCAACCGGATCGACCATCCGCTCGTCACGCGGGTGCTCGACTCGGGCCTCCAGGACCTGTTCGTCTTCTACGTCATGCCGTACGAGGAGGGGCAGACGCTCCGGGCGCTGCTCGACCGGTCGCCGCTGCTGCCGGTGCCGGAGGTGCGGCGCCTCGGGCGCGACCTGCTCGACGCGCTCGGCGCCGCGCACGAGGTGGGCATCGTGCACCGCGACGTGAAGCCGGACAACGTGCAGCTCGCCCCGCGCGGCGCGGTGCTGCTCGACTTCGGCATCGCGCGGGCGATGGAGGCGGCGGCGCCCGACCGCCTGACGCGCTCGGGGATCACGGTCGGCACCTCGGGCTACATGAGCCCGGAGCAGATCCAGGCGCTCCCGCTCGACGCCCGCTCGGACCTCTACAGCACGGGCTGCGTGCTGTTCGAGTGCCTGGCGGGTCGGCCGCCGTTCGCGCACCGCTCGGAGCACATCGTGCTGCAGCTGCACCTGAAGGAGGCGCCGCCGGACGTGCGGGTCTACCGGCCGGAGGTGCCGCCGGGGATGGCGGCGGCGATCGGGAGGGCGCTGCTCAAGGACCGCGAGCAGCGGTGGGCGGGCGCGGCCCTCATGCGCGAGGCGCTGCTCGCGGACGAGGCCGCCTGAGGCTCAGCCGCCGCCCAGGCGGGCGGCGTAGTCGGGGCGGGCGACGACCTCGCCGTTCCGGATGATCTCCCGGTCCCACGGGAGCACCGCGAACGACTCCGTCTCGAACGCGGCGTAGTCGGCCTTGTACGGCCCCGTGCGGAAGACGACGGCGGTGCGGACCTCGGCGGGCTGGAGCGCGCGCACCTCGGCGAGGGCGAGCTTGATCGTGTCGCCGGTGTCGCACGAGGCGTCGACGAGGAGCACGCGGCGCCCGCGGATGGTGGCGGGCGGCCCGCTCACGAGGATCGGCGCCTCGCGGCCCTGGCGCGTCACCGTCATCGACGCGAACTCGCGCTGCATGATGGAGGCGACGACGACGCCGGGCATGACGCCGGCGCGGGCGATGCCGAGCACGACCTCCGGGTCGTACTCGCGGGCGACGCGGAGCGCGAGGGCGCGCGAGAGCTCCCCGAAGAACGACCAGTCGACTTCAAGGGTGCCCCGGGGGCCGGAGGAGACGGCTCGGGGTGTGGCGGGGGGCTTCGTCTGGCGCGGCATGGCTCTCTTCCGTGTGGCGCCGCATTCGGCGCGAACCCTATATTACAGACTCCTTGCACGTCCTGCGTCCCCCGCCGCCCTCGGAGGTTGCCGGAGGCCCATGAGCATCATCCGCCGGATCCTCGGAGGGAAGGACGACGGCGACACGCCGACCCCCCAGCGGCTCGACTACCTGAACGAGGCGCTGGCGCTGGAGCGGCAGGGCTCGTACGACGACGCGCTGACCAGCTACCGGCTGGCCCAGCGGGACCATCCCGGGGACCCGCGCATCCTCCTCAACATGGCGATCGTGCTGACGAAGACGGGGCAGGCGGAGGAGGCGATCCGTGCGTACCGGAAGGTGCTGGAGATCGACCGGCACCAGAGCGGCGCGAACTACGGGCTCGGCTTCCTGCTGCTGCGCCGCGGCGACCGGGCGGGCGCGGCGCGGCACCTCCAGGCGTTCCTCCAGCGGCCTCCGCAGGGCACCGACGCCGAGCGCTGGGTGCGCCACGCGCAGGACGCGCTGGACGGCCTCGCCGACGAGCTCGAGCCCGAGCCGCGATGAGGCGGCCCGGCCGCCGAGGGTCGGCGCTCGCCGCCGTCGCCGCCACGGGGCTGCTTGCCACCGCGTGTGCGGGCCTCGAGCCGACCACCGGCGGCGCCGCGCGCCTCGTCATCATCGCCCCCCGCTCCCTCTCGCTCCGCGTGGGCCAGACGCTCGACCTCGTGGCCCGACCGCTCTCCGCCGCCGGCGACACGCTCGACGTGCCGGTCGACTGGATCGTGAGCGACACGTCGCTCGCCGCCGTCTCCGCGGCCGGTCGGGTGACGGCGCGCCGCACCGGCTCGCCCACGCTGCGGGCCCGCGTCGGCGCCCTCGTCTCGGACGGCCTCACGCTCACGATCACCCCCGCCCTGCCATGATCCCCGCGCCGCGCACGCTCACCGAGCTCTTCCTCGGCGCGGTCTCGCGCGGCAACCGTCCGGGGGTCGCGATGCGCCACAAGCGCGACGGCCGCTGGGTGGACGTGCCGCACGCGGAGCTGCTCGCGAAGGTGGAGGCGCTCACGGTGGCGCTCCGCGAGCTCGGCGTGCGCCCCGGCGACCGCGTGGGGCTGATGGCGGAGAACCGGCCCGAGTGGGCGATCGTCGACTACGCGTGCCTGTGCGCGCGCGCGATGGACGTGCCGATCTACCCGACGCTGCCGGGCAGGCAGGTCGCGTACATCCTGAACGACGCCGGCGTCGAGGTGCTGTTCGCGTCGACGAAGGCGCAGGTGGAGAAGGCGCGCGCGATCCGCGGCGACGTGCCGGCGCTGCGGCACGTGATCGCGCTGGACGCCGATGCGGCTGGCGGCGACGTCCGGACGCTCGACGCGGTGCTCGCCGACGGGCGCGCGGCGCTGGCGCGCCACGCCGGCTGGCGCGAGGAGGCGCTCGCGGCCGAGCCCGGGGAGCTCGCGACGCTCATTTACACGAGCGGCACCACCGGCGACCCGAAGGGCGTGATGCTCACGCACGCGAACCTCGTGAGCAACGTCGTCGCCGCGATCGAGGCGCTCGCCATCGACGACCGCGACGAGTGCCTCTCGTTCCTGCCGCTCTCGCACATCTTCGAGCGGATGGCCGGGCACTACCTGATGCTGCACCAGGGCGTGGTGATCAACTACGCCGGTGGCATCGAGACCGTCGCGCCGGACATGCTCGAGGTGAAGCCGACGGTGATGCTCTCGGTGCCGCGCCTCTACGAGAAGATCCATGCGCGCGTGCTGGAGGGGGCGCGGAACTCGGGCGCGGTGAAGCGGGCGCTGTTCGCGTGGGCGCTGCGCACGGGACTCGCGTGGTCGGAGCACGTGCTCACGGGGAAGCGCGTCCCGGCGGCGCTCGACCTGCAGCAGCGCGTGGCCGACCGGCTGGTCTTCGCCAAGATCCGCGAGCGGACGGGCGGCCGCGTGCGCACGTTCGTATCGGGCGGCGCGCCGCTCAACCCGGAGGTGGCGCGCTTCTTCTTCGCGGCGGGGCTCCCGATCCTCGAGGGGTACGGCCTGACCGAGACGTCGCCCGTGATCACCGTGAACCGCTCGGCGCGGGTGAAGATCGGCACCGTGGGGCCGACGCTCCCCGGCGTCGAGGTGCGGATCGCGGAGGACGGCGAGATCCTGACCCGCGGCCCGCACGTCATGCGCGGCTACTGGCACAAGCCCGAGGCGACCGCCGAGGTGCTCGCGGCCGACGGCTGGTTCCACACGGGCGACATCGGCGAGCTCGACGGCGACGGCTTCCTCCGCATCACCGACCGGAAGAAGGACCTGATCGTGACGGCGGGGGGCAAGAACATCGCGCCGCAGCCGATCGAGAACCTCGCGAAGACGAGCCGCTTCGTCTCGAACGCGGTGATGATCGGGGACAGGCGGAAGTTCCCGGTCATGCTCGTGGTGCCGCAGCTGGAGCCGCTCAAGCTCTGGGCGGAGCACGAGCGGCTGCTGTTCCAGAACGACGCCGACCTCGTGGCGCTGCCGGAGGTGCAGGCGAAGATGGACCGCGAGCTGCGGAAGGTGCTGCGCGACCTCGCGCAGTTCGAGATGCCGAAGAAGTTCCTGCTGCTGCCGCACGACTTCACGATCGAGGCGGGGGAGCTGACGCCGAAGCTGAGCGTCCGGCGGCGGGTGATCGAGGAGCGGTACCGCGAGCCGATCGAGGCGCTGTACCGGGGCGGCTGAGCGCGGCCCCGGTGCTCAGCGCGTCGTCACCACCCACCACCCGCCCGCCTCGCCCAGCAGCTCGACTCCCGCCCCCGTGGGCGGCACACCCGGTCCGACCACGCGAAGCCCCGGCAGCGTCACACGGAGCGCCTCCTCCGTCCAGACGGGCGCCCCCTGCTCCGCCCCGAGCACTACGCCGCGCATGGAGCGCGCCTTGAAGGGAATCCGGTCGGCGAGCACGAGGCTCAGCGCGGGCGGCGCGGCCGCGAGCGCCGCCGGCGCATTGAGCGCCGTGAACGCGACGCCCGGATTCGCCGCGACGACCTCCGCGCCATGCCGCGCCGACGACCCGCAGAGCACCGCGTACCCACCCGGCCCCGAGAGCCCGAGGAAGGCGCTGATCGCGTCGGCGGAGAGCGGGTCAGGCACGACCGCATCGCCCTGCGGCGGCGTACCCTGCCTCTCCGCCAGCCGCAGGTCCGCCACGCCGTCGACGATGGGGAACTCCGCCTGGCAGACCGGGCAGCCGAGCGTGCCCGCGCGCACGTCCCGCCGCTCGACGGGCCCCGCGATGAGGACGAGGAACGCCTCGTCGTGGTCGGCGGGGCAGCGGAGGTGGTCGGTGAGTTCGATGAACATCGGAGGGCAGGCGGGCAGGCGGGACGGAGGCCGCTGGCGCGGAGACCCGGCTGGCCTCCGGCCCGCCTGCCCCCCGGCCCGCTCCTATCCCGGCATCACGCGCAGCCAGTCCACGCGCACGTGCGCGGGCCGGGTGGCGGCGAAGAGGACGGCGTCGGCGACGTCGGCGGGGCGGAGCATGTCGGCGCGGCGGATGAAGCCTTCGCGGCGGTCGGGGTCGATGGGGTCCCAGGCGGCGGTGTCGGTGGGGCCGGGCGAGACGAGGGTGAGCATCACGCCGCCACCCTGGAACTCGGCGAGCAGCGTCTCGTGGAGGCCTCGGAGGCCGAACTTGCTCGCGGCGTAGGCGCTGTTGCCGGGGTAGGCGACGTGGTCGGCGACGGAGCCGATGGTGATGAACCGCCCCTGCCCCGCCGCGCGCATGCCCGGGAGGAACGCGCGGGCGACGTGGAACGGGCCTCGGAGGTTCACGTCCACCTGCCGCGCGAAGTCGGCGGCGGAGGTCTGCTCGAGCGGCTGCAGGAGGAAGGCACCGGCGTTGTTCACCACGAGGTCGGGCACGCCGTACTCGCGCTCGATGGTGCGCGCGGCGCGCTCCACCTGCGCCCAGTCGGCAACGTCGCACGGGATGTCGCGGACGCCGTCGTGCACGCCGTCGGCGAGGGAGCGGGCGAGGCGGACGACCTGGGCGCCGAGGCGCCAGCAGCCGAGCGCGACGGCGGCGCCGATGCCCCGGCTCGCGCCCGTGATGACGGCGACGCGCCCGTCGAGCCGCGCCTCCACTCAGCCGCCGGCGTACTCGACGGAGTTGCGCGGCGTCTCCCAGAGGCGCACGGAGAGCGCGAGGCCCGCGGGGAGCTTCGGCGCCAGCTGCCTCCAGCAGACGATGGCGATGTGCTCCGCCGAGGGGATCAGCTCGCGGAACCAGTCGACGTCGAGGTTCAGGTTCTTGTGGTCGAGCCGTTCGAGGATCGTCTCGTCGACGATGCGCTGGAGGATGCCGAGGTCGAAGACGTACCCCGTCTCGGGGTCGACGGGGCCCTCGATCGTCACGTCCATCTCGTAGTTGTGGCCGTGGTAGTTCGGCGAGTTGCACGGGCCGAACGTGGCGCGGTTCCACTCGTCCGAGCGCGCGGGGTTGTGCAGGCGGTGGGCGGCGTTGAAGTGGACGCGCCGCGTGACGCGGCACACCGGGGCTGGGGTCTCTGGCACGCAGAAAGGTACACCAAAAGCCCGCGCGCCGGTCCGAGGACCGGCGCGCGGGCGACGTGCGGCGTGACAGGGAGGGTTATCGAAGCCCCACAAGCAGATTCGGCACCCTCACCCCGACCTTTGCCTTCCCCCGAGGGGCATGGCAGCAGCCTGAGCATTCGGGCCCAGCAGACCACATATCGGCTCGATAAGTGGGCTCCCTGCCACGCGCAAACGTTATCGGTCGTTGGCGACCGAAGCAATAGCGACGGGGCGCCTCAGATCTCCCAGTTGCTGAGCAGCACCCCCGCGCCCGGCGGCGGCTCGGCGTGGCCGCGGAGCGTCATGCGGAGGTCCGTCCAGTGCACGCGGAACCCCTCCTCCACGAGCGCCATGTACGCGCCGGCATGCGCGCTCTGGCAGCGGATGGCGACGCGGCGCACCCGCTCGGCGGCCGCCGCCTCGTGCAGGTGCGCGACGAGGAGCCGGAACGCCGCGACGTCCATGGCGACGACCTTCAGCACCCGGAGCTCGTCCTTGGGGCGGCCGGCGGCGAGCTGCGCCGAGTGCCAGAGGGCGAACGCGACGACGGCGCCATCGCGGCGGACGAGGGTGACGTCGCCCATGCGCAGCGCGAGCGTGAGCTCGATCTCGCGGGTGAAGTCGACGCCGGGGGCGACGGTCGCCGCGAGCGCGTGGCAGGCGTCGAGGCCCTGGGTGAAGGCGCCGCCCCGGCCGAGCGCCTCGGGCGCGAGCCCGCGCGGGCGGCGCGCCTCCTGAACCATCGTGATGGTGAGGTGGCCGGGCACGAGGCCGAGGCGGCTGTAGAAGCCGATGTTGTCGACGGTGCGCGGCATGGTCTCGAGGCCGATGGTGCGCGCGCCCTGCGCCTGCAGCCACTCGAGGCCCGCGCGCACCATGCGCGAGCCGAGGCCCTCGGCCTGGCGATCGGGGCGGACGGCGAGCGGGCCCATCCACCCCTCGCAGCCGGAGCGGTGCACGATGTTGAAGCCGGCGATCTCGCCGCGCGCATCGCGCCAGAGCATGGCGCCCTCCCCCGCGTCCTCCAGCGCGTAGCGCCACACGAGCGGGTTGAGGAACGGCACGCGGACGCCGACGAGCCCGTCGCGGCCGTAGCGGTCGGTGAACGCGTCGGAGAAGACGCGATTGAGCGGGTCGATGTCGGCGAGCGTGGCGCGGTGCGGCCCGTCCAGCGCGCGCTCAGGCCGCAGCATCGGCGCCCCCCGGCTCGTCGTGCACGGTGGCGACGCGGCGCCCCTGGTCGTACGCGACGCGGATGACGCGGTCGAGCCCCTCGCGCACGGCGTCGATGTGGGTGATCAGGATCACCTGCGGGAAGCGGTCGGCGAGCGAGCGGAGGAGGTCGACGACGGCGGCGCGGCGGTCCTCGTCGAGCGAGCCGAACACCTCGTCGAGCACGAGGAGCGAGAGCGGCTGCCCCGCGCGCTCGGCGATCATCTGGCTGATGGCGAGGCGGAGCGCCAGGTTGGCCACGTCCTCCTCGCCGCCGGAGAGGACGGGACTCGGCTCGCCGTCGTCGAGGATGATCGGGAGGTAGTCCTCGTCGAGCTCGAGGTCGGTGTAGCGCCCGCGCGTGAGGTCGCGCAGGAAGCCGCGGGCGAGCTCGGCCAGCTCGGGGCGGAGCTGCTGGTTGAGGTCGGTGCGGAGGTCGCCGAAGGCCCGGTCGAGCTCGTCATGCAGCCGCACCTCGCGCTGGAGCGTCCGCGCCTCCTCCTCGTGCCGGTCGCGCTCGGCGAGGCGGGCGCGGGCGCCCTCCAGCTGGCGCGCGGCGGCCGCGGCCTCGGCGCTGGCGCCGGCCGCGCGGGTCGCGGCG
>JANRIU010000070.1:0-2374 GCA_033764615.1 Gemmatimonadales bacterium | reverse complement strand
GCCCGCCGCCCCGCGCGCGCGATGCCGGGCGCGCGCGAGGCGCCGCTCGCCGCCGCGCTCGCGCGGCTCGACGCCATCGAGCGCGCCGACCTCGCCGGGCACGGCGCCGTCGACCGGCACTACGGCGCCGTCGGCGACGTGGTGCGCGACTTCCTGCACGACACGGCGCGCGTCGCACGGCGGCGCACGGCCACCACCACGCTCGTGCGCGAGCTCCCGACCGACGCCGCGCCCGCCGAGCCGACGGCCCGCGTGCTCGGCGCGGCCGACCTGGTGAAGTATGCTCGCGTCGCGCCGGATGCGCGGACCGCCGGCCGCTTCGTCGCCGAGGTGCGCGACGTGCTCCGCGGCTGGGATGGCACGGGCGAAACCCCCGGGGGGGACGATGCGGTTCGCTGAGCCGCTCGCGCTCGTGCTGCTCGTCGTCCCGCTGCTGCTCGCGTGGCGGCGGTGGCGTCGCGCGGCGCCGGGTGCCGCCATCGCGTTCCCCGTGCGCGCGCTGCTGGCGGGGATGCCCGTCTCGTCGCGCGTGCGCTGGAGCCGTCGCACGGCCTGGTGGGACCTCGTGGGCCTCGCGCTGTGCATCGTGGCGCTCGCGCGGCCGCAGGGGCCCGCCGGCACCGACCGCGTCACGCTCGACGCGCGCAACATCATCGTCGCGCTCGACATCTCCAGCTCCATGAAGGCCACCGACTTCCAGCCCGGCAACCGGCTCGAGGTCGCGAAGCAGGTGCTCCAGCAGTTCGTCGAGCGGCGCGACGGCGACCTCGTGGGCCTCGTGATCTTCGCGGGGAAGGCGTTCCTGCAGGCGCCGCTCACCACCGACGTGCGCCTCGTGAGCCGCCTCGTCGGCGACGTCGACATCGGCGTCCTCCCCGACGGCACCGCCATCGGCACGGCGCTCGCGATGGCGCTCAACCAGCTGAAGGAGCTCCCCGCGAAGGCGAGCACGATCGTGCTCATCACCGATGGCGCGCAGAACACCGGGAAGCCGTCGCTCGCGGAGGCGACGGAGCTGGCGCGCGCGGTGGGGATCCGCATCCACGCCATCGGCCTGAGCTCGGCCGACACGGCGCAGGTGGCGCTCAACGGGGTCTGGTCGGTCCGCACCCGGTCGGCGCGCCTCTCCGCCGGCGACGAGGCGACGCTCCGGCGCACCGCCGAGCGGACGGGCGGCCTCTACGCGCGCGCGACCGCGCCGTTCGCGCTCGACAGCATCCTCGGCGCCATCGACCCGCTGGAGCGGCAGCCCGTCATCGTGCGCGAGGTGCGGCACTGGCACGAGCTGTACCCGTTCCTGCTGGTGCCCGGCCTCGCGCTGCTGGTGGCGGAGCTGGCGCTGCGTGCCACGTGGCTCCGGCGGCTCGCATGATCGAGACGTTCGGCGCGCCGTGGGCGCTCGCGCTGGTCCCGCCGTGGCTCGCGGTCGCGTGGTGGCTCCGCACGCGCGAGCAGGCGGGGCGCGCGGCCGCGCTCGTGCGCCTGGGCGATGCCGCCACGCTCGCCCGCACCAGCCGCCTCGGCGACGGCGGCGCCGGACGCCGGGCGCTGCTCCGCGCGCTGGCGGTCGCCGCGGCACTCCTCGCCCTCGCACGGCCGCAGGGGGAGCGCCTGCCCGCCGAGGGCGAGCGGCTCGGGCGCGACGTGCTCGTGGCGCTCGACCTCTCGCGCTCCATGCAGGTGCGCGACGTCGGCGGGTCGCGGCTGGAGCGGGCGCGCGCGCTCATCGCGGACGTGGCGGGCGAACTCCCGGGTGACCGGCTCGGGCTCGTCGTGTTCGGCGGCGCCGCCTTCCTCCAGCTCCCGCTCACCACCGACCATGCGGTCTTCCAGCGCTTCGTGGAGGCCGCGCGCGAGGACATCCTCGACGACCCGAGCACCAACCTCGGCGCGCCGCTCGCGCTCGCCGCCACGGTCTTCGCGCGCGAGGGGGGCGACGGCCACCGCGCGGTGCTCGTCGTCAGCGACGGCGAGGACGGCGCCGAGCGGATCGACGACGAGCTGCCGAAGCTGCTCGGCGCGCAGGTCCCCGTCTTCGCCATCGGCGTCGGGACGCCGGCGGGCGGCCTCGTGCCGGCCGACAGCGCGGAGCGGGAGGAGCTGAAGGTGGAGTGGCACGTCGACGGCATCGGGCGGCCGGTGACGTCGGTGCTCGGCGAGGCGTCGCTGCAGGGGCTCGCGCGCGCGACGGGCGGCGCGTACGCGCGCTTCGACGACGGTGCGGCGCGCGCGGCGCTGCTCGAGCGGCTGCGCGCCATCAGCGCGCGCCCGATCGGGGCGCAGTCGGGGCGCGAGCGGCGCGAGCTGTTCGGCTGGCCGCTGGCGCTCGCGGCGCTGCTGCTCGCGCTGGAGGGCGCGCTCGCGCTCGGGGGCC
>JANRIU010000051.1:0-14010 GCA_033764615.1 Gemmatimonadales bacterium | reverse complement strand
CATGAACGAGCTCCGGGAATTGTCTGGAGAACGAAGGGACAACGACGAACAGCTCAACAATCATGCCGCACACGATTGTCTCATAAATCATTGCCCCGCAATGCCTTGCAGCGACGCCACGCCCGTGTGCTGTCACGATCGCGCCACAACATGTGGCGCTCGCGCTGCAGCCGCCGAAACGCGAACGGCCCCGTCCCGGAGGGGACGGGGCCGTCGCGTCGCGCCGGCCCACTGACCGGCGAGAAGGGACTTACGCGCGCGCCGCGCGGCGGCGGGCAGCCACGAGGCCGACGAGGCCGGTCGCGAACAGCGCCACGGTGCCGGGCTCCGGCACGACCTGCGTCGAGGCGTTGATGTTGTCGATGGCGAACTGGGTGCCGCTCCCGCTGAGGCCCGGGTTGGTGCCACCGCTCGTCTCGAAGCGCAGGCGGTAGATGCCGACGAAGTTGGGCATGATCGTCTGCGCGGTGAACACGTTCAGCGTGTACGAGGCGTTACCGACGAGCACGTTCGACGCATCGAAGGCCGACAGACGCAGGGTCAGGCCGTTGTTCCACGCCGCCGCGACGATCGCCGAGGTGAAGTTGAAGGGCGACGCCGAGGTGATCTCGGCCGGAGTGCCGTTCGCATTGAAGGCCACGAAGTCGCTGGCGGTCGCCGTGGCGACCGTGATGTAGCCCGACGACGGAATGCCGTTGAGGATCGGGGCAGCCGAAAACATGTTGCTCCAGCTGAGGCCGGCGTAGCCGTTCGGGACGGCAGCGGTATGCACGAGCCCCTCGAAGGTGATCTGCGCCTTGACGGGCGCGGCGGCGAGCGCGAGCGCGAGCGCGGCGAGGCCGGCCCGAAGACGAAGGGACATGCAGCAACTCCAATGGAAGGAGGATGGAGACAACCTACGCGCATCAAGCCAGCGCAACTGCCATACCGTCCTTACGGCAGGCTGAAGTCATTGCTGCTTAACGACTTGTTCGCGATGCCGTCGGGCGGATGTGGTCGAATCACCACAGTCGTGTGGCGTCTTTGCCGCACCCTGCAATGCGAACGGCCCCGTCCCTTTCGGGACGGGGCCGCCGCGCACTGCGCCGAAGCGGTCGGCTCAGTACATGCCGCCCATGCCGCCGCCCGGGGGCGCCGCGGGGGCCGGCTTCTCCTCCTTCTTCTCCACGATCACGCACTCGGTCGTGAGCAGGAGGCCGGAGATGGAGGCCGCGTTCTGGAGCGCCGTACGGGTGACCTTGGCCGGGTCGATGACGCCCGCCTTTACCAGGTCCTCGTACTGGCCGGTCGCGGCGTTGTAGCCGAACGCCTTGTCCTTCGACTCCTTGACGCGGCCGAGGACGATGGCGCCCTCGACGCCGGCGTTGGCGGCGATCGCGCGGATCGGCTCCTCGATCGCGCGGCGGACAATGTCGACGCCGATCTTCTCGTCGTCGGTCAGGCCCTTGATCTTGTCGAGCGCGGGCTGGACGCGCAGCAGCGCGACGCCGCCGCCCGGCACGATGCCCTCCTCGACGGCCGCGCGCGTGGCGTGCAGCGCGTCCTCGACGCGGGCCTTCTTCTCCTTCATCTCGGTCTCGGTCGCGGCGCCGACGTGGATGACGGCGACACCGCCCGCCAGCTTGGCGAGGCGCTCCTGGAGCTTCTCGCGATCGTAGTCGCTCGTCGTCTTCTCGACGGCGGCGCGGATCTCCGCGATGCGGCCCTGGATGTCCGCGTCCTTGCCCTTGCCGTCGACGACGGTGGTGTTGTCCTTGTCCACGACGACGCGCTTGGCCTGGCCGAGGTCGGCGAGCGTGGCGTTCTCGAGCTTGAAGCCGAGCTCCTCGCTGATCACGTTGCCGCCCGACAGGATGGCGATGTCGCGGAGCATCTCCTTGCGGCGGTCGCCGAAGCCCGGGGCCTTCACGGCGCAGACCTTGAGCGTGCCGCGGAGCTTGTTCACGACGAGTGTGGCGAGCGCCTCGCCCTCGACGTCCTCCGCGATGATGAGGAGGGGCTTGCCGCTCTGCGCCACCTTCTCGAGGACCGGGAGCAGGTCCTTCATCGCCGAGATCTTCTTGTCGTGGATCAGGAGGTAGGCGTTCTCGAGGACCGCCTCCATCCCCTCCGGATCGGTCACGAAGTACGGCGAGAGGTAGCCGCGGTCGAACTGCATGCCGTCGACCGTCTCCAGCGTGGTCTCGAGGCCCTTCGCCTCCTCGACCGTGATGACGCCCTCCTTGCCGACCTTCTCCATCGCCTCGGCGATGAGCTTGCCGATCTCCTGGTCGTTGTTCGCCGAGATCGTGCCGACCTGCGCGATGTCCTTCTTGCCCGAGGTCGGGACGGCGAGCTTCCGGAGCTCCTCGACCAGCGTCTCGACGGCGGCGTCGATGCCGCGCTTGAGCTCCATCGGGTTCGCGCCGGCCGTGACGTTCTTCAGGCCCTCGCGGAAGATCGCCTGCGCGAGCACGGTCGCCGTGGTGGTGCCGTCGCCGGCGTTGTCGGAGGTCTTCGTCGCGACCTCCTTCACCATCTGCGCGCCCATGTTCTCGATCGCGTCGGAGAGCTCGACCTCCTTCGCCACCGTGACGCCGTCCTTGGTGACGGTCGGCGAGCCGAACTTCTTGTCGATCACGACGTTGCGGCCCTTGGGCCCGAGCGTGACCTTGACCGCCTCGGCGAGGTGGTCGACGCCCCGCTTCAGCTTCGCGCGGGCATCCACGTTGAACAGCAGTTCCTTCGCAGCCATGTCCTGTCTCTCCGGGAAAGGGGTCGGGGCGCTCAGCCGAGCTTGGCGAGCACGTCCGACGACTTGATGATGATGACTTCCTCGCCGTCCACCGTGAACGGCGTGCCGCTGTACTTCCCGTAGATCACCTTGTCGCCGACCTTGAGGTCGACCGGCAGGCGCTCGCCCTTCTCGAAGCGGCCCGGCCCGACGGCGATCACCTCACCCTGGGTCGGCTTCTCCTTCGCGGTGTCCGGGATGTACAGCCCGCCGCGCATGCTCTCCGCCTCGTCGGTCGGCAGGATCACGACGCGATCCTCGAGCGGCTGGATCTTGATGTTCGGCTTCGCCTTGGTCGCCGGGGCCATCGAAACCTCCACTGCGGTGTGATGTGGGTAACTGGTTGTGCCACTACGACTTGGCACTCTGCTTCCGGGAGTGCTACCGCGGGACAAGCTAGGCGCAGGACCCGCGAAGTCAACCCGCTCGGTTTCATTAGCAATCGCAGTGCCGGAGTGCTGAGCCATTCTGGCAGGGCTCGCCAGCCGCTACATCGCCGGCCCCGCCACTTGAGCCCGTCGCTGGCAGAGGCTACCGCCAAGGCGGCACCGCGTCGTTACCTTTTCGTGGTCTTCCGGAACCACGGTCGGTCAACATGTTCGCCCTCCTGCTCGCCCTCGCCGTCGCATCGCCCACCGCCCCGCCCGTCGACCCCGCCGAGCCCGTGATCGCCGTCGATTCCGCCCGACGCGAGCTGACGATCACGCTCGGCGGCTTCGACCTGCCGAACATGCCGCCGATGGCCGACCACGCGTCGATGGACCACGGTGCGTCGCACGACACGCCGGTGCTCCGCTTCGCGTGGCCGATGGAAGCCTGGATGCGCGGCTTCCGCGTGGAGGTCCGCGCGCGCGACGGGACGCCGCTGCCGCGGCACATCATGCACCACATGATCATGGTGAACTTCGATCGCCGGCAGCTGCTGTACCCCGCCGTCGAGCGGCTGCTCGGCATCGGCACCGAGACGGGCGACGTCAGCCTGCCGCCGACGATCGGCGTGCCGCTCGCCGCCGGCACCCGCCTCGGCCTGTACGTCGCGTGGCACAACGACACCGGCAGGGACCTGGAGGACGTGCAGCTGCGGATCACGATGCAGTGGATGCCGCGGAACCAGGCGCCGCGCCCCCTCGACGCCCTGCCGCTCTACATGGACGTGAACCTCACCGTCGGCGGCTCCAACGCGTGGGACGTGCCGCCCGGCGCGGCGCAGCGGAGCTGGGAGTTCACGATGCCCGTGAGCGGCCGCCTCCTCGGCGTGGGCGGCCACCTGCACGACCACGGCGTGAAGGTGGAGCTGGCGGACGCCGCGACCGGACGCCTGATCACCCGAGTGCGCGGCACGCGCGACGCCACCGGGCGCGTCACGGCGGTGGAGCGGAAGCTGTTCGGCGTGTCAGGCGAGGGGATCCGGCTCGTGGCGGGGCGACGCTATCGGGTGACGGGCTTCTACGAGAACCCGACCGGCGAGACGCTCGTGCGAGGGGCGATGGCGCACCTCGTCGGCCTCTTCGCGCCGGACGACCTCGCCCGGTGGCCGGTGCTCGACCTCGCCGACGCCGACACCCAGCGGGACCTCGCCTCGCTCGCCACGCGCGGGGAGGATGACGACGGCCACGACCACGGGAGCCACCAGCACCCGCAGTGATCGCCCGGGGGCCGATGCCCCGGGCCTAGAGCAGCCGCCGCACGCCCACCCAGCGCCGCAGCCACCAGCGGCCGTTCGGGTCCGCCTCGTCGAGCGGGTCTTCGCGCACGCCCGACGCCGCGCTGTGGATGAAGCGCCCCTCCCCCAGATACAGCCCGACGTGCGTGACCTGCCCGTCGCCGCGCTCGGCGAACGTGAGGATGTCACCGGGCTGGAGCGCGGCGGGGTCGGTCTCGACCGCGATGCCGACGAGTGCCTGGTCGCGCGACTGGCGCGGCAGAGTGACGCCGTGGCGGGCGTAGGCGTACTGGATGAGCCCCGAGCAATCGTAGCCGCCGCCGTCCTGCCCCGTGCCGCCCCACTGGTAGCGCGTGCCGAGCGCCTCGCGAGCCGTGGCAACGATGTCCGCGGCGCGCGCGGTGGCAGGGGCTCGCGAAGCGCTGGCAGGCGGCACCTCGGTCGCGCGGCGCGACGGACGCTCGAGGCCGCGGTCGACCTCCGGGCCGCGGGGCGTGGCGCGTGCGCCGTCGGTGCGGGTGCGGCCGCGGACCGGGCCGGAGCTGATGCCGAGGTCGAGTGCCAGCCGGCCGAGCACCTGCACGCCCTGCACGCCGAGCTGCGCCTCGCGGTAGCGGGTCTCGATGCCCACGCTGACGAGGCGCGAGAGCCGGCGCTCGTACCCGGCGCCCGCGCTCCAGCCGAGGACCGCCTCGCGCCCGCCGCCGAAGAGCACGTCGACCGACGCCGTGCCGTAGAAGCCGTCGCCCCGGCGGAAGAGCGTGAGCGTCGGCCCCAGCGCGGTGAAGCCGCGCACGGCCGGCGTCGGGAGCGGCGGGAAGACGGGCAGGATCACGTCGGGCACGCGATTGAACGGCTGGAACGCCGTGAGCTCGGCTCCGAGCCGGATCGGCGTGCGCCCGAGCTGCACCCCCTCGATGCGCGCGCCGATGCCGTAGTAGCTGCGCGAGCCGCCGGTGCCGGCGAGCACGGTCGCCCCGCCGCCGAGCAGCTGCTGGCCGGCCGCGGCGCCCGGCGCGCCGGACGCCCGGGCGAGCGCCAGCGCCCCCGTCCGCCATCCCGCCCCCGCGCCCGTCCGCGTCACTTCACGTGCACCGGGAAGCCGGTGCGGAGGTTCACGCGATACAGGTTGCCCGGCGTGCAGTGGAGCCAGATGTGCGCCTCGATGGTGGAGTCGTTGACGAGGCGGGGCGTCTCGCCCGTGTAGAGGAGCGGGATGGCGGTACGCTGGGCACCGCGCCGGATCTCCATCACGCGCTCGACGCACGGGGCGCCCGACGGCGCGCGCGCGTCGCGGCCCGCCGTGAACCAGACGGCGCCGCCCGGCACGGCGAGCGCGAGCGAGTCGGGGAGCCGCGCCGAGCGCGCACCGCCCGTGTCGCCGACGGCCACCGTCGTGGGGGGCTTCGGCTCGGCGCTGCAGGCGGCGAGCAGGAACGCCATGAGGGGGGCGAGCCGGCGCGTCATGGGGCCGGGGGTGCGGGCGGCGGGAGGTCGGTCGCCACGGGGGCCTCGAACGTGGCGGTGTCGGGCAGGCCCTCCTCGCTCACCGCGAGGGCGTCGCGGAGGTCGGGACGGCGGCGGAGGAGCGCGAGCCACGCGATGAGGGCGAGGGCACCGGTCGCCATCGCCGTGGCTGCGGTGGCGCCGAGGGCGCGCATCGGCGCGTCGACACCGGCGACGGCGGCAGCGGCGAGCGTCGCCCCCAGAAACGACGCTGCCCACGCCACGAGCGGCGTGAGCAGCCAACCGAACACGCGGACGACGAGCCGGAGCGTCCGCAGCATCGGGCCCGGGCTAGGCGCGCTTCTCGCCGAACGAGGAGACCAGGGTCGCGAGCGCGAGCCCGGGGAGCGAGGCGACGCCGAACGTCGGGTAGTTCCAGCCGGCGGCCGGGAAGTGCGAGGCGGCCGCGACGACGCCGCAGACCACGGTGCACACGGCCGTGAGGCTGATCACCTTCACGGCACTGGTGCCGCCGCGCTCCGCCTGGTTCGCCCAGATGAAGGCGCCGAGCCAGGAGATGTAGCAGCCGACCTGCCACCACACCGGGTGGTACCACCAGTTGCTGCCGCCACCGATCTGCGCCCACCGGTTCGTGTAGATGCCGATGTTCTGCAGCAGCGTCACGTCGACGAGCAGGTACACCACCGATGCACCGAGGCCGATCCCCGCCGCGCCCGAGATCCCCTCGACGGTGCGCGGGTTCACCCAGATGGCGGGGAGGACGACGTGGAGCGCGATGCCGAGCGCGACGAGCGCCCCGCAGACCGCGGTCTCGGCGGGGCCCTCGAGGAAGCGCGTCCCGAAGGAGAGCGCGACCACGAAGACGCACGTGATGATCCCCAGCACGACCGACTTGTTGAGGACGTGGGGGAGGTCGGAGTAGTCGACCTTCTCTGCGAGGACAGCCGTGCCCATCACCGCTCCCGTGTTCTGGTCCCGGACGAGGAGTGCCCGACGGCGCGAAACGATAACGCCCGGTGCCGCAACGGGCTAGACCGTCTACCGGCCCCAGCCGACGAGGGCCGCCAGGTCGGTCACGGCCCAGGCGCCGAGCGCCAGGTGCATGCCCCGCTGGTGCTCGGCGGGGGTCATCGCCCGGGCACGCCTGCGCCACGGCACGAGCACCGCGCCCCACGCCGCCGCGGCCACCGCGAGGGCGCCCCATCGCAGCGGATCGCTCCCCCACCCCGCCTGCTCCCCCGCCACCGCGAACGCCAGGAAGGCGAGCGCGGCGCAGGCGAGCGCCACGTCCAGGCTGCGCGTGAGCCCGACGACGAGCGCGAAGGTGCGGTCGCCCCGGCGCTGGTCCTCCTCGAACTGGTACAGTTGCGTGAGCGGGTAGAGGGCCGCGAAGAGCGCGCCGAAGCCGATCGTGACGCAGACGATCCAGCCGTCGAGCGGCCGGCCGGTGGTCGCCCAGCCAGCCATGGGCGTCATGGCGCCGAAGCCGAGCAGGTTGATCACCCAGTCGGCGCCGGCGACCGCCTTCAGCCGGAACGGCGGCACCGAGTACAGCACGGAGAGCATGAGGCAGCTGCCGTACAGCGCGCGGTACGTCTTCGGCATCGTGTACGCCGAGACGAGGTCGCCGAGCAGCATGAGGACCAGGCCGAACCAGAAGAGGTGCTTCGGCGGCGGCGGCGGCTGGCGCAGGTAGGCGACGTCGCCCTCGTCCTTGTCGAAGGCGCTGTTGATGGCGAGCGTCCCGCCGTTGAGCGGGACGACCCAGAGCGCGATGCCGAGCGCGGCGACGCCGAGCGTCGGGCCGGCGGCGCCGGCGAGGCCGACGGCGAGCAGGTAGCCGAGCGTGGTGTGGGCCGCCATGATCGGCCACTCGGCCGGGCGGAGGTGCAGCAGGTAGTCGAAGCCGCGCCCGAGGAGGCGGTAGCCGAGGGCGCGCCCGGTCACACCGGGAGGCCGAGCGCGCGCGCGGCGAGGCGGATGCCGCGCAGCGTGAGGTCGGGCTCGACGACGTCGATGGTGGTGGCGAGCGAGGCGACGAGGGTGGCGAGGCCGCCGGTGGCGATCACCCTGGGCCGCGCGGGCGTCGGCCACTCGGCGATGAGCCGGCGCACCATGCCGTCGACCGCGTCGGCGGTGCCGAACAGCACGCCGCCCTGGATGTGCTCGGCGGTGGTGCGCCCGATGGCGCGGGCGGGCGGCACGAGGTCGGTGGCGGTGAGCAGCGCGGCCGCGCGGATCAGGTTGTCGGCCGAGGTGCGGAGGCCGGGCATGATCGAGCCGCCGATGAAGCGGCGATCGGCCGTGACGCAGTCGAAGTTCGTGGCGGTGCCGAGGTCGACCACGATGGCGTCGCCGGCGGCGAGCTCGAGGGCGGCGAGGGCGTTCGCGAGGCGGTCGGGGCCGACGGCCCACGGCTCGTCGACGTCGAGCACGAGGCCGACGTCGGAGCGCGGCTCGAGCAGGTGCGGGAGCCGGCCGGTGAGCGTGCGCAGGCCGGCGACGACGGGGCGCGTGACCTGCGGCGCCACCGAGGCGACGGCGACGCCCGTGATCTCGTTGGGCGACTGGCCGGCGTGCGTGAGGAACGCGGCGAACGCGGCGGCCCACTCGTCGGAGGTGCGGGGGCGCGTGGTGAGGCGCCAGCGGAGCGCCACGGCCTCGCCGTGGAAGAGCCCGGCGGTGACCTCGCTGTTGCCGATGTCGACGGCGACGAACATGGGGCAAAGCTAGGCGGGGACGGCCGGGGCGACAGCCCCGCGCGCGGCGATCGCGGCGAGCTCGGCGGCGGAGGCGCCGCGTGTCACGTCGAGCGCGCGGAGCGCGGCGAGCACCCGCGGCTCGAGCTCCGCCGGCGTGCTGCCCGGCCGGTGCGTGGCGAGCGCCGTGGCGCGCCCGGCGAGCTCCTCGGGGATCGCGTTGGCCACGTTGACGCCGACGCCGACCACCGCCCAGAGGAACCGGTCGCCGCTCCAGCGGGCCTCGCAGAGGATGCCGCCGAGCTTCCGGCCGCCCACGAGGAGGTCGTTGGGCCACTTGAGCGCGACGGGCGGCGCCCCGGGCAGCGCCTCGATCGCCCCTGCCACGGCGAGCCCGGCGCGCAGCGACAGCCCCTCCAGCGCGGGGCGCGCCTCCTCGCGGACGAGCACGCTGAGCCAGAGGCCGCCCGCGGGCGACGCCCACGCGCGTCCGCGCGAGCCGCGCCCTCCGCCCTGCACCGCCGCCACCACGGCCGTGCCCGACGGTGCCCCGCCCTCCGCGAGCGCGTGCAGCGCGTCCTGCGTGGACGCGACCGCCCCGACGCGGTGGGTGACGCTCACGCCCCGCGCCGGAGCAGGAGCAGCAGCGCGCCGAACGCGATGCGGTACCACGCGAACGGCACGAACGTGTGCCGAGAGACGTAGCCGAGGAAGACCCGGACGACCACGAGCGAGGACAGAAAGGCCACGACGAAGCCGGTCGCGAAGAGCGGCGCGTCCGCCATCGACAGCAGCTCCCGCGACTTGAGCAGGTCGTACCCCGTCGCGGCACCGATCACGGGGATGGCGAGGAAGAACGAGAACTCGGTCGCCGCCTGCCGCGAGAAGCCGAGGGCGTAGGCGCCCATGATGGTGGCGCCGGAGCGGGAGACGCCGGGGAAGAGCGAGAGCACCTGCGCGAGGCCCACGCCGAGCGCGGCGCGCGGGGTGACGTGGTCCATGTGCGTCACACGGGGCTCGGGTCGCAGCCGCTCCACCACGAGCATCGCGACGCCGCCGACGATGAGCGCCCACGCGACGGTGACGGGCGAGAAGAGGTGCGCCTTGATCCAGGAGTGCACCGCGAGGCCCGTGACGGCGGCCGGGAGGAAGGCGAGCAGCAGGTTCAGCACGAAGCGGCGGTGGCCGGGGTCGCCGGCGACGTTGCGCGCGACGGCGAGCAGCCGGTCGCGGTAGATCCAGACGATGGCGAGGATGGCGCCGAGCTGGATGAAGATCTCGAACGTGGCGGCCCGTTCGCCCTGCAGCCCGAGCCAGTCGCCCGCGATGATCAGGTGGCCGGTGGAGGAGACGGGGATGAACTCCGTCACGCCCTCGACCAGGCCCATGATCACGCCGTGCCACAGCGTCGTCAGCTCCATCCGAGCACCTCGCTGTAGAGCGCCTCGTACTGGGGGACGACGTGGTCGGCGTCGAAGCGCCGCGCCGCGGCGATCGCGGCCTCGCGCATGCGGGCGTACGTCTCGGGCGAGCGGAGCAGCTCGACGGCGCGGCGCCCCATCGCCTCGGGGGAGCCGGGCGGCTCGAGGATGCCGCTCACGCCGTCGTCGATCACCTCGGTGAGCCCGCCGACGCGGCTCGCGACGACGGGGAGGCCGCACGCCATCGCCTCCAGCGCGGCGAGCCCGAACGACTCCGACTGCGAGGGGAGCAGGAAGAGGTCGCACGCCTGCAGCAGCGGTGCGACGGTCTCGATGCGGCCCAGGAAGCGCACGTCCTCGTGCACGCCGAGCTCGCGCGCCTCGGCCTCGGCGTCCGCGCGGTCGGGGCCGTCGCCCACCATGAGCAGCGTAGCGCCCATCTGCCGCCGCACGCGCGCGAAGACGCGCACCACGTCCTTCACGCGCTTGACCTCGCGGAAGTTGGAGACGTGCAGCAGGAGCTTGTGGCCGGGCGGACAGAGGCCGTCGCGGCGGGCGCCGGGGTCGGGCCGGTACTCCTCGAGGTTCACGAAGTTCGGGATCACGCGGATGTCGCAGCCCATGCAGCCGAAGGCGCGGAACGTCTCGTCGCGCAGGAACGACGAGACCGCCGTCACCATGTCCGACTTCTCGATGGAGAAGCGGGTGATGGGGTGGAACGACGCCTCCTGGCCGACGAGCGTGATGTCGGTGCCGTGGAGCGTGGTGATCACGCGCAGCTCCCGCTCGGCGCGGAGCATCTCCTTCGCGATCCACGCGGTGGTGGCGTGGGGGATGGCATAGTGCACGTGCATCAGGTCGAGCCCCTCGCGGAGCGCCACCTCGTACTGCCGCGACGCGAGCGCGAGCGAGTACGGATAGTGCTCGAAGAGGGGGTAGCGGCCCATGCGCGTGTCGACCTCGTGGAAGAAGACGCGCTCGTGCCAGCCGCCGCGCAGCCGGAACGGGTGCGCGTAGGTGATGAAGTGCACCTCGTGGCCGCGGCGCGCGAGCGCGAGGCCGAGCTCGGTGGCGACGGCGCCGGAGCCGCCGTAGGTGGGGTAGCAGGTGATGCCGATCTTCACGCCGTCCCCCGCGCGGTGGCCCGCGCGTCCCACGCGCGGAGGATCTCGTCGGCGAGCTGCTCCGGGGGGCGTGCCGCGTCGAGCGCGAACCCGGGGCCGCCGAGCTGGTGGCGGAACCATGTCTCCTGCCGCTTCGCGTACTGCCGCGTGCTCGTGGCGATGGCGTCGACGAGCCCCTCGCGCGGCGCCTCGCCGGTGAGCACGGCGACCGCCTCGCGGTAGCCGACGCCGTCGAGGCCCGGCGCGCCCGGTGCCGCGCCGTCCGCCAGCGCCGCGGCGGCCTCCTCCAGCAGCCCGCCGCGCACCATCGCCTCGGCGCGGCGGCGGATGCGCTCGTGGAGGAGCGCGCGCGGCAGGGTGAGGCGGACGGTGAACGGCCGCACCGCGCCGGCGCGCCGCGCCGCGACCTGCCACCACGAGAGCGGGCGGCCGGTGAGCAGCGCGATCTCGATGGCGCGCGCGGCGCGCTGGCGGCCGCCGCCGGCGAAGGTCGCATCGAGGCGGCGGGCCCAGCGCGCCAGCTCCAGCGGCTCGAGCCGCGCCGTGAAGGCGTCGAGCCGGCGCCGGCGCTCCGGGTCGAGCGGCGGCTCGTGGAACAGCCCGTCGACCAGCGCCCGAAGGTAGAGCCCCGTGCCGCCGACCACGACCGGCTCGGCGCCGCGCGCGCGGATCGCCCCGAGCCAGCCGGCGGCGAGCTCGGCGAAGCGGCCGGCCGAGAAGCGCTCGCCCGGGCGGATGAGGTCGAGGCCGTGGTGCGGCACCCGCTCGCGCTCGCGACGCGTCGGCTTCGCGGTGCCGATGTCGAGCCCGCGGTACACGGTGCGCGAGTCGGCGCAGACGAGCTCGACCGGGCGGCGCTCCGCCAGCGCGAGGGCGACGGCCGACTTCCCCGACGCGGTCGGCCCGACGAGCAGCAGCGTCTCAGCGGCGGCCAAAGCGGCGCTCCAGCTCCTCGCGCGGGAGTTGCACGATGGTGGCACGGCCGTGCACGTCGTGCGGCGGGAGGGCGCACGCGAAGAGGCGGCCGAGGAGGGCGCGCATCTCGCCCTCGCCGAGCGGCTCGCCCGCCTTGATCGCGGCGCGGCAGGCGAACGTCTGCGCGAAGCGCTCCAGCGGGCTCACCCACCCGCCGAAGCGCCCGCGCGCGAGGTCGGCGACGAGGTCGCGCAGGCAGGCGCCGGCATCGAAGCGCGGGTGCGGCGACGGCACCGCATGCACGACCACCGTCCGCCCGCCGAACGGCTCCACCTCGAAGCCGACGCGGGCCAGCGCGTCGCCGTGCGCGGCGACGGCGTCGAGCTCCTCGTCGGTGAGGTCGAGCGTGAGCGGCAGCAGGAGGCGTTGCGCAGGCGCGCCGCCGTCGGCGAGGCGGGCCATCGTCTCCTCGTACAGGATCCGCTCGTGCGCCGAGTGCTGGTCGACGAAGAGCACCGTGTCGCCCGTCTCGCAGACGAGGTAGCTGTCGAAGAGCTGCGTCACGCGCGCGGGGAGCGCGGGCGCGGCCTCCGCGGCCGGCGCGGCCCCGGGCGCCGGGGCGTCGAGCGGCGCGAAGAGGTCGTGGGCGGCGGCGAGCGCGGCCGGGGTGGCGGCCGCTCCCGCCCCGCCGGGGGACGTCGCGGCGCGCCAGACCGGCGTCGGCGCGCCGAGCGTGGCGGCGGCGGTCGTGGCGCCGAGGGCGAGGCGCACCGCATCCTCCACGACGCGCTCCACCGCGATCCGGTCGCGGAAGCGCACCTCGAGCTTGGCCGGGTGCACGTTCATGTCCACGGCGTCGGCCGCGACCTCGAGCGCGAGGAAGAGGCTCGGCCGGTCGCCGGGGTGGATGGCGGAGCGGTACCCCGCCTCCGCGGCGCGGACGAGGAAGGGGTCGCGGAACGGGCGCCCGTTCACGAGGAGCTGCGTGCGGCGGCCGGTGGGTCGGGCGTCGGCGGGGCGCTGCGCGAACCCCTCGACGCGCACCCCGCCCGCGGCATGCGACACCGGCAGCAGCGTCTCGGCGAGCGCCATGCCCCAGACGGAGGCGAGTCGTGCCGCGCGCGACTCGCCGGGTGCCGCCCGCAGCCGCTCGGTGCCGTCGGCGACGAGCACGAGCCCGACGGCGGGATGCGCGAGCGCGAGCGTGGCGAGGGCATCGAGCGCGGCGCGCGTCTCGCTCGCGACCGCGCGGAGGAACTTGCGGCGGGCGGGCACGTTGTAGAAGAGCCCTCGCACCGTGACGGTCGTGCCACGGCGCCGCACCGCGTCGGCCACGCGCTCCACGCGGCCGCCATGCACCTCGACGCTGGTGCCACCGTCGCCCTCGCTCGTCTCGAGCGTGAGGCGGGAGACGGAGGCGATGGCGGGGAGCGCCTCGCCGCGGAAGCCGAACGTGGCGACGCCGACGAGGTCGGCGGCCTGGCGGATCTTGCTGGTGGCGTGCCGGTCGAGCGCGAGCACGGCGTCGTCGCGCCCCATGCCGACGCCGTCGTCGGCGACGCGCACGAGCGTCTTGCCGCCGCCCTCCAGCTCCACCAGCACGCTGGTGGCGCCAGCATCGATGGCGTTCTCGACGAGTTCCTTGACGACGGAGGCCGGCCGCTCGACGACCTCGCCGGCGGCGATCTGGTCGGCGACGTGGTCGGGGAGGATCTGGATCCGGCGCGGCACGGTCAGGCCCCGTGCGGGCGGCGGCGGCGGCGCGCTCGCATGCGGCAAAGCTACTCGCCGACGAGGGCGACGGCGTCGCGCTCGAGCCAGCCGCGCGCGCCGTCGGCCGCGCGCACGCGGAGCCAATCGCCGGCGCGCGCCTCGACGATGGCGGCGGCGCGCGGCCCGAGCGCCGCGAGCGAGTCGGCGGGCAGCACGGGCGCGGCGCGGAGCGGGG
>JANRIU010000032.1:0-73929 GCA_033764615.1 Gemmatimonadales bacterium | reverse complement strand
CTCCACCGGTCGCCGCGGCCGCCCCGGCCGCCGCGCCCGCGCGGCTCGCCGCCGACCGGCGCGCTCACCACGGCCGCGACCGGCTCGCCACCCTCGGCGCCCGCGGGCGCCTGCGTCTCGTCGCTCATCAGAATTCCAGTCCGCCCTCGCGCGCGCCGTCAGCGACGGCCTGCACGCGCCCGTGGTAACGATAGCCCGCGCGATCGAACACGACCTTCGTGACGCCCGCGGCCTTCGCCTTCTCGGCCAGCCGCTTCCCGGTGGCCTTCGCCTTCGCGACCTTCCCCGCCCCGTCCACCACGACCCCTTCGGAGCCGTCGGCGACGCCCAGCAGCACCCGCCCCGTCGCGTCGTCCACGAGGTGGGCATAGATGTGCTTGAGCGAGCGGTACACCACGAGCCGCGGCCGCTCGGCCGTCCCCTCGAGGTGCTTGCGGCCCCGGACGTGGCGGCGGCGGCGCTTCTCCTCGCGCGTCCGCGGCGACATGACGATACGCATCGCTTACTTCGCTCCCGTCTTGCCGGCCTTGCGGCGGACCTGCTCGCCCTGGTAGCGGATCCCCTTGCCCTTGTACGGCTCGGGGGGGCGCACGGAGCGGATCTCCGCGGCCACCTGCCCCACCAGCTCCTTGTTGCAACCCTCGATCTTCACGAGGGTGTTGTTCTCCACCGAGAGCTTGATCCCCGTCGGCGCCTGCACCGGCACCGTGTGGGACAGCCCGACGCTCAGCTGCAGGCCGAACGGCTTCGGCTCCGCCTTGTAGCCGACGCCCACGAGCTCCAGCGCCTTCACGTACCCCTTGCTCACGCCTTCGACCATGTTGGCCACCAGCGTGCGCGAGAGGCCGTGCAGCGCCTTGTGCCGCGGCTCGTCGCTCGGCCGCGTGACCGTGATCACGTTGCCGTCCACCGCCAGCGCCACCTCCGGGTGGAACGTGCGGACGAGCTCGCCCTTCGGGCCCTTCACCGTGAGCGTGGAGCCCGCGAGCGTGGCGCTCACGCCGCCCGGCAGCGCCACGGGCTTCTTGCCGATGCGCGACATCGCCGCCTCCCTACCAGACGACGGCGAGCAGCTCGCCGCCCAGGTTGGCCGAGCGCGCCTCGCGGTCCGTCATCAGCCCCTTGGGGGTCGAGACGATCGCGATGCCCAGCCCGTTCTTCACGCGCGGGATCTCGCGGCACTTCACGTACCGCCGCAGGCCCGGCGACGACACGCGCCGCAGCTCCCGGATCACCGGCAGCTCGTTGTGGTACTTGAGGTACAGCCGCAGCGACGCGCGCCCGCCGTCCTCGAGGACCTTGAAGTCCGCGATGTAGTGGTTGTCGCGGAGCAGCCGGGCGATCTCCGCCTTCAGCTTGCTCGCCGGCACGTCCACGCGGCGGTGACCCGCCAGGCAGGCGTTCCGGATGCGGGTCAGCATGTCCGCGACGGGATCCGTCAGGTTCATCTGTTCTCCGTGCTCCCGGTCGTTCCCGACCTCAGGCCGCAACCTGCTTCGGGGTCTCGCCGCGGAACGGCCAGCCGAATTCCCGAAGCAGCGCCAGGGCCAGGTCGTCGCGCCCCGCCGTCGTCACGATGGTGATGTCCATCCCGTGGATCTTCTCGACGCGGTCGAAGTCGATCTCGGGGAAGATCATCTGCTCCTTGATGCCGAACGTGTAGTTCCCCCGCCCGTCGAACGTGCGGTTCGGCAGGCCGCGGAAGTCGCGGATGCGCGGGACCGCCAGGTTGATGAAGCGGTCGAGGAACTCGTACATCCGCGGGCCCCGCAGCGTCACCGCGACGCCGACCGGCACGCCCTCGCGCAGGCCGAAGTTCGCGATCGACTTCTTCGCGCGGCGCACGAGCGGCTTCTGCCCGGTGATGAGGGCCAGCTCCTCCACGGCGGACTCGAACTGGCGCGGGTTCTTCTGCGCGTCGCCCATGCCCACGTTGAGGACGATCTTCACGAGGCGCGGCACCTGGTGCACGTTCGCCAGGCCCAGCGCCTGCTGCAGCCGCGGCCGCGCCACGGTCTCGTAGTACTCCTGCAGCCGCGGCTTCCCCTCGGCGACCTTCGGCGCCGGGTCGGTCGGGAGGGTCGAGCCCCCCTTCGCCTTGCGGCCGCCCTCGGCGGCCGGCTTCGCGCCGCCGCCCTTGCCGCCCTTCGCCGGCGCGGCGCCCTTGCTCTTGGTCTCGGCCATCACCGGCTCCTCGGGATCGGCTCACCCGACCGGACGGCGATCCGCTCGCGCGTCCCGTCCTGGTCGCGCCGCACGCGCACGCGCGTCGGCGCCTTCGTCTTCGGGTCCACCAGCATCACCTTGCTGTGGTGGATCGGCGCCGGGAACTCGATGATCCCGGCCTCCTCGGTCTGCGACGCGCGGCGGTGCTTCTTGACGATGTTGATCCCCTCGATCGTCACGCGCCCCGTCTTCGGGTGCGTCTTGAGCACCGTGCCGCGCTTCCCCTTGTCGTCGCCCGAGATCACCTGCACCGTGTCGCCCTTCGTCACGTGCAGCTTGACGCGGACGACCGGCTTGGTCCGGACGCGCTTCGCCTTCTTGTAGACCAGCGGCTTCATGTCAGAGCACCTCCGGCGCCAGCGACACGATCTTCATGTAGCGCTTCTCGCGGAGCTCGCGGGCCACCGGCCCGAAGATGCGCGTCGCGCGCGGCTCGCCGGCGTCGGTGATCAGCACCGCGGCGTTCTCGTCGAAGCGGATGTAGCTGCCGTCCTTGCGCCGCGTCTCCTTCGTGACGCGCACGATCACGGCCTTCGCCACGTCGCCCTTCTTCACCTGCCCCGTGGGGATCGCGTCCTTGATCGCGACCACCACCTTGTCCCCGAGCCCCGCGTAGCGCCGCCGGCTGCCGCCGAGGACGCGGATCACGAGCGCCCGGCGGGCGCCCGAGTTGTCCGCGATGCGGAGGATGCTCTCCTGCTGGACCATGGTCTCGTCCTCTCCGGGTCAGCGCGCGCGCTCGACGACCTCGACCACGCGCCAGCACACGGTCTTGGCGATCGGGCGGGTCTCCATGATCCGCACCGTGTCGCCCGCCCGCGCCGCCTGCTCGCCGTCGAGGTTCCGCGCCTTGACCGTCTTGGTCTGCGTGACCTGCTTCCCGTACTGCGGGTGCGCGTACCGCCGCACCAGCGCCACGGTCACGGTCTTCGTCATCTTGTCGCTCGCGACCACGCCCTGGCGGACCTTCCGCCGCGCGCGCGTCCCCGTCGTCGACTCCGTCATCGCCGCCTCAGTTCCCCGCCGCGGCGCGCGTGCGCTCGCGGAGGATGGTCAGGATCCGGGCCACGTCCCGCCGGACCTGGCGGAAGCGGATCGGGCTCTCGATGCTCTCGGTGCTCGCGCGGAACCGGAGGCGGAACGCCTCCTCGCGCAGCTCGGCGACCTTCGCCTGCAGCTGCTCCACGCTGAGCTCCCGCAGCTCGCTCGACTTCATGGCCTCAGGCCTCCTCGCGGTGCACGAACTTGGTCCGGACCGGCAGCTTCGCCGAGGCCAGCGCCATCGCCTTGCGCGCCAGATCCTCGGGCACGCCCTCGATCTCGAACAGCATGCGGCCCGGCTTCACCACGGCCACCCACCCCTCCGGGTTGCCCTTGCCCTTGCCCATGCGCGTCTCGGCCGGCTTCTTCGTGATCGGCTTGTCCGGGAAGATCCGGATCCACACCTTGCCGCCGCGCTTCATCTCGCGCGTCATCGCCACGCGCGACGCCTCGATCTGGCGGTTGGTGATCCACCCCGGCTCCAGGCACAGCAGCCCGAACTCGCCGAACGACACGGCGGTGCCCCGGCTCGCGATCCCCTTCGTGCGGCCCTTGAACGTCTTGCGGAACTTGATCCGCTTCGGCGCCAGCATCGGTCAGTTCCCCGTCGAGTAGGTGCGGCCCTCGATCATCTCGGTGACCTCGCCCTTGAAGATCCAGACCTTGATCCCGATCGTGCCGTAGGTCGTCTTCGCGGTCGAGGTCGCGTAGTCCACGTCGCCGCGCAGCGTGTGCAGCGGCACGCGACCCTCGAGGTACTTCTCCGTCCGCGCGATCTCGGCGCCGCCCAGGCGGCCCGACACGCGCACCTTGATCCCCTGCGCGCCCATCCGCATCGCGCTCTGCACCGCCCGCTTCATCGCGCGGCGGAACGAGATGCGCTGCTCCAGCTGGCGCGCGATGTTGTCCGCCGCGAGCTGCGCCGACGTCTCCGGGCGCTTGATCTCCTCGACGTTCACCGCCGCGTCCTTGCCGGTCAGCTGCGCGAGCTCGTCGCGGAGCTTGTCCACCTCGGTGCCGCGCTTGCCGATCACCACGCCCGGACGGCCGGTGTGGATCGTCACCGTCACCTTGCCCGGCTTGCGCTCGATGTGGAGTTCCGCCAGCGCCGCGTGCTCCAGGCGCTTCCCGAGGTACTTCCGGATCAGCGCGTCCTCCTTCAGGAGCGCCGGCATCTCCTTCGACGCGAACCAGCGCGAGCGCCACGGCTTCGTGATCCCGAGCCGGAACCCGGTCGGGTGGGTCTTCTGGCCCATCAGCCCTCCTTCGGCGCCACGCGGATCTCCACGTGGCTCGTCCGCTTGCGGATCGGCGTCGCCCGGCCCTGCGCCTGCGCCGTGAAGCGCTTCAGCGGGGTGCCCATGTTCACGATCGCCTTCGACACCACGAGGGCGTCCATGTCGAACGCCACGTTGTCGCGCAGCGCCGCCTGCTCGGCGTTCGCCACGGCCGACTGCAGCGTCTTCTTGATCTGGCGCGCCGCGAGCTTCTTGTTGAAGTCGAGGATCGCGTACGCCTCCTGCACGCCCTTGTTGCGGATCAGGTCCACCACCAGCCGCATCTTCCGCGGCGACTGGCGCACCCCCCGCTGGATGGCCCGGCCTTCCATGACGGTCACTCCGGCTTCGCCTTCTTGTCGGCCACCAGCTTGCCCGAGTGGCCGCGGAAGAGGCGCGTGGGGGCGAACTCGCCCAGCTTGTGCCCCACCATGTTCTCGGTGACGTACACCGGGACGAACTTGTTCCCGTTGTGCACGGCGAAGGTCAGCCCCACGAACTCGGGCAGGATCGTGCTCGCCCGGCTCCACGTCTTGATGACCTTCTTGTCGCCCTTCTTCCCCTGCCCGCGCACCTTGCGCAGCAGGGCGTCCTGGACGAACGGACCCTTGATGACACTCCGCGCCATTACTGGGTCGCCTTCCCGCGCTTGCGGCCGCGCACGATGTACTGGTTCGAGGGCTTCTTCGGCTTCCGCGTCTTCCGACCCTCGGGCTTGCCCCACGGCGAGCACGCCGGGCGCCCGCCGGAGCTCTTCCCCTCGCCGCCGCCCAGCGGGTGGTCGACCGGGTTCTTCGCCACGCCGCGCACGTGCGGCCGCCGGCCGAGCCAGCGGGTCTTGCCCGCCTTGCCCAGGCTCAGGAGCTCGTGCTCCGCGTTCCCCACCTCGCCGATCGTGGCCAGGCAGCGACCGAGGATGCGGCGCATCTCCGTCGAGCGGAGGCGGAGCGTCACGTACTCGCCCTCCTTCGCCACGACCTGCGCGCTCGTGCCCGCGGAGCGGCACATCTGCCCGCCCTTGCCGACCTTGAGCTCGATGTTGTGCACCGCCGTGCCGAGCGGGATCTCGCTCAGCGGCAGCGTGTTCCCCAGCCGCGGCTCCGTGCCGGGACCCGCGAGCACCGTGGCGCCCTGCTGCAGCCCCGCGGGGTGCAGGATGTAGCGCTTCTCGCCGTCCGCATAGTGGATCAGCGCGATGCGGGCGGTGCGGTTCGGGTCGTACTCGATCTCGGCGACCTTGCCCGGGACCCCGAACTTGTTCCGCTTGAAGTCGATCTTCCGGTACTGCCGCTTGTGGCCGCCACCCTGCGACCACGTGGTGCGGTGGCCCAGGTTGTTGCGGCCGCCGGACTCCTTGTGCGGCTCGAGCAGGGACTTCTCCGGCGTCGAGCGCGTGATCTCGTCGAAGCCCGCGACCGACCGGAAGCGCGTCCCGGCGGTGATCGGGCGGAACTGGCGGATGCTCATCTCAGCCCTCGAACACGGCGATGGTGTCGCCGTCCTTCAGGGTCACGATCGCCTTCTTCCAGCGCGCGGTCACGCCCAGGGTGCGCCCACGCACCACCTGGTCGCGGCGCACCTGCATCGTGCGCACGCGGGTGACCGTCACGCCGAAGAGCTGCTCGAGCGCCGCCCGGATCTGGTGCTTGTTCGCCTCCGGGTGCACCTCGAACGCGTACTCCTTGCGCAGCTGGTACGCCGCCGAGCTCTTCTCGGTGATCAGCGGGCGGACCACGATGTCGTGCAGGGTCGGCATGCTCACGCGTCTCCCTTCGGCGCCTTCGGCTTGCGCGCGGGCGCCTTCTTCGGCGCGGTCGCGCCCTCGGCGGCCGGCGCGGCGGCCTTCCTCGTGCGCTTCGCCGCGGGGGCCGGCGCCGCCTCGGCCGCCTCGGCCACCGGCGCCTCGCCGGTCAGCGCGGCCTGCTCGGCCACCACCACGTCCGCGCGCAGGATGTCGAGCGCGGACGCCTCGCCCCACGGCAGCACCTCGACGCCCGGCAGGTTGCGGCCGGAGAGGTACGCGGCGCGGTTGAGGCCGGCCGTGAGGACCAGCGTCTTCACGCCCTCGAGCCCGAGCCGCGCGAGCAGCGCCGCGAGCGCCTGCGTCTTCGGCGCCTGCAGCGGCAGCGCCTCGATCACGTGGAACGCGCCCTCGCGCGCCCGCGCGTTCAGCGCGGAGCGGCGCGCCAGCTGGCGCACCTTGCGCGGCACCGTCGTGGTGTAGCTGCGCGGGATCGGCCCGAAGACCGTGCCGCCGCCCACCCAGTGCGGGGCGCGGATCGAGCCCTGCCGCGCGCGGCCGGTGCCCTTCTGCTTCCACGGCTTCTGGTTGCCGCCGGAGACGAGCGCCCGCGTCTTCGTCATCGCGGTGCCCTGGCGCTGGTTGTTCAGGTACGCGCGCACCGCGGTGTGCAGCACCGGCTCGTTCACGGTGCCATCGAACGGGTCGGCCGGCAGCGCGAACGCCGCCCCCTTCCGCTCACCCGCGGCGCTCCAATGCGGGGCCTCAATCATGGCGGCTCCGCCCTCCCTGCTTGGCGACGGTGACGATGCCGTTGCGCGCGCCCGGGACCGCGCCGCGCACGAACAGCAGGTTCTTCTCCGCGTCGACCTTCACGATGCGGAGGCCGAGCTCGGTGTGGCGCTCGGCGCCCATGTGGCCCGGCATGCGCTTGCCCTTGATGACGCGCGACGGGTCGGTGCCCGGCGAGATGGAGCCCGGCTTGCGGTGCCGCGTGTTGCCGTGCGAGGCGGGGCCGCCGCCGGCGCCGTAGCGGTGCACCATGCCCTGGAAGCCGCGCCCCTTCGTCGTGCCCGTCACCTTGACGAGCTCGCCCGGGGCGAAGATGTCCACCTTCACCTGGCTGCCCACGTCCGCCGCGCCCGCGAGCTCGAACTCGCGCAGCACCGCGGGGGCCGCCGTCAGGCCCGCCTTCGCCGCGTGGCCGACCTCGGCCTTCGACGCGCGGACCGCCTTCTGCTCGCCCCAGCCCAGCTGGGCGCGCCCGTCACGCACGGCGAGCACCGTGCAGGGGCCCGCCTCGATCACGCTCACGGGGACGGCCGTGCCGTCCTCCGCGAAGACGCGCGTCATGCCGAGCTTGCGGCCGATGATGCCCTTGGTCATGGCGCTACTCGACCTTGATCTCGACGTCCACGCCGGCCGGGAGATCCAGCTTGGTCAGCGCGTCCATCGTCTGGGGCCGGGAGTCGTGGATGTCGAGCAGGCGCTTGTGCGTGCGCAGCTCGAACTGCTCGCGGCTCTTCTTGTCGACGTGCGGGGAGCGCAGCACCGTCCACCGCTCCATCTTCATCGGGAGCGGGATCGGGCCGGCCACCTTCGCCCCGGTCTTCTCCGCCGTGCGCACGATGTCCGCCGCGGCCGCATCCAGCACCACGTGGTCGAACGCCTTCAGGCGGATCCGGATCTTCTGGGCCATTCGGGTCCTCGGTCGGGGCAGAGGTCGCCGCGCCCGGTCGGGCGCGGCGACGTGCCGGTCAGTCGGCCTGCGTCAGGCCAGGATCTTCGTGACGACGCCCGCACCCACCGTGCGGCCGCCCTCGCGGATCGCGAAGCGGAGACCCTCCTCCGCGGCGATCGGGCTGATCAGCTCGATCACCATCTGGATGTTGTCGCCCGGCATCACCATCTCGACGCCCGCCGGCAGCTCCACCGAGCCCGTCACGTCCGTCGTGCGGAAGTAGAACTGCGGCCGGTACCCCTTGAAGAACGGCGTGTGGCGGCCGCCCTCGTCCTTCGTGAGGACGTACACCTCGGCCTCGAACTTCGTGTGCGGCTTGATCGAGCCCGGCTTCGCGAGCACCATGCCGCGCTCGACCTCGTTCTTCTCGATGCCGCGCAGCAGGAGGCCGACGTTGTCGCCCGCCTGGCCGTCCTCGAGGAGCTTGCGGAACATCTCGACGCCCGTCACGACGCACTTCTTCTCGCTGTTGAAGCCGACGAGCTGGATCTCCTCGCCGACCTTCACGCGGCCGCGCTCGATGCGGCCCGTCGCCACCGTGCCGCGGCCGGTGATCGAGAAGACGTCCTCGACCGGCATCAGGAACGGCTTGTCCGTCTCGCGGATCGGCTCCGGGATGAACGTGTCGAGCGCCGCGTACAGCTCGTCGATCTTCGCGATCCACTGCGGGTCGCCCGAGATGGCGCCCGTCGCCGAGCCGCGGATCACCGGGGTGTCGTCGCCCGGGAACTCGTACTTGCTCAGCAGCTCGCGCACCTCGAGCTCGACGAGGTCGAGGAGCTCCGCGTCCTCGACGAGGTCGCACTTGTTGAGGAACACGACGATCTTCGGCACGTTCACCTGGCGCGCCAGGAGGATGTGCTCGCGCGTCTGCGGCATCGGGCCGTCGACCGCGCTCACCACGAGGATCGCGCCGTCCATCTGCGCGGCGCCCGTGATCATGTTCTTCACGTAGTCCGCGTGGCCCGGGCAGTCGACGTGCGCGTAGTGACGGTTCGGCGTCTCGTACTCGACGTGCGACGTCGCGATCGTCAGGATCTTCGTCGAGTCGCGACGCCCCTGCGACTCGGACGCCTTGGCCACCTCGTCGTACGGCACGTACTTGGTGCCGTAGCCCTTGTCGGCCGAGATCTTCGTCAGGGCCGCGGTGGTCGTCGTCTTCCCGTGGTCGACGTGGCCGATGGTGCCCACGTTCACATGCGGCTTGTTCCGCTCGAACTTCGCCTTCGCCATGATGACCGGCTCCCGGTGGTGTCGTGTTCTGGTCCGCGTCCCTGCCCCGCCCCGCGCCTGCCCTACTTCGACTGCTTGCTGATGATCCCCTCGGCGATCGCCTTCGGGACTTCCTCGTAGTGGTCGAACTGCATCGAGTACACCGCGCGGCCCTGCGTCATGCTGCGCAGCTGGGTCGAGTACCCGAACATCTCCGCGAGCGGCACCTTCGCCGCGACGACCTGCGCGTCGCCGCGCTGCGTCATCCCGCCCACCTTGCCGCGGCGGCTCGAGAGGTCGCCGATCACGTCGCCGAGGAAGTCGGACGGCGTCACCACCTCGACCTCCATGATCGGCTCGAGGATCACCGGGCCGGCCGACTTCGCGGCCTCCTTGTAGGCCATCGAGCCCGCGATCTTGAACGCCATCTCGCTCGAGTCGACGTCGTGGTACGAGCCGAAGACCAGCTCGACCTTGATGTCCACCGCGGGGAAGCCGGCCTGGATGCCGTTCTCCATCGCCTCGCGGATCCCCTGCTCGATCGGCTTGATGAACTCCCGCGGGATCACGCCGCCGACGATCTTGTCCTCGAACACGAAGCCCGCGCCCTGCGTCGCCGGCTCCAGGTTGATCACGCAGTGCCCGTACTGGCCCTTGCCGCCCGACTGGCGGATGAACTTCCCCTCCACCTGCTTGACGGCCTTCGTCACCGTCTCGCGGTACGCCACCTGCGGCTTGCCGACGTTCGCCTCGACCTTGAACTCCCGCTTCATGCGGTCGACCAGGATCTCGAGATGCAGCTCGCCCATGCCCGCGATGATCGTCTGCCCCGTCTCCTGGTCCGAGCGGATCCGGAACGTCGGGTCCTCCTCGGCCAGCTTCTGCATCGCGATGCCCAGCTTGTCCTGGTCCGCCTTCGACTTCGGCTCGATCGCCACGTCGATGACCGGGTTCGGGAACTTCATCGCCTCGAGGATGACCGGCTTGTCCTCGTCGGCGAGCGTGTCGCCCGTGCGCGTCTCCTTCAGGCCGATCGCCGCGGCGATGTCGCCCGCGAGGACCTCCTCGATCTCGTCGCGCTTGTTCGCGTGCATCTGCAGGAGCCGCCCGATCCGCTCCTTCTTGTCCTTCGTGCTGTTGTACACGTAGCTGCCGCTCTTCAGCGACCCCGAGTACACGCGGAAGAACGTCAGGCGGCCCACGAACGGGTCCGTCATGATCTTGAACGCCAGCGCCGCGAACGGCTCGTCGTCCGCCGCCCGCCGCTCCACGAACGTCTCGTCGTGCGTCGGCAGGTGCCCCTTGATCGCCGGGATGTCCAGCGGGCTCGGCAGGTAGTCGATCACCGCGTCCAGCAGCGCCTGCACGCCCTTGTTCTTGAACGACGCGCCGCACAGCACCGGCACGATGTGCATCCCGATCGTCGCGTGCCGGATCGCCTGCCGGATCTCCGCGACCGAGAGCTCCTCGCCGCCCAGGTACTTCTCCATCAGCGCCTCGTCGTGCTCCACCGCCGCCTCGATCAGCTCGTGGCGCGCGGCCTCGACGGCGTCCTTGAACGCCTCGGGCACGTCCAGCACCGCGAACTTCTTGCCGAGCGACGCCTCGTCGAACACGTACTGCTTGCGCTCCACCACGTCGATGTGGCCCGTGAACGTCTCGCCCGAGCCCACCGGCAGCTGGATCGGGTACGCGCGCTTCGTCAGGCGCTCCCGGATCATCGCGAGGCAGCGGTCGAAGTTCGCGCCGATGCGGTCCATCTTGTTCGCGAAGATCATCCGCGGCACGCGGTACCGGTCCGCCTGGCGCCACACCGTCTCGGTCTGCGGCTCCACGCCGGCCACCGAGTCCAGCAGCGCCACCGCGCCGTCCAGCACGCGCAGCGACCGCTCCACCTCGACCGTGAAGTCCACGTGGCCCGGCGTGTCGATGATGTTGATCCGGTGCTCCGGACCCTCGCCCGTCGAGTCGCTCTGGCCGTGGCGCTTCCAGAAGCACGTCGTCGCCGCCGACGTGATCGTGATGCCGCGCTCCTGCTCCTGCTCCATCCAGTCCATCGTGGCCGCGCCGTCGTGGACCTCGCCGATCTTGTGCGACTTCCCCGTGTAGTAGAGGATCCGCTCGGTCGTCGTGGTCTTCCCGGCATCGATGTGCGCCATGATGCCGATGTTCCGGTACAGCTGCACAGGCGTCGTACGCGGCATGCCCGATCCTTGAAAAGTCCTGCGCCTACCAACCGAAAAGCGGGGCGACCACGCCGGCCTGCTGCCGGGGGTATCGCTCCGCGCAACGCCCGGGGTCGCCCCCGCGGCGTAGAGTCGTCACAGACTCCCGCGATGTCTCGGAAGATCAGAGGTGACGTGGGTCGAGGCCCGCGCCACGTGATCCGCTTGTCCGTCTCTCCCAGGGTTTCCCGGGGAGCACGGAAAGATTGCCGCGGCCCTTCCAGATGTCAACCCGTGCTGCACGCGTCACAGGAGGGCCGGTGGACCGGTTTCCGGTGCCGCACGCACACAACGCCCGTTGCACTGTCGCAACTATTGACAGTGCCGCGCGCCGGTCCATCTTTGCGAATCCCGCAAACGATCTTCCCGACTGGAGCGTCTCGTGATTCCACCCGTCCTGCGCCTCGGCTTCGCCGTCGCGCTCACCTGCGCGGCGCTCAGCGCGCCCGCCGCCGCCCAGTCGTTCAACTTCGATGAGCTGACCGGCGGTGACGACAACCTCTTCCCATCCGACAGCTACCAGGGCTTCCTGTGGCGCGTCGACGCCGGGCTCGGCACGGGCGCCACCGCCCAGCGCCGCCACGGCTACGTCATCAGCCCCAACAGCAGCTATGCGGACGTCAGCTGCCGCTCGGGCGCCGTCTGCACGTACAACGGCTTCGCCGAGGCGAGTGCCATCAGCCGCAGCAGCGCGTTCCGGTTCAGCGGCTGGTTCCGCGGGTGGGCGCCGGGCCTGTTCTCCTCCACCCCCGCCACGAGCATCCTCGTCGAGGGGTTCGTCACCGGCGGCGCCTCGCCCGCCTTCTCGCAGGTGGTGGCGATCGGCCCCACGGCGTGGACCGCACTCGACTTCTCCAGCCAGCCGTTCGTGAACGTGCTGCAGTTCACGCCGCAGGGGGGCACGAACTTCGGCGGCCAGCCCGGCGGCTACTACCTGATGGACGACGTGCGCTACGGCATCGTGCCGGAGCCGGGCACGCTGGCCCTCGCGGCCGGCGGAGTCACGCTGCTCGCCGCGCTCCGGCGCCGGCGCGGGCGCTGACGCGCGCGACCGACGCACCTCGCGGAACGACGAAGCCCCGGCCGTCATCGGCCGGGGCTTCGTGCATCAGGCAGGGCGTGCGACTACCAGCGGTAGTGCGCGAAGGCGCGGTTCGCCTCGGCCATGCGGTGCGTGTCTTCCTTCTTCTTGATCGAGTTCCCCTCGCCCTTGCTGGCAAGGATGAGCTCGGCGGCGAGGCGGTCAGCCATGGTCTTCTCGCCACGCGCGCGCGAGAACTGGAGGAGCCAGCGCATCGCGAGCGCCGCACGGCGCTCCGGGCGCACCTCGACCGGCACCTGCAGCGACGCGCCGCCGACGCGGCGGCTCTTCACCTCGAGCGTCGGCTTGCAGTTGTTGACGGCCTGCTTGAAGACGGCGACGCCGGGCTGGCCGGTGCGCTCCTCGATGAGGTCCATCGCGGCGTAGAAGATCCCCTCCGCCACCGACTTCTGCCCCTCGTTCATGAGGCAGTTGATGAACTTCGAGACCGTCTGGCTGTCGTACCGCGGATCGGCCGGGACCGGCCGCTTCTCCGCGCGCTTGCGGCGGCTCACTTCTTCCCTCCCTTGGCGGGCGCGGCGGCGCCCTTGCCGCCAGCCTTCGGGCGCTTCGCGCCGTACTTGGAGCGGCCCTGGCGACGGTCGTTGACGCCCGCCGAGTCGAGCGTGCCGCGCACGATGTGATAGCGGACGCCCGGCAGGTCCTTCACGCGGCCGCCGCGGATCATCACGATCGAGTGCTCCTGGAGGTTGTGCCCCTCGCCCGGGATGTACGCGATCACCTCGACGCCACCCACGAGGCGGACCTTGGCGACCTTGCGGAGCGCCGAGTTCGGCTTCTTGGGCGTGGTGGTGTAGACGCGGGTGCAGACGCCACGCTTCTGCGGGTTGCCACGCAGGTGGGGCGACTTGCTCTTGTACGCCGGATCCTGGCGCGAGCGCCGGACGAGCTGGTTGATCGTGGGCATCGACCTTCTGGGCTTCCTTGGGTAGCAGGCACGGCTCTGGTGCCCCGTTTTTGGGGCAGACAGTAACAATACGACGGAAGGGGTGGCGGGGTCAAGGAGCGGGGGCGCGCCGGCGAGCCGGGCGGCAGGAGGCCAAAGGCCACGCGCCGGAGATCCGGCACCGGGAGCCTGCCCCCCCGCTCCTGGCCCCCCCTACCTCACCCTCACGACCCACACCCGCATCGCGGCCGGAAGGGCCGCACCGCCCGGCTGCGTGATGCGCAGCGCCGTGGCCGGCCGGTTCTGGCCGCCGATGATCGTGTACGACGACGAGGCGGACCGCACCTGCAGCTGGTCGGCGAAGGCGCCGAACGCGCGCACGCGCGGCTCCAGCCGACCGGTGCTGGCGAACAGGCGCCAGCGCGCGACCGGCGTGGCCACGTTCGGGTCGAACGACGGCGCCTGCGTGTCGAAGATCGAGTCGTTGAACACGTTGAACATGTTCCACGACGTGAACTGCAGGTCGGGGCTGAGGCCGGGGATCGGGCGGCCGTCGAGGTAGAGCGCCGCGGCCCAGCGTGCGAGCATCTGGTCGACCGGCAGGTTGACGCGCGCGGCGATGTTCGCGAGGCCGACCTGCGCGCTCACCACGAAGTCGCGCTGGAGCGTGCGGTCGGCCCCCGGGCCGTTCAGCCGCAGCACGCGGTCGGTCGCCCACCGATAGAGCGTCCACGGGATGCCGTAGATGAGCCGGTTGGAGGAGCACGGCATCGACGGTCGCGGCGGCGTCCACGTCCAGTTGCACTGCTCCGGGACGCCCGCCGTCCTCGGCAGCGGGGTGAACGGCGAGATGGTCGACCGGCCCGCGAAGCCGAAGTAGTTCGCGAGGTCGGAGAAGCGGTTGCCGAACCAGTCGGTGCCGCGCGGGTCGCGCGGGGCGAGCGTGATCGACACCCCGACGCCGTGGTCCTGCCCCTGCGCGAGGCCGAGCCGGCGGTAGCCGTTCAGCTCCTCCGCCAGCGTCGCCTGCCCCTCCAGCTCCCAGACCTGCAGGAACGGCGCCGAGACCTGCGCCGCCGAGCGGCGCGCGAACTGGATGATGTGCGTGAACTCGTGCGCGATGAGGAACGGGTAGTCCTCGGCGAGGTCCTGCTCGGTGTAGTTGCGCGGCCCGTTGGCGATCGTGTTGTTCGGGTCGGGCGCCCGGCCGTAGAACATCTCGCCGACGTTGCTCGCGCCGCAGGTGCTCACGGACAGGAAGTCGCCCGAGGTGACGAAGCCGAGGATGCTCGCGCTGCGCCGGTTCAGCTCCTTCGTGACCATGATGCCGATGCGGCCGTTCTGGTCCCGGTCGCCGGGGTCGCCGAAGTACGACGTGTCCGTGTCGAAGATGAAGCCGTCGAGCTGCTCGGCGAGCGCGGCATAGATCGAGTCCGCCACCTGCACGGGGTTCCCCGGGTCCTCGAGGAAGACGCCGCGCTGGCTCACGCGCCGCACGCGTGCGACGATCGACTGGAAGTCGGTGCACAGGTTGCCGAGCACGTTCGGCACGCGCACGGTGACCGTGTCGCCCGTGGCGAGGCCCGGGCGGAGCGGCAGCAGCGCGGTGCGCTGCGGGACGCGCGTCGCGGCGGCGAGGCCGAGCTGGGCGACGAGCGGCCGCTCGCGCATCCGCAGCGCGGCCTCCGCCTCGCGATGGAGGCGCCAGCGACGCGCGTCGCGCCCCTCGTCGGCCGGCGGGGCGGCCAGCGCGGCGCGGGCGGCGGCGGCGTCCTCCTCGGTGGCGCGGGCCGCGGCCCTCGCCTCGAGCGCGGCGAGCGCGGCGGGCGGCAGCGTGCCCGTGAGGCCGAGCATGCTGACGGGCACGATGTCGTTGGGGTCCTCGCCCGTGTGCAGCACGCCGACGAGGTACGCCTGGCTGTCGGCCGCCGGGGCGAACTGGAGGCAGCCCGCCGCGGCGCCGGAGAAGAGCGCGAGCTGGCCCACGGCGGGGAGCTGGGCCGTCTGGCTGAAGGCGCCCGGCGCGTAGTCGCGCGTGACGCTCGCCTGGGCCGCCCCCACGCGCACGACGAGCGGCACGGCGCGCGCCGGCGAGCAGGCGACGTCGGGCACCGTGAACGTGATCTGCGTTGCGACGCCGCTCACGCCGGTGGCGGCGGTCGAGTCGACGAGCACCTGCGTCCCGACGCCCGGGACGATCAGGTCCTCGCCGGTGACGGTGACGACCTGTCCCGGCCGCAGGAGCGCGGGCGACACCCCGGAGACGCTCACCTGCACGCCGCGGCCGACGACGTCGCGCTGCAGGGAGGGGAGCGAGGGGGCCGTGATGCGGAGGCGATTCGTGCCGCGCGCGGGGCCCAGCGTCCACGTGACCGCGGCGATGCCGCCGGGCTCGGTGACGACGGTCGCCGCCGCGACCGAACCGTTCCCCTCGACCACGGCCACCTGCAGCGAGGCGCCGGTGACGCCGTTGCCGAAGCGGTCGACCGCGCGCAGCGTCGCGGTGACCGGCAGGCCCACGCCGCCGACGAGCGGCGCCGTCGTGTCGGCCGCGACGAGGCGCACGCCGGCGAGGGCGGCGGCGTTCGCGGTGGCGCTGAACGTCACCGTGCTCGACCCCGCGGTGGCGGAGACGCTCTGCGCGCCCGTGGACTGCCCCAGGACCCACGTCACCTGGGCCCGGCCATCGGCGCCGGTCTGCACCGAGCCGCTCGAGACCGAGCCCCCCCCGCTCGCGACGGCGAACGTCACCGTGACGTTCGCGGCCGCCTGGTTGTCGCGCGTGGCCGTGACCACGATGGGCTGGGCGAGCTGCTCGCCGACGGTGCCGGCCTGGTCGTTGCCGGCCACGACGGCGAGCGTGGGGGCGGCGGGCGGCGGCGGCGGGTCGCCGCCACCGCAGGCGGCGGTGGCGAGCACGACCGCGGCGAGCGCGGCGCGGAGGATGCTGGGGGCCATGCCTCCAAACGTAAGCGCCCGGGCTTCCGCCCGGGCGCTCCGTCACGGCACGATCACGCGGCTCAGAAGCCGTCGTCGTCGCCCACCAGCACCGGCTGCTGCGCCGGCACCGGCTCCGGCGGGGCCGGCGGCGGCGGCTCCAGGCCCGCCGGCGGCTCCAGGTCGATCTCGGCGTAGCGGTACACGCCCGAGCCGGCCGGGATGAGGTGGCCGATGATGATGTTCTCCTTGAGGCCGAGGAGGTCGTCCTTGGCCCCGCGGATCGCGGCATCGGTCAGCACGCGGGTCGTCTCCTGGAACGACGCCGCCGAGATGAACGACTGCGTGGTGAGCGACGCCTTGGTGATGCCGAGCAGCACCGGCTCCGAGTCGGCCGTGCGGCCCTTCTTCTTCTCGGTGCGCTCGTTCTCCTCGACCCACGTGAGGCGGTCGACCTGCTCGCCCTCGAGGAAGTCGGTGTCGCCCGGGTCGGTGACGCGGACCTTCTGCAGCATCTGCCGCACGATGGTGCCGATGTGCTTGTCGCTGATGCGGACGCCCTGGAGGCGGTACACCTCCTGGATCTCGTTCAGCAGGTACTCCTGCACGGCACGCGGGCCCTTGATGAGCAGGATGTCGTGCGGGTTCACCGGGCCCTCGGTGAGGCGGTCGCCCTTGCGGACGCGGTCGCCCTCGTGGACGCGGAGGTGCTTGCCCGCCGGCACCTCGTACACCTTCGGCTCCTGCGGCTCCTCGTCGGCCTTCTGGTTCGGGTAGACGAAGATCTCGCGCTTGCCGCGCTTGATCTCGCCGAACTTCACCACGCCGTCGATCTCCGTGATCGTCGCGGGATCCTTCGGCCGGCGCGCCTCGAACAGCTCGGCGACGCGCGGGAGGCCGCCCGTGATGTCGCGGGTCTTGTACGCCTGGCGCGGGATCTTGGTGATCGTCACGCCCTTCTTGACCGGTGCCGGCGTGGAGAGCCACACCGTCTTGTCCTTCGACTCCTTCTTGCTCTTCGACGGCCACGCCTCGTTGATCGGGCGCTCCTCGACGTGGAAGCCGGGGCTCCACGGGTTGGAGACGTCCGGCAGCGCGAGCGCGCGCGACATCTGGTCGGACGGCGAGCCCAGGATGATGCGGGCGCCCTCGGCCAGCGTGTACTCCTGCGGGTCCTTCCGGTTCGCCTGGTACACCAGCACCGACGGGTGCAGCTCGCGGTCGGGGTCGGCGGTGACGACGATCGACTTCAGGCCGGTCCCCTCGTCGAGCTCCTCCTGGAGCGTGACGCCGGGCACCAGGTCCTTCCAGCGGAGCGTGCCGTCGATCTTGATGATGCTCGGGTCGTTGTACGGGTCCCACGTGTACAGCACCGAGCCGCGGCCGGCGTCGACCGCGCGGGCGATCTGCTCGCCCTCCTTCACCTGGAGGAGCGCGCCCTGGGGGACGGGGTAGCGCGCGATGACCCGCTTCGGGTCGTCCGCGTCCACGACGAGGATCCCCTCCTTGACCTCCTCCTCCTCGGACTCGCCCTCGCGGGTGAGCACGACGCGGATGACGCCCTTGCCGCCGTCCTCGTACTCGACGTCCACGTCGGCCCACTCGAGGCCCTTCGTGTACTGCACGCGGCCGTCGTGGCGGGTGCGGCGCTCGGCCTCCTCGGCGATGCGCGACGAGGCGCCGCCGATGTGGAACGTGCGCAGCGTCAGCTGCGTGCCCGGCTCGCCGATCGACTGCGCGGCGAGGATGCCGACCGCCTCGCCGATGTCGACCATCTCCATCGTGGCGAGGTTGCGGCCGTAGCACATGCGGCAGACGCCGCGGCGGCTCTCGCACGTGAGGACGGAGCGGATCTTCACCTTCTCGATCCCCGCGTCCTCGATGGCGACGGACATCTCCTCCTCGATCATCTGGCCCGCGGCGACGACCAGCTTCTGGTCGCCGTGCTCGTCCAGCTCGTTCGGGTCGAAGACGTCCTCGGCGGCGACGGAGCCGACGATGCGCTCCTTCAGCGGCTCGATGACGTCCTCGCCCTCCTTGAGGGCGGTCGTCTCGAGGCCGAGGATCGTGCCGCAGTCCTCCTCGGTGATCGTCACGTCCTGCGCGACGTCGCAGAGGCGGCGCGTGAGGTAGCCGGCGTCGGCGGTCTTGAGCGCCGTGTCGGCCAGGCCCTTGCGGGCGCCGTGCGTCGAGATGAAGTACTCGAGCACGGTGAGCCCCTCGCGGAAGTTCGACTTGATCGGGCTCTCGATGATCTCGCCGATGCCGCCGGTCAGCTTCTTCTGGGGCTTCGCCATCAGGCCGCGCATGCCCGCCAGCTGGCGGATCTGGTCGCGCGAGCCGCGGGAGCCCGAGTCGTACATCATGAACACCGGGTTGAAGCCGCCGCGCGACTGGCGGATGTAGGCGATCATCGCCTCCGCCACGTCGTTGTTGGCGTGCGTCCACGCGTCGATCACCTTGTTGTACCGCTCGCCGAAGGTGATCTGGCCGGTGTTGTAGGCGCGCTGGAAGCGCTTGACGCGCGCCTCCGCGTCCTCGAGGAGCTTCGTCTTCTCCGGCGGGATCTCGAGGTCCTCGATGCCGATGGAGACGCCGCCGAGCGTGGCGAAGCGGAAGCCGAACTCCTTGAGCCGGTCCAGGAACGCCACCGTCTCGCCGAGGCCGGCGCGGCGGTAGCACTGGAACACGACGTCGGAGAGCATCTTCTTCTTCATCAGCTCGTCGCGGAACCCGAGCTCCTGCACGTACCGCCGCGGGAGGATCGAGTTGAACAGCACGCGGCCGACGGTGGTGCGCACCCAGCCGGCCTTCTGCCCGACGGCGCCCGCCGGCGGCGAGTACCAGAAGCGGATGGCGGCGTGGTGGGTGAGCGCGCCGGTGAGCAGGCCCATCTCCAGCTCGGCGAGGGACGAGTAGCTCTTGGCGTCCTTCCACAGGCGCGCCTTCGCCTCGTCCTGCTTCGCCGGGCCGGCCTTGCGGAGCTCCTCCTCGAAGCCGCGCGGCAGCTTGGTGAGCCAGTAGCAGCCGAGCACCATGTCCTGGCTCGGCTCGGCGATGGGGCGGCCGTCCGACGGCTTCAGGATGTTGTTGCTCGAGATCATCAGGACGCGCGCCTCGAGCTGCGCCTCGAACGAGAGCGGCACGTGCACGGCCATCTGGTCGCCGTCGAAGTCGGCGTTGAACGCCGCGCAGACGAGCGGATGGATGCGGATCGCCTTGCCCTCGACGAGCACCGGCTCGAACGCCTGGATGCCGAGGCGGTGGAGCGTCGGCGCGCGGTTGAGCAGCACCGGGTGGTCCTGGATGATCTCCTCCAGGATCTCGTACACCTCCGGGCTCTCGCGCTCCACGATCTTCTTGGCGCGCTTGACCGTCTCGGCGATCCCCTTGTCCACGAGCTTGTGGATGATGAACGGCTTGAAGAGCTCGACCGCCATCGCCTTGGGGAGGCCGCACTGGTGCAGGCGGAGCTCCGGGCCCACCACGATCACCGAGCGGCCCGAGTAGTCCACGCGCTTGCCGAGCAGGTTCTGGCGGAACCGGCCCTGCTTGCCCTTGAGCATGTCGCTCAGGGACTTGAGCGGGCGCTTGCCGCGGCCGCGGATCGCCTTGGAGCGGCGGCCGTTGTCGAACAGCGCGTCGACGGCCTCCTGCAGCATCCGCTTCTCGTTCCGGAGGATCACCTCCGGGGCGCGGTGCTGGATGAGCTTCATCAGCCGGTTGTTCCGGTTGATGACGCGGCGGTACAGGTCGTTGAGGTCGGACGTGGCGAAGCGCCCGCCGTCGAGCGGCACGAGGGGCCGCAGGTCGGGCGGGATGACCGGCACGACGTCGAGGATCATCCACGCCGGGTTGTTCGGCTGGTCGCCGTTCTCGCCGGAGGAGAGGAACGCGTCGACGATCTTGAGCCGCTTGAGCAGCTGCTTCTTGCGGTGCTGCGAGGTCTCCTCGGCCACCTCGGCGCGGAGCTCCTCGGCGAGCTTCCGGATGTCGAGCTTGCCGAGGATCTTCTTCACCGCGGGCGCGCCGATGTCGGCGTCGAACGCGGCGTCCCCCTCCTCGCGCGCCTTCGTGCGGAGGTCGAGGTACTTGTCCTCGTCGAGCAGCTCGAGGCGCTCGACCTCCTGCTTGCCCGGCTCGACGACGATGTAGGCCGAGTAGTACAGGACGCGCTCGAGGTCGCGCAGCGTCGTGTCGATGAGGTTGCCCATCGGCGACGGCAGCGTCTTGAAGAACCAGATGTGCGCGACGGGCACGGCGAGCTCGATGTGGCCCATGCGCTCGCGGCGCACCTTCGAGAGCGTGACCTCCACGCCGCAGCGGTCGCAGATGACCCCGCGGTAGCGGATGCGCTTGTACTTGCCGCACGCGCACTCCCAGTCCTTGACCGGGCCGAAGATGCGCTCGCAGAACAGGCCGTCCTTCTCGGGACGGAACGAGCGGTAGTTGATCGTCTCGGGCTTGGTCACCTCGCCCCACGACCACCAGTACCGCTGGCCCTGCAGCTCCTGCTTCTCGCGCTCCTTCGCGTCCTTCGGGCCCCGGATCTCCTCCGGGCTCGCGATGCGGATGCTGATGTAGTCGAAGGCGGAGCTCTTCTGCTCGCGCCCGCTGCGGAAGTCGATCATCGATCCCCCTTACTCGTCGCCGGACTCGGTGGCGCCCAGCGTGACCTTCAGGCACAGGGCCTGGAGCTCCTTCACGAGGACGTTGAAGGACTCCGGGATCCCCGGTTCGGGCAGGTTCTGCCCCTTCACGATCGCCTCGTACACGCGGCTGCGGCCGGTCACGTCGTCCGACTTGACCGTCAGCATCTCCTGCAGCGTGTGCGCCGCGCCGTACGCCTCGAGCGCCCACACCTCCATCTCGCCGAAGCGCTGGCCGCCGAACTGCGCCTTGCCCGCCAGCGGCTGCTGGGTGACGAGGGAGTACGGGCCGATGGAGCGCGCGTGGATCTTGTCGTCCACGAGGTGGCTCAGCTTCAGCATGTAGATCGAGCCGACGGTGACGTCGCCGTCGAACTGCTGGCCCGAGCGGCCGTCGCGCAGGCGGGCCTTGCCCGTCGGCGTGAGGCCCGAGGCCCGGATCAGGTCGAGGGCGGCGGCCGAGACCTGCTCCGGCTCCGTCTTCCCCTCCAGCAGGGCGGCGAGCGCGTCGCGCCCGGCCTCGTGCAGCACCTTGGCCGGCGACTCCTTCACCAGCGCGCGGAGCGCCTTGAGGCCGGCCTCGAGCGCCGCCTTGTCGTCGCCCGTCGCGGTCGCGAGCGCGGCCTCGTGCTGCGCCAGCTCCTGGCGCCGCTGGGCGAGGGTCCGCTCGGCGAGCTCGCCCGCCGCGTCGATCACCGCGCCGCGCAGCTCCTGGTACAGCGCCTTCGTGCCGGGCGAGACCTCCCGGCGGCCCAGCTCGGCGATCCCCGCGTCGGTGAGCAGCAGGTGCGTCCCCTTCCGCGCGACCTCCTTGAGGTCGGCGATGAGCTGCACCGTCGTCGCCGCGTCGGGCATCGGCGCGAGGTGCCGGAGCCCGAGGGCCCGGGTCGACCACGCGAGGCCGGCGACGCGCAGCAGCACGCCGATCTCCGCCTCGTCGGCGCCGCGGAAGACCGGCGTCTTCGCCTTGAAGCCGAGCAGGCGGGCGCACCAGCCGAGGTGCGTCTCGAGGATCTGCCCGACGTTCATGCGGCTCGGCACGCCGAGCGGGTTGAGCACGATGTCGACCGGGGTGCCGTCCGGCAGGAACGGCATGTCCTCCTGCGGCACGATGCGGGCGACGATGCCCTTGTTGCCGTGGCGGCCGGCCATCTTGTCGCCGACGGAGACCTTCCGCTTCTCCGCCAGGTAGACCTTCACCAGCTGGATGACGCCCGGGGGCAGCTCGTCCGGCTGGAGGATCTTGTCGATCTGGTCCTCCGCCTTCTCCTCGACGCGACCGCGCTCGCGGTGGGCCGCGTCGATGGTGGCGCGGATCCGCTCGTTCACCGCCTTGCTCGCGACGCGGAGCGTCTTCTGGTCCACGTCGGCGAGGTCGATCTCGGCGAGGCGCGCGGCGGTCAGCCTGGTGCCCTGGGGCACCAGCTCCTCCACCGTGCCGGCGCGCAGCATCAGGCCGACCTCCTGGCCCACGAGCAGCGCGCGCAGCTCCTCGCGCAGCACGGTGGTGATGCGCGCCTTCTCGTCCGCCTCGAGGCGGCGCACCTCGCCGATCCGCTCGCCGCGGTCCTTCTCGACGACCTGGTCCTCGATGCGGCTGAAGATCTTGACGTCGATCACGACGCCCGCCATCCCCGGCGGCACCTTGAGCGACGAGTCCTTCACGTCCTTCGCCTTCTCGCCGAAGATCGCGGTGAGCAGCTTCTCCTCGGGGGAGAGCTCGGTCTCGCCCTTCGGCGTGATCTTGCCGACGAGGATGTCGCCCGGCTTCACGTGCGCGCCGATGCGGACGATGCCGCGCTCGTCGAGGTCCACGAGCGCCTCGTCCGAGACGTTCGGGATCTCGCGCGTGATCTCCTCCTGGCCGCGCTTGGTGTCGCGGACGTGCAGCTCGAGCTCCTGGATGTGGATGGACGAGTAGACGTCCTCCATCACCAGGCGCTCCGAGAGGATGATCGCGTCCTCGAAGTTGTGCCCGTACCACGGCATGAACGCGACGAGCACGTTGGAGCCGAGCGCGAGCTCGCCGTCCTCCGTGGCCGCGCCGTCGCCGACGATCTCGCCGGCGCCCACGCGCTGGCCCTCGCGCACGAGCGGCCGCTGGTTGATCGCGGTGTCCTGGTTGGTGCGCCAGAACTTCTTCACGCGGTACCGGTCGTACTGGTGCAGGCGCGCGAGCGGCTGGTCGGCGGTGGCGCCGGCCGGCTCGCCCGAGTCGATGATGATCTCGTCGGCCGTGACGCGGGTCACCACGCCGGCGCGCCGGGCGATGATCACCGCGCCCGAGTCGCGCGCGACCTTCTCCTCGAGCCCGGTGCCCACGAGCGGCGCCTGCGGGAAGAGGAGCGGCACCGCCTGGCGCTGCATGTTGCTGCCCATGAGCGCGCGGTTCGCGTCGTCGTGCTCGAGGAACGGGATGAGCGCGGCGGCGATGGAGACGAGCTGCTCCGGCGCCACGTCCATCGAGTCGATCCGGTCGGGCGCGAGGAGCGGGTAGTCGTCGCCCTTGCGGCAGAGCACCAGCGTCTCGGTGAAGCGGCCGTCGGCGTCGAGCGGCGCGTTCGCCTGCGCGACCGTGTACTCCTCCTCGTCGCTCGCCGAGAGCCAGCGGACGTCGTTCGTGACCTGGCCGCCCTTCACGATGCGGTACGGCGTCTCGATGAAGCCGAGCTCGTTGATGCGCGCGAACGTCGAGAGCGACGTGATGAGGCCGATGTTCGGCCCTTCCGGCGTCTCGATCGGGCACATGCGGCCGTACTGCGAGTAGTGCACGTCGCGGACCTCGAAGCCCGCGCGCTCGCGCGTGAGGCCGCCGGGGCCGAGCGCCGAGAGGCGGCGCTTGTTGGTCAGCTCCGCCAGCGGGTTCGTCTGGTCCATGAACTGCGACAGCTGCGACGAGCCGAAGAACGCCTGGATGACCGCGCTCACCGTGCGCGCGTTGACCAGGTCGTCGAGCGAGATCTTCTCGGGGTCCGAGTTGATGCTCATCCGCTCCTTGACGAGCCGCGCCATGCGCGACAGGCCGACGGAGAACTGGTTCGCGATCAGCTCGCCGACCGACCGGATCCGGCGGTTGCCGAGGTGGTCGATGTCGTCCGTGTACCCGCGGCCGTCGTGCAGGTCGATCAGGTACTTGATGATCGCGATGAAGTCCTCCTGCGTCAGGACCGTGTGGTCCGGCGGCATGCGGAGCTTCAGGCGCTGGTTGATCTTGTACCGGCCGACGCGGCCGAGGTCGTAGCGCTTCGGGTTGAAGAAGAGCTTCTGCAGCTGCGAGCGCGCGGTCTCGAGGTTCGGCGCGTCGCCCGGGCGCAGGAGCGCGTAGATCTGCTCGAGCGCCTCCGCCTCGGTGTGCGTGGGGTCCTTCTCGAGGGTGTTCTTGATCAGCGCCGAGTCGCCGCGGCCGGCGGCGAGGAGCACGTCGACGGTGCGCACGTCCGCCTTCGCGAGCGTCGCGCGGAGCGCGTCGGTCAGCTCGGTGCCCGCGGCGGCGAGCAGCTCGCCGGTGCCGGGGTCGGCGACGTCGAAGGCCAGGACGGGCGCGGCGTGCTCGCGCATCGTCGTCGGCTGCTCGTCGCTCGAGAGATCGAGCGTGGCGTAGCTGGTGAAGACCCGCACCGCCTTCACGCCCTTGTGCCGCATGGCGTTGAGGCGCTCGGTGGAGAGGTCGTCGCCGACCTCGGCGATCGGCTCGCCCTCCGGGTCCTCCGGGTCGGCGACGCGCTCGGCGAGCAGCGCGCCGAGGACCTCGCGGCGCTCCTGGCGGGTCTCGAGCTTGCCCGAGATGTCGAGCACCTTGCTCGCGTAGAACAGGCGCAGGATGTCCGCATCGGTCCCGAAGCCGAAGGCGCGCAGGAGCGCCGTGGCGGGGAACTTCTTCTTCTTGTCGATGTGGACGTAGATCACGTCGTGGATGTCGATCGTGAACTCGACCCACGACCCGCGGAACGGGATGATGCGCGCCGAGAACAGGCGCTGCCCGTTCGGGTGCGTGTCCTCCTCGAAGACGACGCCCGGCGAGCGGTGCAGCTGGCTGACGACGACGCGCTCGGCGCCGTTGATCACGAACGTGCCGAGGGGGGTCATGATCGGCAGCTCGCCGAGGTAGACCTCCTTCTCGATCTGGTTCTTCAGCCGCCGCTGGCCCTCGACCTCCTCGAACACGTTGAGCGCGAGGGTCGCCTTGAGGGGCGCGGCGTACGTCATGTCGCGCTCGATGCACTCCTCGACGGAGTACTTCGGCTCGCCGATGGCGTAGCTCTTGAAGGCGAGTTCGTACTTCCCGTTCACGTCGGCGATCGGGAAGATCTCGCGGAAGACGCGGTCCAGCGAGACGTCGGCCGAGCTGTCACTCTCGATGAGCGACGTGAAGGCCTGCGTCTGGATGTCGAGGAGGTGGGGCATCGGCATGCCGCCCTCCCGCTTGCTGAACGTGATCACCGGCCGGGTGCTGGTCATGGGCACTCTCAGGCAACGCGATAGGCCCCGCCGGAGGCCACCGCCGGATGGCGGCGGCCCTCACGGGGCCCGAGTGGAACCGGAATGATGCGACGGCGAGCGAGCATCCATCTCCCTGAAGCGGCTCTTCCCTGAGCACGGCCGCCCGGCCCCCATGGCCGGGCGGACGATCCACAGGGGGCTACTTCAGCTCGACGGTCGCGCCCTGCTCCTCCAGACGCTTCTTGATCTCCTCGGCCTCGGCCTTGGAGATGCCCTCCTTGACGACGCTCGGGGCGCCGTCCACGGCGTCCTTCGCCTCCTTCAGGCCCAGGCTGGTGATCTCGCGGACCACCTTGATGACCTGGATCTTCTTCGCGCCGCCGTCCTTGAGGACGACGGTGAACTCCGTCTTCTCCTCGACCGCCGCGGCCGCGCCGCCGCCGCCCGCCGCCGGCGCCGCGGCGGCCGCGACGACGGAGACGCCGAACTTGGTCTTGAACTTCTCGATGAAGTCGGCGAGCTCGACGACCGTCATCTGGCCGATCGTCTCGAGGAGCTCGTCGTGGGAAATCGTCTGGGTAGCCATGGGTTGGTCTCCTTCGATCAAGAGGCGGTGGCCGACTGCCGCTGTTCGCGGAGCGCCTCGAGGGCGCCGACGACCTGGTAGAGGATGCCGTTGAGTCCCCCGGCCAGCTGGCCGAGGAGCACGTCGCGGGGCGGCAGGTCGCCCAGGCGCTTGACGAACGCCGGGTCGACGAGCTTGCCCTCGACGAGGCCGGCCTTCACCGCCGGCTGCTGGTTGAACTCCTTCGCGAAGTCGCCGAGGACCTTGGCGGCCGGGAGCGGGTCGCTGCCCGCGAGGACCATGCCGACGGGGCCCTTCAGGACGGCGTCGAAGGCGCTGATGCGGTGCGTCGCGAGCGCGCGCTGCGCCAGCGTGTTCTTGACGACGACGTAGCGCGAACCCGCGGCCCGGAGGCGGCGGCGCAGCTCCGTCAGCCGGGCCACGTCGAGCCCGGTGAAGTCGGTCACGTACAGGGTGGGCGACGCGCCGAAGTCGGCCGCGAGGGCCTCGACGGTCGCCTGGCGCTCGGTCTTGCTCATCGATACCCCGCCGTGTCGAGCTTGACGCCGGGCCCCATCGTGCTGGACACCGTCGCCGAGCGGATGTACTGCCCCTTCGCCGCCGAGGGCTTCGCCCTCACCAGCGTCTCCATGAACGCCTGCACGTTGTCCGCGAGCGCCTGGGGCGGGAACGACACCTTCCCGACCGGGGCGTGCACGTTCCCCGTCTTGTCCACGCGGAACTCGATCTTGCCCGCCTTGATCTCGCGCACGGCGCGCGCCACGTCCATCGTCACCGTCCCCGCCTTCGGGTTCGGCATGAGGCCGCGGGGGCCGAGCACGCGGCCCAGCGCGCCGAGCTTGCCCATCATGTCCGGCGTGGCGACGATCACGTCGATGTCGAGCCAGCCGTCCTTCAGCCGCTGCAGGTAGTCGTCGGCGCCGACGTGGTCGGCGCCCGCGTCCCGCGCCTCGTTCGCGCGGTCGCCCTGCGCGATCACGAGCACCTTCACCGTCTTGCCGGTGCCGTGCGGCAGCACGCAGGTGCCGCGGACGACCTGGTCCGCGTGCCGCGGGTCGACGCCCAGGTTCACGGAGACGTCGACCGACTCGTCGAACTTCGCGAACGCGGCGGCCTTCACCAGCTCCACCGCCTCGGCCACCTGGTAGGTGCGCGTGCGGTCGACGCGCGCGACCGCCGCGCGGAACCGCTTGCCCGCCGTCGCCATCAGTCCGTCACCTCCAGCCCCATCGACCGGGCGGTGCCCGCGATCATCCGCATGGCGCTGTCCAGGTCGGAGGCGTTGAGGTCGGCCATCTTGAGCTCGGCGATCTTCTTCACCTGGGCCTTCGTCACCTTGCCGACCTTGGTGCGGTTCGGCTGGGCACTGCCCTTGTCCACGCCCGCCTCCTTGAGCAGGAGGTTCGGCGCCGGGGGCGTCTTGGTGATGAACGTGAACGTGCGGTCGCTGAAGATCGTCACGACGACCGGGATCACCATCCCGGCCTGCGACTGCGTCCGCGCGTTGAACTGCTTGCAGAACTCCATGATGTTCACGCCGTGCGGTCCCAGCGCCGTGCCCACGGGGGGCGCGGGGTTGGCGGCACCGGCGGGACACTGGAGCTTCACCAGCGCCTGGATCTTCTTCGCCATCTGCCCTCTCGATCGTCACCGGCCGGCCGGAGCCGCCGCCGACTGCCGCAGGTGCCCGTGCGGTCGCGGGTGCGGGCGGAAGCGCCCGCGCGCGGCCCTAGTGGCCGCGCAGCTGCAGGTAGTCCAGTTCGACCGACGTGGGCCGGCCGAACAGGCTCACCGACACCTTCACCTTCCCCTTGTCCGGCAGCACCTCTTCCACCGTGCCGGAGAAGTCCGAGAACGGGCCCTCGGTGATCTCCACCGCCTGCCCGACGAGGAACGGGATCTCCTCCTTCGGCTCCGCCTCCGCCACCTCCTCGGCGATGCCGAGGAGCCGGTTCACCTCGTCCTGCCGGAGCGGCTGCGGGAGCTTCCCCGTGCCCACGAACTTGATGACGCCCTGGATCGAGTTGACGACGTGCAGCGCCTCCTGCGACATCTGCATCTCGACCAGCACGTACCCGGGATAGAGCTTCCGCTCGACGGTGTGCTTCTTCCCGTTCTTGATCTCGATCACGTCCTGGACCGGCACCAGCGCCTGGCGGACGAGCTTCGCCTCCGCCGGCCGCGGATCGTCGTCGATCCGCTTCTGGAGCAGGCCGCGCACCTTGTTCTCGTGCCCGGCCGTGGTCTGGATCGCGTACCACCGGTACTCCATCCCCGCCCCCGTCAGCGCGCGAGCCGCGCGAGGCCGTCGACGAGCGCCAGCTGCAGCAGCCAGTCGAGCAGGCCGATCACGAGCCCGAGGACGACGGAGAGGGAGAGCACCATGCGCGTCGCGCGGACCAGCTCCTCGCGCGACGGCCAGGTGACCTTCCCCATCTCGATGCGCACCGCCTCCACGTACCCCTGGGCGCGCGCCACCGACCCAGGCGCCGCGGCGCCGGGGGTCTCCACCGCGTCAGCCATCACTTCGACTCGCGATGCGTCTTGTGGGTCTCGCACCGGGGGCAGAACTTCCGCGCCTCCATGCGCTCCGGGTGCTTCCGGCGGTTCTTCGTGAGGAAGAAGTTCCGGTTCTTGCACTCCGTGCACTCGAGGATGATCTTCTCGCGCATCGCCCCTCCCGCCCTTTCACGTCATGGCCGCCCCGAGGGCGGCACGCCACTCCCAAGCTCGCGACCGGGATCGAACCGGTGACCTCTTCCTTACCAAGGAAGTGCTCTGCCGACTGAGCTACGCGAGCAGGCTCAAGCGGGCGACGGGACTCGAACCCGCGACATCCAGCTTGGAAGGCTGGCGCTCTACCAACTGAGCTACACCCGCGCGCTTCGCCTGCCCTGACCCTCGCCGTCCTGCCCGTCGCTCCGAGTGGTGGGGGTAGGATTCGAACCTACGTAGAGCGTGAGCCCGGCAGATTTACAGTCTGCTGCCATTAGCCACTCGGCCACCCCACCGGCACAAAACCCCGCCCACACTCCCCCCGGGCGGGGTCTCGATTCCTGTGTCCTGCTGTCCGACCTCCTGGCCGCAAGCTGACGGAGGGAGTCGAACCCTCAACCTCCCGCTTACAAGGCGGGTGCTCTGCCTGTTGAGCTACGCCAGCGCATGAACCATGCGCCGGAAAAGACAGACCCGTAGGATAGCGCGGGGGCGAGGCGGGGTCAACGGGGCGGCAAGCGGGCCAGTCGGCAGGAGGCCACCGCGCGCCAGCCTACGCCCGGACCACCTCGAAGCTGCCGTCCTTCCCGTCCCGGATCGCGAAGCCGGCGCCCTGCACCAGCTGCCGGATCCGGTCGGCCTCGGCGAAGTCGCGCCGCGCCTTCGCCTCCCGCCGCCGTCCCGCCCAGCCGAGCGCCCACGCCGCGGCCGCTCCCGCGTCGGCCGGCACCGCCTCGGTGAGGTCGGCCGGCGCCGGCGCCTCCGCGGCCACGGCCTCGGGGGCCGGCAGCACGTCGAGCACCGCATCCATCCGCGCCCACGCCTCCCGCGCCGAGGGGCCCGGCGCGCGCCCCTGGTCGAGCAGCGCGTTGCCCTCCGACACGAAGCCGAACAGCGCGGCGAGCGCCTGCGGCGCGTTGAGGTCGTCGTCGAGCGCGGCGGCGAAGCCGGCCCACGCCTTCGCCGCCGCCGACGCGAAGGCGCCATCGTCCTCGCCGGTCGCGGGCAGGCGCGCCCACCGGTCGCGGAAGCGGCCCAGCCGCTTCGCCCCCTCGCGCGCGGCGGCGAGCGCCTCGTCGGTCCAGTCGAGCGGCGAGCGGTAGTGCGTCGAGAAGACGAGGAGGCGCACCGCCGCCGCGTCGACGCCCTGCTCGCGCAGGTCCCGCGCGGTGAGGATGTTGCCGTACCGCTTCGACATCTTGGTGCCGCGCAGCTGCAGGAACTCGCCGTGCATCCACCAGCGCGCGAAGAGCGGCTGGCCGGTGTGCGCGCAGCTCTGGGCGATCTCGTCCTCATGGTGCGGGAAGACGAGGTCGACGCCGCCGGCATGGATGTCGAGCACCTCGCCGTGGCCGTGCTGCCGCAGCAGGTCGAGCGCCATGGCGGAGCACTCGAGGTGCCAGCCCGGGCGGCCGCGGCCGAACGGCGCGTCCCACGCGGCGCCCACCGCCTCGTCCTCGGGGCGCGCGGCCTTCCAGAGCACGAAGTCGTGCGCGTGCTCCTTGTCGTACTCGTCGGCGCTCGTCCGCCCGCTCGCGCCGGCGCGGAGGGCGTCGAGGTCGAGCCGGGCGAGGCGCCCGTACGGCGGGAAGCTCGCGATGGAGAAGTAGACGGAGCCGTCATCGGCGACGTAGGCGTGCCCCTTCGCCAGCAGCGACTCGACGAGCGCCACCTGCTGCGGGATGTACTCGGTCGCGCGCGGATGGACGGTCGCCGGGCGGAGGCGCAGGTACGCGCCGTCCTCGAAGAAGCGCTCGGCGTACTGGTCGGTGAAGCGGCGCAGCGGCGTGCGCGTGTCGCCCGGCGCGGCGGGCGGCGCGCCCGGGCCGGCGGCGCCGCGGATCGTCTTGTCGTCCACGTCGGTGAGGTTCATGACGTGGAACACCTCGTAGCCCGACGCCTCGAGCCAGCGCCGCAGGAGGTCCTCGAAGAGGAACGTGCGGAAGTTGCCGATGTGCGCGACGTTGTAGATCGTCGGGCCGCACGTGTACAGCGTCACGCGCCCCGGGACGAGCGGCACGAACGGCCGCACGTCGCGCGTGAGCGTGTTGTGGAGGCGGAGGCTCATGCGCCGGCGGCCCCGGCCGCCGCGGCGGCCGCCGCGCCCTCCACGCCCTCCGCGCCCGCACCGCGCACCGTGACCTGCACCTCGCGCTGCGGGAACGGGATGGCGATCCCCTCGGCGTCGAGCCGGCGCTTCAGGCGCCGGCGCAGCTCGCGCGCCACCTCGAACTGCGCGCCCGGCGTCGTGCGCACCCAGAGCCGCAGCACCACCGCGCTGTCGGCGAGCGCCTGCACGCCCAGCAGCTCCGGCGCCTCCAGCAGGCGGGGCGCCCACTCCGGCTCCGCCGCGAACCGGCCCGCCTCGTCGCGCAGCACGGCGGCGGCGCGGTCGATGTCCTCGGCGTACGGCACGCCGACGTCCAGCACCACGCGGCTCCAGCCCGCGGTCCGGTTGCTCACCGTGCGGATCTCGCTGTTGGGGACGTAGTGGAGCGTGCCGTCGAGGTCGCGGAGCGCGACGACGCGGAGCGTCATGCGCTCGACCGTGCCCGACTTGCCGGCCAGTTCCACGGTGTCGCCCATGTGGAGCTGCCCCTCCATCAGCATGAAGAACCCGGAGATGACGTCCTTCACGAGGCTCTGCGCGCCGAAGGAGACCGCGAGGCCCAGGATCCCCGCGCCGGCGAGGAGCGGGCCGATGTCGAAGAAGACGTCGAGCGACAGGAGCACCGCCAGGACCAGCACCAGCAGCCGCCCCACCGAGCGCACGAGCTGCGCGATGGTGCGACCGCGCTTCTCCTCGCGCGTGTCGGTGGTGGGGTCGCCGTCGTCGACGGCGAGCTCGATGCGGTGCGCGGCCAGGCGCACGGCGCGCCACGCGACCCACGCGAGGAGCCAGACCGCCACGAGCCGCGCCGCCGCGCCGACGAGGAGGGACGCGTCGACCCGCAGCAGCCCGGCGAGCTGGCGCACCTGGGCCTCGAGCGGCAGCGGCGGATGCGGCGGGAGGAGTGGCGCACCGGCGGCGGGCGGCGCGGCGGCGGGCGGGAGCGGGCTCTGCACGGCGGGAAGGTTGGACGCCCCCGGCGGCGGGGTCAACCGGTCGGGGGCATCAAGTCCGCCGGGTCGCGTGCCGAGAACGGACGTATGCGGGGGAGCGCGTCCGCGCGCGGCGCGGCATGACGAGGGCGACGACCGGCGCCTGGTCGTGGGAGCCGGCGACGGGGCACGTCGCCTGCTCGGCGGAGCTGCGCGCGCTGCTGGGGCTCGGCCCCGACGGGCCCGCGCCCGAGCCGACGGCCCTCCTCGCCGGGGTGCCGGCGCCCGAGCGCGAGGCCGTGCGCGCGCGCTTCCGGCTCGCCGCGCGCTCCGGCGCGCCGCTCGCGATCGAGCACGGCTGGCAGCGATCGGACGGCGCCGTGCGCCGCCTGCGCGCGGCGGCGCAGGCGGTGCGCGACGCGACCGGGGCGGTGCGCGTCCTGCTCGGCACCACCACCGACCTCACCGCGCTCGAGGAGGCGGAGGCGCCGCTCCGCGCGCTCCGCGAGCAGCTCTCGGCGGTGCTCGAACACACCTCGGCCGGCCTCTGGGAGTGGGACCCGCGGAGCGGCCTCGTCCGCGTCAACGCGCAGTGGCTGCTCTCGGTCGGGCTCGACCCCGATGGCGCGGATGCGCCACACCCCCTCGGGCTCTGGACGGAGCGCCTGCACCCGGACGACGCACCGCGCGTGCTGGCCGACCTGCACGCCTGCGCCGACGGCCGCCTGCCGACGCTCGCGCTCGAATACCGGCTCCGGCACGCCTCGGGCGAGTGGCGCTGGGTGAGCGCGCGCGGGTTCGCCGTGCGCGACGCCGCCGGCGCGGTCGACCGCGTGACCGGCTTCCTGCTGGACGAGACGGAGCAGCGTCGCTCGGCGGAGCGGCAGCGACGGCTCGCGCAGGAGCTGCAGTGGGCGCAGGAGCTGGTCGGGCTCGGCCGCGTCACGCTCGACGCCCTGCGCGGCAAGGTGGCCCTCTGCGAGACGGCGCGGCAGATGCTCCGCCTGCCGGAGGGCGTGCGCGTGGTGCCGGCCGCGCGCCTTCGCGCGATGCTCGACGACGGGGATGCCGCCGCGCTCGCCGCCGCGGCGGCCCGGACGACCCCCGAGGCGCCGCGCTTCGGCTGGGAGGCTGCGCTCCGCACCGAGCACGGCGAGCGGCGCTGGCTGCGCGGCTCGGGCGAGGTTCGGCGCAATGCCGATGGCGCGCTCGTCGCCATCGCCGGCGTGGTGCTCGACGTGACGGAGCAGCGCGAGGCCGAGGCGCGCCATGCCGACGACGCGCGCCGGCTGCGCGCGGCGCAGCGCGTCGCCCGCATCGGCACCTGGGAGCGGGACCTCGACAGCGAGCGGCTCGAGTGGAGCCCGGAGACGTACGCGATCTGCGGCGTGCCCCCGGGGACCCCGGTCACGAGCGAGGGGTTCGCGGCGATGGTGCACGTCGACGATCGCGCCCGCTGGGACGCGGCCCGCCACCGGGCGCTCGCGCACGGGCAGGCGATCGACCTCCTGCTCCGCGTCGTGCGCCCCGACGGCGAAGAGCGCCACGTGCAGGTGGTCGGCGACGTGGTGGATGCCGATGCGGGCTCGGCGGGCCGCCTGACCGGCGTGCTCATGGACGTGACCGACCGGCACCGCCAGGAGGAGCGGCTCCGCCTGATGAGTTCCGTCGTCGTGCACGCGCACGACGCGGTGGTGATCACGGAGGCGCACCCGCTCGACGAGCCCGGCCCGCGGATCGTGTACGTCAACGACGCGTTCACGCGCCTCACCGGCTACGCGCCGGAGGAGGTGATCGGCCGCTCGCCGCGCCTGCTGCAGGCGCCCGGCACCGACCGGGCGGCGCTCGCGCGCGTGCGGCAGGCGCTCCGTGCGTGGCGCCCCGTGACGGAGGAGCTGCTGAACCGCCACAAGGACGGCGAGGAGCGGTGGGTGGAGCTGTCGATCGTCCCGGTGGCGGACGAGAGCGGATGGTTCACGCACTGGGTCTCCGTGCAGCGCGACGTCACCGCCCGCCGCCGCGCGGCCGACGCGATGGAGGCCGCGCTCCACCGCCAGCGCGAGCTCGCGCTCGCCGCCGAGGCGGCGGCGCGCAGCAAGTCGGAGTTCCTGGCCAACATGAGCCACGAGATCCGCACGCCGATGAACGGCGTGCTGGGCACGCTCGACATCGTGCTCGGCACGCCGCTCGAGCCCGACCAGCGCCGGCTCGTGGAGACGTCGTACGAGTCGGCCCGGGCGCTGCTGCAGGTGCTCGACGACATCCTCGACTTCTCGAAGATCGAGGCCGGCAAGCTGCAGCTGGTGCGCGAGCCGTTCGACCTGCGGCGCTCGGTGGCGCACGTCCTCGAGCTCTTCCGGCAGCGCGCCGAGCCGAGCGGCCTGTCGCTCACCGCCGAGCTCGACCCGGCGATCCCCGCGCGCCTCGCGGGCGACGAGGGGCGCCTGCGGCAGGTGCTGCTCAACCTCGTCGGCAACGCCGTGAAGTTCACGCACGACGGCGGCGTCGAAGTGCGCGCCTCGGTGCAGGCGGAGGACGCCGACGGCCTGCTGCTCCGCGTCGAGGTGGAGGACAGCGGCATCGGCCTCGCGCCCGCGGCGGCGGCGCGGCTCTTCCAGCCGTTCGAGCAGGCCGACGCCTCGACCACGCGCCGCTACGGCGGCACGGGCCTCGGCCTCACCATCTGCCGCCAGCTGGTGGCGATGATGGGCGGCACGATCGGCGTGACGAGCGAGGAGGGGATCGGCAGCACCTTCACCTTCACGGTGCGGCTCGGCCGGGCCGAGGACGCGGGCGCGCCGGAGGCGGCGGTCGCCGCACCGGCACCGGTGACGACGGGGGCCGCGCTCGCCGGTGCGCGCGTGCTGCTCGCCGAGGACCACCCGATCAATCGCATGGTGGCGCTCGAATTGCTGCAGCCGCTCGGCGTGCTCGTGGACGTCGCCGAGGATGGCGCGCAGGCGGTGCAGGCGGCGGGGCGGACCGCGTACGACCTCGTGCTGATGGACTGCCAGATGCCCGTGCTCGACGGCTTCGAGGCGGCGACGGCGATCCGCGCCGCGGAGGGTGCCGGCCGTCGCGTGCCGATCGTGGCCCTGACGGCCAACGCCATGCGTGGCGATCGCGAGCGCTGCCTCGCCGCCGGCATGGACGACCACGTCGCGAAGCCGGTGACGCGCCAGGCGCTGCTCGAGGCGCTCGGGCGCTGGCTGGGGCCCGGACGCGACACGGCGGCCGGTCGCCCGGCCGCCGCGTCCCCCGCCTGACGGGGCCCACCGTCCGCCCGCTACCTGATCGTGATCTTCGCGGTCGGGGTCGGCGTGACCTTCGGCAGCACGATGGTCATCACGCCGTCCACCAGCGTCGCCGTCACGTTCGCGGCGTTCACCGGCACCGGCAGCCTGATCGTGCGGACGAAGTTGCCCTGCTCCCGCTCCATCCAGAACGGGGTCTCGGTCGGCGCGTTGGCCGCGACGAACTCACGGTGCCCCGTGATCGTCACGAGCTGCGCGTCGAGCCGCAGGTCGAGGTTCTCCTTCGGGATGCCCGGGACGTCCAGGCGGATGATGTAGTTCACGTCGTTCTCGACGCAGTCGAGCGCCGGCATCCAGTTCGTCGGCGAGGTCGGGAGGGGCGTCGGCCCCGCGAACGGGGCGAACGGCGCGAAGGCGCGGCCCGGCAGCAGGTTCGCGAACAGCTCGTCGATCGTGTTGATGGCGCTGAGCGGGTTCGTGACCGGGGCGGGCTTGGTGATGGTGGTGCGCATAAAGCCTCCTTGGGGTCCGGGGAGCGTGTCGGTCTCCCCGAGGACCGCGCCCAATGTGGCATCCGCCGCGTGAAGCGGGGCTGAACGCCTGCGCAAAGTTCCTTGCCACCGACCGACCCCTCGACAGGACAGTGCCGGCCGTCCGTGGCATCACTCTCGCACTCCCCGTGGTGGTCCCGCGGGGCGCGACAGGGTGTCGCGTTCCCGGCGGGGGTGTCCGGAAGGAAGTCACTGTCCATGCCCCAGTCAGCCAGCCAGCTCCTCGCCGACGACCACGCCGACCGCGCCGAGCTGCGCTCCGCCATCGCACGACTCGAACGGCGGGAGGCCCAGCTCCGGGACGCGCAGCGCCTCGCCGGCGTCGGGAACTGGGCGTACGACGTGGACACCGGCGGCATCGAGTGGACGGAGGAGACGTTCCGCCTCTTCGGGCTCGACCCCGCCGACGGCGCCCCCGCGTACGACGCCTACCTCGCGCGCATCCATCCGGACGACCGCGCCGCGGTCGTCGCGATGATCGAGGGGGCCCTCACGACCGCGGCGCCGTACCAGGTCGACCACCGCGTGCTGCTCCCGGGCGGCGCGGTCCGCCACCTCGCCGCCACCGGCGAGGCGACACGCGACGCCGAGGGGCGGGTGCTGCGCCTGACCGGCGCGGTGATGGACATCACGGAGCGCAAGCGGCACGAGCTGCGCCTCCGCGAGCTGAAGGAGCAGGCCGAGGCGGCGACGAGCGCCAAGTCCGACTTCCTCGCCAACGTGAGCCACGAGCTGCGCACGCCGATGCACGGCGTGCTCGGCATGCTCGAGCTGCTCCTCGACTCCACGCTGACGCCGCAGCAGCGTCAGTACGCGCTGACCGCGCACGGCTCCGCCGAGGGGCTGCTCGGCCTGCTCAACGACCTGCTCGACCTCTCGAAGATCGAGGCGGGCAGGCTGGAGCTCGAGTCGGTCGCGTTCTCGCCCCGGATGACGATCACCTCCGCCGCCGACCTCCTCCGCGAGCAGGCGCGGGCCAAGGGGCTCGCCTTCACGGTGACGGTGGCGCCGGAGGTGCCGGAGGCGCTGCGCGGCGACAGCCTGCGCCTGCGCCAGGTGCTGCTCAACCTGCTCGGCAACGCGGTGAAGTTCACGGACGCGGGCGAGGTGGCGCTGGACGTGGGCGTGGCGCGCGCCGACGACGACGGCGTCGTGCTGGCGGTGCGCGTGCGCGACACCGGGCCGGGCATCGACGGCGCGACGCAGGCCCGGCTCTTCCGGCCGTTCGTGCAGGCCGACGCCTCGACGACGCGCCGCGCGGGCGGCACCGGCCTCGGCCTCTCCATCTGCCGCCAGCTCGTCCACCTCATGGGCGGCGAGATCACGCTCGACAGCGCGCCCGGCCACGGCTCGGCGTTCACGTTCACCGCGGCGTTCCTGCGGTCGTCGCTGCCGGCGTCCGAGCGCGCCGCGCGCGGCGCCCCGGTGGTGCCGTCGCGCGTGGCGGAGGGGAAGCGCATCCTCCTCGTGGAGGACCACCCGGTGAACCGCCTCGTGGCGCTCCGCCTGCTCGAGCCGCTCGGGGCGGAGCTGGTGGTCGCGACGACGGGCGTCGAGGCGCTCGCGGCGGTGCGGGGCGGCGCGTTCGACCTGGTGTTCATGGACTGCCAGATGCCGGAGATGGACGGCTACGACGCGACGGTCGCCATCCGCGAGTGGGAGGCGGCGGGGGGGCACCGCCGCACGCCGATCGTGGCGATGACGGCGAACGCGATGCGCGGCGACCGGGAGCGCTGCCTCGCCGTCGGCATGGACGACCACGTGGCGAAGCCGATCGACCGCGCGACGCTCGTGGCCGCGGTGCAGCGGTGGCTGCTCGCCGACGGCGCGCCCGCCCCGGTGCCCGCGCCGCGGGTGCCGCCGAAGGCATCGCGGAGCCCCGTGGCGGCGCTGCTGCACGGCCTCGCGAACGCGATCCAGGCGGAGGAGGGAGAACGGATGCGCCAGCACGCGCTGGCGCTGGCCGAGGCGGCGCGGGCGAGCGATGCCGCTGGGCTCGCCGCGCAGGCGGCGATGCTCGCCGCCCTCGGCCCGGACGACGCCGAGGGGTGGCGCGACGCGCGGGAGCGCTACGCCAGGCTCGCGGCGGCGTTCCGGGCGCGCGCCTGACGCTTGGCCTCGTGCGCGGCGACCAGGGCGTCGAGCAGCGGCGCCGGGTCGTAGCGCACGGCGTCGGTCGCCGGGAGTCCCGTCTCGGCGGCCGCGGCCAGGCAGGCCGCGCGCGCCTCGGCGTCGGGCAGGTCGTACGTGTTGAGGCAGATGCCGATCGTGCGCGTCGGGTGCACGAGCGAGCCGAGCGACTCGTACGCCTGGACGTAGGTGGAGAGCGGGGGGATGCGCAGCCAGCTCGCCGTGCGGTAGTCGCCGATGAACTGGCGGCTCGACTGGTGGCAGAGCAGCAGCGCGTCGGGGCAGGAGCCGTGCAGCAGGCCGAGCGTGACGGCGGAGTAGCCCGGGTGGTTGATGCTCCCCTGCCCCTCGACCAGCACGATGTCCGCGTCCTTCGCGCCCTCCAGCACCAGCCACTCCGCGGCGCCGTTCACGAAGTCGGAGACGACGGCATCGACGGCGATCCCCCACCCCTCGAGCATCATGCCGGTCTGCCCGGTGGCGACGAAGCGGGTGCGAAGCCCGCGCGCGCGGAGGCCATCCACGAGCTGCAGCTGCGACGTCATCTTGCCGACGTTGCAGTCCGTGCCGACCGTGAGCACCACCAGCGGCTCCACCTGCTTCGCGAGGCCGGAGGCGACCGGGAGGTTGGCGGGCGGCTTCCGGAAGTCGACGAGGCGGCGGCCGGTGGCGCGAGCGGCCTCCGCGATGGCCGGCTCGTCGCCGACGAAGGTGTGGAGCCCGCTCCAGACGTCGCAGCCGTGCTGCAGCGCCTCGACGAGCCAGCGCTTCCACTCCTCGGGCAGGCGGCCGCCCATGGGCGCGATGCCGACGAGGAGCACCGTGGGGCCGTGCTCGAGCGCCTCGCGCACGGAGCCGACGATCGGGATCTCGCCGCCGAAGCCGAGGACGTCCTGCACGCGCCCACCGGCGGTCTTCCGGTCGAGCACGGCGACGACCTGCTTCGGCCGGTAGCGGATGATGGAGTTCGCCGTCTTCGACGTCATGGGGCCGAACTCGCCGTCGGCCACCACCAGGAAGCGCGGCTCGCTCATGCCCGGCGCCCCGCATCGCCGTCGTCCACGACCTCCACGTCGTGCGTCTCGGCCGGGAGGTCCGTGGCGCCGCCCGCGCCGAGCGCCTTCGGCGCCTCGGAGGGCGCGGGGGCGAGCAGGCCCATCTTCTGCTTGAGCGCGAGCAGCTGCGCATCGGGGGCGCCCTTGTACTCGAGCGCCTGGAACTCCTTCGCCAGCTTGTCGCCGGTGAACTCCTCCTGCAGCTCGGCGGCGGCGAGCGCGCGCCGCTCGGCCTGCTCGATCTTGTCGGCCATCCGCTCGAACGACTCGAACGCCGACTTGTCGGACATGCCCGACATCGTCGACTGGATGCGCTCCTGCGCCTCCGCCCGGCGCGCGCGCGCGACGAGGATGTTCTTCTTGCGCGTCGCCTCCTCGATCTTGTCGTTGAGCTGGCGCAGCGACCCCTTGAGCTGCTCGGTGTCGGCCTTCGCCTTCACCCACGTCTCGTGGAGCTGCTGCGCGCCCTGGAGCGACTCGTTGTAGCGCAGGAGCGCCTGCTTGGCGAGGTCGTCGCGCCCCTCCTGCACGGCGAGCATCGCGCGCCGCTCCCAGTCGCCGGCCTCCTTGCGGAGCTTCTCGGCCTCGGCCTGGAGCTTCTTCTCGTCGGCGATGGCGCCCGCGACCTGCTGCTTCGCCTTGGCCAGCTGCGACTTCATGTCGATGATCAGCTGGTCCAGCATCTTCTCCGGGTTCTCGGCCCGGGAGATGAGGTCGTTGACGTTCGACCGGATGAGGGTCGACAGGCGGTCGAAGATCCCCATGGCTCAGGACTCCCGGTAGGCGCCGAGCGCCGAAAGGTGCGAGGCGAGGGCGAGCGTGATCGAGTCGAAGCTCGCCTCGAACTCGGTGAAGTCGAGGTGCTGCAGTTCCAGCGTGTCGGTGAGGACGATGTGGTCGCCCTCGAGGCCGTAGGAGCCGTGGACGAGGTCGCGCGCGTTGAGCGTGAGCAGCTGGCGGAAGAGCCCCGCGCTGCGGCCCGCGTCGGCCGGCGCCTGCATCACCCGGACGCGCAGCACCACCACCGGCGGCGCGTAGTGGACCACCACCTCGGCGCCCTCCGGGGTGAGGGCGAGCCAGAGGTTCGGCTCCACCTCGCGCACGCTGAGGCCACCGCCGTCGATGCGGTCGAGGAAGGACTGGATGTCGTCGTGCGTGACCATGCGCGCCTCCGGCGGCGGAATCTATCGGGGGCCGGCCGAGGGGCCGATGCCCGGGGTGTCGCGGCGCTCGGCGAGCAGCCGCTCCGCGAAATCGAGCCGCTCCTCGAGCTCGCCGACCCGCCCGCGCAGCTCGTCCAGCTCGGCGGCGTACGCCTCGGGCAGCCCGGCCGGGCCGTCGCGGCGCCCCGCGATGCGTGCGACGAGCGCGTCCCCGAGCGGACCGCGGAGCACCCACGCCGCGCCGCCGACGGTGACGCCCCAGATGGGGATCGCCGCGGCCCCAAGGTGCTTCGTCGCGCTCATGAGCGCGATGGACAGGCCGAAGCCGACCATGCCGAGCGCGACGAAGAGCCACCCCTCGCCATCGCCGGACGCGCCCCAGTCGTCGCCGCGGCTCATGCCCCGCCCTGGAGCCGCGAGGGGGCGGCCTCGCGCTGCGCCAGCAGCCGCTCGGCGAAGTCGAGCCGCTCCTCCAGCTCGCGCAGGTGTCCCTCGCGCTGCTCCAGCTCCGTCACGCGCGCCTCGAGCTCCTGCAGCTTCCTCCCCTCCGCGGGGTCGACCGGCGGCCGCCCCTCGATGCGGCGGGACAGCGCGCGGACGAGCGGCAGGAGCAGCACCGTCGCCCCGGCGACGATCGCCAGCAACGAGATCACGATCACGGGCGGCGGCAGCGTCACCCACGGCGGCGGGAAGCCGGCCTCTGCGGTGTAGAAACCGGGGGGCGGCGGGCCCTCCTGGATCACGATCGCCCCCGGCCCCTCGGCCGGCGGCGGCACCGACGGCGGCGACGGCGGCGCGGGGGGCGACGGCGGGCTCACCTGCGGCATCAGCGACCTCCCGGTCCGGGCAGGACCTGCACGTCGGCGCCGCGCGCCAGCAGGCGCTCGGCGAATTCCAGGCGCTGCTCGAGATCGGCCACGTGCGACTCGCGCGCCTCGAGCTCGGCGATGCGCGCGCGCAGCTCGGCGACTTCGCCGAGCACCTCCGGCGGCACGGCGGCGCGCCCCTCGATCCGCTTCCCCAGGCCGCGAGCGATCGGCGTGAAGAGCCAGCAGATCGTGCCGCTGATCGCGAAGATCGCGAAGAACTCCCCGAGATGCATCAGCCCTCCTTCGACGCGATGGGGCCGCCGCCGTCCCGCGGAGCGGCGAGCATCCGCTCCGCGAAGTCGAGCCGCTCCTGCGTCTCGCCGAGCTGCGCGCGCAGGTCCTCGACGTCCGCCCGCAGGTGCTCGACCTCGTCGCGCAGCGCCCCCTCGGTGGAAGCCCCGCCGCGGATGCGGTCGGCGAGCGCGCCGGTGAGTTCCCGGCCGGTGTTCGAGAAGACGACGAAACCGAGCAGCGGGCAGAAGAAGAAGATCCCGAGGATCGCGAGGATGTCCTCCATCAGCGCGCCTCCGGGGAGGACGGGGTCGTGACATTCGCGGCCGGCCGGCCGAGCAGCCGCTCCGCGAAGTCGAGCCGCTCCTGCGCGTCCGACAGCTGGTGGCGGAGCTCATCCACCTCGTGCTGCAGGTCGTCGAGGCGCGCGAGCACCTGCCCGTCGGCCGGCACGCCGCCGCGGATCCGCTCGGCCACCGCGTCGCCCACGGGGGTCTTCTTGAACACGAGGTACGAGAAGAGGCCGCCGAAGAAGACGACGCCCACGAGGAAATCCACGCCTACCTCCGCGGCGCCTGGCCGCTCCGAGTGCTGCGCTGCCTGTGGACACAACGGGGACGGAGGACCCTACGGCGGGCCCGCGCCCGAGTTTCAACCCGAAACGTCGCCCTTCGCCTTGCGCGGCTTCAGCTGCACCAGCCGCTCCTTCGCCAGCTTCCGACCCGTCGGCGTCGCGGCGAGGCCGCCACCGGCCGTCTCCCGATAGCGGACGTCCATGCTGCGACCGATCTCGCCCATGGTGTCGATCACCTCGTCGACCGGGATCGGGAACCGGATGCCGGCGAGCGCCATCTCGATGCCGGCGAGGGCCATCGCGCCGCCGGTGGCGTTGCGGTAGACGCAGGGTACCTCGACGAGGCCGCCGAGCGGGTCGCAGACGAGGCCGAGGGTGCCCTGCATGGTCAGGGCGACGGCATGGGACGCCTCGGTCGGCGAACCGCCGAGCAGCTCGATGCCGGCGGCGGCGGCCATGCCGGCCGCGGCGCCCGTCTCGGCCTGGCAGCCCCCTTCGGCGCCGGAGAGGGAGGCGCGCACGGCGACGACGGCGCCGACGAGGCCGGCGGTGGCGAGGGCGCGGACCAGCGCCTCGTCGGAGAGCTGGTGCTTCGCGGCAAGGCCGAGGAGGACACCCGGGAGGACGCCGGCGCCGCCGGCCGTGGGCGCGGCGACGATGACGCCCATCGCGGCGTTCACCTCCTGCACCGCGAGCGCGGCGGCGATCACCTCGGTGAAGACGGTGCCGGCGAGCGGGCCGCGCGGGGTGCGCATCTTCGCGGCGTCGCCACCGACGAGGCCGCTCACGGAGCGGAGGTCGCCGGGGAGGCCCCGGGCGACGGCGCCGCGCATCACCTCGAGCGCGCGATGCAGCGCCGCCTCCACCTGCTCGCGGGTCCGCAGCCCGTCCTCCGCCTCCACGCGGAGCGCGAGCTCGCCGAGGGAGATGCCGGCGGCCTCCGCGTCGGCGACGGCGGCCCCGAGCGCGTCGTACATCAGCTCACCCGCCCGACGGCACGGACGAGGCGGATCGCCTTGTGGGCGCGCACGGCGTCAAGCACGTGCGGCTCGGGGTCGTGGTCGAGCTCGTAGATGTGCACCGCCTCCCCGCCCTTCCGGCGGCGGGCCATGCGCATCGTGGCGACGTTGATGTCGGCGCCGGCGAGCACGGTGCTCACGTGCGCCAGGATGCCGGGGACGTCCTGGGCGCCGACGACGATGGTGGGGTAGTTGCCCGTGATCTCGACGCCGAAGCCGTCGATCTCGGTGATCCGGATGCGGCCGGCGCCGAGGGAGGCGCCGATGACGGCCGCGTCGCGCCCATCGCGGCGCACGGTGATGCGTGCGGTGTTCGGGTGCTGCTCGCCGCGGAGCTTCACGTTCGCGAAGGTGATGGCGAGCCCCGCCTCTTCGGCGAGCGTGAGCGACTCGCGGAGCCGCTCGTCGTCCGGGAAGAAGCCGAGCAGGCCGCCGGCGATGGCGCGGTCGGTGCCGTGGCCGGTGCCGGTGCGCGCGAACGACCCGTGCAGCTCGACCTTCGCCTCCTGCGGCTGCCCGCCGAGCAGCCCGCGCGCGAAGAGGCCGATGCGGCACGCCCCGGCCGTGTGCGAGGACGAGGGCCCGACCATCACGGGCCCGATGATGTCGAGGAGGGAGACCATCTCGGGAAGCTAAGCGCCCGGGCCGCGGCCCCCTACAGCAGCTCGGCCGAGACCACGCGGGCGAGCGCCACGACGAGCTCCGTGGCCTCGTCGCCGACGGGGCGCAGCACCACCTCGTGCGCCGTGACGTGCGTGTCCAGCGCCAGCGGCACCCCCACCACCTCCTGCCCCTCCGCCGAGCGCAGCCGCACCGGCGCCTCCGCGCCGACCGCCCAGCCCAGCAGCTCGACGATCGCGGCGTGGCCGGTGACCGGCGTCACGGCACCGGCGCCGGGGCCGCGCCCATCAGCTTCTCGTCGAGGAAGCGCTCGATCATCTCGAACAGGTGGCGCCGGGTGTTGCCGCCGAAGATGCCGTGGTTCCGGTTCGGGTACGTGAAGTACCGGAACGGCCGGTTGGCGGCGACGAGCGCGTTGACCATCGCCTCGCTGTTCTGCACGTGCACGTTGTCGTCGCCGGTGCCGTGCACGAGCAGCAGGTCGCCGCGCAGCCCCTTGGCGTGCGTCAGCGGCGAGCCGGCGTCGTACCCCTCGCGATTCTCCTGCGGCAGGCCGTTGTAGCGCTCGGTGTAGATGTTGTCGTAGAACGACCAGTGCGTCACCGGCGCCACGGCCACGCCCGCGCGGAAGACGTCGGGGTAGCGGGTGAGCGCGTTCAGCGTCATGAAGCCGCCGTAGCTCCAGCCCCAGATGCCGATGCGGGAGGCGTCCACGTACGGCAGTCGCGCGAGCGCGCGCGCGGCCGCCGCCTGGTCGTCCGTCTCCACCACGCCGAGCCGCCGGTAGATCGTCTTCCGGAAGTCGCGGCCGCGGAGGCCGGTGCCGCGGTTGTCGACGCTGGCGACGAGGTACCCCTTCTGCGCCAGCATGAGGTGGAAGAGCAGGTCGCGGCTCCCCCAGGCGTCGGTGACGGTGCGGCTGCCGGGGCCGCCGTACACGAACATGAACAGCGGGTACGTCCTCGTGCTGTCGAAGTCGGGCGGCGTGATCAGCCACATGTCGAGCGCGAGCCCGCCGCCGACCGGCAGCTGGCGGAACTCCATCCGGCCGCGGCGGACGGCGGCGGCGGCCTTCGCGAGCCGTTCGTTCCGCACGACGACGCGAATCGTCTCGTGCGAGGGGAGCCGGACGAGGCTCCGCACCGGCGGCGACGCGTTGCTGCTGAAGGTGTGCCACGCGGTGCGTCCGTCGGGCGCGATGTCGTACTGGTTGGTGCCGGTGAACGCGGCGGGCGTCACGCGCTCGGGCCGGCCGCTGCCGTCGAGCCGGGCGCGGTACAGGTAGCGCCGCGCGCCGTCGCCGGGGGAGGCGGCGAACCAGACGACGCCGGCCGCCTCGTCCACGCCGAGCAGCGCCTGCACGTCGAAGTCGCCGGGGGTGAGCAGGCGGCGGCTCCGCCCGTCGCGCGAGAAGACCCACAGGTGGCTCCAGCCGTCGCGCTCGCTCATCCACGTGAACTCGCGCCCGCCCTTGAGCCACTCCAGCTCGTCCACGACCTCGACCCACGCCGCGTCCTTCTCGACGAGCACCGGGGTGAGCGCGAGCGTGCGCACGTCGGCGCGCCAGAGGGTGAGCGTGTTCTGCAGGCGGTTGAGGCGCTGGATGACCAGCTCGTCGCTCGAGGCGGCCCACTCGACGCGCGCGGGGTAGTGCTCGCGCGGGTCGCCGTCGAAGCCGAACCAGCGCGGCGTGCCGCCGTCGGCGGGCACGACGCCGACGCGCGCCGCGGAGTTCCGCTCGCCCGCCTTCGGGTACTGCACGGGGACGACCTGGGCGTAGAGCGAGTCGGTGTTGTTGATGAGCGCGAAGTCGCGCACGCCGGTGGCGTCGAGCTGCCAGAAGGCGATCGTGCGGCCGTCCGGGCTCCAGCGCCAGCCGTCGCGGAGGCCGAGCTCCTCCTCGTACACCCAGTCGAACGTGCCGTTGATGGTCGTCCGGCTGCCGTCGCTCGTGAGGCGCGTGAGGGCGCCGGTCGCGAGGTCCTCGACGTAGAGGTCGTTCTCGCGCACGTAGCCGACGCGGCGGCCGTCGGGCGCGAACTTGGCGAACATGAGCGTCGACGGCTTCGCCTCGGGCCCGCCGAGCTTGCGGAGCGCGCCGCGCGCGCGGTCGAGCACCCAGTAGTCGCCGCGCGTGTTCTGGCGCCAGACGGGCTGCGAGTTGGTGAAGACGAGCACCTGCTGCAGGTCGGGCGACCACGCGTAGTCCTCCACGTCGAGCGGCGCCGCGGCGCCGGCGGGCGTGAGCTGCGCGGCGGTGACGAGCACGGTGCGCTCGCCCGTCGTCACGTCCACGCGCGCGATCTCCTGTCCCTTCCCGCCCGCGGCGCGGTCGACGGTGGTGTACGCCTTGCCGCCCTCCAGCCAGCGCGCGGGGCCGAAGCGCTCGGGCTGGAAGTCGGGCGAGGCATAGATGCGCTCGATGGTGAGGCGCGACGGGTCGGCGCCCTGGGCGGCGAGCGGCGCCGCGAGCGGCAGGACGAGGACGAGACAGGCGACGAGCCGACGGAGCATGACGTCTGGGGTGAGGGATGCGGAATGGTAGCGGGAGCCCGCGGAGCGCCGCGCCCGCCCGCTCAGCCGCCGCGCGCGCGGCGCCAGGCCTCGAGCGCCTCGAGGCGGGACTCGATGGCGCGGAGCCGCGCGTCGGCGGCAGGCACGGGGACGGCCGGCGAGGAGGCCGGGGCCTTCGCCGCCGCGACAGGCGCGGGCCGTGCCGCACCGCCACCGTAGAGCCGGCGCCCGAGCGGCCCGCGCCAGAACGCGTGCGCCAGCCCGGTGACGAACGGCCGGCGGTACGGATCGCCCAGGAAGAGGAGCAGCGCCACCACGAGCGAGACCCGCGAGGTGACCGCGAGGGTGATGCCCATGCGCGTCACGCGGTGGAAGCCGTTCGCGAGCAGCACGCGATGCTCGTCGACCCGCGACCCGAGCCAGAGCGCGTTGGCGACGAGCACGGGCAGCATGGCGAGGCGCACGCGATGCCGTCGCCGCACGCCGGGCACCGCGAGGGCCTGCGCCCGCGCCTCCGTCGCCTCGGCGGCGATGGCCTTGAGCGCGGTCGCGAGGTGCGCGTGGCTGAAGCCCTGCTGCCGGATCCCCGCCGCCTGGCGCCGGACGCCGAGCGTGAGCACGAACGTCCCGGCCCCCGCGAGGGTGAGCGCGATGAGACGGTCGACATCCGACTCGGGCGCGGTCGCCGCCCAGAGCGCGCCGCACGCCCCGAGGAGCAGCAGCACGTTCTGGACGTACTGCCGCGCCCCCTGCTCGAAGAGCCGCAGCGCCACCGGCACCTCCGGCGCGGCGAGCTGCGCCGCGTCGATCGCCTCGACGAGCGCCTCGGCGGTCGGGAAGCGCTCCGCCGGCTCCTTCGCCACGCAGCGGTCGATGGCGGCCGCGAGCGAGGCGGGGACATCCGGGCGGACGCCGGCCACCGGCGGGACGGCCTCGGTGAGCTGCTTGACGAGGATGCGCTGGGTGCTGTCGCCGTCCACCGCCGCCCGGCCCGCGAGCGCGAACCAGGCGACGAGGCCGAGTGCGTAGAGGTCGCTCCGGCCGTCGACCTGGTCGCCGGACGCCTGCTCGGGGCTCATGTACGCCGGCGTCCCCACCACCTCGCCGACGCGCGTGAGGCCGGCGCCGGTGGCGGGTGCGGCGATCGCGCGCGCGATGCCGAAGTCCATCACCAGCGCGCGCCCCGTCGCGCGCTCGAGCATGATGTTGTCCGGCTTGATGTCGCGGTGGACCACGCCGCGGCCGTGTGCGTACGCGAGCGCGTAGCCGACATCCTGCACCAGCTTCACCACCTCCCGCGGCGCGAGCGGGCCCGCCCGGCGCACGCGCTCCGCGAGCGACTCGCCGTCGACGTACCCCATGGCGAAGGCGAGCAGCCCCTCGCGCTCCTCGACGGCGAAGACGGGGACGATGTTCGGGTGCGAGAAGCCGGCGGCGGTGCGCGTCTCGCGCAGGAAGCGCTCGCGGAGGTCGGGCTGCGCGGCGAAGGCGGGCGGCAGGACCTTGAGCGCGACGGGCCGGTCGAGCTGGCGGTCGCGCGCGAGCCAGACGACGCCCATGCCGCCCTCGCCGAGCAGTCGTTCGAGCGCGTACCGGTCGCCGAGGCGGCGGGCGAGCTCCGCGTCGATGCGGCCCTACCCGCGGGCGCGCGGCTCGGCGACCAGGCGCGCGAGCGCGCCGCGCGCCGCCTGCACGCGCGGCTGCAGGTCGGGATCGGCGCCGCGCCAGAGGTCGACGAACTGCTGGTACCGGTCGAGCGCCTTCGCACGGTCGCCGCGGCGCTCGTAGAGCGCGCCGAGCGCCTCGAGGACGGGGGCGCGGAAGGTGGGGTCGACGCCGACGCGCGCATCGGCATCCGGGCTCGCGAGGAAGCCCTCGAGCTCGGCGATGGCCGAGTCGGCCTCGCCCGCCGCCGCGAGCGCGAAGCCGAGCGCGGCCTTCGCCTCGAGGCCGCCCTTGCGGCGCGTCGCGGCGCCGCGGAACAGCGGCACGGCCTCCGCCGCGCGACCGGCGCCGAACCAGCGCCACCCGCGCGCGAGCAGCACCATCGGCGCGGTGCTGTCGCCATAGGCGCGGCGCGCCGGGCCGGGGAGGGTCGCGGCGATGCGGTCGCGCTCGTCCAGGAGCTCCTGCGCCCGCGCGCCCTCGCCCGCCACGGCGTACGCCCCGGCCAGCGCGAGGAGCGGACGCCGCTCGGGCACGAGCGAGTCGAGCCGCATCACGCGCGCCGCCGAGTCGGCGAGGACGCGCGCCCGCGCGGGCCGGCGGCGGAGGAACGCCTCGGCCTGCGACTCCACGAGCAGCAGCTGGCCCAGGTCGAGCCGGCGGTCGGCCTCGTCGAGCGCGGGTGAGGCGAGCTGCGCGCTCCGCTGCAGCCGGAGCGCCTCCGCGAGCCGCCCCTGCAGGAGCGCCACCTCCGCCTGCGTCGCGAGCAGCTGCGCGCGGGCGCCATCGTCCTCCGCACCACGCACGGCGCGGGCGAGCCGCGCGCCGATCTCGGCCCAGCGCCCGTCGCGCCAGAGCAGCACCGTCCGCACCAGCGCGACCTCGGGCCGCTCCGCGCCGAAGCGGCGTTCCATCGCCTCGGCGGTGGCCGCCGCCTGCGCGGTGCGACCGAGCGTCGCGAGGCCGACGGCGCGCCAGTTCCACGCGCTCAGCTGCATCGAGTCGATGGCGATCCACCGGTCGGCGAGCGCCACCATCCGCTCGGTCTCGCCGCGCTCGAGATACTTCACGCCGAGGTTGTTGAGCGCGATCACGTCGGTCGAGTCGATCGCGAGCGCCGTCTCGTAGGAGCGGATCACCGCATCCTCGTCGCCCTTGATCCGGTCGTAGTACATCGCCTCTGCGAGGGCGCGCTCGCGCGGCGGCAGGCGGTCCCGGAACTGGAACGCGCGCGCCAGCGCCTCCGCGGCGCGGCGCGGGTCGAGCCCGAGGTTGCCGAGGCGGACGCCGAGCCGGCGCCAGGCCATGGCGAAGCCGGAGTCGAGCGCCACCGCCTCCTCGAGCAGCTGCACCTCGCGCTGCAGGGCGTTGCGGTCCTGCCGGGCCATCGCCTTCTCGCCCACGCGGATCGCCTCGGAGTACTTCCGCAGCGCGGGGAGCGAGGTGGTGGTGACGCGCGCGAGGCCGGGCTCGCCGCGGAGCTGCGCCAGCGACTCGCCGATCCGCTCGCGCAGCTGGCGCGAGAGGCGGTCGACCGCGGTGATCACCTCGTCGCCGTCCGCGGTCTCGCGGAACGCCGCGAGCACCTCGCCGTCGGCGGCCGCGACGAGGCGGGCCGTGAGCACGTACTGGCTGCCCGCCTGCGCCACCTCCCCCTCCACCACCGCCTTCACCCCCTCGCGCTGCGCAAGCTCGCGCGCGAGCGCGGCGTCGAGCCGGGCGGCGGGGTCGCGCTGCATGCGCACGAGCGCGTCGGCCACCGCGCGGTCCTGCAGGACCGAGACGGCGCGCGACTGGAGGAAGTCGGTGCGGAACGCGTCGGTGACGAGCTGGCCGAGGAGCGAGTCGGTGGTGCGGTTGTCGAACGCGGCGACGATCACGCGGTCCCGCTGGGCGAGCTTCCCCTTGCCCACGAGGGAGCCGGCCGGCCCGATCCCGGCGCGCCGGAGCATGGCGTGCCCGCCGGCGGCCGCGCCGAGGAGCGCGAACGCCACGATGCCGCCGACGATGGCGCCGCGGCGCGTGAGCCACGGCAGCCAGCCGGCCGCGGCGCCGAGCAGCACGCCGGCGCCGACGAGCAGCAGGCCGAAGCCGCCGAGCTCCACCCACGTCGGCAGGCCGATGACGACCGCGGCGCGCCGGAGCATCACCGCGGCGACGGGCGCGGCGAGGCCGTAGGTGAGCAGCGCCACGGGGATGCCGATCCGCTCGAGCCAGTCCTGCAGGCGCCGCGGCCGCACCGACTCGCTGATCACCGTGCCGCCCGACGGCGTCATCACGCGATCCAGCTCGGCGACGAGCGCCTGCGCGCTCGCGGGCCGGTCGGTCGGGCGCTTGGCCAGCAGGCGCATCACGATGGCGGCGAGGCCGTTCGGCAGCTCCACGTGCGCCTGCACCGGCTCGGGCGGGGTGGTGACGTGCGCCGCGAGCAGCTGCGCGGGCGGCATCCCCGTGAACGGCGGGCGGCCGGCGAGCATCTCGTAGGCGACGCACCCCGTGCTGTACAGGTCGGCCCGGTGGTCGACGGCGGGGTCGGCCGCGGCCTGCTCGGGCGCCATGTACGCGGGCGTGCCGAGCGCGAGCGACGTGGTGGTGAGCGGCTCGGGGACCGTGCCGTCGCCGAGCGTCGCCTCGCCGGCGCCGAGCGCCTTGGCGACGCCGAAGTCGGTGACGACCGCGTGCCCGGCGGTGATGAGGATGTTGTCGGGCTTGATGTCGCGGTGGACGATCCCCTGCGCGTGGGCGTAGGCGAGCGCGTCGGCCACGTCGCGCAGGTAGCGCACCGCCTCGGCGGGGGCGAGGCGCCGGTCGCGCGCGAGGCGCGAGCGGAGCGACTCCCCCTCGATGTACGGCATCACGTACCAGAGGAGCCCGGCCCCCTCGCCCGCGGCGATGAGCGGCACGATGTGCGGATGCTGGAGCCCGGCGGCGAGCTGCACCTCGCGCCGGAACCGCTCGCGCGAGACGCCGGCGGAGAGCTCGGGGGTGAGCACCTTCACCACGACGCGGCGCCCGAGGCCGACCTGCTCGGCCACGAACACGCGCGACATGCCGCCGCCCCCGAGTTCGCGTTCGAGGCGGTACTCCCCCTTGAGGGCGGCTTCCACCTGGTCGCGGAAGGCGGGCGGCGTGGCTCCGGTCACCAGTCCCATGGTTGCTGTACGTATCTGAAGGTAGATGCGTTACAGGGGGAAACGGTTGCGGGGCCGCCCGCCCCCTACACCACCCTCCCCAGGAACCTCCCCGTGTGGCTCCCCGCCGCGCGCGCGACGTCCTCGGGCGTCCCCTCGGCGACGATGCGGCCGCCGCCGTCGCCGCCCTCGGGGCCGAGGTCGATGATCCAGTCGGCCGTCTTGATGACGTCCAGGTTGTGCTCGATCACGACGACGGTGTTCCCCTTGTCCACGAGGCGGTGCAGCACCTCCAGCAGGAGCCGCACGTCCTCGAAGTGGAGGCCGGTGGTCGGCTCGTCGAGGATGTAGAGCGTGCGCCCCGTGTCCCGCTTGGCGAGCTCGGTGGCGAGCTTCACGCGCTGCGCCTCGCCGCCCGAGAGGGTCGTGGCGGCCTGGCCCAGGTGGATGTAGCCCAGCCCGACGTCGTTCAGCAGCTCCAGCCGCTCGGCGATGCGCCGCTGCGCCTCGAAGAAGCCGAGCGCGTCCTCCACCGTGAGGTCGAGCACGTCAGCGATCGACTTCCCCTTGTACCGCACCTCGAGCGTCTCGCGGTTGTAGCGCCGCCCCTTGCACACCTCGCACGGCACGTAGACGTCCGGGAGGAAGTGCATCTCGATCTTGACGAGCCCGTCGCCCATGCACGCCTCGCACCGGCCCCCCTTCACGTTGAAGGAGAAGCGCCCCGGGCCGTAGCCGCGGATCTTCGCGTCGGGGAGGTTGGTGAAGAGCTCGCGGATCGGCGTGAAGAGGCCGGAGTACGTCGCCGGGTTGGAGCGCGGCGTGCGGCCGATCGGGCTCTGGTCGATGTCGATGACCTTGTCGATCGACTCGACCCCCTCGATCCGCGTGTGCGCCCCGGGCAGCACGCGGGCCCGGTAGAAGTGCCGCGCGAGCGCGTGGTACAGGATGTCGGTGACGAGCGTGGACTTCCCCGAGCCCGAGACGCCGGTGACGGCGACGAAGAGCCCGAGCGGGATGCGCACGTCCAGGTCCCGCAGGTTGTTCTCGCGCGCGCCGACGATGCGGAGCGCGGCCCCGGCGATCCCGGTGCGCCGCCCCTTCGGCACCTTGATGCGCAGGTCGCCGCGGAGGTAGCGCCCGGTGAGCGACGTCGGGTGGCGCAGCACGTCGTCCAGGCTCCCCTCCACCACCACCTCTCCGCCGAAGCGGCCGGCGCGGGGCCCGAGGTCGACGAGGTGGTCGGCGGCGCGGATCGTGTCTTCGTCGTGCTCGACGACGATGACGGTGTTGCCGAGGTCACGCAGGCCGAACAGCGTGTCGAGCAGCCGCTCGTTGTCGCGCTGGTGGAGGCCGATGCTCGGCTCGTCCAGCACGTAGAGCACGCCGGTGAGCCGGCTGCCGATCTGCGTCGCGAGCCGGATGCGCTGCATCTCGCCGCCGGAGAGCGTCCCCGCGGCGCGGCCGAGCGTGAGGTAGTCGAGGCCGACGTCCTGCAGGAAGCGGAGCCGGTCGCACACCTCCTTGAGGATCGGCCCCGCGATGTCGGGGTCGTACCCCTCGCCCGCGCCGTCGCGGCCGCGCACCGGCACCGACCGGAAGAACGCGAGCGCCCCCGTCACCGAGCGCTCCACGACGTCGCCGAGCGACGCGCCGTGCACGAGCACGCTGAGCGACTCGGGCTTGAGCCGCTTCCCCCCGCAGCCGTCGCACGGCTGCTCGGTCATGAACTGGTCGAGCTCCTGGCGCACGCTGTCGGAGCTGGACTCGCGGTAGCGCCGCTCGACGTTCTGGAGGATCCCCTCCCACTCGCTCTCGTACGCGCCCTTGCCGCTCCCCTCGGAGGCGAAGCGCAGCTTGCCGGGCGCGCCGTGCAGCAGCGCCTTCCGCGCCGCGGCCGGCAGCTTCCCCCACGCGGTGTTGAGGTCGAACTTGAGCGCCTTCGCGAGCGTCGGCAGCACCACCTTGCGGAGGTAGCCGGTCGGCTCGCCCCAGGGGAGCACGACGCCTTCGAGGATCGAGATGCTCGGGTCGCCGAGGATCAGCTCCTCGTTCACCGTCTTGCGGGTGCCGACGCCGTGGCAGGTGGCGCAGGCGCCGAACGGCGAGTTGAAGGAGAACTGCCGCGGCTCCAGCTCGGGGATGGAGAGGCCGCACGTCGGGCAGGCGAATCGCTCGGAGAAGAGCTGCGCGCGCGCGCCGCCGTCATGGCGCACCACCTCGACGAGCCCCTCGGCGAGCTTGAGCGCCGTCTCGATGCTGTCGCCGAGGCGCGCGCGATCGGTCGCGCGGACGACGAGGCGGTCGACGACGATCGCGATGTCGTGGTTCGCGCGCTTGTTGAGGGCGGGCACGGCATCGAGGTCGTACGTCTGACCGTCCACGCGCGCGCGCACGAAGCCGCGCTTGCGCACGTCCTCCAGCAGGTCGCGGAACTCGCCCTTGCGGCCACGCACGAGCGGGGCGAGCACCTCGATGCGCGTCCCCTCGGGCCAGGCCGCCACCTGGTCGGCGATCTGGCTCGCGCTCTGGCGCTGGATGGGGGTGCCGTCGTTCGGGCAGTGCGGCGTGCCCGCGCGCGCCCAGAGGAGGCGGAGGTAGTCGTACACCTCCGTCACCGTGCCGACGGTGGAGCGCGGGTTGTGGCCGGTGGTCTTCTGCTCGATGGAGATCGCGGGCGAGAGGCCCTCGATGGCGTCGACGTCCGGCTTCTCCATCAGGCCGAGGAACTGCCGCGCATACGCCGACAGCGACTCGACATAGCGCCGCTGTCCCTCGGCGTAGATCGTGTCGAAGGCGAGCGACGACTTCCCCGACCCCGAGAGGCCGGTGAAGACGGTCAGCTTGTTGCGCGGGATCGTGACGTCGACGCCCTTGAGGTTGTGCTCGCGGGCGCCGCGGACGACGAGGTATTCCTGGGCCATAAACATCGGAACATAGGGGGATGCCGGAGCGGTGGCGGGGGTGGCCGCTCACCGGCGCGGGGCGTGTGGGTGTGGCAGGCGCGCATCGGGGTGTCGTGGCCGCGCCGCCACGGTGCCCGGCCTTGCCGTCAGCGCGTGGGCGATTGCACGAGGGAGCCGAGCGGTGCCGCGAGTGGCTCTTCGTGGCACGCTTCTTGAAAAACGCGTAGACGATCTTCTCCACAGGACAACTATGCGTACTCGCCCGTTGCTCGCGCTGGCCGTCGCCGTGGTCTCGGCCTCGCCGCTCGCCGCCCAGTCCATCTCGTTCGATGAGTTCGGCGCGGCCCCCTGCTTCTACAGCCAGGGCTCGCCGCTGACCACGGCCTACCAGGCCTCGCAGGGCGTCACGTTCGGCACCCGCAGCAGTGGCAATCCGGCGTACATCCTGGACCAGTGCTCCAACTTCGGCGTGAGCGCCCGGAGCGGACTCAACTTTCTGGCGGTGAACTCGTCGTTCACCACGATCAACCCGTGGATCACGTTCTCGACGCCCGTCAGCTCCGTCTCGATCTGGGCGTCGGCGAATTTCATGCGGCAGCCGTTCGGGCTCAACCTGATCGGCACGGACGTGAACGGGAACCGTTTCGCCGACTTCACCTTCGAGATCGTCGGGGCTGGCTGGACAAGGCTGACCTACTCGCGGCCGACTGACGAGATCTACGGGGTGTACATCGTGCCGCCCGTGGCCGACCAGTACTTCTACGTCTTCGACGACCTGAGCTGGACGCGCGGCCAGACGGTGGTCCCGGAGCCGTCCACGTACGCGCTCCTCGGCACCGGCCTCGTGGCGCTGGTCGCGGTGCGCCGTCGTCGCGCCTGAGATCGACCGCCCTCGCGGCCCTTCGCGCCCCGTCCGGCCTCCGCGCCGGACGGGGCGCGCTGCTTCCCCGCCCCGCGCGCCACGGCTAGCATGCCCGGATGATTTCCGTCACGGTGGACGACCTCGCCTTCGTGCCGGCCGACGCGGTCTTGCGCGCCGCCGACCACCTGCTCGAGCCGGCGGGCCGGAGCGCCGCCCGGCTGGACGAGCTGGGGGGCGAGGCGCTCCGCCGGGCGCGCCGGGTGCAGTCGCCGCTCGCGGTGGGGAGCGCCGTGGTCACGGGCGCGGGCGACCTGACGGCGCCGCTGGTGCTGCACCTCGTGCTGCGCGACGACGCGCAGGTGCCGTCACGCGACGTGGTCCGCCGGTCGCTCGTCTCGGCGTGGCACCGCGCGCGCGAATGGGCGTTCGCGACGGTCGCGGCACCGCCGATCGGGACGGGGCCGGGGGGACTCGACCTCGAGGACGCGGTGGCGCTGCTCTGCGAGACGTGGCGTGCGGCCGCGCCCGACGCGGGGATGGCTGCGCTGGTGCTGGTGGTGGAGACGGTCGCCGACAAGGACGCGGCCGAGGCGGTGGTGCGCCGCGTCCAGCCGGCGGGGGCCCGCTGACCCGCCGCACCGTCGCCGCGGCGATCCTCGTCACGTGGGTCGGCTGCCTCGGATGGCTCGTCGCGCGGGAGCGCTCGACGCGCGTCGAGGCGCAGGCGTCGCTCCGCGCGTTCCGCGTCGGCCCTGCGGCGGCGGCATACGTGGTGCGCGTCGGCACCGTGCAAGTCGGGTACGCGACGCACGCCATCGACACGCTGCCGGGCGCCGTCCGCGTCGACGAACTGTGGGACCTGGACGTGGCGGGCGTCGGCCGGTCGGGGCGGCTGCTGCTGACGTCGAGCGCCACGCTCTCGCGGCGGGTGGAGCTGCGCGAGGCGCAGGTCGGCGTGCCGCGCGGGCGGATCCGGCTCGACGTCGGCGCCGACAGCTCGGTGCGCGGCGTGGTGCCGCGCGTCGGGCGCCCCGGCGCCGACACGACGACGACCGCGTCCGGCGCGGTGCCGACGCTCCCCTCGACGCTCGCCCTCGAACTCATGGCCTCGGGCGAGCTCCGCGTGGGGCGCTCGGTGCGCGTCGCGCTCGTCGACCCGGTGACGGCCCGCCCCGCCGTGGTCGCGCTGCGCCTCGCGGCGGAGTCGACGTTCACCATCCCGGATTCGGTGGTGTACGACTCGGCGACGCGCCGCTGGAGCGCGGTGCGCAGCGAGCGCCTGCCCGGGTGGCGCCTCCAGCCCGACGGCCCCGCGCCGCCGTGGCATGCGTGGGTGGACGCGCAGGGGCAGGTGATCGACGCCGAGCTGCCGTTCGGCCTGCGGCTCACGCGCACGATGTACGAGCTCGCGAAGGACAACTACCGTGCCGACTCGGCCCCGCCCGACCGCGCGGCGGCTGCCGCGCTCGCGCCGTTCCTGGCGTGGATCGGCGCCGAGCCCCCGAAGGAGCGCCGATGATCCGGCTCGCCAGGCTCACGAAGCAGTACGGCAGCTTCACCGCCGTGAACGCCATCGACCTCGTGGTGCCCGAGGGGGTGCTCTTCGGCTTCCTCGGCCCGAACGGCGCGGGCAAGACGACGACGCTGCGCATGATCGCCGGCATCCTCCAGCCGACGGCCGGCACCATCGAGATCGGCGGCATCGACCTCGCCACCGACCCGGTGCGCGCCAAGCTGCGCATGGGCTTCATCCCCGACCGGCCGTTCGTCTACGACAAGCTCACGGGCGCGGAGTTCCTGCGCTTCGTGGCGGCGCTGTACGGGCAGGAGGGGCCGGAGATCGAGCGCCGCATGGACGAGCTGCTCGACGTGTTCGAGCTGCTGCCCTGGAAGGACGAGCTGACCGAGAGCTACAGCCACGGCATGCGCCAGAAGCTGATCATCTCGAGCGCGCTGGTGCACCGGCCGGACCTGATCGTGGTGGACGAGCCGCTGGTGGGGCTCGACCCGAAGTCGGCCCGCCTCCTGAAGGACCTGTTCCGCCGCTTCTGCGCGAAGGGCGGGACGGTGCTGATGTCGACGCACACGATGGAGATCGCCGAGGCGATGTGCGACCGGATCGGCATCATCTACGGCGGCCGCATCGTCGCCGAGGGGACGATGGACGACCTGCGCCGGCAGCACGACCACGGCGACGGCAGCCTGGAGGAGCTGTTCCTCAAGCTCACGGGCGGCCTCGCCGAGCGGGAGCTGTCGGCGGTGCTGGGCGCCTAGGATGGCGGCGGGCGCGGCGCTCGTTCCCGGCCTCCGCACGGTGCTGCGCCCGAAGTGGCGCAGCGCCCGCGCGCGGCTCCGCGCCGAGGGGAAGGGCGCGGGGTCGAAGGCGGTGCTGCTGCTGCTCGTCGGCGGGCTCTTCTTCTCGGCGACGTTCGCCATCGCGTTCCGCGTCCTGCGCTACGCGCGCGGCGTGCCGGAGCTCGGCGCGTTCCTGCCGGGGAAGATGCTGGGCGTCATCCTGCTGAGCTTCTTCTCCATCCTGCTGCTCTCGAACCTCATCACGGCGCTGTCGGTGTTCTTCCTCGCGAAGGACCTCGACCTGCTCACCAGCTCGCCGGTGGACTGGCTCTCGGTGTACCTGGCGAAGCTGGGCGAGACGCTGGGCCACTCGAGCTGGATGGTGGCGCTGATGGGCGTGCCGATCTTCACGGCGTACGGCCTGGTGTACGACGGCGGGCCGCTCTTCCCGCTGATCGTGCTCGCCGCGATGGTGCCGCTGCTGGTGCTGCCGGCCGTGCTCGGCTCGGTGGCCACGCTCTGCCTCGTGAACGTCTTCCCCGCCCGCCGCGCGCGCGACATCCTCAGCCTCGTGGCGCTCGGCGCGGCCGGCGTGGCCGTGGTGCTGCTCCGCGTGATCCGGCCGGAGCGGCTCGCGCGGCCCGAGGGGTTCCGCAACCTGCTGGACTTCCTCGTGGCGCTGAAGACGCCGACGAGCCCGTGGCTGCCGACCGAGTGGTCGGCGCAGCTGGTGATGAACTGGCTGACCGGCGTCGCCGACCCGCTGCCGCCCGCGCTGCTCTGGTCGACGGCGGCCGCGGCCGTCGTGCTCGGGGCGATGGCGCACGACCGGCTGTACCACGCCGGCTTCAGCAAGGCGCAGGAGGGGAACGAGAAGTTCGTGAAGGGGCGCGAGTTCGGGCGGTGGCTGCTGCCGCTGCTCGCGGGGCGCGCGCCCGCCACGCGCGAGTTCGTGCTGAAGGACCTGCGCCTCTTCTTCCGGGACGCGACCCAGTGGAGCCAGCTGCTGCTGCTCGCGGTGCTGCTCGTCGTGTACCTGTTCAACATCCGGGCGCTGCCGCTCTTCTCGGGCGAGCGGGTGTCGCTCTTCCTGGTGACGACGATCACCTTCCTGAACCTCGCGCTCGCCGGCTTCGTGCTCGCGGCGATCGCGGCGCGGTTCGTCTTCCCCGCCGTGTCGCTGGAGGGGAAGCAGATGTGGCTGCTGCGCTCGAGCCCGCTCCGGCTGGAGTCGCTGCTCTGGAGCAAGTACTGGACGGGGACGGTGCCGCTGCTGGTGGTGGCGGTGCTCATCGTGGCGATGACGAACGTGCTGCTGCGCGCCTCGGCGTTCATGATGGCGCTCTCGCTCGGCACGATCCTGGTGTTCACGCTCACGGCGAGCGCGCTGGCGCTGGCGTTCGGGGCGCTGTGGCCGCAGTTCGACACGGAGAACGCGGCGCAGATCCCCACCGGGTTCGGCGGCTTCGCGTTCATGATGGCGTGCGTCTCGCTGCTGGCGGTGCTGGTGGCGCTGGAGGCGCGGCCGGTGCTCGCATACGTGCGCGCAAGCCAGGCGGGCGAGGCGTACCGGCCGGGGGCCGACCTCTGGCTGCCGGTGGCGGCGGGCGCGCTGCTCTGCGCGGGGAGCGCGACGCTGGCGCTGCGGGCGGGGTATCGGCGGCTGGCGTCGATGGAGTTCTAGGGGGCCGGGAGCGGGGGGCTGGGGGCGGCCGAGTTTTTTGGATGTCGGTCATCATCTTTTCGGTTGCCGGTTCCGGCGTGGCCGAGCGGACCTTGGGGGTGCACCTCAACCCCTGGAGGGTCCCATGCCGTACCCGATCCGCACCGCGGCGCTCGCGCTCCTCGCGACGACCGTGGCCTGCGCCGACGTGGCCGCCCCGGCCCCGTCGGTCGCCCCCACCTCCCCCGTCGCGCCGCTCGCTGCCCCCGCGGCCGACGCGAAGGCCGCCGACGCGGCCCGCCGCGAGCGGCTGGCACGCCGCCTCGCCCTCGCGCTCCGCGACCCCGCGCTCCGCACCCGCGTGCAGGCGGCGCTCGACGCGTCGCCGTTCACCGAGCACAAGCTGCCCCTCGCGGGGCACATCGAGCGGGACGTCGCGCTCGCCAAGGCGCTGGCGGCCACCGACGACGGCGCCCCGCCCGGCACCGACGCTGGCGGGCTCGAGCTGTACTTCCCGGTGGCGGCGCACCGGGCGGCGTGGCAGGGCGACGCCGCGCTGCTGGTGATGACCGCCGGCGGCGACGACGACCGGCCGGTCGCCTTCGACCTGGCGGGGCGCCGCGTCCAGCTCGACCACGACGAGCCGCCGCCGACGCCGGTGCTGGCCGTCGTGCCGGCGGAGACCGATTTCCGGACCGTCCCGTCCCCCCGAGCGGCCGCCTCGTGCGGCGGCGGGGGCTGGGATGACTCGTTCCAGCCGCTGAGCCAGCCGCAGGACGCGCGGACAGACGGGGAGGTCGGCAGCCAGTGCGCCGGCGAGCCGATGCCGGGCCTGTACCTCACGTACGCCTCGTTCCGCGACGATTTTGAGCCCTGGTTCAAGGGCAACCCCGAGTTTGAGTTGCACTTCATGCCGGAGATCGGTGGCGCGCTGGAGAGCCGGCAGTGCGTCGGCGAGCTGGCGCACGGTCCGTATCACTGGGACCAGAACGAGCTGGAGTGGCAGGGGAACGTGCTGGTGGCGAGCGCGGAGCAGCTTCGGCTGGCCGGGCCGGGGCCGCGCGGCTTCCGGATCATGGCTTTCGAGGATGACCAGCACGGCTGCGTCCTGAAGGTGAACCGTGCGCTCGCCGTGGCGGTCGTCACCACGGGGGAACGGGCGTACGGCCCGATCACCGGCCTGATCGACTCGCTCCCGGGCGACGTGAGGCCGTACCTGCGTGCGGCCCCCGCGGTCGCGAACTTCCTCGAGGCGCTCTGGAACTGGTTCCATACGGACGACGACATCATCGGCAACGCCATCAGCCGGGACGTGACCGGCGAATGGCATCCGGTGGCAAACTGGGTGCTCAAGGGCGAGCACAACATCACCAACGGCTGGCTGCGCCTCGAGCGCCGCTGAGCGTCACGGAGGACGCGGCATCATGATGACACGCAGCATCGTGGTCGCCGTGCTGATGGGGGCGGGCGCGCTCGGCGCGCCCGCCTCCCTGCACGGGCAGTGGCACCTCACCGCCGGGGTCGGCGCCGCCGGCTATCGCGGGAACCTCCGCTACACCATGCCCGACAGCTCGCTCACGCGACTCGCACCGCTCCCGACGTTCCTCGTCGGCGTCGGCGTGGAGCGCGGGGGGGACGGGCCGTGGGCCGGGGGGATGACGGTCACATTCACGCAGTACGCCGCCGGCATCGTCGGGCGCGCCATCATCGCCAGCGAGGGCTTCAGCACCACGTTCGACTTCGCCCCGGAGCTCGACCGCCGGCTGCTGCGCACCGGGACCGGCGCGAGCCTGCACCTCCGTGCCGGACCGATCCTCACGGTCCACACCACCGGTGAGCTGCCGACACAGTGGGGCGGGCAGCTCTCGCTGGTGACGGTCGCACCGCTCACGCAGCGGCTCGCCCTGCAGGTGCGCGGCAACCTTGCGGTGCAGGAGAGCTTCGCGACGGCGGTCACGCAGGCCGAGTTCCCGCGCTCGCGCCTCAAGGCGGCCTGGCGACACCTCCTGTTCGTCGGGGTCCGCTGGCGACTCTGACGGCGCACGCGGGGCCGGAGGGAACGACGACGTCGCCCGGGTGCTGGCATTTCGCGCCCGGGCGACGTTCTTTTGTCACAGGATCTTCACCGAGCAACACGCCGAGCCACCCGCGCGCCCCCGTCAGGAGGCCCCGATGCGCCCGTTCCGCGCCCCCGCCCCGATCGTCCCCGTGTGGCGACAGGTGGAGGGACCGATCACCGGCGAGGAGCGCTTCATGACGCGCGCCCCCGGCGATGCCAGCGTGAAGGTGATCACGAAGTACGGCACGGACCGCGTCTACCTGGAGATCGTGCAGCCGGGGATCGGGGTGCGCTGGTTCTCGATGGAGCTGAAGGAGATGCCGGAACCGGCGCCCGCGCCGGCCTGAGGCTGACGGCGGCGGCTCAGGCCGCCACGAGGCGGCTGCCGCACGCCTCGCAGAAGCCGCCGTCGGTGGCCGGCCACGCGCCGCAGCCGTGGCACCGGAGCGCCACCAGCCGCATGCCGCACCCCTCGCAGAACTGTGCGCCGTCACGGGCCGGCGTGGCGCAGGTGGGGCACGGCGGCGCGGTGGCGGGGGCCGGCGCGACGGGAACGGGCGCCGCGATGCCGGCCCTGCCCTCCTCGACGCGCATCGCCTCCAGCGCGCGCGCGGTGTAGCGCTCCTTCAGCATCGCGTAGTCATCGTCGGACAGCTTCCCCGTCGCCTGGTCGAACTCGATCTCCCGCAGCGCCGCGAGCGCCAGCCCCTTCGGCGTGTCGTCCGCCTCGTCGAAGTCCGGCATCGCCACCTCGACGGCAGCGGCGGGACCACGCACCAGCGGCTCGAGCACCAGCAGCAGGATGAACAGGCCGACGAGCACCGCGGCCACGGCTTCCCAGAGCATCACGCGCCCCTAGACGTCGAGCGAGCGGAGCTCGCGTTCGAGTCGGGCCAGCTCCTCCGAGGAGCCGCCAGCGGGCGGTGCGCCCGCGGCGGGCGCCGCGCCCGCGACGTCGCCCACCGGGACGATCGTCGCCCCGCGGCGGCGCACGAGGTACCAGGCCAGCAGGCTGCCCGCCGTGAGCAACGCGATGCCGGGGACGAGGTACCCCGCGAGGTTGAACCCCTGGCGCGGCGGCGCCATGAGCGCCTTCTCGCCGTCCTTCCCGACGAAGTGCGCGATCACCTCGGCGTCGCTCTTCCCCGCCTGCAGCAGCCCGACCACCTCGCGGTGCCGCTCGGGCGAGTAGGTGCACGTGAAGTCGGTGGTGCGGCAGGTGAACACGTCGAGGCTGCACGGGCACGGGCACTTCAGCCGCAGCTCGAGCAGCTTCACCCGCTCCTCGTTGTCGAACTGGGCCGTGCGCTCGCGCGCGCGGCCGAGCCGGGTGGCGTCGTAGAGGCGGCCGGCCTCGCCGCCGCCGGCCTGCGGCGCGGGCGCGGCGTCCTGTGCCGGGAGCCGCCGCGCGCCGGCCACGAGCCCGATCGCGAGGAGGAACCGCCGCCGCGACGGCGTCACGACGCGGCCCCGGCCAGCTCGGCGCGGTAGCCCGACTGCACGCGCCGCTCGACCGGCCCGAGCGCGCCACCCGGCCACATCGTCACGACGCCGCCCAGCACGAGCACGAAGCCGCCGATCCAGAGCCACACCACCAGCGGGTTCACCGTGATGCGGTAGACCGCCTCCTCGGTGAGCGACCCGTCGCGCGCGCCGACGGCGCCCGCGAAGACCACGTACAGGTCCTCCTGCAGCGTCGTGTGGATGCCGACCTCGGTGGACGGCTCGAACGTCGGGTTGCCGAACGAGTCGACGTGCTGCCGCTTCTCGCTGGTGATGCGGCTGAACGGCCGACCGTCCCTGGTCACCTCGAGCGTCGCCGCGGAGACCTTGCGGTTGAGCTGGTCGAACTGCGAGATGCCGACGTGCGTCAGCGTGTAGGTGTGGCCGTACGGGCTCCGCAGCTCCACCGACTGGCCGGGCTTCAGCGTCGCCTCGCGCTCGGCCTTGAACGCCATGCCGGTGAACGCGACGAAGTAGATCACCACGCCGACGTGCACGAGGTAGCCGCCGTAGCGGCGGCGGTTGCGCGAGACGAGGCGCGCGAGCGCGAGCGGCGGGGCCTCGCCGTGCATCCGCATGCGCGCGCGCATCCCGCGCCAGAACTCCTGGCCGATCGTGCCGGCGGTGAAGCCGGCGAGGAAGAGCGCGAGGAGCGGCTCCGGCTTCCGCATGCCGGCGGCGAGGCACGCCGCGAGCACCGTGACGCCGCTCAGCACCGGCCCGATGAACTGGCGCCGCAGGTTGAGCGCCGACGCCTTGCGCCACGCGATCAGCGGACCGACGCCGGTGAGGCCGAGGAGGAAGAGGCCGAGCGGGACGTTGACCTCGTTGAAGAACGGCGGGCCGACGGTGATCTTGGTCCCCTGCACCGCCTCGGAGAGGATCGGGAAGAGCGTCCCCCAGAGCACGGAGAAGGCGATGCCGACGAGCGCGAGGTTGTTGAACAGGAACGCCGACTCGCGCGAGACCAGGCTCTCGAGCTCCACCTCGGCCTCGAGCTGCGGCCAGCGGGTGTAGAGCAGCGTGAACGAGAGGATCGCGACGGTGACGAGCGCGCCGAGGAACCAGTAGCCGACGTTCGACTGGGTGAAGCTGTGCACCGACGCGATGATGCCGGAGCGCGTGATGAACGTGCCGAAGATGCTGAGGAGGAACGTGCCGACGATCAGCGCCATGTTCCAGCGCTTGAGCATCCCGCGCTTCTCCTGGATCATGACGGAGTGGAGGAACGCGGTCATGGTGAGCCAGGGCAGGAAGCTGGCGTTCTCGACCGGGTCCCACGCCCAGTAGCCGCCCCAGCCGAGCTCGACGTACGCCCACCACATGCCGAGCGTGATGCCGACGGAGAGGAAGAGCCACGAGACGATCGTCCACTTCCGCATCGCGTGGATCCAGCCGGTGTCGAGCTTGCGCGAGAGGAGCGCGGCGATGGCGAAGCCGAACGGCACCGTGATGCTGATGTAGCCGAGGTAGAGCATCGGCGGGTGGATCATCATCCCCGGGTTCTGCAGCTGGGGGTTGAGCCCCTTGCCGTCGGGCGGGGTGAACGGCAGCCGCTCGAACGGGTTCGCCGAGAACAGCATCACGAGGATGAAGAAGACGGCGACGCCGCTGGTGACGCCCGCGACGTACGGCAGGAGCGCCGCGTGCCGGCGGCTGGTGAGCACCTGGGCGAGGCTGCCGAAGAGCGACAGCACCACCGCCCAGAAGAGGAGCGACCCCTTCTGTCCGGCCCAGAACGCCGAGATGATGTAGCCGGTCGGGAGGTTCCGCGACGTGTAGCTCGCGACGTACTCGATGTTGAAGTCGTGGGTGATCAGCCCCTTCCAGAGGGCGATCGACGCGACGACCATGCAGGCCAGCAGGGCGTGCGCGGCGCGGCGCACGGCGGCGTCCAGCTCGGGCTTCCCCTGCCAGGATCCCGAGAGGCCCACGGCGGCGCACCAGCCGCCGACGAGGACCGCCATCCACAGCGCGAATTCGCCGAGCAGGGTCATGAGGCGTCAGGCCTTCGGCTGCTCGGGGGCGTTCTCGTACCGCGAGCCGCACTTGGCGAGCACGTCCGTGGCGTGGAAGACGCCATCGCGCCCGTACCGGCCCTCCACGACGACCTCGATGTCGTTGGCGTCGGTGAAGGTGTCCGGCACCAGGCCGGTGTAGGTGACGGGGAACGTGAAGCGGCCGTCGGAGACCTGGAAGTCGATCCGCTGCGCCGCGCGGTCGCGCTTCACCGTGCCGGGCACGACCTTGGCGCCGACCTTGATGCCCATGTCATGGATGCGGCGGTCGGCGGCCACCTTCTGCTGCAACTCCGCCGGCGTCAGGAAGTAGACGCCGGTCTCCTTCACGCCCTCGGAGATCAGGAACCCCACGGCCGCGACGATCGTCGCCGCGCCGATCATGAACTTCGTGCCGGCCTTCATCTTCGGATCCTCCGCGTGCTGGGTGCGGCGCGGCCGTCGGCCGCGCGCGAGGACGGGAATCTACGGCGTCGCCGCGGGTCGCGCCCCGCCCCTGGCCTCGGCCAGGAAGCGGTCGAGCGACCCCTTGTGCTCCCCGTATTCGGGGAGCCCCTTCTTCACCTCGGCGTCGTACCGCTGCGTGAACTCCTGGCGGCTCTTCGCGAGCGCCGCCTCGTCCTTCCGGAAGCGGGCGACGCTCGCCTTGATGAGATACCCGAAGAGATGCCCGGGGTGCTGCCGGAGGATGGAATCGGCCTGGGCGGCCGCCTCGTCCGTGCCGCCGGTGTGCAGCCGGAGCATGGCCACGTGGTAGCGGGCGTCGACGTCCACGGAATCGAGCTGGCCGAACGAGGCCAGGGCCATGGGGAGGAAGCGGTCGACCGTCGCCTGATCGCCCGACTCGGACGCCTGCATCACCCGGTTGTACAACCGGTCGAAGCGCTCCTTCGGGCTCATGTTCGAGATGTCGGGCGGCGCGCCGCCCCCGCCGGCCCCCCCGGCGAACGGCGCCACCGGCTCCGCCGGAGCCGCCGGCACCGCCGCCTCGGCGGCGCCCCGCGGGTCGTTGCGGAGGAGGAAGGCGATCGTCACCGCCATGAACGCCAGGGTGGCGACGCCGGCAATGATCCACGGCGTGCGCGCGGGTGCCGGCGCGCCGACGACGAGCGCATGGCCGCACTGGGGACAGAACCGGGCCGCGACCGAGACGGGCGTGCGGCATTGCGGACAGGCCGACATGGCCTGCGGGGAAGCGGTCATGACCGGCAGGACCCTGAGGATGGGGAGGCGAATGGGGAGAACACTGACCGGGAACGTCGACACGCGGGCACGGTCTGTCAAGGTCAGTTGACAGCCGACAACAATCGCGTGCGAGGCGACAGCGTGAGCGACATCTCACATTCATAATCGACAGTAATACGTGAAGAAACCCAGAGACAACGACGCAAATGCATGGTGCGCTCTCCATGAAACCGGCGCGCATTCCATGTAACATGATGATTACTTCATGCCCTATTCATGAACTCATCGAGGCTCCGGTATTGCACGGATGCGGGAAACTCCTTACTGTGTCTCGGAAGGTTTACAGCTCGTGCTGCTCCACCACATCGTCAGCGGGGCGGTCTGGCGGCCGTCCTGAACCTCTTCGAGGAACTGCGCATGGCGCACATCCCACTCCGGACCCGCTTGTTCGCGGTGCTCGCCGCGGTCTCGCTGGCCGGTTGCACGAACACCGAGTTCGTGGAGCGGCCGCTGTTCAATACGCCGACCGACGCCGTGAACGGCTTCCTCGGCTACCAGAACGCGGCGACGAAGAAGACGTCGTGCGGCAACTGCCATGTCGGGACGCAGGCGCAATGGCGGGCCGACACGGTCGGGCACCCGGTCGCGTGGGCCGGCCTGCAGAAGGCTGGCGCGGCCGTCAACAACACCTGCTACGGCTGCCACGCGCTCGGCGCGAACGGGAACCAGGTGACGGCGGCCACCGCCGGCCTCCAGAGCCCGTCCGACAGCAACTACCGCGACGTGCAGTGCGAGGCGTGCCACGGCCCGGGGCTCACGCATGTGACGAACCCCGAGGTCCGCGCGAACCTCCCGCTCGCCCGCGCGAACATCACCACCGGCTACAACACGACGACGGGCGAGGAGCTGGCGCTCGACACCGACGCCTCGTGCGCGTCGTGCCACGGCGTGGCCCACGGGCCGTCGCTGGCGGAGGAGTGGGCGATCTCTCGGCATGGCCGGATCCAGGTCGGCGTCCTCGCGCGCCCGGAGTGCCTCTCCTGCCACAACGGCAAGGAGACGATCCGCTGGCTGGGCGGCGGGCAGACGCCGAACTACCGCGAGCTGACGAACACGACGGCGGGCCAGCAGGCGGCGTTCCCGATCACGTGCACGGCGTGCCACGACCCGCACGGCAGCGAGAACCCCGGGAACCTGCGCGCGCCGATCAACACGCCGGACCTGTCGCGCAACCTCTGCATGCAGTGCCACAACCGCTCGGCCACGCCGTCGCGCAGCTTCACCAGCGGCAGCCGCGGCGCGCACTCGGCGCAGGGCCCGATCGTGGCCGGCTTCGGCTTCGGCTACATCCCGGCGGGCTTCGCCTTCGACTCCGCCTCGCCGGCCGCCACCTCGCACAACTCGACGAACAACCCGCGCCTCTGCGCCGGCTGCCATGTCGTCAGCTTCACGGTGAACGACCCGCAGGCTGGCCAGCTCAAGTACAACGGCCACCGCTTCCTGGCGAACCCCTGCGTCGGCTCCAACGGCCTGCCGACGACCGCGCAGGACTGCCCCGAGACGACGGCCGCCCGCAACTGGACGAGCTGCCTCGGCAGCGGCTGCCATGCGACGCAGGAGGCGGCGCGCTCGTCCTTCGTCTCGAACGCGGCGACCAACCAGGCGCTGGTCGACATCATCTTCCGCAACCTGAACGGCAACGTGAGCTCGAGCGGCTCGGCGATCGTCGATGCGGCGCCGATCGACGGTGGCTACCTCGCCCGGATCCGCGCGGCCGCGCCGACCGAGTTCACGAACGCGAACGTGCTGACCGCGGCGGAGGGCGCGCTGTTCAACCTGTATGCGCTCGCCGACGACATGTTCCCGCACAAGGACGGCTCGAAGGGCGCGCACAACCCGGCGTTCTACAGCGCACTGCTGGCGGCCACGGCGGCCGACCTGCTCGCCCGGTATCCGAGCATCCTGACGGCCACCGAGGCCGAGCGGGCGCTGATCGAGCGCGAGCTGAACAAGCCGTACGTCCGCTACACGCCGCCCGCCCCGATCCAGGGGCTCAACCTGATCTCCTCGCGGTAGCGGGGGAGCGAGAGGACAGGCCCGACCTCTGCCTGTGACCTTCACCTCCCTCCTGGCCGTGGCCGGTGCGCAGTCCGCACCGGCCACGGCCGCTTCCGGGGGCCCGGGAGCTGCGCGCTCCCTCTTTCTGATGGCCGCGCAGGCGGCGCAGCAGCCCGGCAGCGGTGCCACCGGCGGCTTCCCGTCCGGCACCATGCACCCGGGCGCGGTCGACACGGTGGTCGATCCGCACTTCCTGCCCGACCCGATCGTCGTGCTCGTCCAGTGGATCTTCCAGCAGGAGCCCTGGGTGATGTGGGGCGGCGTGGCGCTCGGCGGCCTCATGGCCCTCCTGATCGGCTGGCAACTGTGGCTCCGGCGCGAGGCGCTCCTCGGCTGGTTCCGCGGCACCAGCTCGGGACTGCGCTTCGGCCTCGGCCTCGGCGCGTTCGTGGCGCTCGTCGTCTCGGCGCTCGGCGGCTGGAAGGCCAACGACTTCATGATGAACGACAAGCGGTTCTGCCAGGGCTGCCACATCTTCGTGCCCGACGCGGCGACCGCCGAGAAGCCCGACAGCGGCTACTACACCGTCGTGAACGCGCTCAAGGGCAAGCACGACACGCTGGGCTGCCACTCCTGCCACGAGATGCACATGGGCAAGGAGGCGGTGAAGATGGTGTTCTGGATGTCCGGACACCGCGAGGAGGAGATCCCGGCGCACGGCAAGGTGCCGCGCCGGATCTGCGAGTCGTGCCACGTGCAGGGCGAGGCCAGCAAGGCGTGGCAGGAGATCGCGCGGACCGCCGGCCACCGCGTGCACCTCGAGTCCGACTCGGCCGCGCTGCGCGAGGTGGAGTGCCTCTCCTGCCACGCGCGCTCGGCGCACAAGTTCCAGCCGGCCGACAGCACCTGCTCCCAGAAGGGGTGCCACCTCACCGACGAGATCGGCATCAGGCTCGGCAAGATGTCGCAGGCGCAGGGGCTCCACTGCAACGCGTGCCACCAGTTCACCAAGGTGCTGCCGCAGATGGCCGGCTTCGACTCGGCGCAGGGCGCGCTGCGGCCGGGCCAGCGCCAGTGCTTCTCCTGCCACGAGATGCGGGAGCGGCTCGCGACCTTCAACCCGTCGAACGACCCGCACAAGGGCCAGTGCGGGATGTGCCACAACCCGCACGACCAGGTGAAGCCGGTGGACGCGCTCAAGACGTGCGCCACCAACGGCTGCCACATCGACTGGAAGAAGGTGGAGTTCCACGTCGGCAAGGCGCACGCGCGCATCGGCGCCAACTGCGCCGCCTGCCACGACGAGCATGCCGCCCGCGTCGACGCGAGCGACTGCACGGGCTGCCACGAGTCGGTGCGCGGCTCGGCGACGGGGAAGGCGCTGCGCACGCCGCCGCCGCTCCCGTTCGACACCACGAAGGCGAAGGGGAACGCGAAGGTCTCGGCGCTCCCCGAGGTGCTGTCGCCCGACCCGCCCCGACGGCGCGGGCAGGGCGACGGCCCGCCGGCCGACGCGATGGCGACGCCGGCGAACGCGGGCGGGGTGCGCGCGAAGCCGGCCGCCCCGCCCGATTCGTTCGCGCATGACCAGCACCGGAAGGTGGCGTGCGTCAGCTGCCACCCGACGAGCAGCCGCACCAGCATCCTCACGTTCGAGCGGCCGCGCGGCTGCCAGATCTGCCATCACGAGGCGCCGCAGCAGCGCGACTGCGCGACCTGCCACGCCGAGGCGGAGCTCCGCGGCCTCGTGCACCGGAGCGAGATGACGGTGAAGGTCGCGAAGGCCGAGGCGCGGCCCGTGACGCGGACCGTCCCGTTCCGGCACGACCAGCACACGACCAACCGCTGCCTCGAGTGCCACCAGGAGCCGGTGACGCTCAAGCCGACGCTCGCGGCGCGCACCTGCACCGACTGCCACGCCGACCACCATGCGGGCGGCCGCGACTGCGCGACCTGCCACCGCACCGAGGGGATCGTGAAGGCGCACCAGCGCCCGGTCGACGCGCACGTGCAGTGCTCCTCGTGCCACGCGAGCGCCACGGTCGGCCGCCTCGCGCCGACGCGCTCGTTCTGCCTCACGTGCCATGACCCGGCGAAGGCGGACCATCACGCGCCCGCCGAGTGCACCACGTGCCACATGCTCCGCGCGCCCGAGGCGTACCAGCCGCTGCTGCGCGGCACCTGGCGGGAGTCGGGCCGGTGAGGCCGCGGCCGCTGGTGCTGACCGGGCTGGCGCTCGCCGCCGCCGCCGTGCCCGCGCGCGCGCAGGGGTATCGCCTCGTGCTCGACGGCCGGATGCAGCAGGTCGCGTTCCGTGGCTGGCAGCCGGACTCCGTGCTGCGCACCACGGTCGGCGCCGGCCCCGGCGGCGGCTTCATCAGTCCCGACGGCTTCGCGGTGCAGTGCCGGCAGGAGAACTGGTGCCAGTTCTTCCGCCCGGGCCAGGTGCAGAACTCGCTCCCCGTCGCCGGCACGGCCGACCTCACGATGTGGGGCGTCGGCATCCGCGGCGTGCGCCTGCACGCGATGTTCCGCGCCGCCGCCGACGCGGGCGACGCGCCGTACCGGCCGGCTGCGCAGCTCTTCGAGGGGTACGCCGAGTACCAGTCGGGCGCGTTCACGGGCCGCCTCGGGCGGCAGACGTTCGCGAGCCGGCTCGGCTTCACCGGCTTCGATGGCGCGCAGGCGAGCTACCGCTTCGGCGATGGCGGGATGTTCGAGGCGACCGCGTACGGCGGCCTCGGCCTCGCGCCGAACATGGGCATCTCGATCGGCAACGTGAACACCGTGCCGCTCGGCGACTTCGCGCCGCCGTCGCGCCAGCTGGTGGCGGGCGCCATGGTGGGGATGGCCGGGCGCAACGCCGACCTGAAGCTCGAGTACCAGCGCCAGGTCGACCGCGACGCGCGCAAGCTGTTCGGGGAGCGCGCGGCGCTCTCGGGCTCGGTGCGGCCGTTCGAGCGGTGGTCGGTGACGGGCGGCGCGTGGTACGACCTGGTGACGCGGCAGGTGGGGACGGCCGAGCTCTCGCTGCGCTACGGCACGCCGACGGTGCAGCTCTCGGCGTTCGGCCGCCGGTACCAGCCGTGGTTCGACCTGTGGCAGATCTGGATGGCGTTCAACCCGGCGGCCAACGAGGGCGTCGGGGCGACGGCGACGGTGCAGGCGCTCCCCGGCGTGTCCGTGCGCGGGCGCGCGGAGGCGTTCCGCTTCGAGATCGCCGGTGGCGACTCGCCGCTCGTGCGCGCGGAGCGCGAGGGGTGGCGCTGGGCGACGGGCGTGCTCGTGACGCAGGTGCCGCGCTGGACGTTCGACGCCGGCGCCGTCTTCGAGCGCGGCCCCGGCGCGGCGGGCCGCTCGTTCGACGCGTCCGTGAGCTGGCGCCCGCGCGACGAGCTGGCGGTGCGCACCTACGGCTCGCGCCTCGACCGGCCGCTCGAGTACCGCTTCAACGACGCCCGCGTGACCTGGGCGGGCCTGGAACTCGACTGGACCGTGAACCGCACGCTCGCGGTGGGCGGCGGCCTCGTGCGCCTGTGGGAGACGCGCGCGCGGCCGGATGCCGCCGCGTTCGACTGGGCGCAGACCCGCGCCATCGCCCGCGTGACGCTGCTGCTCGACTCCGGCGGCGCCGACCGCCTTGACCTGCCGAGGGCAACCCGCCGCATGCCCAGCACCACCCGGTTCGGCCAGTGACCGCCCGCCGCCTCGTCGCGACGCTCGCCGTCGCGCTCGCCGCACTCCTCCCCGCCCCGCTCGCCGCCCAGGCCCGGGCGAAGGGCGAGGGGTTCGACCACTGGCAGCACCGCAAGCTCTTCACCGCGTGCCAGTCGTGCCACGCCGGCGCCGAGGTGGCGGGGCGCGCGCTGTGGCCCACCGCGCAGTCGTGTGCGAGCTGCCACGACGGGAAGGTGGAGGAGAAGGTGTCGTGGGCGGCGCGCGCCGGCCGCGCCCCCGGCAACCTGCGCTTCGAGCACGCCGCGCACGGCACCGCGCTCGCGCGCGCGACGCGCGCCGACTCGATCGCCGCCTGCACCGCGTGCCACCAGGCCCAGGGCGCGGGATGGATGCGCGTGGAGCGCGCGCCCGTCTCGACGTGCGCCGACTGCCACGCACTCCCGCGCGAGCACTGGAACGCGCCGGACTCCACCTGCGCCACCTGCCACGTGCCGTTCGCCGAGCAGCGGCTGGCCGACGCGCGCATCCGCGCGTGGAAGGCCCCCGCCTCGCACGAGTCCCCCGACTTCGCGGGCACCGGCCACGGACGCCAGGCGCGGCCGCCGGCCGGGGCGACGTACGCGGTGAACCGCACCTGCGCCACCTGCCATGCGCGCGACTACTGCCTCGAGTGCCACGTGAACGCGCCGGAGGAGCCGACGATCGCCGCCCTCCCGCGCGATGCGCGGGCGCGGCTCGTGAAGGCGGGCGAGCGGAAGGCGCCCGCCTCGCACGCGGCGCGGACGTTCCAGCAGGAGCACGGGCGGGTGCTGCTCGCGAAGGGCGGGCGCCGCGCCGAGTCGGCGAAGAGCTGCCAGGTGTGCCACACGCAGGAGAGCTGCGTCGCCTGCCACGTGGCGCCCGTGCGCGCGACGCGGGTGGTGCTCCCGGTTGCCGGGCCCGACCGCGCGAAGGGCGTGCAGCTGCTCCGGCGACGCCCCGTGGAGCACGGGCAGGACTTCACCGACATCCACGCCGGCCCGGCGAACGCACGCCTCCAGGGCTGCTACGGCTGCCATGCGCGGCCGCAGTGCCTGGACTGCCACCGGCCCAACCCGGCCGCGGCCAACCAGTACCACCCCGCCGACTTCATCACGCGGCACCCGCGCTCGGCGTACCAGCGCGAGATCGCCTGCGCGTCGTGCCACAACACGGGGAACTTCTGCCAGACGTGCCACCAGCAGTCGGGCGTCGTCTCGGCGGGGAGCGGCGTGCTGGGCGACCGGCGGAGCTTCCACGACGCGTTCCCCGGCTTCTCGCAGGGGCACGGACAGGTGGCGCGGCAGTCGCTCGAGTCGTGCGTGAGCTGTCACAGCGAGCGCGACTGCCTCTCCTGCCACTCGCTGATCCAGGGGCGCCGAGTGAGCCCGCACGGCCCGAACTTCCCGGCCGAGCGGCTGCGCGCAGCGAACGTGCAGATGTGCTCGGTCTGCCACGGGGCGAACGTGCCTGGCGGCAACTAGCCCCGGCGGCCGGGCGCGCTACGCGCCGCTCGCCCGCGCCCACGCCAGCGCCGCGTCGACCGCCCGCTGCCATTCGGCGCGGGCGGTCGCGCGTTCGGCGGCGCCGAGCGCGGGGACGAAGCGGGTGAAGCGGCGATGGCCGAGGGCGGCATCCTCGCTCGGCCACACCCCGGTGGCGCGGCCGGCGAGGAGCGCGGCGCCGAGGGCCGTCGTCTCGACCAGGTCGGGGCGCTCGACGGGGACGCCGAGCAGGTCGGCCTGGCGCTGCATGAGCCAGTCGTTGGCCGAGGCGCCGCCATCGACGCGCAGCACCGCGGCGTGCAGTGCGGCGCCGGTGCACATCGCCTCGAGCAGGTCGGCGCTGCCGTGCGCCATCGCCTCGAGCGTCGCGCGCACGAGGTGCGCCCGCGTGGTGCCGCGCGTGAGCCCGGTGATGGTGCCGCGCGCCCGCGGCTCCCAGTGCGGCGTGCCGAGCCCGGCGAACGCGGGCACGAACTGCACGCCCCCCGTGTCCGGCACCGAGCGCGCGAGCGCCTCGCTCTCCGCGGCGCTCGCGATGAGGCCGAGCCCGTCGCGCAGCCACTGCACCGCCGCCCCCGCGATGAACACCGATCCCTCGAGCGCGTACGCCGGCCGCCCGCCCGGGCCGCAGGCCGCGGTCGCCAGGAGCCCGGGGCCGGGCGCGGGGGCGTCGTCGCCGGCGAACACGAGGAGGAACGCGCCGGTGCCGTAGGTGTTCTTGGCGAACCCCGGCACGACGCATCCCTGCCCGTACAGCGCCGCCTGCTGGTCGCCCGCGAGGCCGGCGATCGGCACCGGCCACCCGAGCACGTCCGCGTCCGTCTCGGCGACGACGCCCGACGACGGCACGAGCGCCGGGAGCAGCGCCATCGGCACGCCGAAGAAGGCGCACAGCTCCTCGTCCCAGCGGCGCGCGCGCAGGTCGTAGAGCAGGGTGCGCGAGGCGTTCGTGTGGTCGGAGACGTGCGCGCGCCCGCCCGTGAGCCGCGCCACGAGCCAGCTCTCCACCGTCCCCGCCGCGAGCTCGCCCCGCTCGGCGCGGGCGCGGAGCGCGGGTTCGCGCAGCAGCCACTCGAGCTTGGTGGCCGAGAAGTACGGGTCGGCGACGAGGCCGGTGCGCGCGCGCAGGAACGGCTCGCCACCGGCGGCGCGGATGGCGCCGCAGCGCTCGCTCGTGCGCCGGTCCTGCCAGACGATGGCGCGGTGCACCGGGCGGAGCGTGGCGCGCTCCCAGAGCACCACGGTCTCGCGCTGGTTGGTGATGCCGAGCGCCACGGGGCGGACGCGCGCCTGCGCCACCGCCTCGCGCATCGCCTCGACGGAGCAGCGGACGAGGTCGTCGGGGTCGTGCTCCACCCAGCCGGGCTCGGGGAAGTGCTGTGGGATCTCGCGATAGCCGCGGCCGAGCACCGCGCCGTCGTCGCCGAGGACGAGCGCGGTGGAGCCGGTGGTGCCCTGGTCGAGCGCGAGGACGGCGGGCATCGGCGGGGCTCAGCCCGTCGCAGCGGGTGCGGGGGCGCCGCAGAGCGCCGCGACGAAGGCGGGCCAGTCGGCCGGCGCGATGCGACCGCGGTCGGTGAGG
>JANRIU010000030.1:0-61017 GCA_033764615.1 Gemmatimonadales bacterium | reverse complement strand
GCGAGCAGCTTCACGAGCGCCAGCACCACGTTGACCAGCGCCCCGTAACGCACGAGGCGGAGCGTGGCCCGCGACTCGTCCGTCACCGCCCCGCCCCGCCTCGCACCGTCCGCATCGTCGTCAGTCGAGCGCGCCGACGATGCCGGAGACCAGGGAGCCCAGCCCGTCCTTCACGCGGTTCGCCACGTCCATCACCGCGCTGTGGTCGAGCGTCTGCGCGCTGAGGCCGCTGGCGAAGATGGTGATCGTGGAGATGCCGAGGCAGCGCATCCCGCGCGCCCGCGCCGCGATCACCTCGAGGACGGTGGACATGCCCACGGCGTCGCCGCCCATGCGGTCGAGCATGCGGATCTCGGCCGGGGTCTCGTACGTGGGGCCGAGCAGGCCGACGTAGACGCCCTCCTCGAGATGCACGCCGCGCTGCCGCGCCACCTCGTGCGCGAGCGCGCGGAGGTGCCGGTCGTACGGATCGGACATGTCGGGGAAGCGCGTCTCGCCCGGCAGCACGTGGCCGGTGAGCGGGTTGCGGCCCGTCAGGTTCACGTGATCCGAGATCAGCATCAGCGTGCCCGGCCGGAAGGTGCGGCGGATGCCGCCCGCGGCATTGGTGAGCAGCAGCGTGCCGACGCCCAGCTCGGCGAAGGCGCGCACGGCCCGCGCGGTGACGGCGGCCTCGTGGCCCTCGTAGGCGTGGAAGCGGCCGCTCTGCGCCAGCACCGTCTTTCCCTCGAGCGTCCCGCAGACCAGTTCGCCCGCGTGGCCCACGACGGACGGCACCGGAAAGCCCGGGATGTCCGCGTACCTGATGCGCACCGCGTCGCCGAGCGTGTCGGCGAGGAAGCCGAGCCCCGAGCCGAGCACTACGGCCACGGTCGGCGTGCGGCCGCCGAGGCGGCTGCGGATCGCCTCGGCGGCAACGGTCACCGCATGCGCTTCACCGGTGATGCCGCTCACAGCAGGATCCCCGCGATGGCCGCCGAGATGAAGTTGGCGAGCGTACCCGCGAGCATGGCGCGGAAGCCGAGGCGCGCGAGGTCGGCGCGGCGCTCGGGGATCAGCGCGCCGATGCCGCCGAGCTGGATGCCCACCGAGCCGATGTTGGCAAAGCCCGCCAGCGCGAACGAGGCGATCGTGAAGGAGCGCGGATCGAGCGTCCCCTTGAGCGGCGCCAGCTGCGAGTAGGCGATGAACTCGTTGAGCACCGCGCGCGTGCCGAGGAGGCCGCCGATCGCGGCGCTGTCGGCCCACGGCACGCCGAGGAGCCACGCCACCGGCGCCAGCACCCAGCCGAGCACCGTCTGCAGGTCCTGCGGGAACCAGGGCAGCCAGCCGTGCACCAGCCCGAAGCCGCCGTTGAGCAGCGCCACGAGCGCCAGGAACGAGACGAGCATCGCGATGACGTTGAGCATCAGCGAGAGGCCCTCGCTGGTGCCGCGCGCGGCCGCGGCGACGAGGTTCACGTCCTCGCGCGGCACTGCGAGCGTGGTGTTGCCGAGCGTCTCCGGCGTGCCGGTCTCCGGCTCGAGGAGCTTGGCCATCACGATGGTGCCGGGCGCCGTCATCACCACGGCGGTCAGCAGGTGACGCGCCTCGACGCCGAAGCTCACGTACGCCGCCATGAGCGAGCCCGAGATGTGCGCCATGCCGGACGTCATCACCGTCATGAGCTCGGAGCGCGTCATCTTCGGCAGGAAGGGCCGGATGGTGAGCGGCGCCTCGGTCTGCCCCATGAAGATGGAGGCCGCGACGTTCATGCTCTCGGCGCCGCTCGCGCCGAGGAGACGGCTCATCACCGCCGCGAGCGCGCGCACCACCACCTGCATCGCGCCGATGTGGTAGAGGATCGCGAAGAGCGCGGAGATGAAGATGATCGCCGGGAGGATCTGGAAGGCGAGGATCACGCCGAGCGAGGAGTTCTGCTTGCCGATCTCGCCGAACGCAAAGCTCGATCCAGCGAACGAGAAGCTCAGGATCTTCGTGACGCCGTCGCCGAGTGCGGAGAAGAGCCGCTGGCCGGCCGGCACGCGCAGCACGAAGAGCGCGAAGATCACCTGCAGGGCCAGACCGTAGCCCACGATCTTCCAGCGGATCGCCTTGCGGTTGCTGGAGAGCGCCCAGGCGAGAGCGAGAATGGCCACGATGCCGAGGAGGCCGGAGAAGCGCGTGAGCATCAGTCGAGCACCTCGGCCCAGAGCGGTTCGGCGGCCGCGAGCAGCCGCTGCCGCTCGGGCCAGGGGAGGAAGGCGCCTTCGAAGCCGGTCCGCATGAGCCGCACGATCTCCTCGGGGGTGAGCCCCAGCTCGCGCTGGGCGGTGACGTACTCGTCGGTGAGATGGACGCCCGACATCAGCCAGTTGTCGGTGCAGAGCGTGCACGCGACGCCGTCGTCGAGATACCGGCGCAGCGGTTGCGCGGCCACCGACGGCACGGCGCGCGTCTGTACGTTGCTCGTCAGGTTGATCTCGACCACGGTGCGCCGATCGCGCACGTAGGCCTGCAGCGCGGGATCCTCGAACAGCCGCGTGCCGTGGCCGAGCCGGTCGGCATGACAGCGATGGAGCGCGCCCGCGATCGACTCGGCGCCGGCCGCTTCACCGGCATGCACGGTGATGCCCAGCAGGCCGCGCGCCGCGATGTCGAACGCCTCCGCATGCACCTCGGGCGGACGACCTGCCTCGCCGCCGGCGAGGTCGAAGCCCACCACGCCCCGATCACGCCAGCGCACCGACAGCTCCGCGATCTCGGCCGACTGCGCCGGCGTGAAGTGCCGCAGCGAGCAGTTGATGATCCGGGCCGGCACGCCGAAGTCGCGCTCGGCGCGCGTGAAGCCGTCCACCTGCGCGGCGAGCGCCTCGTCCATCGTCAGGCCGCCGAGCGTGCTCAGCTTGGGGCAGTAGCGCACCTCGAGATAGCGCACGCCGTCCTGCGCGGCGTCCTCCACCATCTCGTAGGCCACCCGAGCGATCGCCTCGGGGGTCTGCAGCACGGCGATGGTGATCTCGAACCGCGCGAGATAGTCCTCGAGGTTCGACGCATCGTCCACGAGCATGTAGCGGCGTAGCGCTTCCAGCTCGCGCGTCGGCAGCGTGGTGCCGGCCGCGTCGGCAAGGTCCCGCAGGGTGGACGGCCGCAGCGAGCCGTCGAGGTGCACGTGCAGTTCCGCCTTCGGCAGGCGGCGGAGCGCCTCACGCGGGAGGATCGTCGGCTCCGGCGCGGCGGACGGCGCGCACCCGCAGGATGGCGCCCGCGACGAGGGGCGCGGCCGGGTCGACCGGCAGGCCGCGCGCATCCGTCACCCCGGCCGTGCCCGCGGCGAGCGCCTCGGCGAGCGCGGCATCCGCCGCGACCGTCGCGGCGTACGCATCCGCGCCGGGCGGCACCGTCACCGGTCGCTCGTTGACGAAGACCCTGATTCCCTCGGCCACGGGCGAAACGTAACAGGAGCGTAAGAGCCCGGGGCGACCGGGAAGGCGGCACCTAATATTCGGCCATCCGAATATGACCACGACGGCGCATCCGTCCCACCTGCTGCAGACGCTGGCCGAGCCGACGCGCCTGCGCATCGTCAACTGCCTGGCGGCGGCGCCGCTGTTCGTGCAGGACCTGCAGGCGGTGCTGGACCTGCCGCAGCCGACGGTGTCGCGGCACCTGCAGGTGCTGAGGCGCGCGGAACTGGTGCGCGACACGCCGATCGCGCAGTTCGTGCTGTATCGCCTCCAGCGCATCGGGGGACCCGACGCGCGCCTGCTCGGCGCGATCCTGCGGGCCCTCGACGGCGAGGAGGCGATGCGCGCCGAGCGTGCGGCCGCCGTGGCCCGCAGCCGTGCGCACGTGCGGCAGCGCCTCCCCTTCATGCCCGACGAGCCGACCCCCGCGCCCCCGAGCCCCGCATGACGCACCGCATCCTCGTGGTCGATGACGAGCCGGACATCACCGCCCTCGCCGCGTACCACCTCGCCAAGGCCGGCTACCGCGTCTCCACCGCGGCGAACGGCCCCGACGCCCTCCGTGCCGCGCGGGAGGAGCGACCCGACGTGGTGGTGCTCGACCTGATGCTCCCCGGCGTGAGCGGCTACGACGTGCTCCAGGAGCTGCGGCAGCGCGACGAGACGCGCGAGGTGGGCGTCATCCTGCTGACGGCGCGCCGCGAGGAGCCGGACCGGATCCGCGGCCTGACGCTCGGCGCGGACGACTACCTCACCAAGCCGTTCTCGCCGCAGGAGCTGACGCTGCGCGTGGGCGCCCTGCTGCGCCGGCTGGCGGCGCCGGCCGTCGCCGCCGGCTCCACGCTCGCCGCGGGCCCGATCCACGTGGACCGCTCGGCGCACCGCGTCACGGTCGACGGGCAGGAGATCGCCCTCACGAGCACGGAGTACAAGCTGCTGCTCACGCTGATGGAGCGCCGCGGGCGCGTGCAGACGCGGCCGCAGCTCCTCGAGACGGTCTGGGAGGCGCAGCCCGACATCCAGACGCGCACCGTCGACATGCACGTGCAGCGGCTGCGCGCCAAGCTGGGCGAGCACGGCAAGCTGGTCGAGACGGTGCGCGGCTTCGGGTACCGCTTCCGCGGCACCGATCGGGGGGCCCGCGCGCGGTGAGGTTCGCGACCCGGCTCGTCGCCGGCACGCTGCTCGTCCTCGTCCTCACCGTCGCCGTCCTCGTGGGGAGCGCCGGTCGCGCGCTCCGCGACGAGCTCCGCCTCGATGCCCGCCGCGCGCTGGAGCGCGAGGCGCGGCTGCTGCGCGAGGCGCTCCCCGCCGACTCCGCCCGCTGGGCCGACGCCGCGCGCCTCGCCGAGGCCGACGCGCACACCCTCGTCATCCTCGGCGCCGATGCCCGCGTCCGCGTCGCCAGCGCCCGCGCCGGCCTCCGGGCCGGCGAGCGCGTCGACGCCGCCGACCTCCGCGCCGCGCGCACCGACGGGACGGGCAGCATGGTGGCGCCGTCGGCCGACGGGGCGGAGGCGCTCTTCGTGACGGTCGCGGCGCCGCCCCTCGGCTTCGTGCGGCTCGGCATGCCGCTCGCGGAGGTCGACGCGACCGTCCACCGCGCGCAGCGGGCGGTGCTCGGCGCCGCCGCGCTCGCGCTCCTCCTCGGCGCCCTGGTCGCCTTCGTCGCCGGCCGCTCCGTCGCCCGCCCCCTCTCCGACATCGCCGCCGCCGCCGACGCCATCGCCGCCGGCGCCCCGCCGCGCTTCCCGCTCTCCGGCGTCCCGGAGATCGACGCGCTCGTGCGCTCGCTGCGCCAGATGCACGGCCAGCTCGGCGACCGGTTCGAGGCGCTCCGCGCGGAGCAGGCCGAGTCGGACGCGCTCGTCGAGGCGATGGTCGAGGGCGTCATCGCGGCCGACGGCCGCGGCCGCATCACCACCGCCAACGGCGCGGCCCGCCGCCTGCTCGGCTACGGCGATGGCGCGCCGCTCCCGCTGCTCCCCCAGCTCTTCCGCGTGAAGGCCGCGCGCGAGGCCGTCGACGCGGTGATGCGCGGCGAGGCGGTGCAGGACCGGCTGGTGGAGATCGACGGCCGCACCTTCTCGCTCAACGCCCGCGCCCTCCCCGAGGGGGGCAGCCTCCTGGTGCTGCACGACGAGACGGCGATCAAGCGGCTGGAGGCGGTGCGGCGCGACTTCGTGGCGAACGTCTCGCACGAGCTCAAGACGCCGCTCACCTCCATCAGCGGCTACACCGAGACGCTGCTCGCCGACCCCGAGGACGCGGAGACGCGCCAGCGCTTCCTCGGCGTCATCCTCAGCAACGCGCGCCGCATGCAGCGGCTGGTCGACGACCTGCTGGACCTCGCGCGCATCGAGTCGGGCCGCTGGCAGGCGCAGCCCGAGCCGACCGACGTCGGCGAGATCGGCCTGGAGGCGTGGGACACCCTCGCCGACCGCGCACGCGAGCGCGGCGTGCGCTTCGCGATGGACGTGCGCACCGGCGCGTCGGTCGTCCACGCGGACACCGACGCGCTGCGACAGGTGCTGACCAACCTGTACGACAACGCGCTGCGCTACACGCCGTCGGGCGGGCTCATCACCCTCAGCGCCCACGCCGAGGAGGGGGGCGTCACCGTCACGGTGCGCGACACCGGCGCCGGGATCGGGGGCGAGCACCTGCCGCGGATCTTCGAGCGCTTCTATCGTGCCGATCCGTCCCGGTCGCGCCACGAGGGCGGCACGGGGCTCGGCCTCGCCATCGTGAAGCACCTGATCGAGGGCCACGGCGGCCGCGTGGCCGTCGAGAGCGAGCTCGGCCGCGGCACCGCCGTGCGCTGCTGGTTCCCCAACGCCCCCGTCGAGCCCGAGGAGCGCGCCGCCGCCACCGGCCCGGCGCCCGAGAGGATCCCCGCATGACACGCCCCGTGGCCCGCCCGGCCGCCGTGCTGCTCGCCCTCTGCGTGGCCGCCCTCCCGGGCGCGCCGCTCCGCGCGCAGGTCGCGCTCACCGGCGCCGGCTCGACGTTCTTCAACCCGCTCGCCACGCGCTGGTTCTCCGAGTACCAGAAGCGCACCGGCAAGCGGATCAACTACCAGTCCATCGGCTCGGGCGGCGGCATCCGGCAGTTCACGCAGGGCACCGTCGATTTCGGCGCCACCGACGGCCCGATGAACGACAAGCAGATCGCCGCCGTGCAGGGGAACGTCGCGCACCTGCCCGTGACGCTCGGCGCGGTGGTCATCACGTACAACCTCGCGCTGCCCCCCGGCACCGTGCTGCGGCTCGACGCGCCCACGATCGCCGACATCTTCCTCGGCCGCATCATCAGCTGGAACGACCCGCGCATCGCCGCGCTGAACCCGGGCATCAGCTTCCCGAAGCTCGACATCCTCGTCACCCACCGCTCCGACGGCTCGGGGACGACGTACGTGTTCACCGACTTCCTCGGCAAGGCCTCGCCCGAGTGGGAGTCGCGCGTCGGGCACGGCACCGCGGTGAAGTGGCCCGTCGGCCTCGGCGGCAAGGGGAACGAGGGGGTGACGCAGCAGGTGAAGCAGTGGGAGGGCGCGCTCGGCTACGTCGAGTTCTCGTACGCCCGCGCGAACCGCCTGCAGTACGCGTCGCTGCGGAACGCGGCCGGCGCGTTCGTGGCGCCGAGCCTGGAGGGGATCAGCGCGGCGGCGGCCGGCACCCCGCTCGCGCCCGACACCGACTTCCGGGTCTCCATCGTCAACGCCCCGGCGAAGGACGCCTACCCGATCGCCTCGTACGTTTGGCTGCTCGCCCGCCGGGACGGGGGCGACCCCGCGCGCGCGGCCACGCTGCGCGACTTCCTGGCGTACGCGTTCACGCCCGCCGCCCAGCAGCTCGGCGCGGCGATCGGCTACGCGCCGCTGCCGGCGTCGGTCATGGCGCTCGCGGCGAAGCGGGCCGCTGCGCTCGGCGGCGGGTCGCCCCGGGCGCCCGCCGCGGCTTCGCGCTAAATTCAAGGTCCACAACCACTTGACCCTCGCCTTCCGGATGGCCCGGTGACGGCCCTGTTACACGGCAGTGACATCCGACGCACCCCGGCCGGGTACCGTTGGCCGCATGACTGACCCGGTGACCGCGGGCGCGCTCGAGGGGCGCAGCCGCGGGGACGACGTCTTTCGCGGCCTCCTGACGGCGGCGGCGGCGGTGCTGCCGCTGCTGCTGCTCTTCCTGGTCTGGGAGCTGTGGACGGGCGCGAAGCCGGCGATCGACAAGTTCGGCCTCGGCTTCGTGACCTCGTCCGACTGGGACCCGGTGAAGGAGAACTACGGCGCGGCGCCGCTGGTGTTCGGCACGCTCGTCTCCTCGGCGATCGCGCTGCTCATCGCGGTGCCGCTCTCCCTCGGCGTGGCGATCTTCCTCACGGAGTTCGCGCCGCGCGTGGTGCGCCAGCCGATCGCGTTCATCATCGGCCTGCTCGCGGCGATCCCGAGCGTGGTCTACGGCCTGTGGGGGATCTTCGTCCTCGCGCCGATCCTCCGGGCGCACGTCTTCCCCCCGCTGCGCGACCTGTTCGGCTTCCTGCCGACCTTCCAGGGCGCGATCTACCCGACCTCGATGCTCTCCGCCTCCGTGATCCTCGCGATCATGGTGATGCCGTACGTCATGTCGGTGAGCCGGGAGGTGCTGATGGCGGTGCCCGACAGCCAGCGCGAGGCGGCGCTGGCGATGGGGGCGACGCGCTGGGAGATGGTGACCGGCGCGGTGCTGCCGTACGCGCGCTCGGGGATCCTCGGCGCGGTGATCCTCGGCCTCGGGCGCGCGCTCGGCGAGACGATGGCGGTGACGATGCTCATCGGCAACCGCCACGAGATCGCGGCGTCGCTCTTCTCGCCGGGGTACACGATGGCGGCGGTGATCGCGAACGAGTTCTCCGAGGCCGTCGCCGACATGCACTTCGCGGCGCTCAGCTACGTGGCGCTCGCGCTCTTCGTGCTCACGGTGCTGGTGAACGCGGGGGCGCGGCTCCTCATCTGGCGCGTCGCGCGCGGCTCGGCGGCGGGGAGCAAGGCGCTGTGACCGCGCCGTCGCTCCGGCGCGCGTGGAGCGCGCTGATGACCGGACTCACGGTGCTCGCCGTGGTGGCGGCGGTCCTGCCGCTGCTCCTCATCCTCGGCAACCTGGTGCTGCAGGGCGCGGGGAACCTCTCGCTCGACTTCTTCACCCGCGAGCCGGTGCCCGCGGGGGAGACGGGCGGCGGGGTCGCGCACGCGGTGGTGGGGACGCTGCTCATGGTGGGGATGGCGTCGCTGATCGGGCTGCCGATCGGCATCCTGGCGGGGATCCACTGCGCCGAGTACCCCGGGAGCCGCCTGACGTGGGTGACGCGCTTCGTGGCCGACGTGCTGAACGGCACGCCGTCGATCGTGATCGGCGTCTTCGCGTGGACCTGGATCGTGGCGACGCAGAAGCACTTCTCCGGCTTCGCCGGCGCGGCGGCGCTCGCGATGCTGATGATCCCGATGGTGCTGCGCACCACCGAGGAGATGATCAAGCTGGTGCCGCACGCGCTGCGCGAGGCCGCGCTGGCGCTGGGCTACACGCGCTGGCGCACCACGCTGCAGGTGATCGTCCGCACCACGCTGCCGGGGATCGTGACCGGGGTGCTGCTGGCCGTGGCGCGCGTGGCGGGCGAGACGGCGCCGCTCCTCTTCACGGCGCTCGGCAGCCAGTACCTCTCGACCCGGCTCGACGAGCCGATGGCCGCGCTGCCGCTCACCGTGTACCAGTACGCGACGGGTCCGTACGAGGAGTGGCATCGCTTCGCGTGGGGCGCGGCGCTGGTGCTCATCCTCGTCGTCTTCCTGCTCAGCCTCGGCGCGCGCCTGGCGCTGCGCCGCACCCCCATCGGCCGTGGCTGAGTCCGCGCTCGCCCGGGTGACCCCGCCGCCCGTGGTCGACGCCACCGCCGCGGCGCCCGCGGCCGTGGACGCGCCGGTGCGCATCCGCACGGACAAGGTCACCGCGATGTATGGCAAGTTCGTCGCGGTGAAGGGCGTCTCGCTCGACTTCCGCGCGCACCGGGTGCACGCGCTCATCGGCCCGTCGGGCTGCGGCAAGTCGACGTTCCTGCGCACGCTCAACCGCATGCACGAGCTCTCCGAGGGGGGCTGGATCACCGGCACGGTGCACCTCGACGGGCAGGACGTCTACGGCGACCGCGTCTCCGTGCGCGAGGTGCGCCGCCGCATCGGGATGGTGTTCCAGAAGCCGACGCCGTTCCCGACGATGTCGATCCGCGAGAACGTCGCCGCGGGCCTCGCGGTCGGCGCGCCGCGCTCGCGCGCGGAGACCGACGAGGTCGTCGAGCGCGCGCTCCGCCAGACGGCGCTGTGGGACGAGGTGAAGGACCGCCTCGGCGCGAGCGCGCTCGGCCTCTCCGGCGGCCAGCAGCAGCGGCTCTGCCTCGCGCGCACGCTCGCGCCGGGGCCCGAGGTGGTGCTGCTCGACGAGCCCACGGCGTCGCTCGACCCGATCGGCACGCAGCGCATCGAGGAGCTGCTCTTCGAGCTCAAGCGCCAGGTGACGATCATCATCGTGACGCACAACATGCAGCAGGCCGCGCGCGTCTCCGACACGACGACCTACTTCTACCTCGGCCAGATGGTCGAGACGGGCGCCACGCGCGAGATCTTCACCGCGCCGAAGCACGAGCAGACCGAGGCGTACATCACCGGGCGGTTCGGGTGACGGGCCCCGTCGCCACGCCCCGCCCGCAGGTGGCCGAGCCGCGCGGCGGCGCCCGCCCGGCGCCCGACGCCGCGCCGACGCCGGCGATCGACGTGCGCGACTTCCGCTTCAGCTACGGCGAGCGGGAGATCCTGCAGGGGATCAGCGTGGCGCTGCCGCGCAAGGCGGTCACCGCCATCATCGGCCCGTCCGGCTGCGGCAAGTCGACGTTCCTCCGCTCGATCAACCGTCTGCACGACCTGACGCCCGGCGCGCGCTGGAGCGGCGACATCCTCGTGGAGGGGATGTCCGTCCTCTCGCCCGCCACCGACGTGGTGGCGCTCCGCCAGCGGGTCGGCATGGTGTTCCAGCGGCCGAACCCGTTCCCGAAGTCGATCTTCGAGAACGTGGCGTGGGGCCCGCGCCTGAACGGCCTCGTCCGCCGCGCCGAGCTGCCGGACCTCGTCGAGCGCTGCCTGCGGCAGGCGGCGCTCTGGGACGAGGTGAAGGACCGGCTCGAGGGCCCCGCCACCGGCCTCTCCGGCGGCCAGCAGCAGCGCCTCTGCATCGCGCGCGCCCTCGGCAACCAGCCGGAGGTGCTCCTGCTGGACGAGCCGTGCTCCGCGCTCGACCCGGTGGCGACGCAGAAGGTGGAGGAGCTGCTCCACGACCTGAAGCGCGAGTACACGATCGTGATCGTCACGCACAACATGCAGCAGGCGGCGCGCGTCTCCGACCGCACCGGCTTCTTCGACCGCGGGCAGCTCGTGGAGTTCGGCGACACCGAGCGCATCTTCACCACGCCGACGAACGAGCGCACGGAGGCGTACATCACGGGGAGGTTCGGATGAGCGGGGAGTCCTACCGCCACTTCCACGAGGACCTGAGCCACGTGAAGGTGCGGCTGCTCTCCATGTCGGGCGAGGCGGAGGCGCAGCTCGGCCTGGCCGTCGAGGCGCTGCTCGAGCGGGACGCGGAGAAGGCGCGCGAGGTGCTCAAGGGCGACCGCGTCGTGAACGACATGGAGGTCGAGATCGAGGAGCAGTGCATCAAGCTCCTCGCGCTGCAGCAGCCGATGGCGCGCGACCTGCGGATGCTCACCTCCGCGCTCAAGATCGCCAACGACCTCGAGCGCGTCGGCGACCACGCGGTGAACATCGCGCAGTGCGCGGAGCGGCTCTCGCAGGCGCGCGCCATCGCGCCGGAGCCCGAGATCGTGGAGATGGCGCGCCTCGCGCGCGAGATGCTCTCCGACGCGCTCGAGGCGTTCATCCGCGGCGACGCCGCCGCCGGCCGCGAGGTCTGCCGCCGCGACGACAAGGTGGACATCCTGAACCGCTCCGTGTTCCGCATCCTCCTCACGCACATGATGGAGGACCCGCACAACATCTCGGCGGGGATGGAGCTGTTCCTCGTGAGCCGGAACCTGGAGCGCGTCGCCGACCTGGCGACGAACATCGCCGAGGACGTGGTCTTCCTGGTCGAGGGGAAGTCGATCAAGCACCACGCCGAGGACCGGGGCGAGCAGCTCGGCCGCGGGCGCGCGCCCCGGCCGTGAGCGCCCCGCTCGAGGCCATGCCGGGCGCCCCGGCGGCGCGGCAGAAGGAGCGCGTCGCCGCGATCGACGTCGGCTCCAACTCGGTGCGCCTGCTGGTGGCCGAGTACGACCCGGCGTCCGGCCTCGAGATCATCGACGAGATGCGCGACACGCCGCGCCTCGCGCGCGGCGTGGCGCTCACGGGCCGCCTCGACCCCGAGGCGGTCGAGCGCGCGATGGGGGCGCTCCGCCGCGCGCGCGACGTGCTGCGGCGCCGCGGCGTCACCCGCGTCTCCGCCGTCGCCACGGCCGCGATGCGCGAGGCCGTCAACGGCCACGAGTTCGTGCAGCGGGTGCGCGACGAGCTGGACATCCCGCTCCGCATCATCGACGCCGAGACGGAGGCGACGCTCGCCTGGCGCTCCGTCGCGCACCACTTCCCCCTCGCCGGGCAGCGCACGCTCGTCGCCGACATCGGCGGCGGCTCGCTGGAGCTGATCGGCGCGGTGGACGGGCTCGTCGAGCTCACCACGTCGCTCCCCCTCGGTGCCGTGCGCCTCACCGAGCTGCACCTCTCGGGCCGCAAGGACACCTGGGGCGAGATCGAGCAGCTCCGGAAGGTCGTGCGCCGCCAGCTCAAGCAGGGCTTCGCCGCGCGGAAGTGGCGCTCGGCGCTGGTGATCGGCTCCGGGGGCAGCTTCACCTCGCTCGCGCGCATGGCGATCGCGCGCCGCGGCCTCCTCATCCCCGACTCCGTGCACGGCGAGCCGGTGAGCACCGCCGAGGTGGAACAGCTGCTCGAGTGGGTGGTGACGCTCTCGCCCGAGAAGCGGCGCGAGGTGGCGGGGCTCAACCCCGACCGCGCCGACATCATCCTCGCCGGCCTCGCCGTCACGGCCGAGCTGCTGCAGCTGGTGGACGCGCGCAGCATGACCGTCTCCGGCTTCGGCCTGCGCGAGGGGCTGCTGCTGGAGATGGTCGGCGCCGCCGAGCTGCGGAAGGCCGACCCGCTGCGCCTGATGCGGGAGTTCGTCGAGAAGTGCCAGGGCGACCAGCGCCACGTGGAGCACGTGCGCCTCCTGTGCCGGCAGCTCCTCGAGCAGCTCGGCCCCGCGCTCGGCTGCGAGCCCGACGACGCGCCGCTCCTGGAGGCGGCCGCGCTCCTGCACGACGTCGGGCAGGTGGTGAGCTACCGGAAGCACCACAAGCACAGCCACCAGCTGATCCTGCACGCGGACCGGCTCGGCCTCGCCGCGCGCGAGCGCACGCTCGTCGCCGTGATCAGCCGGTACCACCGCCGCGGCGGCCCGAGCCGCAAGCATGCGGAGTTCGCCGCGCTCTCCGACCGCGACCAGCAGGTCGTGCGGCGCCTCGCCGCGCTGCTCCGCCTCGCCGACGGGCTCGATCGCGGCCACGTGGGGCTCGTGGAACGCGTCAGCACCGAGCTCAAGCCCGCCGTGCTCACCGTCACCGCGCACGGCCGCCCCGGCGCCGACCTCGCGCTCGAGTGCTGGTCGGCCGAGCGGAAGTCCGACGTCCTCGCCGACCTGCTCGCGCGCGACGTGGTGGTCCTCGGCCGCTGAGCCCCTCCCGGCACGGCCCCGGGCCGTTGCCCGCCTGTTGCACGGCCGCCACACGTCGTTGACAGCGCCGGCCGAGTTTCGAACACATGCGAATGGGCCTGATCGCCCGCCTCGACGCGCGTGACCGCGCGCTGTTCGCCCGCTGGGTCCTCGAGACCGCGAGCGGGCGGCGGCGCGCGTTCTGGCGGACGGTGACGCATGTCGGCGGCACGCGCGCCTCGGTCGCCGCGGCGCTCCTGCCGATCGTGGCGGGGCACGGCGCGGTGCGGCAGGCCGGCCTCTTCGCCGCCGCGGTGCTCGCCTGCTCGCACCTGCTCGTGCAGCTGTGCAAGCGGACGATCGTGCGGCCGCGGCCGAGCGCCGCCGAGGTGCACGTCGCGGTGCCGGACGCGTTCAGCTTCCCGTCGGGCCACTCGTGCGCGGCGATGGCGATCGCCTTCGCGTACGGGCTGTGCGTGCCCGCGCTCGCGCCGGTGCTGCTGCCGCTCGCCGCGCTCGTCGGCCTCTCGCGCGTGGTGCTCGGCGTCCACTACCCGGGCGACGTGCTTGCCGGCCAGGCGCTGGCGATCGTCACCGGCGTCGCCCTCCACCTCGGCGGGCTGCCGCACCCCTGATCCCGCGCCGGACATAGCCGGAGCCGCGGCCGAACCGACCCGATACCTCGGGGAGGCCGCGCGTCTCCGCTTCCGGTGCCCGCCGGTCAGTAGCCCGCCCCGCCCGCCCCACCCGCCACGATCGCGCGCGTGGCCGACGCGCCGAGCCGCGTCGCCCCCGCGCCGAGCATCCGCTGCGCGTCGGCGAGCGTGCGGATCCCGCCGGACGCCTTCACGCCGAGCCGCCCGCCGACCGCGGCGCGCATCAGCGCCACGGCCTCCACGCTCGCGCCGCCCGCCGCATGGAACCCGGTCGACGTCTTCACGAACGCCGCGCCCGCCGCCTCCGCGAGCAGGCAGCCCTGCGCGATGGCGAGGGGCGACAGCGCCGCGCTCTCGAGGATCACCTTCACCGGGATGCCCCGCGCGGCGAGCACCACCTCCGCGATGTCGTCGTGCACCGCGCCCAGCTCGCCGGCGAGCAGCGCGCCGAGCGCCACCACCATGTCGAGCTCCGCCGCGCCATCGGCGATCGCGTGCGCCGCCTCCGCGGCCTTCGCGCGGGCCGCCATCGCGCCGAGCGGGAAGCCGACCACCGCGCAGCAGCGCACCACGCCGCCGCGGAGCCGCCCCGAGACGAGCGGCACCCACCGGCCGTTGACGCACACCGACGCGGCACCGAGGGCGCGCCCCTCGTCCGCGGTGGCGGCGACGTCGGCCGCGGTCGCCTCGGCGCGCAGCAGGGTGTGGTCGATCACCGCCGCGAGCGGCGGCCCCGCGAGCGTCGCGGGCGCGCCGATCGCCAGCGGCGCGGCGACCAGCGCCTCGGCGCGCGCGGCGAGCGCCGCGAGGTCGGGGGCGCTCATGCCCAGCGCCCGCCGTGCGCGGCGAGCACCGACTGGCGGTGGCGGCGCACGAGGTCGGGATCGCGGAAGATGAAGACGAGCAGCGCGCCCGCCGCGAAGCCGCCGACGTGCGCCCAGAAGGCGACGCCGCCCGCCTCGCCCGTCGCGACGGTGCCCTGGAGGAGCTGCGTGAGGAACCAGTAGCCGAGCATGAGGAACGCCGGGACGCGGAAGGTGGTGACGAAGACGACGAGGATGACGAGCAGCGTGACCCGCACCCGCGGATAGAGGATCACGTAGGCGCCCATCACGCCGCCGATCGCGCCGGAGGCGCCGACCATGGGGATGGCGCTCGCCGGGTCGGCGAGCACCTGCGCCGCGGCGGCGGCGAGGCCGCACAGCAGGTAGAACGCGAGGTACCGCCCGCGGCCCATCGAGTCCTCGACGTTGTTCCCGAAGACCCACAGGAACCACATGTTCCCCAGCAGGTGGAACCAGCCGCCGTGCAGGAACATGCTGCTCACCACCGAGAGCCAGTTGGGCGTCGCCTCCAGCACGCAGGCCGACTGCGGGCCGAGCGGGAAGGCGGTGCCGGGCGCCGCCGTGCCGAGCAGCTCGCCGGGGATGAGGCCCCAGCGGCAGACCGACGCGCCGAGCGCCTCGCCCGCGCCGAGCCCCTGGACCATCGCCCACACGGCGAGGTTCGCCGCGATCAGCGCGAGGGTGACGACGGGGGTCGCGAAGGTGGGGTTGTCGTCCTTGATCGGGAACACGCCGGAAGATACGGGGCACGCGGCGGGCCGCGCGCTAGCTTTCGGCCCCATGCGCGTCCCCGAGCTCCTCGCCCCCGCCGGCACCCTCGACGCGGTCCGTGCCGCCGTCGCGAACGGCGCCACTGCCGTCTACCTGGGCGCCGAGCGCTTCAACGCGCGCGACGACGGCGCGCAGCTCACGCTCGCCGAGGTCAGCGAGGCGTGCCGGCTCGCGCATGCCCACGGGGTCCGGATCTACCTCGCGTTCAACGTGCTGCTCAAGCCCGGCGAGCTGCGCGAGGCGCTGCTCCACCTCGGCGAATGCGTCGACCTCGGCATCGACGCGGCGATCGTGCAGGACCTGGGGGCCGTGCGGCTCATCCGCCACGCCTTCCCCGAGCTCGAGATCCACGGCTCCACGCAGATGACGGTGCACGACCCGGCCGGCGCGCGGGTCATGCGCGACCTCGGCGTGGAGCGCGTCGTGCTGGCGCGCGAGAACACGCTGGAGGACATCCGGCGGATCCGCGCCGAGGCGCCGGGGATCGGCCTCGAGACGTTCGTGCATGGCGCGCTCTGCATCGCGTACTCCGGGCAGTGCTTCATGTCGGGGATGATCAGCGAGCGGAGCGCCAACCGCGGCGCATGCGCGCAGTCATGCCGCAAGGACTACGTGCTGACCGATGCCGGCACCGGGGCCGAGCTCGACCGCGGCTTCCTGATCTCGGCGAAGGACCTGGGCGCGTGGGAGCACCTCGCCGACATCGCCGCGGCCGGCGTCGGCTGCCTCAAGGTGGAGGGCCGCAAGAAGAAGCCGGAGTACGTCGCGACCGTCACGCGCGGCTACCGCACCTTCCTCGACCAGCTGGCGGCCGGCACGTGGCGGCCGCCGACGGAGGCGGAGACGGCCCCGCTGGTGCAGATCTTCTCGCGCGGCTTCACCGGCGGGATGTACGGCGGGCGCGCGGGCCGTGACTACATCACGCGCGCCCAGCCCGACAACCGGGGCGAGCCGCTCGGCCACGTGCTCGGCCTCGAGCGCGACGAGCTCCTGCTGAGCGTGACCCGCCCGGTGCAGGTGGGCGACGGCCTCGGCTTCGAGCATCCGGACGGCGCGGCGCACGGGCAGGCCGGCTTCCAGGTGCGCACCGTCCGCGACCTTCGCGCGCGCGACGGGCGGCCGGTGCAGGCGGTGAACGCCGGCGCCCGCGTGCCCGCCGGGTGGGTCGTCGTGCGCTCGTCGCACGCGGCCCTGCTCGGGCGCGCGCGCGCCTCGTTCGCCGGGCTGGGCGAGGCGCCGGCCGCGCGCGTGCCGCTCGACGTGGTGCTCGCGGGCCGCGCCGGCGAGCCGCTGCGGCTCACCGCCACCGTCGACGGCGAGTCGGTCACCGTCGCGAGCGACGTCCCGCTCGGCCCCGCCGACCGGCGCCCGCTCGACGAGCCGCGCCTCCGCGAGCAGCTCGGCCGCCTCGGCGAGACGCCGTTCGCGCTCGGTGCGCTCGACCGCAGCGCGCTCGCCGACGGCCTCTTCCTGCCCGTCTCGGCGCTCAACGACCTCCGCCAGCGTGCCGTGGCCGAGCTCCTCGTCCGGCGCGACTGGGCCGCGGCGGCGCGCCAGGCCGTGCGCGAGGGGATGGTCGACGCGGCGCTGGCGCTGGCGCCCGGCCCCGCCGCTTCCACCCCGGAGGGTGGCCGGCTCGTGGCCGAGGTGTGGCGCCTGGACGACGCGCGCGCCGCCGCCGACGCCGGCGCCGACGAGGTCGTGCTGGACCTGTTCCTGCGGCACCCGACGCCGCCCGTGTCGCACGTCCGTGCGCTGCTCGACGAGCTCGCGTCGTGCGGCGTGGCGACGCGCCTCCGCACGCCGACGATCGTGCGCCCCGCCGAGCGGAAGGTGGTCGACAAGTGGCTGGCGCTCGGCACGCCGCTCGTGAGCGGGCACCTCGGGCTGCTGGCCGAGCTCGCCAACGCAGGGCGCGACGTTGTTGGTGACTACGCGCTGAACGTCTTCAATGCGCACACGGCCGACGTGGTGTTCGGCCTCGGCGCGTCGCGCCTCGTCCTCTCGGTGGAGCTCACCACGGAGGAGATGGCGCAGGTCGGCGCGCCGTGGCAGGGGCACGGTTTCGAGGTGCTGGTGCACGGGCGGCCCGAGGGGATGACGATCGAGCACTGCGTGCTCTCCGCCGCGTTCGACCGCACGCCGACGCACTGCCGCGACCTGTGCACCCGCACGCACACCGACACGCGCCTCACCGACCCGGCAGGATACGTCTTCCCCGTCGCCACCGACTCGGCGTGCCGGAACCGGCTGCTGCACTCGCGCCCGGTCGACGCCAGCGAGTACCTGCCGCAGCTCTGGCGATCCGGCCTCAGGAGCCTCAAGCTCGTCTTCAACGTTCCGGGCGATCCCGTCGCCGACGTGACGGCCGCGTGGCGCGCCGCGATCGATGCGACGGCCGCGGGACGCGCGCACGACCCGCGCGCCGTGCGGAAGCTGCTCGACGGCGCGTTCACGCGCGGGCACTTCGCGCGGGCGGTGTAGGCGGGGCGGACGGGCGGACGGGCGGACGGGCGGTCGGGCGGAAGACGGCTCGGGCGCGGATGCGGTCTTTTGCTCGTCGATGCCGCCTCCTCTCACGTCCGCTCGTCCGCCGGTCCGCCAGTCCGCCATATTGCAGTGATGCTCCCCCTCCTCGCCCTCGCGCCGCTCGCCCTGCTGGCGGCGCGGCCGGCCGCCGACCCGCGGCCCGCGCCGCACGTGCACGTCACCTTCCCGGCCAGCCGCAGCGCCGCGCCCCTCGACGGGCGGCTGCTGCTGCTGATCTCCACCGATTCGACGCGCGAACCGCGCTTCCAGCTCGCCGACGGGCCGAACACGCAGCTCGTGTTCGGCCTCGACGTCGATCGGTGGAAGCCCGGCGCGGCGGCGACCGTCGACGCGAAGGCGACGGGCTACCCGCTCGCCTCGCTCGCCGAGCTGCCGCCGGGCCGGTACTGGGTGCAGGCCGTGCTCAACCGCTACGAGACGTTCCGCCGCGCCGACGGGAAGGTCGTGAAGCTGCCGCCCGACCGCGGCGAGGGACAGCAGTGGAACCGGAAGCCCGGCAACCTGTTCTCCGTGCCGCGGTGGGTGGAGCTCCGCCGCGGCGGGGCCGCCGTCGCCCTCGTGCTCGACCAGGAGATCCCGCCGATCGAGCCGCCGTCGGACACGAAGTGGGTGCGCCACGAGCGCATCCGCTCCGAGCTGCTCAGCCGCTTCTGGGGGCGCGACATGTACCTCGGCGCGCACGTGCTCCTTCCCGCCGGCTTCGACGAGCACCCCGAGGCGCGCTACCCGATCGTCATCAACCACGGCCACTTCCCCGCCGATTTCGACGGCTTCCGCCCGGAGCCGCCCGACACCACGCTCGCCCCGGACTACTCGGAGCGGTTCCGGCTCAAGGGGTACAACCGCATCGTGCAGCAGCAGGCGCACCAGTTCTACCGCGACTGGACCGGCGCCGGCTTCCCGCGCGTGCTGCTCGTCGAGATCCAGCACCCGACGCCGTACTACGACGACTCGTACGCGGTGAACTCGGAGGCGCAGGGCCCGTGGGGCGACGCGATCATGCGCGAGCTGCTCCCGCACCTCGAGCGGAAGTACCGCGGCATCGGCCAGGGGTACGCGCGCTTCACGTACGGCGGCTCGACCGGCGGCTGGGAGGCGATGGCCGCGCAGGTGTTCTATCCGGACGAGTTCAACGGCGCGTGGGTCGCGTGCCCCGACCCGATCGACTTCCGCGCCTTCACCGTCGTCAACATCTACGAGGACACGAACGCGTACCGCCTCGCGAGCCGCTGGAAGCGGACGCCGCGCAGCGGCATGCAGGACTGGCTCGGCCGTCCGACGGCGACGCTGGAGGAGGTGAACCGGCACGAGGAGGCGCTCGGCAGCCGGAGCCGGAGCGGCGGCCAGTGGGACATCTGGACCGCCACCTTCTCGCCGGTCGACGCCGACGGCTACCCGCGCGAGCTCTGGGACCAGCGCACGGGCACCATCGACCGCGAGGTGGCGGCGTACTGGCGCGAGCACTTCGACCTCGTGCACATCGTGCAGCGCGACTGGAAGGTGCTCGGGCCGAAGATCGCGGGGAAGCTGCACATCTACGTCGGCGACATGGACAACTACTACCTGCAGAACGCCGTGTACCTCGCGGAGGAGACGTTCGCCCGGCTGAAGGACCCTCTGCCCGACGTCGAGTTCGCGTACGGCGACCGCGCCGAGCACTGCTGGAACGGCGACCACACGCGCCCGAACGCGCTCTCGCGGCTGCGCTACCACCAGATGTTCATCCCGAGGATCATGGACCAGATCCGCAAGCGCCACCCGGCCGGCGTCGACACCACGAGCTGGCGCTACTGATGCGCCGCCTCCTCCCGGCCCTCGCGGCCCTGTCGCTCGCCCTGCCGGTGCGGGCGCACGCGCAGGCGGACGCATGGTGGGCCCACGTGCAGCGCCTCGCCGACGACTCGATGCGCGGCCGCGAGACCGGCAGCCGCGAGCACCGGCAGGCCGCCGAGTACGTGGCGGCCGCGTTCCGCCGCGCCGGCCTCCGCCCGGCCGGCACCGACGGGTACTTCCAGCCGGTGCCGTTCCTCGTGCGGCGCATCGACGAGCGACGCTCGTCGCTGGCGCTCGCGCGAGGCGGCACGAGCCGGCCGCTGCCGCTCGGCGAGGCGGCGACGATCGGCGCGCGCGGCGCGCGCGAGACGACGATCGACGCGCCGCTCGTCTTCGCCGGCTACGGCCTCGTGATCCCCGAGCTCGGCATCGACGACCTGCGCGGCCTCGACCTCGCGGGGAAGGCGGTGGTCGTCCTCGCCGGCGGCGTGCCGCGCGGCGTCCCCGGCCCCGCGATCGCGAACGCGCGCTCGGGCCTCGGCGCGCGCCTGCGTGCGGCAGGCGCGGCGGCGCTCGTCACCGTCGCCAACCCGCGCGGCGACGTGCCGTGGGCGCGCGCCTCGGCGGCACGGCTCAACCCGCAGATGGAGCTGGACGAGGGGCGGTCGCCCGAAGCGCCGCTCGTGGGCGTGACCGTGAACCCGGCCCACGCCGAGCGGCTCTTCGAGGGGAGCGGCAGGCGCTACGCGGACCTGCAGGCGCTCGCCGACAGCGGGGCGGCGCTGCCCGGCGGCCCGCTCGCCGCGTCGCTGCAGGCCACCGTGGGCCTCGTCGAGGCGCGCGTGACGTCGGACAACGTCGCCGGCGTCCTCGTCGGTGCCGACCCCGCGCTTCGCGCGGAGCACGTCGTGGTCACCGCGCACATCGACCACGTCGGCGTCGGCGCGCCAGTCGAGGGCGACAGCATCTTCAACGGCGCGATGGACAACGCCTCCGGCGTCGCGACCATGCTCGAGACGGTGGCGACGCTCGCCGCCCGGACGCCGCGCCCCCGCCGCTCGGTGCTCTTCCTGGCGGTGACCGCCGAGGAGAAGGGCCTGCTCGGCTCGGCGTGGTACGCGCGGCACCCGACGGTGCCCGCGGCGTCGGTCGTGGCCGACCTCAACACCGACATGTTCCTGCCGATCAACCCGCTGCGACGGCTGCTTGTGAACGGGCTCGAGGAGTCCGACCTCGCGGAGGACGTGCGACGCGCCGCCGCACCGCGCGGGGTCGAGGTCATCACGGACCCGGAGCCGGAGCGGAACGCGTTCATCCGCAGCGACCAGTACAGCTTCATCCGCGAGGGGATCCCGGCGCTCTCGTTCAAGGTCGGCTTCGTGAGGGGCTCGCCCGAGCACGACCGCGTGCTGCGCTGGCGCCAGGAGCGGTACCACGGCGTGCGGGACGACCTCGCGCAGCCGATCGACCGGCAGGCCGCGGCCGACTTCAACGCGCTGTACGCCGACATCATCGGCCAGGTGGCGTCGCGCCCGACGCGGCCGGCCTGGTTCCCGACGAGCCTGTTCCGCCCGAAGCCGGCGACGCCGTGAGGCACGCGGCGGCGCTGCTCGCGCTCTGCGCCGGCGCGGCCGCTCCCGCCGCCGCGCAGCGCTGGGTCGTGACCGCGGCCGACGGCTGCGAGGCGCTGACGGTCTGGTGGGAGGCACCGGCCGCGGCCGTGGCCTCCCTCGCGGGGAAGCGCTGGGCGCCGGAGCCCGGCGATTCGCCCGGCACCGCCGACCTCGGCTGGGTGGTGGTGCAGTGCGCGAGCGGCGCCATCGACGGGCGACGGGTCGGGCCGCATGCGCTGGCGGCACCGCTCGTCCGGCTGGCCGGCGGCCGCGCGCCGGGCCTGCCGGATGCGCAGGTCGGCATCGGCCCCGTCATCGCCGAGCCGGGCTCGCCGGCGCACGCGCTCCTCCGCGCCGCCGGCCTCGCGGTGGTCGATGGCGTCGTGACCTTCCGGCCGCGACCGATGGGCCGCGGCGCCCGCGTCATCGCCACGGCAGGCGACGCGGACGGCCGGCTCGTCGTCGAGGCGGAGGTGGAGCCCGGCGCCGCCGCCGTCGGCGACGACGCGGCGATCGCCTCGCTCGGCGACGGCCCGGTGGTCGCGCTCACGGGCCCGGTCGCCGCCGTGCGCGCCGGCGAGGCGGCCGCCGTCGTGCTCGGCGAGGGGAACACGCTGGTGGCGCGCGTGGGCCTGCCGCCGCGGCCCGCGCGCGTCACCTACGACCGCCGCTGCACGTGGGACCTCTCGTTCGCGCCGAGCGCGCGGTGACCGGGGCATGAGCGCGCCGCTCGCCCGCCCCGAGGAGGAGCGGGGGCTCGCGGAGAACGTGCGGCTCGCGGCGCAGCTCGTCGCGCGCTCCGTCACGCGCCGCTGCCCGCACTGCGGCGCCGCGGGCATCTTCGTCTCGTACTGGCGCCTCCGGCGGTCGTGCCCCGCCTGCCGCCTGCACTTCGAGCGGAGCGAGGAGGGGTACCGCGTCGGGACGTACATGTTCAACCTCATCGGGTCCGAGTTCCTCTTCGTCGCCCTCGCCGGCCTCGTGGCATGGCGGACGTGGCCCGACCCGCCCTGGCGCCTGCTGCAGTACGGCGGTGGCGCGCTGATGGTGGTGCTGCCGGTCGTGCTGTACCCGCTCGCGCAGCTGCTCTTCTGCTCGATGGACCTGTTCTGGAACCCGCCGGGTCCCGACGACGGGCGCTTCGCGCCGGCGCGGCGGCCGGGAGCGTTCCCCTGAACGGCGACGACTATTTTCCGGTGCATGCACCAGACCGGCAGCACAGGCGTTCCGGCCGTTCCGGCCCGGGAGCGCGCGACCTGACCCCCGTCGCCGCATGACCGCCCAGCTGCAGCAGCGACTCGCGGAGGCGCTCGCCGGGCGGTACCGGGTCGAGCGCACCATCGGCGCCGGCGGCATGGCGACCGTCTTCGTCGCGCACGACGAGCGCCACGACCGCCCGGTCGCGCTCAAGGTCCTCCGCCCCGAACTGGCCGCGGCGCTCGGCGCCGACCGCTTCCTGCGCGAGATCCGCCTCGCCGCGCGCCTCCAGCACCCGCACATCCTCGGCGTGTACGACTCGGGCGTCGTCGACGCGACCCCGACGCAGACGGCGCTCTACTGGTACGCGATGCCGTTCATCGAGGGGGAGTCGCTGCGCGACCGGATGGAGCGCGAGCGCCCCCTCCCGATCGGCGTCGCGCTCCGCATCGGCCGGGAGATCGCCGAGGGGCTCGACTACGCGCACCGGCAGGGCGTCCTCCACCGCGACATCAAGCCCGAGAACATCCTGCTGCAGGACGGCCACGCGCTGATCGCCGATTTCGGCATCGCCCGCGCGCTGCAGGGCGGCGACGGCGAGGAGGGCGGCCTCACGCTCACCGGCATGGCGATCGGCACGCCGGCCTACATGAGCCCCGAGCAGGCGACGGGCGCGCGCGGCCTCGACGCGCGGAGCGACGTCTACTCGGTCGGCTGCCTGCTGTACGAGATGCTCGCGGGGCTGCCGCCGTACAGCGGCCCGACGGCGCAGGCGGTGATCGTGCGCGCCATGACGGAGGAGCCGCCGTCGCTCGCCGCGGCGCGGCCCGAGGTGCAGCCCGGCGTGGTGGCGCTCGTCGCGTGGGCGATGGCGAAGGAGGCGGAGGCGCGGATGCCGAGCGCGGGCGCAATGGCCGAGGCGCTCGCCGAGGAGGGCGCGACGCACGCGGTCACGGGCAGCAAGCGCGCCACGCGCCCCACGCCGGCCGCCGGCATTCCCGTCACGCCGAAGCCGGGGCGGCCGGGCCGCGCGCGCTGGATCGTGGGCGGCCTCGTGGCGGCCGCGGCGGTCGTCGCCGGCGTGCTGCTGCTGTCCCGCGGCCCGCGACCCGCGCCGACGCCGGTCGAGGCGACGGCCGTGCAGCGCCTGGCCGTGCTCCCCTTCGACAACCTCGGCGCCGCGGGCGACGAATACTTCGCCGACGGCGTCGCCGACGCGGTGCGCGGCAAGCTCACCCAGCTCGGCGGCGTGGAGGTGATCGCGCGCGCGAGCTCGGTCGGCTACCGCCGCTCGCCGAAGCCGCCGCGCGAGATCGCGGCCGAGCTGGACGTGCGGTGGCTGCTCACCGGCACCGTGCGCTGGGAGAAGCGCGGCCGCGCGGCGAACCGGGTGCAGGTGCAGCCCGAGCTGGTCGACGCGCGCACCGGCGCGGTGCGCTGGCAGGAGCCGTTCGACGCGGCGCTCACCGACGTCTTCCAGGTGCAGAGCGAGATCGCCTCGCGCGTCGTGTCGTCGCTCGGCGTGGCGCTCGGCGCGCGCGAGCAGGAGCTGCTGGCCGAGCGGCCCACGTCGGACGTGGGCGCGTACGAGCAGTTCCTGCTGGGCGAGACGCTGCTCGAGGGGCGCGGGGCGACCGACCCGGCGGGGCTCCGCGCGGCGATCGCCGCGTACGAGCGCGCGGTGCGCGCCGACTCCACCTTCTGGCTCGCGCAGGCGCGGCTCGCGGCCGCGTGGTCGGCGCTCGGCCTGAACACCGCGGCCGGCCCCGAGGCGGCGACGCGCGCGCGGCAGGCGGCGCAGCGCGCCATCGCGCTCGCCCCGCAGCGCGCCGCGGGCCACGTGGCGCTCGGCATCCACCAGCTCGCGCAGCGCGACTTCGACGGCGCCGCCGCGTCGCTGGCCGCCGCGCGCCGCCTCGCGCCGAGCGACCCGCAGGTGCTGCTGCTGAGCGCTCGCCTCGAGGCCGCCCAGGGGCGCATCGCCGCCGCCGCGCGCGACGCGGAGCGGTACGCCAGCCTCGATCCGCGCTCGTCCCGCGCCGCCGCCACCCTCGCGAGCCTGCGCCTGCGCGAGCACCGCCTCGACGCGGCCGCGGCCGCGGCCGACCGCGCGCTCGGACTCGCCCCCGCCTCGCTCGACCTGCTGCACACGCGCGCCATGGTCGAGCTCGCGCGCGGCGACCTGCCCGCCGCGCGCGCCGTGCTCCGGCGCGCGCCCGCGGAGGTCTCCCCCGAGGCGCTCGCCGCATACGTCTCGACATTCTACGACCTGGTGTGGGTGCTCGACGACTCGCTGCAGGCGCTCGCCCTCCGGCTGCCCGTCGCCGCGTTCGACGGCGACCCCGCGACGCGGTCGCTGGTGCGCGCGCAGCTCTTCTGGCAGCGCGGCGAGGCATCCGCGAGCCGCGCCGCCGCCGACTCCGCCGCCGCCGCCTTCGCGACCCAGCTCGCCCGGAGCCCGGGCGACGGCCAGCTGCACGCGCTCCGCGGCCTCGCGCTCGCGCTCGCGGGCCGGACGGACGAGGCCTTGGCCGAGGCGGAGCGCGGCACGACGCTGGTGCCGATCGCCACGGACACCGAGTTCGGGCCGTACGTCGCGCAGCTGCGCGCGCGGGTCGAGCTGCTCGCCGGCCGCACCGCCGAGGCGCGGCGCCGCGTGGAGCAGCTGTACGCCGCGCCGTTCCACCTCACCCCCGAATGGGTGCGCATCGACCCGGGATTCCGCGACCTCCGCTGAGCCCCGCGCGCCCGCCACCACCAGCCGAGTACCTTCCGCCCGCATGAGCCTGCCGACCACCCACCCGACCGCGGCGGCCGCGACCGACGCGCCCGCCCCCGGCGACCACGCCGACTGGACCACGCTGCTCGCCCCGTACCGCCGGGTGAGCCATCGCAGGTCGCTCTGGCAGCTGGCGAGCACCGCCGCGCTGCTGGTGACGTTCTGGGTCCTCGCGTACCGGTCGCTGGAGCGCTCGTACCTGCTCACGCTGCTGTGCGCGGTGCCGGCGGCGTTCATGGTGGTGCGGCTGTTCATGCTGCAGCACGACTGCAGCCACGGCGCGTTCTTCCGCTCGACGCGCTGGAACGAGTTCGTCGGCTCCGTGCTGGGCGTGGTCACGCTGGTGCCGTTCACGTACTGGCGGAAGACGCACAACCTGCACCACGCCACGTCGGGCAACCTCGACCAGCGCGCCTTCGGCGACATCGACACGCTCACCGTCCGCGAGTACCTCAGCCGCCCGCGGCTGAAGCGCGCGCTGTACCGCCTCTACCGGCACCCGCTCGTGCTGCTGGTGATCGGCCCGGCGTACCAGTTCATCCTCAAGCACCGCCTGCCGCTCGACATCCCGCGCGCGTGGACGAAGGAGTGGCGGAGCGTGCACGTGACGAACGCGGCGCTCGCCGCGGTCGTGGCGCTGATGTGGTGGACGCTCGGGATCGACAAGTTCCTGCTGGTGCAGCTGCCGGTGACGCTGCTCGCCGGCGGCATCGGCGTGTACCTGTTCTACGTGCAGCACCAGTACGAGGACACGTACTGGCGCTACCGCGAGGCGTGGGACCACTTCAGCGCGAGCCTCGAGGGCGCCTCGCACCTCGTGATGCCGAAGCTGCTGCAGTGGTGCACGGCGAGCATCGGCCTGCACCACATCCACCACCTCTCGGCGCGCATCCCGAACTACAACCTGCAGCGCTGCTTCGACGAGATCCCCGCGCTGCGCGAGTGCACGACGCTGACGCTCGCCGGCAGCGTGCGGACGCTGCGCCTCACGCTCTGGGACGAGGACACGCGCCAGCTGGTCGGCTTCCGCGAGCTGCGCGCGATCCGCCAGCGGCTCCTCGCGGGGCTCGACGCCGGCATGGCGATCCAGGCGACGCGCCCGGAGTCGGTCCCGGGCTCGTGGCGATAGCCGCCGAGGGGTTCCTCGGCCTCGGGCTCGCCGCGCCGATCTGCGCGACGCTCGCGGAACTCGGCTACGAGGAGCCGACGCCCGTGCAGCGCGCCGCGATCCCGCCGCTCCTCGCCGGGCGCGACGTGCTCGCGCAGGCCGCGACCGGCACCGGCAAGACCGCCGCCTTCGCGCTGCCGCTCCTCCACCGCCTCGTCCCCGACGCCCCGCCCGCCGAACGGCTGGCGGCGCTCGTGCTCTGCCCCACGCGCGAGCTCGCGATGCAGGTGAGCGAGGCGGTGCACCGCTACGGCCGCCTCCTCGGGGTCCGCGTGCTGCCGATCTACGGCGGCGCCGCGCTCGGCGAACAGGCCAAGGCGCTCCGCCGCGGGGTCGACGTCGTCGTCGCGACGCCCGGCCGCGCGCTCGACCACCTGCGCCGCGGCACCCTCCGGCTCGACCGGCTCCGCATCGTGGTGCTCGACGAGTGCGACGAGATGCTCGACATGGGCTTCGCCGAGGACATCGAGGCGATCCTCCGGCAGGCGCCGCCGGGTCGGCAGACGGCGCTCTTCTCGGCGACGCTGCCCCCTCGCATCGCCGCCATCGCGCGGACGCACCTCAGCGACCCGGTCTCGCTCGACCTGCCGCGCCCCGCGCCCGGCGCCGGCGCGCTCGCGCACGTGCGGCAGGTGGCGTACATCGTCGCGCGCGAGCACAAGCCCGCCGCGCTCGGCCGCGTGCTCGACGTGGAGCACCCCGCCTCCGCCATCCTCTTCTGCCGCATGCGCACCGAGGTGGACGAGCTCACCGAGACGCTGCAGGGGCGCGGCTGGCGTGCCGAGGCGCTGCACGGCGGCCTCTCGCAGGAGCAGCGCGACCGCGTGATGCAGCGCTTCCGCGCCCGCACCTCGCGCCTGCTCGTCGCGACCGACGTGGCCGCCCGCGGGCTCGACGTGCAGCACCTGAGCCACGTCATCAACTACGACGTGCCCGCCTCCCCCGAGACGTACGTGCACCGCATCGGCCGCACCGGGCGAGCGGGACGCGGCGGCGTCGCCATCACGCTCGCCGAGCCGCGCGAGCGCCGGCAGCTGCGCGCGCTCGAGGCGCACACGCGCCAGCCGATCGCCGTCGCGGCCGTCCCCTCCGTCGCCGACCTCCGCGAGCGGCGCGCCGAGTCGGCGGTCGCGGCGCTCCGGACGCGCCTCGAGGCCGGCGACCTCGACCGCTGGCGCGGCGCCGTCGCCGCGCTCGCCGGCGCCCCCGACCCCCTCGACATCGCGGCCGCCGCGCTCGCGCTGGCCCGCGAGGGCGAGGCCGCCGCCGAGGCGGAGGAGGTCGAGATCCCCGGCGTGCCCGAGCCGCGCCCCGAGCGCGACCGCCGCCCCCCGCGCGACGCCGCGACCGGCGTCCCGATGGCGACGATCTACGTCGGCCTTGGCCGCAAGGGGAAGCTCGCCGCCAAGGACCTCGTCGGCGCGCTGGTCAAGGGTGCCGGCCTCGAGGCCGACAGCATCGGCGCGATCCGGATCACCGAGCACTTCTCCCTGGTGGACGTCCCGGCGCTCGCCGCCGACCAGGTGATCGGCGCGCTCGCCGCAGGGACGATCCGCGGGCGCCGGGTGCCGGTCCGGCACGACAAGGCCGGGCGCAAGCGCTGACCCTGCCGGAATGGCACGCACGGCAGGGTATGTCCCTTGCCTGCTTGAGTGGAGGATCGCGGCCACCGTGGACCGCGAATGAACACCGAAAATGGCAGGCACCCCATGGGCTCCAAGATCATCGGGATCGACCTGGGCACCACGAACTCCGTGGTCTCGGTCATCGAGGGCGGCGACCCCGTCGTGATCCCGAATGCGGAGGGCGGGCGCACCACCCCGTCCGTCGTCGCGTTCACGAAGGACGGCGAGCGGCTGGTGGGTCAGGTGGCCAAGCGCCAGGCGATCACCAACCCGAAGCAGACCATCTTCTCCATCAAGCGCTTCATGGGCCGCCGCCTCAACGAGGTCCCGGAGGAGTCGAAGCGCGTCCCGTACCCGATCGTCGCGGGCGCGAACGACGTGGCGTCGGTCGACATCGCGGGCAAGCGCTACTCGCCGCCCGAGATCTCGGCGATGGTGCTGCAGAAGATGAAGCAGACGGCGGAGGACTACCTCGGCCACCCGGTGACCGAGGCGGTCATCACGGTGCCGGCGTACTTCAACGACGCGCAGCGCCAGGCCACGAAGGACGCGGGCCGGATCGCGGGCCTCGAGGTGAAGCGCATCCTCAACGAGCCGACCGCGGCCGCGCTCGCCTACGGCCTCGACAAGAAGAAGGAGGAGAAGATCGCCGTCTTCGACCTCGGCGGCGGCACGTACGACATCTCCGTCCTCGAGCTCGCCGAGGGCGTCTTCGAGGTGAAGTCGACCAACGGCGACACGCACCTCGGCGGCGACGACTTCGACCAGCGCGTGATCGACTGGCTCGTGGCGGAGTTCCGCCGCGACCAGGGGATCGACCTCTCGAAGGATGCGATGGCCCTCCAGCGCCTCAAGGAGGCGGCGGAGAAGGCCAAGATGGAGCTCTCCAGCACCCAGGGCACCGACATCAACCTGCCGTTCATCACGGCCGACCAGTCGGGGCCGAAGCACCTCAACTACACGCTCTCGCGCGCCAAGTTCGAGGCGCTGGTGGACGACCTCGTCCAGCGCACGATCCCGCCGATGAAGCAGGCCTTGAAGGACGCGGGGCTCGACCCGAAGGACATCGACGAGGTGATCCTCGTCGGCGGCTCGACGCGCATCCCGAAGATCCAGCAGGTGGTCAAGGAGTACTTCGGCAAGGAGCCGAACCGCTCCGTGAACCCGGACGAGGTCGTGGCGATCGGCGCCGCGATCCAGGGCGGCGTGCTGGGCGGCGAGGTGAAGGACGTGCTCCTGCTCGACGTCACCCCGCTCTCGCTCGGCATCGAGACGCTCGGCGGCGTGACCACGGTGCTCATCCCGCGGAACACCACGATCCCGACGAAGAAGTCCGAGACGTTCTCGACCGCCGAGGACAGCCAGACCACCGTCGAGATCCACGTGCTGCAGGGCGAGCGCCAGCTGGCTGTCGACAACCGCACCATCGGCAAGTTCCAGCTCACGGGGATCCCGCCCGCCCCGCGCGGCATGCCGCAGGTCGAGGTGACGTTCGACATCGACGCGAACGGCATCCTGCACGTCTCGGCGCGCGACAAGTCGACCGGCAAGGAGCAGAAGATCCGCATCGAGGCGTCGAGCGGGCTTTCGGACGCCGAGATCGAGAAGATGGTGAAGCAGGCGGAGAGCCATGCCTCGGAGGACAAGGTGCGTCGCGAGGCGATCGACCGGAAGAACCAGCTCGACAGCCTGGTGTACAAGGTCGAGAAGGACGCGAAGGAGTGGCTCGACAAGGTGCCGGCCGACGCGAAGGAACGGCTGGAGAAGGCGCTGGAGGCCGGCAAGGAGGCGCTGCGCAGCGGCGGCGACGCCGGCATCCAGGCGGCGCTTGGCGAGCTGCAGAACGCCTTCTCGGCGGCCGGCGCGGCGATGTACGCCGCGAACCAGCCGGCGGAGGGCGGCGCGGCGCCGGCCGACGCGGGCGCGACCCAGGCGGGCTCGGCCGGCGCGCAGGCGAAGGCCGACGACGTGGTCGAGGCCGACTACGAGGTCGTGGACGACAAGGGCAAGTAGGCGTCCGGCAGTGAACGGCGGGGGATGTGCGACAGGCTGAACCCTTCGCGCATCCCCCGCGTAGTACATTCTCGTGTCCCGGGAGCCGGGCGCCCATGGGGGGCGCATCCTCCCGGACCGGAGGAACAAGGACTCGATGTCGGCCCGTTCCCTGAATTGGCTCAAGTTCGGCGGCCTCGTCGGGCTCGCCTTCCTGCTCGGCCTGCTCTTCGCGGGCCTGCTCGACCTGCCGCGCACGGGCTTCGCCCAGTCGCTCGGCGCGCGAGGCACCCGGCCGGTCGCCACGGTGCAGGCGCCGGTCATCCCCGAGGCGCGCTCCCTCTACGACCTCAGCAACGCCTTCGCCGCCGTCGCCGAGGCGGTGCGGCCGTCGGTCGTCTACATCCGATCGAGCCGCACGGAGAAGGCGCAGATGCGCCGGATCCCGCCGGGCATGGAGCAGTTCTTCGGTCCCCGGATGCCGCGCCAGCAGCCGCAGCAGGGGACGGGCTCGGGCTTCATCGTCTCGGCCGACGGCTACATCCTCACGAACAACCACGTCGTCGAGGGCGCCGACCAGGTCACCGTGCGCCTGCTCGACCGGCGCGAGTTCAAGGCCAAGATCGTCGGCAACGACCCGAACACCGACGTCGCAGTGCTGAAGATCGAGGAGAAGGGCCTCAAGGCCGTCGCCCTCGGCGACAGCGACCGGGAGCGGGTCGGCGAGTGGGTGCTGGCGATCGGCAACCCGCTCGGCGAGAACCTCACGTTCACGGTGACGAGCGGGATCATCAGCGCCAAGGGCCGCCGCCTCGACGGGCTCGCGCGCGCCGGCACCGGCATCAGCGACTTCATCCAGACCGACGCGGCGATCAACCCCGGCAACTCGGGCGGGCCGCTCGTGAACGTGCGCGGCGAGGTGATCGGCATCAACTCCGCGATCGCCAGCGAGACCGGCACCTACATGGGCTACGGCTTCGCCATCCCGATCAACCTCGCGCGCAACGTGATGGACCAGCTCATCTCCTCGGGCAAGGTCCAGCGCGCCGCGCTCGGCGTCGGCATCAACGACGTCACCACCGAGGACGCCAAGTACGCGGGCCTCTCCGAGATCCGCGGCGTCGTCATCGGCGACTACTCCGGTGACGACTCGCCGGCGCGGAAGGCGGGCCTCGAGCCGGGCGACATCATCCTCTCCGTCGACGGCAAGCCGATGGAGCGCACCAGCCAGCTCCAGCAGGAGATCGGCTTCCGTCGCCCCGGCGAGACGGTCACCCTCGAGGTGGCCCGCAAGGGCGGCGTGCGGAAGACCTTCCGCGTCACGCTCAAGGCGCTCGACGAGCGCGCCATCGCGCAGGCCGGCGAGGAGGAGCCCGAGAGCAGCGAGGACGCCGGCGAGGGGAAGGACGGCAGCGCCGCCGCCGTGAAGCGGCTCGGCCTGACCGTGCAGCCCGTCACGGCCGCATCCGCCCGCGAGCTCGGGCTCCGGCTGCCGGCCGACGTGAGCGGCCTCCTGGTCACCGAGGTGCAGGCCGACGGCCCGTCGGGCGAGAAGCTCGTCCGCGGCGACGTCATCCTCTCGGTGGAGAACAAGCCGGTCCGCACCGAGGCCGACCTCCGCGCCTCGCTCCGCGGCCAGCCGGCCGGCTCGATCGTCACCCTGCGCGTGCTGCGGCCGATGGCCGGCGGCCAGCGCAGCATCATCCGCGTCCAGCTCGGCGCCGAGTAGCGGCCAGCCGGGACTTGCGGAGACGGGGCGGCCGGGGCACTCCTTGAGGATGCCCCGGCCGCCCTTCTTCGTCCCCGCGCTCGCCGCCAGCCTCCTCGCATGGCCAGCGGCGGCGGCGGCGCAGGGCACGCTCAAGCCGAACACGCCCGTGCGCGTCACCCTGGGGCCGGTGCTCGACCGCGCCCGCGTCGTCGGCGCCTTTGCGCGGTGGGACCCCGACTCGCTCCACCTCGAGACGCCCGACCACACCCTGCGCACGGTGCCGATCGACCGGATCGAACGGGTGGAGGTCGGCGTGCGGACCGGGCCGCGCAGGACCGTCGGTGGCGCCATCATCGGCTCGGCTGTCGGCGCCGCAGCCGGCCTGGCGGCCGGCGGCTGGGGGATCTTCGCGGGGAGCGTCGGCGGGGCGGCCTTCGGCGCAGCCCTCGGGAGCACCCGGCGCGGTCTCGAGTGGCAGGAGGCAGCGCTGCCCGACCGCGCGCCACGGTGAGACCAGAGGGTCGGCACACGCGTTCATCGGGAGATCGCGCCCGGCCGGCGGGCGCGTTGGCGGCCGTGGCGGAATGGCAGACGCGCCTGGCTTAGGACCAGGTGGGGCAACCCGTGGAGGTTCGATCCCTCCCGGCCGCATCGCAGTGAGCACGCACCACGGTACCTGTCCGGGAGCGTTCCGTTACGTGGCCGTCACGGCCCTGCGTGTTGCGTCGTGAGAGAAACCGTGCATGTTAGGGGAGTCGAAGGTTATCTCACTACCAACCGGACCAATTCATGAAGCTTCGCGCCCTCCTCGGCGCCGCGGCCTTTGCCGTGGCCCTCAGCACGCCGGCTCACGCCCAGTTCGACATCACCTTCGACGAGGTGGCGGCGGGAACGCTCGCCGACGGCCTCACGATCGAGGGCGTCACCTTCGGCTTCCCCACCACCGATGCCGCGGTCGGCTTCGGTCCCGGCTGCATCGTCTGGGTGTGCGACCCGTCGCTCGAGGGCGATGTCTCCCGGATCCTGAGCATGTCGTTCAGCGGCGCGGGCGCGTACAAGCTCGGCTTCGGCATCGCGCGCAGCGGTCCGGCTCCGGCGACCACGTTCGTGGCGCTGTACGATGCGTCGAACGTCGCGTTCCTGGTGCGCGAGCTGACGCTCACCGTGCCGCAGGGGGGGATTTTCCCCGAGCTGCGCTTCAACTGGACGTCGATGGGGCAGTTCGCGGTGCGTGCGGAGATCCGCCACGCGAGCCCGGAGCCGTTCGAGCGCTTCGCGCTCGACAACATCCAGGGCACGGTCGTGCCGGAGCCCGGCACCGTCGCGCTGCTCGGCACGGGCCTCGTCGGCCTCGTGCTCGCGGGCCGTCGCCGCTCGGCCTGAGCCGGCGGCCGTCCCTGTCGGGGCGCACGGGCGGGAGGCGCGGACGCGCCTCCCGCCCGTGGCGCTTTCGGGGGCGGGCGCTACCTTCTCGCGCGGTTCGATCCACCACTCTCAGGGAGCTTCCATGGCGGCGAAGGTGACGGTCCTCGCGAACGGCCCGATCAAGGTCGAGGGCGAGTTCACGCTGCACGGCGGGGATGGCACGGCGTTCGGGCTGGGCGGGAAGACGGCGGTGTTCCTCTGCCGCTGCGGTGCCTCGGAGAACAAGCCGTTCTGCGACGGCAAGCACAAGGCGTGCGGCTTCGCGGACGCGGGCGCCGCCCGCGACCTCGGCTGACGCGGGGGCGTCAGCCCTTCAGCAGGCCGACCCGCACCGCGTCCACGACGAGGTGCAGGTCGTCGAACTTGCTCACCAGCGGGACGCCGCGCGCCTCGATCGGGGCGCAGACGGCGGGCTCGTGGGCCGCGCCCGTCAGGAAGACGATGCGGCCTGCGAGGCCCGGCGCCGTCTCCACGAGCGCGTCGTAGAGCGCCACGCCGTTCTTCCCGGGCATCAGCACGTCGCACACCATCGCGTCGGGCGTGGGCCCGGCGGCCACGGCGGCGAGCGCCGCCTCCGCGGAGGCCGCCTCGGACACCTGGAAGCCGGTGCGCTCGAACAGCGCGCGCAGCGCGCGCCGGATCGACGCCTCGTCATCCACCAGCATCACGTTGACCATCGGCTCCTCACGGGGGCTTGACAACCGGGACCGCGGGCCTGCCCGAGGGTTGGCCCGCACTGGAACCACGGGGTAGGTTTCGGCATGACGCAGATCACAGTTGAGAAGACGGCGGAAGACGTCGCGTCCCGCCGGTTCAAGCTCGTCGTCCCCGTCGCGCGCGTGCGCACCGCGGAGGACAAGGCGCTCAAGTACTTCGCCACGCGTGCGCGGCTGCCTGGCTTCCGCCCGGGGAAGGCGCCGACCGCGGTGCTCCGCAAGCGCTTCGGGGACCAGATCCGGCAGGCGGTGCTGGAGGAGGTCGTGCGCGAGGGGTGGGAGGTCGCGCGCGACGCGCACGACCTCAAGCCGATCGCCGAGCCGTCGGTGCAGAACCTCAAGTTCGATGACGGCACGGACGTCGAGTTCGACCTGCTGGTGGAGGTCCGGCCCGAGCTCGCGCTCGAGCGCACCGAGGGGTTCCAGCTCGTGCGTCCCGCCCGCGAGGTCACCGACGAGCAGGTGTCGGAGCAGCTCGACCAGCTGCGCGAGCGCAAGGCCGCGTGGATCCCGGTCGAGGGCGAGCAGCCGGCGCCCGGCCAGCTCGTGCGCGTCTCCGCCGCCACCCTGGGCGACGACGGCGCGCCGGGCGAGGCGAAGACGTACGAGGTGGTGCTCGGGCAGGGCGGCGCGGCCCCGGGCCTCGAGGAGCGCATCATGACGCTCCGGCCGGGCGAGTCGGGCGAGGCCGAGGTGAAGGCGGGCGACGCGCCCGCGCGCCGCGTCCGGGTGACGCTGCACGAGGTCAAGCGCCAGGAGCTCCCCGCCCTCGACGACGCGTTCGCGCGCGAGGTGGGCGAGTTCGACACGCTCGACGCGCTGCGCGCCGCGATCCGCGAGGAGCTGGCCGCCGAGGCCGCGCGCGACGCCGACAGCCAGGTCCGCGGCCAGCTGCTGCAGCAGATCGCGGAGGTGAACCAGGTGCCGGCCCCCGAGTCGCTGGTGCACCGCGTGCTCCACGGGCTCGCGCACATGTACGGCGTGCCGAAGGAGCGCCTCGAGGCGTTCGAGAAGGAGTTCCACGGCGTCGCCGAGGCGCAGGTGCGGCGCGACCTGATCGTCGCCACCGTCGCCGAGCGGCACGAGCTGTACGCGTCCGAGCAGGAGATCGACGCGCGCGTGCAGGAGATGGCGGCGCGCCGCGGCGTGAAGGCGGGCGAGCTGTACGCCTCGCTGGAGAAGGCCGGCCGCCTCCGCGAGCTGGAGCACGCGATCACCGAGGAGAAGGTGCTGGCGCACCTGCTCGCGAAGTCCACCGTGACCGAGGCGACCGCCTGACGATGGCCATCTATCCGCCGTACATCATCGAGCGCTCCAGCCGCGGCGAGCGCACGTACGACATCTTCTCGCGCCTGCTGATGGACCGCATCGTCTTCCTCGGCGCGCCCATCAACGACGACGTCGCGAACATCGTCATCGCCCAGCTGCTGTTCCTCGAGGCCGACAACCCCGAGAAGGACGTCTACCTCTACCTGAACTCGCCGGGCGGGGTCGTGTCGGCCGGGATGGCGATCTACGACACGATGCAGCACATGCGGGCACCGGTGAACACGATCTGCATGGGCATGGCCGCGTCGATGGGGTCGTTCCTCCTCTGCGCCGGCGCGAAGGGCAAGCGCAGCGCGCTCCCGCACGCCCGCATCATGATCCACCAGCCGTCCGGCGGTGCCCAGGGCACCGCGGCCGACATCGAGATCACGGCGCGCGAGATCCTGTACCTGCGCAGCAAGCTCAACGGGCTGTACGCCCAGCACACCGGGCAGCCGATCGAGGTGATCGAGCGCGACATGGACCGGGACCGGTACATGTCCGCCGAGGAGGCGAAGGCGTACGGGCTCATCGACACGGTCTTCGAGCCCCGCAAGCCCCTCGTGGTGAAGGACGGCGTCGGCGCCGCGCGCTGACCCGCCGACGGGAGACCGGATGTCCACGGACAAGCACCTGCGCTGCTCGTTCTGCGGGAAGTCGAAGGACGCGGTCCGGAAGTTCATCTCCGGCCCGTCCGTGTACATCTGCAACGAGTGCATCACCCTCTGCAACGAGATCCTGGCCGAGGACGAGGACCGGGACGTCGCGGAGTCGATCACGCAGGTCCCGACGCCCGCCGAGATCAAGGACGTCCTCGACCAGTACGTCATCGGCCAGGAGCGCGCCAAGCGCACCCTGGCCGTCGCCGTCTACAACCACTACAAGCGCATCAACGCCGGCACCCCCCGGGAGGGCGAGGTGGAGCTCGACAAGAGCAACATCCTGCTCATCGGCCCGACCGGCACCGGCAAGACGCTGCTCGCGCAGACGCTCGCCCGCATCCTCGACGTGCCGTTCACGATCGCGGACGCGACGACGCTCACCGAGGCCGGGTACGTCGGCGAGGACGTGGAGAACATCCTCGTCCGGCTGCTGCAGGCCGGCGAGTTCAACGTCGCCGACTGCGAACGCGGCATCGTCTACATCGACGAGATCGACAAGATCGCGCGGAAGTCGGAGAACCCGTCGATCACGCGGGACGTCTCGGGCGAGGGCGTGCAGCAGGCGCTGCTCAAGATCCTCGAGGGGACGGTCGCGTCCGTGCCGCCGCAGGGGGGCCGGAAGCACCCGCAGCAGGAGTACATCCAGATCAACACGAAGGACATCCTGTTCATCTGCGGCGGCGCGTTCGACGGGCTGGAGAAGATCATCCAGGCGCGGACGGGGCGGCAGCAGATCGGCTTCGGCTCGGGCGAGGAGGCGGAGGGGCCGCGCTACGAGTCGAAGGCGCCGTTCGCGCACGTCGAGCCGGAGGACCTGCTCCGCTTCGGGATGATCCCCGAGCTGGTGGGCCGCCTGCCGGTGTCGGTGCCGCTGGAGGCGCTGGACGAGGAGGCCCTCGTGAAGATCCTGGTGGAGCCGCGCAACGCGCTCACCAAGCAGTACCGCAAGCTGTTCGAGCTCGAGAACGTCGGCGTGACCTTCGAGCCCGAGGCGCTGCGCGCCGTGGCGGCAAAGGCGCTCAAGCGCCAGACCGGCGCCCGCGGCCTCCGCGCCATCCTCGAGACGACGATGACGGACATCATGTACGAGCTGCCGGCCCGGGGCGACGTGCGCGAGGTCGTCATCACGCGCGAGACGATCACCGAGGGGCGCCAGCCCCTGCTGGTGACGGAGCGGGCGCGGCAGAAGAAGGAGGCGTGACCGGCGCGGGCGGCCCGGCGGACGGGCGGACGGCCGGCCGCGAACTGCCCGCCTCGGCGCACCCGGCCAGCCCGCTCGCCGCGCTCCCCGTCACCTTAGTCGGCTCCTTCCCCGACCCGAAGCACCCGCTCGACCCGCCCCTCCCCGAAGTCGCCCTCGTCGGGCGCTCCAACGTCGGCAAGTCGTCGCTCATCAACGCGCTGCTCGCGCGGCCCGGGCTCGCGCGCGTCTCGGCGACGCCCGGCAAGACCCAGCTGCTCAACGTCTACCGCCTGCCGGGGCAGTACCTCATCGACCTCCCGGGCTACGGCTTCGCGCAGGCGCCCAAGGCCCAGCGCGCCGCGTACCGCCAGCTGCTGCGGGCCGTGCTGGCCAAGCGGCAGACGCTGGCCGGCCTCGTCTGGCTGCTCGACATCCGCCACGACCCGAGCGCCGAGGACCTGGAGACGCTCGAGATGCTGGAACGGACGCAGCGGCCGGTGCTCGCGGTGTTCACCAAGGCCGACAAGCTCTCGCGCCAGCAGCAGCTCCAGCGCACCCGCGCCCTCGCCGCGTCGCTCGGCCTGGCGCACGACCAGGTGCTGGTGACCAGCAGCCAGAGCGGGCTCGGGCTGGCGGAGCTGGGGGCGAGCATCCTGGCGGTGGAGCCGCTCCCGCAGGCGGAGCCCGACGCGCCGTAACCCCCCGCACCGCCCCCGCCGCATCACCTTCATGTAACAGGTACCGCAGTCCGCGCCCCCCATTCCCGTGACGCATCCGTTGCGCGCGTGACGAATGGCCGTCGCCGACCGTCACGAGCATTCCGCCGCGTCAGTACGATGGCTCGCCCCGGCGGGGCGGTCCCGGTCTCTTCAACTCAACGCGGGTGTCCATGCTCGTGCGTGTCTTGCGCCGCCTCGGGGCGGCCTGCGCGTTCGCGTGCCTCCCCGGTCTCCTCGTCGCGCAGGCGGGCGGCGGGCGGATCGCGGGCAAGGTGGTCGACGCCAAGTCGGGGGTGCCGCTGCCGGGCGCCAACGTCGAGGTGGTCGGCGCCGGGCTGCGGGCGACGACGAACCTCGATGGGCGCTACTCCATCCAGAACGTCCCCGCGGGGACGGCGACCGTCACGGCGCGCCTGATCGGGCGCCAGCCGAAGTCGGTGACGGGGCTGGCGGTGCCGGCGGGCGGGCTCGTGGAGCTCGACATCGCGCTGGCGGAGCAGGTCGTGCAGCTGGAGGAGGTCGTCACGACCGTCGCGGAGGAGCGCGGCTCGGTGAACCGCGCGCTCGACGAGCAGCGCAACGCGACGCAGATCGTGAACGCGATCTCCGCCGAGCAGATCCAGAAGAGCCCGGACGGCGACGCAGGCCAGGCGGTGCAGCGGGTCGCGGGCGTGAGCGTGCAGGACGGCAAGTTCGTCTTCGTGCGCGGCCTCGGCGAGCGCTACACGGTGACGCAGCTGAACGGCGCGCGCATGGCGAGCACGGAGCCGGAGCGGAAGGTGGTGCCGTTCGACCTCTTCCCGGCCGGCATGATCGAGGGGATCACGACGAGCAAGACGTTCACCCCGGACCAGCCCGGCGACTTCTCGGGCGCGGCGGTGAACATCAAGACGAAGGAGTTCCCGGACAAGACGACGTTCACGCTCTCCGTCGGCTCGGGGTACAACACGGCGGCGACGCGGCAGTCGATCGTGACCGCGCCGCTCGCCGGCGGCGAGTGGATCGGCAGCTCGCTCTCGGAGCGCGCGCTCCCGCTGCCGGTGGCGCGGGACGCGGCCGGGCTCGGCACGCTCTCGCCGGGCGAGGTGAGCGGCCTGATCTCGTCGTTCCGCAACGTCTGGTCGGCGCAGCGGGCCAACGGCAACTTCAACGGGTCGATGGGCGCGTCGCTCGGCGGGGCGCGGCTCCTCGGCACCGGCATCGGCTACCTCGCCTCGTTCAACTACGCGAACGCGCAGGAGATCCGCAAGGACGAGCAGCGCGCGCTCGCCGTGCGCGACCAGCAGGCGGGGACGGCGCGCGGCATCAACCAGTACGCCGGCGAGACGGGGCGCACGAGCGTCATCTACGGCGGCCTGCTGAACCTGAGCGGCAACGTCGGCAGCACCTCGCGGGTGCAGCTGAACAACACGTACACCCGCGGCGCCGACAACGAGGCGACGGTCCTCGACGGCTTCTTCGAGCAGCTCGGCGACCGCGTGAGCCTCACGCGCCTGACGTACGTGGAGCGGATCGTCCGCTCCAACCAGCTCCGCGGCGACCACCTGCTCTTCGGCAACCACAGCGTCAGCTGGACGGCGACGAACACGTTCACGACGCGGCAGGAGCCGGACCGCAGCGACCTCGTGTACCGCACCACGCTGAACGGCCAGCCCGTGACGCCGCAGTGGCTCGCCAACGGCCAGCAGGCGGCGACGCGCACCTTCTCCGGCGTTCGCGAGATGGTGTGGGACTTCGGCCTCTCCGACCGCGTGACGTTCCGCACGGCCCACGGCGAGGGGGCGATCAAGGTCGGTGGCGCGTTCCGCGGCACCGAGCGGCTCGCGGACGCCCGCGCCTTCGACATCAACAACCTCCGCCTGAACCAGGCCCAGCTCCGCCAGCCCGGCGAGCAGATCTTCGGCAGCATCCCGACGGCGGGCCCCGGGGCGAACCCGTTCACGCTCTTCGCGAACAACTTCGGCGGGCGGTATGACGCCAAGGACCGGATCGGCGCGGGCTTCCTGCAGTTCGAGGTGCCGCTCGCGGCGCGGCTGATGGTCGTCGGCGGCGCGCGCGTGGAGAAGGCGCAGATCTCGGTGGTGTCGAACACCATCACCGGCTCGGTGGTGCCGGCGTTCCTCGAGAACACCGACCTGCTGCCGTCGCTCGCGCTCACCTTCGCGCTCACGGACGCGATGAACGTGCGCGTCTCCGGCAGCCAGACGCTCGCGCGCCCCGAGCTCCGCGAGCTCTCGCCGGTGCCGTACTTCGACATCCTCGGCGGCCTGACGGTGCAGGGCAACGCGCTGCTCCGCCGCTCGCTGATCCGCAACGCCGACATCCGCTGGGAGTGGTTCCCGAGCTCGGGCGAGGTGCTCAGCCTCAGCGGCTTCTACAAGAACTTCCAGGACCCGATCGAGCGCGCCCTCGCGGCCGACGCGGGCCGCGGCGTGGTGACGTTCTTCAACGCGCCGTCCGCCAACAACTACGGCGTCGAGCTGGAGGCGCGGAAGCGGCTCCTGTCCGGGGGCTCGGGCGACCTCTACGGCTTCAGCAACGTGACGCTGATGCAGAGCTCCATCGACCTCTCCGGCGCGCTCAACCTGCCGCCGGGGATCGCGCAGAACCTCACGAACCCGACGCGCCCGATGGTGGGCCAGTCGCCGTGGGTGGTGAACGCGGGCCTCACGTTCGCGGGGTCGCGCGGGCTGAGCGCCACCGTGCTGTACAACGTCGTCGGCCGGCGCATCACCGAGGTCGGCACGGGCGGCGTCCCCGACGCGTACGAGGAGCGCCGGCACCTGCTCGACGTCTCGCTGCAGGCGCCGCTGTGGGGCGACCTCGGCGTGCGTGCCGACGCCCGCAACCTGCTCGACGCCCCGTACCGACTGACCCAGGGCGACGTCCTCCGCGCCCGCTACCTCCTTGGCCGGGTCTTCTCGCTCGGCTTCTCGTGGAGGCCGTGATGTCCGCCCCGAACCGTCCGTCCATCGCTCCCGAGGGAATCATGCCCGTCCGCTCCCGGACGCCGCTCCGGCTCCTGCTGCTCGCCGCGCCCGCGATCCTCGGCGCGTGCCTCTCCGCCCCCACCGACCCGACGCGGCTCGCCGCGCCGACCGGCCTCACCGTCTCCCAGGTGACGACGACCTCCGTCCTCGCCCGCTGGGACTCGGTGCCGGGCGCCACGGGCTACATCATCCAGCGCGCGGTCGGCGCCAACGACTTCGTCCCCGCCTACGCGACGTCGACGCTGACCCGCTTCACCGACACGGTGACGACGGGCCTGGTCTACCTCTACCGCGTCCGCGGCGTCGTCGGCTCCGACACGACGACCGCCACGAACCCCGTCTCCACCCAGACGGCGATCCAGCGCGTGGTGATCTCGTCCAACATCACCGCGAGCCGCACGCTCACGAGCGACACGGTCTACACGATCCGGGGCTACGTGAAGGTCGCCAACGGCGCGACGCTCACGATCCTCCCCGGCACGCGCATCGAGGGCGACTTCAACGTGCTCGGCTCGTCGCTCTGGATCCAGCGCGGCGCCCGGCTCGTCGCCGAGGGCACCGCCGACCGCCCGATCGTCTTCACCTCGAGCCAGCCGGTCGGCCAGCGCCGCGCCGGCGACTGGGGTGGCATCGTGATGGTCGGCAACGCGCGCGTGAATCGCACCGAGAACCCGCTCAACACCGAGGGCGGCGCCGCGGGCCAGGCCGAGAACTACGGCGGCGGCACCAACGACGCCGACAACTCGGGCTCGCTCCGCTACGTCCGCATCGAGTTCGCCGGCTTCGACATCGCCAGCGGCGCGGGCCAGGAGCTCAACGGCCTCTCGATGTACGCGCTCGGCAACGGCACCCGCATCCAGTACGTGCAGACGGTCACCGGCCTCGACGACTCGTTCGAGTGGTGGGGCGGCACGGTCGACGTCGCCAACCTGATCTCGTACGAGTCGGGTGACGACCACTTCGACTGGACCGAGGGGTGGCGCGGTCGCGCGCAGTTCCTGATCGCGTTCCAGACGCAGGCGATCCAGCCGCGGCCGGGCGCCGGCATCTTCGCGACCGACCCGCGCGGCATCGAGGCGGACGGCTGCGACCCGACCGTCGCGGGCACGACGTGCGTGGTGAACCTCACCACGACGAGCGCGCCGTTCTCCAACCCGGTGATCGGCAACTTCACCCTCGTCGGCACCGGCGACGTCTCGGGCTTCCCGAACGACGGCAACGGCGTCGTGCTGCGCCGCGGCACCGCGGGCACGCTGATCGACGGCATCATCGCCCGCTTCCCGGGCATCGGCCTCGACATCCGCGACGCCTTCACCGACTCGCTGCGGCTGCGCGACTCGCTGAACATCGCGAACATCCTCCTCGCCGAGAACGGCCGCAACCTGCCGCGCACGCACTACAACGGCGACGGGCTCGACGGCCCGCCGACCGCGGAGGGCTCGCGCCGCTTCGCGCAGGCCGCGAAGTTCGCCGGGCAGAACCACCGCACCCGCGATGACGCGGCGGCGCTCTTCACGTCGCTCTTCGCCACGGGCCTCGACTGGACGCCGGCGAACCCGTCGGGCGTGAACGCGCGCACGGGCGGCAGCGGCGGCACGGGCGTCGTGCCCGCGCGCCTCGCCAACCGCACGGCGAACTTCCCGTACAACGGCGGCTGGCAGCGCACGGCCTACGTCGGCGCGGGCGATCCCGCCGGTGGCGCCGCCCGCTGGTGGCTCCCCTGGTCGGTGTACGCGATCAACTGACCGACGCCGCCTCATCGAGCGCCCGGCTGGCCTGACGGCCGGCCGGGCGTTCTCTTTCCCCTCGCCATGACCGACCCCATCCGCCCCGCCCTGCGCGGCCGTGCCCTGCTCGCGCTGGCCTGCGCCACCATCGCCTGCCGCGGGACCGACCGTGCGCCCGATCCCGGCACCGACCGCGCCGTCGTCAGCGTCGTCGACTCCATCCTGCCGCGAGAGGAGATGCTCCGCCGCTTCACGGCCGACCTCCCCCGGCCCACCGCGCTGGAGGGCGGCGCGCCGACGCGAGACGCGCTGGTGGCGTCGTACGTGAAGGCGCTCGCCGCAGCCGACACCGCCGCGATCCGCGCCATCACGGTGACGAAGGCGGAGTTCGCGTGGCTCTACTACCCGACGACGCCGCAGGGCCTCCCGCCCTACGACCTCACGCCGCAGATGCTCTGGTTCCTCACCGAGGGGAACGGCACCAAGGGGCTCGTGCGCGCGCTGCGCCGCTACGGCGGCCGCCCGCTCGACGTGGCCGGGTACCGGTGCGACCCGACGCCGAGCCGGGAGGGGGAGAATCGCGTGTGGGGGCCGTGCGTGCTGGACGTGCGGGCGCCGGGGGGGAAGACGCTGGAGGTGCGCCTCTTCAGCCAGATCCTGGAGCGGGGCGGCCGCTTCAAGATCCTGAACCACGGCAACAAGCTCTGACGCGCGCGGGGCGCCCGCGCGCCGCTCAGCGCGTGGGCCGCACCGGATAGCCGCGGGAGGCGAGGTAGCGGCGCGCCTCGGGCACGGTGCTCCCCTCGTAGTGGAAGATGCTGGCCGCGAGGACGCCGTGCGCACCCGCGTCGAGCGCGGCGGCCAGGTCGGGGAGCCCACCCGCGCCGCCGCTCGCGATGACGGGGATCCGCACCGCCGCCGCGGCCTGCCGCAGCAGCTCGAGGTCATACCCCTGCTGCGTGCCGTCGCGGTCCATCGAGGTGAGCAGGATCTCCCCCGCCCCCAGCCGCTCCAGCTCCGCGATCCATGCGACACCGTCGAGCGGCGTCGCCTCGCGGCCCCCGGTCACGAAGACCGTCCACCGGTCGCCCGTGCGCTTCACGTCCACCGCCGCCACGACGCACTGGACGCCGAACGCCTCGGCGAGCCGCGTCACCAGCGCGGGGTCGCGCACGGCGGCGGTGTTCACGGCGACCTTGTCGGCGCCCGCGCGCAGCGTCCGCGCCGCATCCTCCACCGCGCGGATGCCGCCGCCCACCGTGAACGGGATGAAGATCGCGTCGGCGACGCGGCTCACCATGTCCAGCGTGGTCCGCCGCTCCTCGGCGCTCGCCGAGATGTCGAGGAAGACGAGCTCGTCGGCGCCCTGCGCGTCGTAGCGCGCGGCCTGCTCCACGGGGTCGCCGGCGTCGCGCAGGGCCTCGAAGTGCACCCCCTTCACCACGCGGCCGCCCTGCACGTCGAGGCAGGGGATGATGCGGCGGGCTAGCATACGCGGAGCACGTCCTCGAGCGGGCCGGCGTCGCCGCCGCCCACGAGCTGCAGCGCGTCGTACACGCCGCGCTTCTCGCGCGGCCACGCGAAGCGGAGCGCGGCGTCGGGCGCCGAGAGCCACGCGTAGGTGTCGTGCTCCACGCCGAGGCGCACCGTCGCGTCGCGCGCCACGAGCGCCGCGAAGACGGGCACGAGCGCCACCTCGTCGACGGTGTGCCGGTAGAAGAGCTCCACGCGGCTCAGGTTGTAGAAGCGCGCCGGCACGAGCCCGGTCTCCTCCTGGAGCTCCCGCAGCGCCGCGGCGTGCGCCGCCTCCCCCGCCTCGACGTGGCCGTGCACCGTCTCCCACGAGCCCGGGCAACGGCCGCCCGGCGCGCGCCGCAGCGCCAGGACCTCCAGCGCGGTGCCGGTGCCGCGCAGCACGTACACGTCCACGTACGCGAGGCGGAGCGTCACGGCGCCCACCGCGCGAACGCGTCGAGCAGGGCGATCCCCGCCTGCTGCGACTTCTCGGGATGGAACTGCGCACCCACCACGTTGTCGCGCGCGACGAGCGTGGCGAACGGGCCGTCGTAGTCGCCCTCGCCGAGCACGTCGGAGGCGGGGACGTCGGCGGGGTGGTAGCTGTGCACGTGGTAGAAGAAGGCGGGCCCGTCCGCGAACACCGCGCGCGACACCGGGTGCGCGAGGCCCGCGGCCGTCGGCGAGACGCGCGCCCAGCCGACGTGCGGCACCGGCAGCGCGGTGGCGAAGCGGCGGATGCGGCCGCGCAGCAGGGCGAGGCCGGGCACGTCGGGCGCCTCCTCGGACCGCTCGAAGCCGAGCTGGAGGCCGAGGCAGATCCCCATCACCGGGCGGCCCGCGCGGGCGACCTCCTGCACCGCCGTGCCGAGGCCGGCGGCGAGGTTGGCCATCGCCTGGCGGAAGTGGCCGACGCCGGGGAGCAGCACGTGGTGCGCGCGGCGCACCACCTCCGGATCGTCGGTGAGCACGGCCGCATGCCCGCCCGCGGCGAGCGCGCGCACGACCGACCGCAGGTTGTTCACGCCGTAGTCGACCACCACGAGCCCCGGCGCGGACGCGCCGGCGGTCACAGCACGCCCTTGGTGCTCGGCACGCCCTGCACGCGCGGGTCGTGGCGCGCCGCGGCGTCGAGCGCGCGGGCGAACGCCTTGAACGCCGCCTCGACGATGTGGTGCGGGTTGTCGCCGCGCACGAGGTCGAGGTGGCAGGTGATGCCGGCGTTCGTGACGAGCGCGCGGAAGAACTCCGGCGTGAGCAGCACGTCGTAGTCGCCGAGCATCTGCCACGTCGCGATCGGCACGTGGTACGCCAGGTACGGCCGGCCCGACACGTCCACCACCGCGCGCACGAGCGCCTCGTCGAGCGGGACGCACGCGTCGCCGTAGCGGCGGATGCCCCGGAAGTCGCCGAACGCCTCGCGGAGCGCCTGCCCGATCGCGATGCCGGTGTCCTCGACGGTGTGGTGCCCGTCCACGTGCAGGTCCCCCTCGGCGCGCACGACGAGGTCGAGCAGGGCGTGCCGGGCGAGCGCGTCGAGCATGTGGTCGAAGAAGCCGATGCCGGTGCGGACGTCGGCCCTGCCCGAGCCGTCGAGGTCGACGGTCACGTGGAGCGTCGTCTCGCGCGTGACGCGCCGGACCTCGCCGCGCCGCGCGCTCACGCCGTCCCCACGAGGCGCCGGAGCGCCGCGAGCAGCGCGTCCACGTCGTCGGCGGTGCCGACGGAGAAGCGGAGGCAGCCGGCCAGCCCCTCGCCGGACGAGACGTCGCGCACGAGGATGCCGTCGTCGTCCAGCAGGCGGCGGAACAGCTCGCCGGCGGGGCGCGCGTGGCAACGCACGAGGATGAAGTTCGCGGCGCTCGGGAACGGCTCGAGCCCGGGCAGCGCGGCGAGTCCGGCGAGGAGCCGCTCCCGCTGGCGCACCGTCTCCGCCACGCGCGCCTCCATCTCCCCGGCGTGGCCGAGCGCCACCTCGGCGGCGAGCAGCGTGAACAGGTTCACGTTGTACGGGAGCTTCGCCTTGGCGATCTCGGTCGCGAGGGACGGCTGCGCCAGGCCGACGCCGAAGCGGAGCCCCGCGAGGCCGAGCGCCTTCGAGAAGGTGCGCAGCACCACGACGCGCGGGTGCGCGGCGAGCAGCGGCACGGCCGTCGGCCCGCCGAACTCCTGGTACGCCTCGTCGCACACCACGAGTGCCCCCGTCCCGGCGAGGAGGCGCTCCACGGTGCCCTCCGGCATCGCCGAGCCGGTCGGGTTGTTCGGCGACGTGACGATCACCACCTTCGCGCGCTCGCGGCGCGCGGCATCGACGAGGGCGTCGACGTCGAACGCGAAGCCCGGGCCGAGCGGCACGCCGACGTAGCGGCCGCCGTACACGTTCGTGAGCAGCCGGTAGAGCGAGAACGTCGGCGACGGCGCGACCACCACGTCGCCCGCGCCGAGCGCGACGGAGAGCGTGGCCTGGATCAGCTCGTTGGAGCCGTTCCCCGCGAGGATGCCGTCGCCGCGCCAGCCGTAGTGCGTCGCGAGGCGGTCGAGCAGCGACTGCGGCACGAACTCGGGATAGCGCCGCCAGTCGGCGCGGGCCGCGCGCGCGAGCACCTCCTGCTTGATCGCAGCGGGCAGGTCGAGCGCCGCCTCGTTCTGGTTCAGCTTCCGGCGGCACGGCAGCGGCGCGAGCGTGTAGGCGGGCTGCGCGCGGACGGCGGGCTTCACCAGCGCCAGCGCGTCATCCGCGGGCGCGAGCGCCGGCGTCACGACGCGCGCCGCCGGCCGAGCACCGCCTCGAGGCGCGCCGAGAGGGCGCGCGCGCGGAACGGCTTCGTGAGGAAGTCGTCGGCCCCCGCCTCGAAGACGCGGACCTCGTTGTCCTCGTCGCCCTTGGCGGTGAGGACGATGACGGGGAGCGCCGCGGTCTGCGGGCGCGAGCGGAGCTGCGAGAGCACGGCGTATCCGTCGAGCGTGGGCAGGTTGAGGTCGAGCATCATCAGGTCGGGTGCGTGGCGGTCCACCTGCTCCAGCGCCTCCACGCCGTCGCGCGCCTCCACGACGAGATACCCCTCGCGCTCGAGGAGGTCCTTCATCACGCGGCGCAGCTGGTCCTCGTCCTCCACGAGCAGGACGCACCCCTTCCCCACCGGCGCCGGCTCGGCGAGCGTGAGGTCGTCCAGCAGTTCGAGGCCGAGGTCCAGCTCGCCCGGCTCGCCGGTCGGCACCGGGATGGCGACGGCCGGCATCCGGAGCGCGCGCTTCGGGCCGGAGACGGGGCGCCGCGTCTCGACCGGCGCGGGCGTGAACGCCTCGGCGGCGGGCCGGCTGTCGGCGGACGGCGGCTCCGTGACGCGGAGCAGCTCCTCCACCGAGGTGTGCCCCGCCAGCAGGTGCCGCAGGCCGCTCTCGAACAGCGAGCGCATCCCCTGGTGCCGCGCCTCCTCGTAGATCGACCCGCCCGCCACGCCCGTGCCGATGCGGCGGCGGAACTCGGGCGTGACCGTGAGGATCTCCACCACCGAGAAGCGGCCGCGGTACCCCGTCATCTGGCAGTCGGGGCAGCCGACCGCGCGCCAGAGCGGCGCGGCGGGCGGCAGGTGCGGGACGAGCTCGGGCGGCGGCGCGTCCGCCATCGGCTGGCGGCACGTGTCGCAGAGGCGGCGCATCAGCCGCTGCGCCACCACGCCGCGGAGCGCCGAGGCGATCTTGTACGCCTCGATCCCCATGTCCACGAGGCGCGTCACGGCGCTCGGCGCGTCGTTGGTGTGCAGCGTCGAGAGCACCAGGTGGCCGGTGAGCGAGGCCTGCACCGCGGTCTGCGCGGTCTCGAGGTCGCGGATCTCGCCGACGAGCACCACGTCCGGGTCCTGCCGCAGGATCGACCGGAGCGCCGCCGCGAAGGTGAGGCCCGCCTTCTCGGCCACCTGCACCTGCACGACGTTCTCGCCGAGGCGGTACTCGACCGGGTCCTCGACGGTGACGATGTTCACGCCCTCGCCCTGCACCATGCGGAGCGCGGAGTAGAGCGTCGTCGTCTTGCCGGAGCCGGTCGGGCCCGTGACGAGGACGATCCCCTCCTTGAAGCCGAGCATGTCCTGCACCAGCTGGCGCTCGTCCGGGAAGAGGCCGAGGTGCTCGAGCGAGAGGAGCGTCGACCGCTGGTTCAGGATGCGGATGACGACCTTCTCGCCGTGCGCCGACGGGAGCGTCGAGACGCGCAGGTCGACCGGCTGCCCCTCCACCGCGAGCCGCGCGCGCCCGTCCTGCGGCTTCCGGCGGTTCGCGATGTCGAGGCCCGACATGATCTTGATGCGCGAGATGAACGGCACGCCGACGGCCTTGGGCAGCTTCATCTGCTGGCGCAGCACGCCGTCGATGCGGTACCGCACCACGACGCCGCCCTCGACGGGCTCGATGTGGACGTCGCTCGCGCGGCTGTCGATGCCGTCGCGCAGCATGAGGTTCACCATGCGCACGATCGGCGCGCGGCTCGCCTCGTCCTCGCTGACGGCGAGCTCCTCCTCCTCGGCGAGCTCGGTGACCTGCGCCTCGCCCATGCCGGCGAGGAGCTTGCTGGCCACGTCCTCGGGGCGGTACAGCGCCTCGAGCCCCTGCGCGATGCGCAGCGGGGAGGCGAGCACCATCCGCACCTCGCGGCCGCTGGCGAAGGCCAGCATCTTCTCGGCGTCGATGTCGAACGGGTTCGCGGTCGCGACCTCGAGGTGCGCGTCGGTGAGCCGCACGGGCAGCACGCCGAAGCGGCGCACGAGCGGCTCGGGGACGGCGTCGCGGAGGCGGGAGTCGGGCGGGACGACGTCCGCGATGGGCACCCGGAAGCGATGCGCCACGGCGTCGAGGATGGCGACGTCGTCGGCCAGCCCGCGCTCCACGAGCACCGCCCAGAGGGAGGCCTCGCGGTCGTCCTCGATGGCGCGGAGGACGGCGATGTCCTCCTCGGCCACGAGCCCCTTGAGCGTGGCGACGAGCCACTCGTCCGTGAATCGCATGAACCGCGGAATCTACGGGAGCGCGCCATGGGGCGACCAGACCCGCCTTGCCGCGCCCGCCGCGGCTTTCTACGCTTGGGCGTGCCCGCCGGTCCGTTCCGTCCGGCCCTTCCATTCGTCCCCGCGCTCGTGCTCGCCGCTGCCTGCGGCGCGGCCCGTCCCGCCCCCGGCGGGGCGCCGGACCGCCGTGAGGCGGCGCCGCGCGCCGGTCCTCCCGTCGCCCTGGCCGAGGTGTTCGTGCTCCAGTCGAGCGGCGCCGTCCCCGCGGAGACCACCGTCACCCTCGTGGCGGGGGCGGCGCGGAGCGTCGTGTTGCGGCATCCCGCCCCGGGACAGGAACCGTATGCGGAGCTGGTGCTCGGCGCCGGGGCGTTCGCCGCGGAGCCGGGCACGGCGGTGACGCTCCGCGCCGCCGGCGTCCCCGGGGCGTACGGGCTCTCGGTGGAGGCGGACGTCCCGTTCGGCCCCGTCGCCCCGCTGCTCCGCTTCCGCTACCCCCGCCGCTTCGTCCCGCCGCCGGAGGTGCTCCGGCGTCCGGGCGGCGCACTGGCGTGGGAACGCAGCCTCGCCGTGGCCCGGCTCGAACCGGCCGGCGACTCGCTCCGCTTCCTGCCGTCGCGGCATCCCGCGGCCGACATGCTGGAGGCCCGCCTCCCCGCGGCCGGCCGCTACCTCGTGGCGGCGCCCTGAGTCGATGAGCGCACCCGCCGCCGCCGCGCCCCGCTCCGCCGCCTTCGAGGCGTTCCGCGCCCTCGCCGGCGCGGAGGGCGGGATGATCCCGGTCACGCGGGAAGTCGTCCTCGACGGCGACACGCCCGTCTCGGCGTTCGCCAAGCTGCACCGCGGGCCATACGGCTTCCTGCTGGAGTCGCTGGAGGGGGGCGAGAAGTGGGCGCGCTACGGCTTCCTCGCCACGGAGCCGCGCGAGGTCTGGCGCTACACCGGCACCACGGCGCGCCGCTGGACCGCCGCAGGCGGCTGGGAGGCGCCGCAGGAGGGAATGCCGCCGCTCGACCACCTCGCCACGCTCATGCGCCGGCATCGCCCGGTCGAGGTGCCCGGCCTGCCGCGCTTCACGGGCGGCGCCGTCGGCTTCCTCGGCTACGACGTGGTGCGCACACTCGAGCGGCTGCCGAGCCCGCCGCCGGACGACCGGGGCCTGCCGGACGCGGTGCTCATGGTCACCGACACGCTGCTCGTGATCGACCGCGTCTACCACCGGGCCACCATCGTCGCCTCGGTGGAGGTGCCGCCGGGTGCTGGCGAGGCGACGCTCGCCGCAGGCTGGCAGGACGCCGTGGAGCGGCTGGACCGCTGGAGCGAGCGCCTCGCCGCGCCCACGGCGCTCCGCCCGCTGCCGATCGACCCGGACGCCCGCCTGCGCCGTCCAGCCGCGACCTCGCCCTTCCCGGCGGACCGGTACGCCGCGGCGACGGCGCGGGTGCTCGAGTACATCCGGGCGGGCGACACCTTCCAGACCGTCCTCGCGCGGCGCATCGACGCCCCGGCGCCGGACCCGTTCCTCGCCTATCGATACCTGCGTGCGCTCAACCCGGGACCGTACCTGTACTTCCTGCACTGCGACGACGTGCATATCGTTGGGAGTTCGCCCGAGGTGCTGGTCCGCGTGGAGGGGGGGGAGGTGACGGTGCGTCCCATCGCCGGCACCCGCCCGCGCGGCCCCACGCCGGCGGCGGACCAGGCGCTCGCGGCGGAACTCGCGGCCGACCCGAAGGAACGGGCCGAACACCTCATGCTCGTCGATCTCGGCCGGAATGACGTCGGCCGCGTGAGCAGCTACGGCACGGTGCGCGTCTCACAGTTCATGGTGACCGAGCGCTACTCCCACGTGATGCACCTCGTGAGCGAGGTGCGCGGGGCGCTGCGGCCGGGGCTCGATGCCCTCGCCGCCCTCGGCGCCTGCTTCCCCGCCGGCACCGTCTCGGGCGCGCCGAAGGTGCGCGCCATGGAGATCATCGACGAGCTCGAGCCGACGCGCCGCGGGCCGTACGCCGGCGCCGTCGGCTACGTCGGCTGGGGCGCGCAGGCGCTCGACACCGCCATCGCCATCCGCACCGCCGTCATCAAGGACGGCCGCGCCTGGGTGCAGGCGGGCGCCGGCATCGTCGCCGACTCCGACCCGATCGCCGAGTACCGCGAGACCGAGGCGAAGGCCGGTGCCGTCCTCGCGGCCCTCGCCCTCGCCGCGGAGGCGGCGGCATGACCGACTTCGAGCTCGTCGCCGTCGTCGGCGGCCTCCGCCTCGCGCTCCCGCGCGGCACGATGAAGGTCATCGGCCGCAGCGAGGCGAGCGACCTCGTCGTCTCCGACTCGACCATCTCCCGCCGCCACGCCGAGCTGCTGGCCGACGAGCAGGGGATCGCGGTGAAGGACCTCGGCAGCGCCAACGGCACGGCGATCAACGGCAGCCGCGTCTCCGGCGGGCGGGTCGGCGCGAACGACACGGTCGCCTTCGGCAACGTCGCCTTCCGCGTCGTGAAGGCGGGCGCCCCGCCGAAGTCGGTAGAGCCCCCGACGGCCGCGCAGGTGCCGGGCGGGACGATCGTGCGGCAGGTGGCGGTCAGCGGCATGATGCCGAGTGCGCTCGCCCCGGTGGAGGCGGTGCCCGGCGGCGGCGGCCCGTCGAAGGACGAGATCGACCGCGCCGCCCGCAAGCTCCAGCTGCTGCTCGACATCTCGCAGCGCCTCTCCGGCGAGCTCGACCTCGACAAGCTCCTCGGTCGGATCGCCGACGTCGTGCTCGAGACGATGAAGGTGGACCGCATGGCGATCCTCCTGAAGGCACCGGGCGAGGAGGAACTCGTCGCCGCCGTGGCGCGGAGCCGCTTCGACAAGCAGTGGAAGTCCAAGGTGCCGAGCTCGATCATCGGCCCCGTGATGGAGAACCGCCTCGCCGTCCTGTCGGACAACACGATGCAGGACGAGCGCTTCAAGGGCGCGTCGATCGTGCTCCAGTCGGTGCGCAGCGCCATGGCCAGCCCGCTCCTCGCGGGCACCGACGAGCTGCTCGGCCTGATCTACGTCGACAACCTGACCGCCACGAACTCCTTCAGCGACGAGGACCTGCAGTTCCTCATCGCCTTCGCGGGGATCGCGGCGATCGGCATCAAGAACTCGCGCTACGCCGAGCAGGTGAAGCGCGAGGCGATGGTGCGCAGCAACTTCGAGCGGTACTTCGCGCCCGACGTCGCCGCCTCCATCGCCGGCCGCCAGGAGGCGGTGAAGCTCGGCGGCGAGAAGCGGCCGATCGTCATCCTCTTCTCGGACATCCGCGGCTTCACGTCGATGTCGGAGACGATGACGCCGGACGCCATCGCCGAGCTGCTCTCTGGCTACTTCTCGGAGATGGTCGACATCATCTTCGAGCACGACGGCACGCTCGACAAGTTCATCGGCGACGCGATCATGGCGCTGTGGGGCGCGCCGATCGCCATGGCCGACGCGCCCGACCGCGCGCTCGCCGCCGCGATGCAGATGCAGCGCACGCTGCGCGACCTGAACGCGAAGTGGGCCGAGCAGGGGCGCCGGCAGGTCTCGGTGGGGATCGGCCTCAACTTCGGCGAGGTCTTCGCGGGGAACATCGGCAGCCAGAAGCGGCTCGAGTACACCGTGATCGGCGACGCCGTGAACGTCGCGAGCCGGCTCTGCGGCAAGGCCGCGGGCGGCGAGATCCTGATCAGCGAGCGGCTCTACGAGGCGCTCCGCGAGAAGCCGCCGATCGAGCACCTGCCGCCGATGGAGCTCAAGGGGAAGAGCCAGGCGATGCCGGTGCTCAAGGTGGGGTGGTAGCGCGGACTCACGCCCCCGCGGCGGGGAACGCGTACGGCTGCCCCGCGCGGGCCAGCAGCTCGGTGACGAGGCGGAGCGGCAGCCCCATCACCCCGAAGAAGTCCCCCTCGATCCGGGTCACGAGCGCCGACCCGTGCCCCTGGATGGCGTAGGCGCCCGCCTTGTCCATCGGCTCCCCCGTCGCCACGTAGGCGCGGAGCGTGGCGTCGTCGCACGGCGCGAAGGTCACGCGCGAGACGTCGGTGGCCGCGAACAGCGCCCCGCCCGCCGCGAGCGCGACCGCGGTGTACACCTCGTGCGAGCGGCCCTGCAGCAGGCGCAGCATGCGCAGCGCGTCGTCCGCGTCGGCGGGCTTCTCGAGGATGTGGTCGTCGACGGCGACGGTGGTGTCGGCGCCGAGGACGAGCGGGCCCGGCACGGCGAGCGCCTTGGTGCGGGCGAGCCGCTCCACGTAGGCGCGCGGCCCCTCGCCGGCGTGGCGGGTCTCGTCCACGTGCGCGGGGCGCACCTCGGCGTGGAGGCCGAGCTGCGCGAGGAGCGCCCGGCGCCGGGGCGACTGGGACGCGAGCACCAGCGCGGGCGCGTTCATCCGGCGCGCTCCAGCAGCAGGGTGACGGGGCCGTCGTTCACGAGGTTGACGCGCATGTCCGCGCCGAACTCGCCGGTCTCCACCGCCGTGCCGCCGGCCCTGAGCTGCGCCACGAAGCGCTCGTAGAGCGGGATCGCCAGCTCGGGCCGCGCCGCGTCCACGAACGACGGCCGCCGCCCCTTCTGCGCGTCGCCGTAGAGGGTGAACTGCGACACCACGAGCAGCGCGCCGCCGACCTCGTCGAGCCCGAGGTTCATCTTCCCCTCGGCGTCGGTGAAGAGGCGGAGCCCGCGCACCTTCTCCGCCATCCAGTCGACGGCGGCGGGGGTATCGGAGTGGGTGAAGCCCACGAGCAGCAGGAAGCCGCGGCCGCACCGGCCCGCGACGCGCCCGTCAATGGTGACGGACGCCTCGGTCACACGCTGGAGGAGCACGCGCATGCCGACAAGAGTAGCCGCCCCCCGAACGCCCCCGCGCCGCGCGCCGGCGACCGGGCGCTCCACATGATCTTCGCCCCCGGGACGCGGGGCGGCGGCACGCTCCGCCGCCGCGAGCACCGCTACGCCGCCACCGCCGGCGACCCCGTCATCGACGACCGGCTGGCCCGCCAGGCCGGCCTCCGCCCGGGCGACGAGGTGGAGGTGGAGACGCGGCCCGGCGGCCGCGGCCGAGGTGACCAGGTGACGCGCATCATCTCCGTGCACGGCCAGCCGCCGGCCGCGCTCGCGCGGCGGCCCGACTTCGCGCGGCTCGCCGCCATCCACCCGCGCGAGCGGCTGCGCCTCGAGGGCGGCCGCACCGCGCGCGGCGAGCCCGAGCTCATCACCCGCGTCATCGACCTGCTCTGCCCGTTCGGCAAGGGACAGCGCGCGCTCATCGTGGCGCCGGCCAAGGCCGGCAAGACCACCGTGCTGCAGGCGGTCGCGCGCGGCGTCGCGCTCAACCACCCGGACGCCGCCCTCTTCCTCTTCCTCGTCGACGAGCGCCCCGAGGAGGTCTCCGAGATGGAGATGCTCGGCCTCGGCGAGGTCGTCGCCTCCGACTTCGACCGGCCGCCGTCGGAGCACGTCGCCGCGGCGGAGCTGCTGCTGGAGCGGTGCCGCCGCCTCGTGGAGCTCGGGCGCGACGTGGTGCTGGTGATGGACTCCCTGACGCGCCTGGCGCGCGCCTACAACGCGGCGGGCGAGGGATCGCGCCGCACGCTCTCCGGCGGCCTCGACGCCAACGCGCTCGAGCGGCCGAAGCGCTTCCTCGGCAGCGCGCGCACGGTGGACGGCGGCGGCTCGCTCACCATCATCGCGACCGTGCTCGTCGACACCGGCAGCCGGATGGACCAGGTGATCTTCGAGGAGTTCAAGGGGACGGGGAACAGCGAGCTGGTGCTGAGCCGCGAGCTGGCGGAGCGGCGCGTCTTCCCCGCCATCGACCTGCAGGCGAGCGCCACGCGGCGCGAGGAGCTGCTGCTGACGCCGGCGGAGCTCGAGGCGAGCCACGAGTTCCGCCGGCGGCTGGGCGGGAAGCCCGCCCTGCAGGCGATGCCGGCGCTCCTCGAGGAGTTCCGGCGGCACCCGGCCAACGCGGCGCTCGTCGCCGCGCTGACCGGGGCCTGAGGCGCTACCGGCTGGCCATCCCCGTCCCGCCCCCCTTCGCCAGGTCCTTCACCGACTGGGCGAGCAGCCGCACCTTCGCGGCGTCCTTCGAGCCCGCCACCTCCCCCTCGAGCTGCGCCGCCAGCGCGGTGAGCGCGGCCCCGCGCTTCGCGCCGTCCGCCTTCTCGGCGTCCGCCAGCGCCTTGCGCACCGCGGCGATCCGCGCGTCGGCGAGCCCGCCCGAGCGCTGCAGCTGGTCGGCGTAGGCGCGCGCGAGCGCGAACGTCGCCGGCCACACGAGCTTCGGCTGCTCCTGGGCGTTGAAGTACTGGAACGTCACCGACTTCGCCGCGTCGATCTCGTTCTGCGTCAGGTACGGGCTCGGCACGAGCTCCCAGATGTCCAGCCCGCGCGCGATCTCCGAGCCGTAGATGTGCCCGTTGTACCAGTATGCCGACCAGTGCCCGGCGCCGTAGAGCTTGCCCGCGTCCATCGGGCCGCGGTCGAAGAAGGCGATCTCCACCGGCTTCTTCGGGTCGGTCCAGTCGAAGATCGAGATGCCGCCCTGGTACCACGACTGCACCATGACCTCGCGCCCAGGCACCGGGATGAGCGAGCCGTTGTGCGCGACGCAGTTCTCCTGCGACGTCTGCGCGGCCGGCAGCTTGTAGTAGCTCTGGAACGTCATCGTGCTGCCGGTGAGCGTGTAGATCGCGTCGGCGCCCCAGTCCTTGTTGTCCGTCGCGCGGCAGCGCGGCGCGGAGCCGCCGCCCCACTCGTCCGAGAACAGGATCTTCGAGCCGTCATTCGCGAACGTCACCGAGTGCCACGCGGCGAAGTTCGTGTCGTTCACCGCGCCGATGCGCACCGGGTTCTTCGGGTCGCGGATGTCGAGCAGGATCCCCCAGCCCGAGCAGGCGCCGCCCGCGAGGCCGATCGCCGGGTACGCGGTGATGTCGTGGCACTGCGTCGGGCCGCGGTCGGAGCCGGGGCGCACGCGCGGGCCGGTCATGCCCGCCGCCGCCATCCGCTCGCGCATGAGCGCCATGTCCGACTCGTTCTCGCCGTGGCGCCGCGCCGCCTGCAGGTTGTTGAAGATGCGCGGCGAGCTCACGATCTTCGCCGCCGCCGGGTTCCGGATCGGCACCTGGATGACCTCGATGCGGAACAGCGCCGAGTTCGGGTCCTCGTCCGGCAGCTTGTCGGAGCAGCCCTCGAGCTCCCGGTTCGAGCGCACGCCCGCGGAGCCCGAGACGTAGATGTAGACGTTGTCCGGGTCGCCGCCGGTGGAGACGAGCGTGTTCGTGTGCGAGCCGCGGCAGGTCTGCACCGTGACGATCGGCTTCGGGTTCATGACGTCGGAGATGTCGTAGATCCGGATGCCGCGCGCGCGGTCGCGGCTCACGGTGTCCTGCACGCCGCCGAGGCCGCAGTCGAGCCGGCCGTTGGTCGCCTCGGCGGAGACGAAGAGCAGCGTGCCGTAGACGGTCACGTCGCTCTGCGAGCCGGGGCAGACCCACGCCGTCTTGAGCACCGGCTTCGCCGGGTTGCTCGCGTCCCAGACCTGCCAGCCCGAGTAGTTCCCCTGGAAGACGAGGCTCCCGAGGAAGGCGAGGTCCGAGTTCTTCAGCCGCTCGTCGCCCGGGGTGCTCGGGTTCGTGAACTTGGCCGACGGCGGCGTGGACGAGACGAGGCGGACGTTCCAGCTCGCCGCACCTGCATCCCACCACCCGGCCTTGAGGCCGAGCCGGGGGTCGGGCGTCGGGGCGGCGACGGTGGTGACCGGCGCGGGCGCCGGCCCCTTCATCGCCGTGGACGTGGAGCCGGCGCAACCGGCGACGGCGGCGAGCGCGGCGAGCAGCGCGAGACGATCAGGACGGACGGGCGGCATCAGGGCTTCCTTCGCGGCGGAGGGGGACGGGACGGACATCGGGCGGCGCGCGCTCACCGGAGCGCCACGCCCATCGCTTCGAGCATCGACGTCATGCGCTGGATCTCGGTCGACTGGTCCGCCTCGACGTCGGAGGCGAACTTGAACACCTGGCCGTCGTTCCCGGCGCCGGGCGCGCTGAACAGCGCCTCGAGCATCGAGAGCGCGCCCTGGTGGTGCTGGATCATGAACTTGAGGAACAGCTCGTCGAACGCCTTCCCCTGCGCGGCGTCGAGCGCCTTCAGCTGCTCGGGCGTGAGCATCCCCGGCATCATCGGCCCGCTGGCGTGGCCCATGTGGTGCGCATGCTCGTCGCTCCGCCCGTCGGGCACCGGCTGCTTCCGCTCCGCGAGCCAGCGCTGCATGAACTCGATCTCGTCGGTCTGCGAGACGTCGATGCGGCCGGCGAGCGTGCGGACCGTCGGGCTCGCGCCATGGCTCGCCGCCCACTTCGCCATCAGGATCGCCTGGGCGTGGTGGTGGATCATGCCCGACATGAACGCCACGTCCGCCGGCGTGAACGGCGGGATGCCGCCATCCGCGGCGGCGATGGCGGCGGGATTGAGCTTCGACTGGTCGACCGGCGGCGCCACGACGGTCTGGGCCGCGAGCGGGGCGGCGACCAGAACGCCAACGCCGCCGAGGAACGCCCCGAGGGCGCCCCGGATGGTGCGCGTCATCTTGCCGTGGTCCTCGTCGTGATGGATGGAGCGGTACCAGCCATGTATATGGGATACGGGGCGGCGGGGCAAGGTGTTGGGGGGCCGGGGCCGGGGGGCCGGCGATCAGGGGGCAAGAAGCGCGATTGGCCCCTGGCCCGCTGGCCCGCCTGCCCCCCTGCCGCCCCTGCTATCCTCCCTGCAACCCCGAACCGCCTCCCCGCGTATATCTGACCGTGACCGTCCAGTCCGCCCTTTCCCGCCGCCTGACGCTGGCCCTGCTGCTCCTCGCCCCCGGCCCCTGGCTCCCCGCCCTCGGCGCCCAGGTGGGCGTCATCGCGTCGCCGAAGCCCGCCGAGGGGACCCCGGAGGAGCTGGCCCGCATCGCCAAGGCCCGGCGGGACAGCGCCAAGGCGCGCTACACCGACGCCGACGTCGCCTTCATGACCGGGATGATCGGCCACCACCAGCAGGCGATCCTCATCTCGGAGTGGGCCCCGACGCATGGCGCCGGCCCCGCCGTCCGCCGGCTCGCCGCCCGGATCATCAACGCCCAGAACGACGAGATCACGGTCATGCGCGAGTGGCTGCGCGAGCGCGGCAAGCCTGTGCCCGGCGGCGACCACGACCATGCCGCCATGGACCACGGCGGCCACGGCGACCACGGCCTCATGCCCGGCATGCTCAGCGAGGCGCAGCTCCGCCAGCTCGACGCCGCGCGCGGCGCCGACTTCGACCGCCTGTTCCTGACGTTCATGATCCAGCACCACCAGGGCGCCACGCACATGGTGAAGACGCTCTTCGCCACCGACGGCGCGGGGCAGGAGAACCTCGTCTTCAAGTTCGCGTCCGACGTCAACGTGGACCAGACGACCGAGATCAACCGCATGCAGCTCATGCTGGACGGGCTGCCGCCGACCGCGGGGGCGCCGTGACCGGCGCCCGACCATCGGCGAAGCCGAATCTTCCAAGTCTTCAGGACAGGAGTCCGTGATGGCCAAGCTGTCGTCCCTCACCCTGCTGCTGGGCGCCGCGGCGCTCGCCGGTTGCTCGTCCGGCACGCCGAGCGCCGGCGGTGCCCCCGCGCCCGCGCGCATGGCGCTCGTTCCCCCGACGCCCGACCCGCGCGTCGGCCTGAAGGCCGGCCTGATGGACGCCGCCGAGGCCGCGTGGAACCTCAAGGTCGTCTCGAAGACGCCGCCCGACCAGCGCTTCCTCGGCGTCACCAACTCCGACCTCGCGTTCTCCGGCAACTACGCCATCCAGGGGAACTACAACGGCTGGCAGATCTGGGACATCTCGAACCCGGCGAAGCCGGCGCTCAAGACGGCCTACTACTGCCCGGCCTCGCAGAGCGACGTCTCGGTGTACGGCAACCTGCTGTTCGTCTCGGGCGAGGGCGTCGAGGGCCGGCTCGACTGCGCCGGCACCGGCGTCAAGGAGGCGGTGAGCAAGGACCGCCTGCGCGGCCTCCGCATCTTCGACATCACCGACATCGCCAACCCGAAGAACGTCGGCAACGTGCAGACGTGCCGCGGCTCGCACACGCACACCGTGCTCGAGGATCCGAAGGATCCCGAGAACGTGTACGTGTACATCTCGGGCTCCGCGGGCGTGCGGGCCGAGGAGGAGCTGCCGGGCTGCTCGCGCAAGGACCCGAGCGAGGACCCGAACTCGGCGCTCTTCCGCATCGAGGTCATCAAGGTGCCGGTGAAGAACCCGGGCGCCGCGAAGATCGTCAGCTCGCCGCGCATCTTCAACGACCTCGTCGCCCCGCCGCGCCACGGCGAGACGGCGCAGGACCGCGAGGAGCAGGCGAAGATGGTGGCGGAGGCGAAGGCGCGCGGCATGTTCACGGCGAAGATGGGCGACATGGAGTTCGTCGTCCCGCCGCGGATGGCGCAGCCGATGCTCGACTCGATCGTGAAGGCGCGCGGCGCGACGGCGGCCTCCGCGGCCGACAGCGCGGCGGCGCGCGAGGCGATCCAGAAGATGGTCGCCGCGCGCTTCGGCGCCGGCCCCCAGCCGGCCGGCCGGCCGCGCCCGGGCCCCACGCAGTGCCATGACATCACCGTCTACCCGGCGATCGGCCTGGCGGGCGGCGCGTGCGAGGGGTACGGCCTCCTGCTCGACATCCGCGACCCGGCGAACCCGAGGCGCATCGCCGCCGTCGCCGACTCGAACTTCTCGTACTGGCACTCGGCGACGTTCAGCAACGACGGCAGCAAGGTGCTCTTCACCGACGAGTGGGGTGGCGGCGGCGCGCCGAAGTGCCGCGCGGCCGACCCGAAGGAGTGGGGCGCCAACGCCATCTTCACCGTGAAGGACGGGAAGATGGACTTCCAGAGCTACTACAAGCTCCCGGCGCCGCAGACGTCGCAGGAGAACTGCGTCGCGCACAACGGCTCCCTCATCCCGGTGCCGGGCCGCGACATCATGGTGCAGGCGTGGTACCAGGGCGGCATCTCGATCTTCGACTGGTCCGACCCGAAGCAGCCGATGGAGATCGCCTTCCACGACCGCGGGCCGGCCAACGCCCAGAAGATGGACATGGGCGGGTCGTGGTCGGTGTACTGGTACAACGGCGTGATCGTCAGCTCCGAGATCGCGCGCGGGCTCGACATCTTCGAGCTCGTCCCGTCGCCGGCGCTCTCGCAGAACGAGATCGACGCGGCGAAGACGGTGAAGTTCACGCACCTGAACGCGCAGGGCCAGCCGAAGCTGGTGTGGCCCGCGAGCTTCGCGAAGGCGCGCGCCTTCGCCGACCAGCTGGAGCGGTCGGAGGGGCTCTCGCGCGGGCGGATCAGCGCCGTGCGCAAGTCGCTCGTCGCCGCCGAGAACGCGTCGGGCACCGCCCGCACCGACCTGCTCGGCAAGCTCGCCTCCTCGCTCGATGCCGACGCGTCGAAGTCGAAGGACGCGGCGAAGGTGAAGATGCTGCAGGCCGCGCTGAAGGAGCTCAGCTGAGCGCTTGACCCGCGTCCCGCGGAACGACGCCGCCCCCGGCACCTCACGGTGCCGGGGGCGGCGTGCTTCAGCCCGGGCGGTGGCGCTACCGCGTCCCTCGCGTCCCTTCCCGCAAGTTCAGGTCGCTCGGGTGCACGACGATGGACTGCGCGCTCATCACCTCGTACCCGTCCGCTCCCCGCACCACCACCGACACCGTGTGCGTCCCCACCGGCAGCTCCGGCTGGAACCCGCTGCTCGACGCATGGATCGGCCCCGTGTCCCACTGCAGCTGGCCGTTCACGTGCCACTTGTACGTGATGGGACGCCGCTGCGTG
>JANRIU010000018.1:0-5951 GCA_033764615.1 Gemmatimonadales bacterium | reverse complement strand
TTGCTGCACAACAAAGATTACGGACGTGCCGCCCGCGAGGCGCTGACGCAGATGCTCGGCACGGACTGGGCGGGCCGGTGGCGCCGGTGGAGCGCGACGCGGCCAGCCGCCGCGCGGCGCTCTGCGCCATCAGGGACGTGGCGCGGCGCCACGCGCTCGCGCGCGACGATGCGGCGTGGGCGGACGCCGGGTGGCGCGCCGTCACCGTGCCGGCCGATGATGGCGAGCCGCTGGCGGCGTGGCACCGGCCGGCGGCCGATGGGCACCCGCTGCCCGGCGGCGGCGCACTCTCGGTGGAGGGCGACGTCCTGCTCGTCGCGGAGTGGTCGGCGCTGCCGGCGGCGCCGTGGCGCGTGGTCGCCCTGGCGCGACGCGGGCCCGCGTGGAGCCTCCGGCCCGCGGAGGGCGCGGTGCGGCTCGTCGCGCAGGCGCGCGAGGCGCCGGGCGACGGCGCCGAGGGGCCCCGCTAGCTTCCGCGCACCATGCCCGTCCCCGCCATCACCGCCGAGTGGAACTGCACGCGCTGCGGCACCACCAACCGCCTGCTCGTCGCCGCCGACACCAGCGCCGCGCGCGACCGCTGCCTGCACTGCGGTGCGACGCACCGGCTGCGCGCCGGCGCGCGCCCCGTGCGCTGGGACGCCGAGCCCGACGAGGGCTGAGCGGTGGCCCGCGTCCAGGTCACCACGCCCGCCGAGCTGCCCGAGGAAGGCGGCGCCGACGCGGCGCTCCGTCCCTCGCGCCTCGACGAGTTCGTGGGCCAGGGCGCCGTGAAGGCGAGCCTGCAGGTGGCGATCGACGCCGCCAGCCGCCGCGGCGAGCCGCTCGACCACGTCCTCTTCTTCGGCCCGCCCGGCCTCGGCAAGACGACGCTCGCCATGCTGATGGCGAAGGAGCTCGGCGTGCAGCTCCGCACCACGAGCGGCCCCGTGCTCGAGAAGCCGGGCGACCTCGTCGGCCTCCTCACCACCCTGCAGCGCGGCGACCTCCTCTTCATCGACGAGATCCACCGCCTGCGCCCGGTGCTCGAGGAGTTCCTCTATCCCGCGATGGAGGATTACCGCGTCGACGTGCGCGTCGGCGAGGGGCCGAGCGCGCAGACGATCCCGATGACGATCGAGCCGTTCACCCTCGTCGGCGCGACCACGCGCTTCGGCCTGCTCACGCCGCCGATGCGCGCGCGCTTCGGGATCGTCGAGCGACTCGCGTACTACCCGCCCGACGAGCTCGCGACGATCGTCGGCCGCTCGGCGGGGATCCTGCGCACGCCGATCGACGCGGCGGGCGCCGCCGAGATCGCGCGGCGCAGCCGCGGCACCCCGCGCGTCGCCAACCGGCTGCTGCGGCGCGTGCGCGACTGGGCGGAGGTGAAGGCGGACGGGCGGATCACGGCGGCCGTCGCCGGCGACGCGCTCGCACGGCTCAACGTCGACGAGTTCGGCCTCGACGACATGGACGCGCGCATCCTCACCACCATCATCGAGAAGTTCGGCGGCGGCCCCGTCGGCCTCGGCACCGTCGCCGCGGCGGTCGGCGAGGACGCCGACACCGTGCAGGAGGTGTACGAGCCGTACCTCATGCAGCAGGGCTTCCTCGAGCGCACGCCGCGCGGCCGCTGCGCCACGGCGCTCGCCTACCGCCGCTTCGGCCTCGCGCCGCCCGCCCGGCAGGACACGCTGTTCGGGGGCGCCGGATGAGCTGGTCGATGGACGACTTCGACTACCACCTGCCGGAGGAGCTCATCGCGCAGGAGCCCGTGGCGCGACGCGGCGAGAGCCGGATGCTCGTGCTGCGCCGGGCGCTTCAGGAGGCGGACGGGCGGACGGGCGGACGGGCGGACGCGCTGGAGGACCGCTCGTTCGGCGACATCACGTCCCTCATCCCGCCCGGCGACCTGCTCGTGGTCAACACGAGCCGGGTGCGGCATGCGCGGCTGCCGGGGCTGCGACCGTCGGGCGGACCCGCGGAGGTGCTGCTCATCCATCCGGCCGTCCGCGACGGCGAGTGGGTGGCGATGGGGAAGCCGGGCAGCGCGATGAAGCCGGGCAAGCGGATCCTGCTGGACGACACGTGCGCGGTCGAGACCGTGGACGTGCTGCCGGACGGGAACCGCGTGGTGCGCTTCGTCGGCTGCACGCCGCACGAGGCGATCGACCGCTTCGGCCGCCTCCCGCTGCCGCCGTACATCGCGCGCGACCCGACCGCGGCCGACGAGGAGCGGTACCAGACCGTCTACGCGGAGCGCGAGGGCTCGGTGGCGGCGCCGACGGCGGGGCTCCACTTCACCGATGCGATCCTCGCGCGGCTCGAGTCGCAGGGCGTCCGCATCGCGCGGCTCGACCTGCAGGTCGGCCCCGGCACGTTCAAGCCGGTGGAGGGCGACGACCCGTCGGCGCACGTGATGCACGAGGAGCGCTACGAGATCCCGGAGGCGTGCGCGGCCGCGATCCACGACGTGCAGGCGCGGGGCGGGCATGTGTGGGCCGTGGGCACGACGGTGGTGCGCGCGCTGGAGAGCGCGGTGCAGCCCGATGGCCGCGTCCGGCACGGCCACGCGGAGACGCAGCTCTTCATCACGCCGGGCTTCACCTTCCGCGTGGTCGACCGGCTGCTGACGAACTTCCACCTCCCGCGCTCGACGCTGCTGATGCTCGTGGGCGCCTTCGCGGGGCACGGGCTCATGATGGCCGCCTACCGCCACGCCGTCGCGGCGCGGTACCGGTTCTACAGCTACGGCGACTGCATGGTCATCCTGTGAGGGCGGGCCGGAGGGGCCGGCGGGCGGGCGGGCCGGGACGCCGCGACGGCCCGGCGTGAGCTTCACCTACACGCTCGAAGCCACCGAGGGCGCGGCGCGCGCGGGGACGCTGGTGCTGCCGCACGGCGTGGTGCGGACCCCCGCGTTCATGCCGGTCGGCACGCACGGCGTCGTGCGCGGCCTCGACCCGCAGGACGTGCGCGACGCGAACGCGCAGATCATCCTCGCCAACACGTACCACCTGCACCTGCGCCCCGGCGAGGCGACGGTGCGCGCCCTCGGAGGGCTGCACCGCTTCACCACCTGGGAACGGCCGATGCTCACCGACTCCGGGGGCTTCCAGGTCTTCTCGCTGGAGGGGATGCGGACGATCTCCGAGGAGGGCGTCGCGTTCACGAGCCACGTGGACGGGTCGCGCCGCTTCCTCTCCCCCGAGCGCTCGATGGAGGTGCAGTGGACGCTCGGCGCCGACATCGCCATGGTCTTCGACCACGTGCCGCCGGGCCAGGCGCCGCACGCGCTCGCGCGCGAGGCGATGGAGCGCACGGAGCGCTGGCTCGACCGCGGGAGGAAGCGGCACGCCGAGCTGGTGGCGGAGGGGCTGCCCGGGCCGGACGGCGTGCCGCAGCAGCAGGCGCTCTGGCCGATCGTGCAGGGCGGCATCCACGACGACCTCCGGCTGCGCTCCCTCGCGGGGATCGTCGACCGGGGCCCGTGGACGGGGATCGCGGTCGGCGGCCTCTCGGTGGGCGAGAGCAAGCCCGACATGCACCGCGTGCTCGAGCTGCTCGAGCCGCACCTGCCGCGCGAGGTGCCGCGCTACCTCATGGGCGTCGGCTTCCCGGAGGACCTGCTGGAGGGGATCGCCCGCGGCATCGACCTGTTCGACTGCGTGGCCGCGACGCGCAACGGCCGCCACGGCACGGCCTGGGTGACGGAAGGGCGGATGAACGTGAAGCTCTCCGCCAACCGCACCTCCGACCTCCCGCTCGACCCGGGTTGCGACTGCACCTGCTGCACGCGCTTCTCGCGCGGCTACGTGCGGCACCTCTTCATGGCGGAGGACATGCTGGGGCTCCGGCTCGTGTCGGTGCACAACATCCGGTTCCTCCTGCGGCTCGGGGAACAGGCGCGGGCGCACATCCTCGCCGGCACGTTCGACGGCTGGCGCCGGGAGTGGCTCCGTGTGCATGCCACCCGGCGCGGCCGGCCGACCTGACGCGGCTACCTTTCCGGGTTGGCGCCAATGGAGGCGCCACGCCATCCCGAGGGTCCGGACGACGTGCTTCCCATCGCAGCCATCCTCCAGGCCGCCGCTCCCGGCGGGAGCTCCGCGGGCACGCTCGTGCTCGGCGGCCAGATCCTGCTCATCGGCCTCGTCTTCTTCTTCCTCATCATCCGGCCGCAGCAGCAGGCCCGGAAGCAGCATGCCGCCATGCTCGCCGCGCTCAAGAAGGGCGACGAGGTGATGACGACCGGCGGCGTGATCGGCAAGGTCCGCCAGCTCGACACGCGCGAGTCGGGCGAGGTGCGCGTCACCATCGAGTCGGGCACGAGCACGATGGTGGTGGAGCGCAGCCGCATCATCCGCGTGGGCGACCAGACGGTGCAGCCGGCCGCATGAGCCTGCTGAAGCTGCACCGCTTCGGCTCCGCCGTGCTGCGGCAGCGGGCGAAGGAGGTCGCGGCCGTGGACGACGGCGTGCGCGCCCTCATCGACGACATGTTCGAGACGATGGACGCGGCGAAGGGGATCGGCCTGGCGGCCAACCAGGTCGGGCTCGCGCTCCGCGTGGCGGTGATCGGCGCGGGCGACCGGCGCTTCGCGCTCGTGAACCCGCGCATCGTCGAGAGCGCGGGGCGCGCGACGCAGGAGGAGGGGTGCCTCTCGCTGCCCGACCTGTACGCCGAGGTGACGCGGCCCGAGCGGATCGTGGTGGAGGCGCTCGACCGCGACGGCCAGCCGCTGCGCGTGGAGGCCGACGGCATCGTGGCGCGGTGCATCCAGCACGAGATCGACCACCTCGACGGCATCCTCTTCGTCGACCACATCGGCCCGCTGAAGCGGCAGATGGTGCTCAAGCGCTACCGGAAGGAGCACGCCGGCGAGCCAGTCGTCACCGACGTGACGCCGGAGGAGAGCCGCACGGGCTGATGCGCCTGGTCTTCTTCGGGACCCCCGACTTCGCGGTCCCGTCCCTCCGTGCGCTCGTCGCCGAAGGCCACCAGGTGGTGGCGGCGGTCACCCAGCCCGACCGCGCGCAGGGCCGCTCCCGCTCCCGCCTCCTGCCGCCACCGGTGAAGGTCGCCGCGGAGGAGCACGGCATCGAGGTGCACCAGCCCGAACGCCCCACCGGCGACGTCTTCCTCCACACCCTCCGGCACTGCAACGCCGACCTCGGCATCGTGGTCGCCTACGGCCACGTGCTGCGCCCCGAGGTGCTCGCGGTGCCGCGCCTCGGCATGCTGAACGTCCACGCGTCGCTCCTGCCGCGGCTGCGCGGTGCCGCGCCGATCCACTGGGCGATCCTGCGCGGCGAGCGCGTCACGGGCGTCTGCATCATGCAGATGGAGGCGGGGCTCGACAGCGGGCCGGTCTACCGCATGGCCGACACGCCGATCGGCGAGGCGGAGACGAGCGGCCAGCTCACCGCGCGGCTCGCGGCGCTCGGCGCCGCCGCGCTGCTCGACGTCCTCACCGAGCTCCGTGCGGGCACCGCGAAGGCGCGCACGCAGGACCACGCGCTGGCCACGTGGGCGCCGAAGATCGCGCGCGACGACGCGCGCGTGGACTGGCACGAGGACGCCGCGGCCGTCGCCCGGCGCATCCGCGCGATGGACCCCGAGCCCGGCGCCTGGGCGCAGCTCGACGGGCAGGAGGTGAAGCTCTTCGGCGCGCGCGTGCTCCACGACCTCGGCAGCGCCACGCCGCCCGGCACCGTCCTCGAGGCGCATCGCGTGCTGCACGTGCAGGCCGGTCGGGGGGTGGTGGAGGTGGGGGAGGTGCAGCCCGCGGGGAAGAAGCGGATGCCCGTGACCGCGTGGGTGAACGGTCGCGGCATCGGCGCGGGGCAGCAGCTCGCGTGAGGCCGCTCCCCCGCGTGCACGCCCCGACCGACGCGGGCGTGCTCGCCCTGGACGACTGGCCGCGGCGCGCCGCCGCGCTCGCGGCGGCCGGGCCGGCGCTCGCGCTG
>JANRIU010000014.1:0-15598 GCA_033764615.1 Gemmatimonadales bacterium | reverse complement strand
GGCCTGCGCCTCGGAGAGGCCGAAGCGCGTCCGCAGGCGCTCGTCTGCCTCGGTGGTGTCGGCGGAGGAGCGGATGATCGCGATCACCTCGTCGATGTTGTCGACGGCGATCTTGAGCCCCTCGAGGATGTGCTCGCGCTTGCGGGCCGCGTCGAGGTCGAACTGCGTGCGCCGGACGATCACCTCGTGCCGGTGCTCGACGTAGCGCTCGAGGAGCTGCTTGAGGTTCAGCACCTTCGGCGCGCCGTTGTCCAGCGCCAGCATGATCACGCCGAACGTCGACTGCATCGCCGTGTGCTTGTACAGCTGGTTGATCACCACCTTCGGCACGGCGTCCTTCTTCAGCTCGATGACGATGCGCATGCCGTCCTTGTCGGACTCGTCGCGCACCGCGGAGATCCCCTCGAGCTTCTTCTCGGCCGCCAGCTCCGCGATCGCGCGGACCAGGTTCTCCTTGTTCACCTGGTACGGGATCTCGGTGACGACGATCGCCGACTTGCCGGTGGACTCCTTCTCCTCCACCTGGAGCCGCGCGCGCATGATGACCTTGCCGCGCCCCGTCTCCTGGTACTCCCTGATCCCCTCGCGGCCGTAGATGTAGCCGCCGGTCGGGAAGTCGGGCCCCTTCACCGCCTTGCGCAGGTCGCCGACGGTGAGCTCCGGGTCGGCCACGAGCATCTCGATCGCCTTCGCGACCTCGCGCAGGTTGTGCGGCGGGATGTTGGTGGCCATGCCGACGGCGATGCCGCTCGACCCGTTGACCAGCAGGTTCGGCAGGCGCGCCGGGAGGACGGTGGGCTCCTCCAGGCGGTCGTCGAAGTTGGCCTGGAAGTCGACGGTGTCCTTGTCGATGTCCGCCAGCATCGTCATCGCGACGCGCGTGAGGCGGGCCTCGGTGTACCGGTACGCCGCCGGCGGGTCGCCGTCGACCGAGCCGAAGTTCCCCTGGCCGTCCACGAGCGGGTAGCGCAGCGAGAAGTCCTGCACCATGCGGACGAGCGCGTCGTAGACCGAGCTGTCGCCGTGCGGGTGGTACTTGCCGAGCACGTCGCCGACGACCGTGGCCGACTTCTTGTACGGCCGGCCGGGCACGAGGCCGACCTCGTTCATCGCGTACAGGATGCGCCGGTGCACCGGCTTCAGCCCGTCGCGCGCATCGGGGAGCGCGCGCGAGACGATGACGGACATCGAGTAGTTGATGAACGACTGCTGCAGCTCCTCCTCGATCAGCCGGGGGAGGATGCGCTCGCGGGCATTCGGTGCGGTCATGGGCGGGCCGGTTCGGGTCGCTCCCCGGGCGACGATCGGGCGCGGGGGGGCAAACCCTGAAACCTAGGCGGACGGGCGGGCCGGCGGACAGGCGGAAGGCGCGCTCGTCGCGGGGCGGTCGGCCGCGGCCGGGCACGATCGCCGAGGCCGGCCGGCAGCCGGCGCGACCGGGCCGGTCCGCTCGTCCGCTCGTCCGCTCGTCCGCCCCCCAAGCAACCCTTTCCCCCCTTCCCCCCTCCAACTTCCCGACACCACCCGCCGGACTGCCCCGTACGGAGCGCCGTGGACGACCGAGAGCTGATCGCCAGGGTACGCGCGGGGGACGCCCGCGCCGAGCGCCTCCTCTATGACCGGCATGTCGACCGGGTCTGGGGGCTGGTGTCCCGCATCGTCGGCGACGCCGACGACGCGGCCGACGCCGCGCAGGAGGCGTTCGTGAAGGTGTTCGAGCGGCTCGGCGACTTCCGGGGCGAGTCGAGCCTGGGCACCTGGATCGGCGCCATCGCGATCCGCGCCGCCCTCGGCCGGCGCCGGGCCCGCGGCACGCGGGAGCAGCGCTACCTCCCGCTGGACGACGCGCCGGAGGTGGCCGGACGGGACGCCGCGGGCGACGTGCTCCTGCGCGACCGGGTCGGGGCGGCGGTGGACGCCCTCCCCGATGGGTACCGCACGGTCTTCGTGCTGCACGACGTCGAGGGATACACGCATGAGGAGATCGGCGCGCTGCTTGGCGTCGAGACGGGCACCTCGAAGGCGCAGCTCTCGCGGGCGAGGGCGAAGCTCAGGACCATGCTGGCCGGAGTGCGATGACATGACCGATGGCACCGACGAACCCGGGCTCCCGCGCGACGTGACCGACGCCGCGAAGGCGCACCTCGCCCCGCCCCCGCTCGATCGCGAGGCGCTGTGGCGCCGCATCGAGGCGGCCCGGCGCGTCCCGGAGGGCGGCGCGCGCGTGGTCCCGCTCGCCACCCGGCGTCGCCCGGCGCGCACGTGGGCCGCGTGGGCGGTGGCCGCCGTCGCGCTGCTCGCGGTCGGCATCGGCATCGGGATGACGCTGCCCCGGTGGCGCCGCGGCGTGATGCCGCACGACCTGGCCACGGCGCCGCGCGCGGAGGCCGGCGCCGGCGTCCCGGCGGCGTACCGCGTGACCGCCGAGCGCCACCTCGCGCAGGCCGAGGCGTTCCTGACGCTCTTCCGCGCGGCCGCGCGGGACGGGCGCACCGAGGCGCTCGCGGTCGCGACGGCGGCGGAGCTGCTGCAGGCCAACCGCCTGCTCAGCGACTCCCCGGCGGCCGACGACCCGCGCCTGCGCCCCCTGCTCGACGACCTCGAGCTCGTGCTCGCCCAGATCGCCACGCTCCGCGGCCAGGCCGGCCGCGCCGAGCTCGACCTCATCACCGATGGCCTGGAGCGCGGCGTGCTCGTGCAACTGCGCGCCCAGGTGACCCCCGAGACCGACGCGCCGACGCGCGTCCGGAGCTGACCCATGCCGATCCCGCGCCCCTGGCTCGCCGCTGGCCTCTCGCTCCTCCTCGCCGGCCCGGCCGCCGCCGCACCGCCCATCCCGGCGGCGCCCGCCGCGGCGACCCCCGATGATGACCCCGCGACCGACGCCTACCGCGCGGCGCGCGAGGCGCTCAACCGTGGCGAGTACGCCAAGGCGGCGGAGCTCTTCCGCGAGGTCGCCGCGAAGCACCCGAAGTCGCGCGTGGCGGGCGATGCGCTCTACTGGCGCGCCTTCGCGCTCTACCGCCTCGGGGGCAGCACCAGGCTGCGGGACGCGCTCGCCGCGCTCGACCAGCAGGAGGACGCCTATCCCGACGCGGCGACCCGTCGCGACGCCGCCTCGCTCGCCGTGCGCGTGCGGAGCGCGCTCGCCCGCGGCGGCGACGCCGCGTCGGCGGCCGCGCTGGCGATGGCGGCGGACGAGCTGGCCGCCGAGACGCTCCGCGAGGCCGGCCCCGCGATCCGGGAGGCGATGGCGGAGGCGCAGGCGGAGATGGCATCGATGGACGCCGGTGCCGCCGCCGCGGCCTCCGCCCCGCGGCCGCCCCGGCCCCCGCGTGCGCCGCAGCCCCCCGCGCCGCTCGGCCTGCCGCGCGGTGATGACGACGGCCGCTGCCGGGGCAGCGACGACGACGACGTCCGCGTGGCCGCCCTCAACGGACTCTTGCAGCTGGACGCCGAACGCGCGGCCCCCGTGCTGGCGAAGGTGATGGCGCGCCGCGACGAGGCGTCGACCTGCCTGCGGCGCCGCGCCGTCTTCCTGGTGGCGCAGCGCCGCGCGGCCGAGAGCGAGGCGATCCTCCTCGAGGCCGTGCGGACCGACCCGGACGCCGACGTCCGGCGCCAGGCGGTGTTCTGGCTCGCGCAGGTCGGCACCGAGCGCGCCACCGCGCTGCTCGACTCCATCGTGCGCGCACCCGGGGACCTCGACCTCCGCCAGCGCGCCCTCTTCGCGCTGTCGCAGCGCGAACGCCCGACGGCCACCCGCGCCCTGCGCGCCGTCGCCGAGCGCGCCGACCTGCCCGACGCGCTGCGCGCGACCGCGATCTTCTGGCTCGGCGAGCGAGGGCAGGCCGAGGGACCGTTCCTGGCGGAGCTGTACGGGCGGGTGGAGGGCGCGGAGCTCAAGGAGCGCGTGCTCTTCAGCGCCGCGAAGGGCGGCGCCGAGGGGACGAAGCTGCTGTGGCAGGTGGCGGGCGACCCGAAGGAGGCGATCGGGCGGCGCAAGACGGCGCTGTTCTGGCTCGGGCAGCGCGACGGCGATGCGAAGGCGCTCGCGGGCCTCTACGGCACGTTCACCGAGCGCGAGCTCAAGGAGCAGGTGCTGTTCGCGCTCTCGCAGGGCCGCGACCGCGCGCGGACCGACCAGCTCATCGAGATCGTCCGCAAGGAGCAGGACCCCGCCCTGCGCCGCCGCGCGATCTTCTGGCTCGGCCAGACGGGCGACCCGCGCGCCGCGGAGGTGCTGGGCGAGTTGGTGCAGTAGGCGGGCAAGCGGGCCGGCGGGCCCGCTTCCCTCCTGCAACCATTTCCTCCCCCACGACGTCCAAGTACCGTGAGCCCGCCTGCACCGGGGCCGACACGCGAACACACCGGACACACCGACGTCGAGGCCCGCATGACCGCCGCCGCGCTCCTGCTGCTGCTGGCCACCGCCCCGCCCCAGCTCGCCACCGCCGACACGGCGCGGCGCGGGGGAGGTGCGCGCGAGCCGGGCGCGCGCGCCGCCGAGCCCGCGCCGACCGACCGCGCGGTGAACGCGCCGGCGCGCGTCCATGCGCGCCGCCTCACCACGCCGATCCGCGTCGACGGCCGCCTCGACGACGCGGCCTGGGCGCAGGCGGACTCCGTCACCGCCTTCGTGCAGCGCGAGCCCGACGAGCGCGCCGCGCCGACGCAGGCGACCATCGCGTGGGTGCTCTACGACGACGCCGCGCTCTATGTCGCCGCGCGGCTCGACGACACCGCGCCCGATTCCGTGCGCGCGCTGCTCGCGCGGCGCGACCGGTGGATGCCGGCCGACCGCTTCACGGTCATGCTCGACCCGTACCAGGACCGCCGCACGGGCGTCTTCTTCGGCCTCAACGCCGCGGGCACGCAGTACGACGGCACGCTGCTCAACGACGACTGGGACGACGACACGTGGGACGGCGTCTGGGTCGGCAAGGTGGCGCGCACGCCGACCGGCTGGTCGGTCGAGATGCGCATCCCGCTCTCCCAGCTCCGCTTCAACCCGGGCGACGCGCAGGTGTGGGGGATCAACTTCCGGCGCGACATCGCGCGGCGGAACGAGCGCGACTTCCTCACCTTCACGCCCACGAACGGCGCCGGCTTCGTGTCGCGCTTCATCCCGATGGACGGCATCACCGGCCTCAGCCCGAAGCCGCGCCGCGAGCTGCTGCCGTACGTCACCAACCGGGCGCAGTCGCTCGTCGCCGACCCCGGCGACCCGTTCCGCGGCGGCACGCGCATGCTGCCGAACGTCGGCCTCGACGCGAAGCTCGGCCTCGGCAACAACCTCACGCTCGACGCCTCGGTGAACCCCGACTTCGGGCAGGTGGAGGTCGACCCCGCGGTCGTGAACCTCACCGACGTGGAGGTCTTCTTCGAGGAGCGGCGGCCGTTCTTCCTCGAGGGGCAGTCGATCTTCCAGTTCGGCGCCGGCGGCTCCAACAACTTCTGGGGCTTCAACTGGTTCGGCGTCGACTTCCTCTACACGCGCCGCATCGGCCGCTCGCCGCGCGGCAGCGCCTCCGGCGCCCGCTGGATCGACCGGCCGCAGGGGACGCAGCTCCTCGGCGCCGCCAAGCTCTCGGGCCGCATCGGCGACTGGACCCTGGGCGTGATGAACGCCACCACGAACCGCGAGTCGGCCCGCCTCTCCGACGGCGACCGGACGTGGGCCCAGGAGGTGGAGCCGCTCGCCAACTACTCCACCGTGCGCGTCAACCGCGAGTGGAAGAAGGGCTTCCGCGGCCTCGGCGTGCTCGGCACCTCGGTGCTGCGCGACTTCGCCGACCCGCGCCTGATGGACCAGATGAACGGCAGCGCGCAGGGCGCGGGGCTCGACGGCTGGACCTTCCTCGACGCGAACCGCGTCTGGGTGCTCTCGGGCTGGGTCGGCGGGAGCCGCATCACGGGCACGCGCCAGCAGATGATCGCCCAGCAGCGCAACAGCGTGCACTACTTCCAGCGCCCCGACGCGCCGCACCTGCGCGTCGACTCGATGGCCACGTCGCTCGACGGCGTCGCCGGACGGATCACGCTCAACAAGCAGCGCGGCAACTGGGCCGTCAACTCGGCGTTCGGCCTCATCTCGCCCGGCTTCGACGTGAACGACCTCGGCTTCCAGGCGCGCGCGGACCACATCAACTGGCACGGCGTCGTCGGCTACCGGTGGACGCAGCCGACCAGCTGGTACCAGCGCGTGAACCTCAACGTGGCGCTCGCGCAGTCGTGGGACTTCGGCGGGAACCACGTCAACAACTTCCTCTGGACCAACGGCTGGATCCGGTTCAAGGGGTTCAACTCGCTGAACTGGAACGTGTCGCGCAGCTTCGAGGTCACCGACGTGCGCCTGACGCGCGGCGGCCCCGCGATGCTCCGCCCGTCCGACGTGCGCGGCTCCGTGTGGTACAACTCGGACGACCGCAAGTCCTTCACCTACGGCGTCGGCATGTTCGCGACGCGCATGGCGGAGGGGGCGGACCGCAGCTGGGGCGTGGACCTCGCCACCGAGTGGCGGCCGAGCTCGAGCCTCACGCTGCGCGTGTCGCCGTCGTTCAGCCGCACGCTCACCGGCCGCCAGTACCTGCAGGCCGTGCGCGACCCGCTCGCGACCGCGACGTTCGGCGCGCGCTACCTCTTCGGCGACCTCGAGCAGACGTCGCTCTCCGCCAACATCCGCGCCAACTGGATCTTCACGCCGAGGCTGAGCTTCGAGCTCTTCGTGCAGCCGCTCGTCTCGAGCGGGCGGTACATGGCGGTGAAGGAGCTGCGCACGCCGAGGACGTTCAGCTTCCTGACGTACGGCACGGCCGGCTCCACCATCGACCGCGCGGCGGGCACCGCCGACCCTGACGGGGCGGGCCCGGCGCCCGCCATCCGCATCGGCCAGCCCGACTTCACCTTCGTCTCGCTCCGTGGCAACGCGGTCATCCGCTGGGAGTACGTGCCCGGCTCCACCCTCTTCCTGGTGTGGACCCAGAACCGGAACGCGAGCCTCGCCAACGGCGACTTCGACCTCGGCCGCGCGGTGGGCGACCTGCGCCAGGCGCCGTCGGACAACGTCTTCGCGGTGAAGGTGACGTACTGGCTGAACCCCTGACTCGCGTCGCACCGACACAACACTTGTTGCTCACGCGCAACAGCGAACCTGCGGGCAGACACCGACGGGCGGCCGAAGACACCACCGAAACGGCCCCGAGATGGGTTTCCGCCCGATGGCAGGCATCTTGCGGCATCGGAGTCAACGTTCGCGACGTCAACCTTCATCAGGACCGGTCTCATGCGGCTCCGCCACCTCGTCGGCGCTGCGCTGGCGTTCGTTCTCACGACGCCTGCCGCGGCGCAGTACTCGTCCACCCTCCCGCAGTTCAACGGCACGTTCGCCAGCTCGGCGCCGTGGCCGTCGTTCAGCGTCGGGCAGTTCGGGGGGACGCCGACGTCCAACATCACGTTCGCCCAGATCTCGGGCACGTTCGGCAACTCCGACTTCGCGACCAGCACGGGCGCGGTGGATGTCAAGCTGGACGGCATCCTCGTCGCGCAGTGCGTGGTCAACGCGCCGTGCTGGAACGGCGGCGGTCCCTACAACTGGTCGTACACCTTCGCGCCGAGCGAGTACTCCATCTTCGCGGACGGCTTCGCGAACCTGACCGCCGATCAGACGGCCGGCTTCGTCGTCCGCCTCGGGCCGACGCAGCTGACGATCCGGTACGACCAGCAGACCGTGGTGCCCGAGCCGTCGACGTACGCCCTGCTGGCCACCGGCCTCGTGGGCATCGTCGCGGTTGCGCGGAAGCGGCAGCAGGCCTGATCCCGACAGGCCGGCGGCGGTAGTCCGGTGCGGGGCGTCCTCCAGGGCGCCCCGCACTATCTTCCGCCCCCATGTCTGGTCATCCCCCGGGCACGGTGCTGTGCCTCGCCTCCTACGTGAAGGGGGCGGATTTCCTGCGCGAGATGAAGGCGCAGGGCTGGCGCGTGCTGCTGCTCACCATCGAGCGGCATCGCGACGCCGCGTGGCCGCGCGAGGCGATCGACGAGATCCACTTCGGCCCCGAGCGGGGCGGCGCCTTCCTCCGCGACGAGACGCTCGACGGCGTGAGCTGGCTCGCGCGCCGCGAGAAGCTCGACCGGATCGTCCCGCTCGACGACCTGGACCTCGAGATCGCCGCGACGCTGCGCGAGCACCTGCGGCTCCCCGGCATGGGCGAGAGCACCACCCGGCGCTTCCGCGACAAGCTCGCGATGCGCCAGGCCGCGCACACCGCCGGCATCCTCGTCCCCGACTTCACGCCCGTCTTCCACGACGCGACGCTCGCCGACTGGATGGCGCGCGTCCCGGCGCCGTGGGTGCTCAAGCCGCGCAGCTGGGCCGGCTCCATCGGCGTCCGGAAGGTCCACTCGGCCGACGAGGTGTGGCACCTGCTCGGGGAGGCGGGAGACCAGCGCGCGTCGTACCTGCTGGAGCGGTTCGTCCCCGGCGACGTCTTCCACGTCGACAGCATCGTCTTCGGCGGCCGCATCCGCTTCGCGCGCGCCAGCGGCTACCTCAACCCGCCGCTCGACGTCGTGCAGGGGGGCGGCATCTTCATGACGCGCCTCCTGCCGCCGGGCCTCCAGCGCGAGGAGCTGCTCGCCCTCAACGAGCAGCTGCTCGACACGATGGGGCTCGTGCTCGGCGCCTCGCACACGGAGTTCATCCGCGCGCACGAGGACGGCCGGCTCTACTTCCTCGAGACGTCGGGCCGCGTGGGCGGCGCCCACATCAGCGACCTCATCGAGCAGGCGACCGGCGTGAACCTCTGGCGCGAGTGGGCCAAGACCGAGATCGCCGGCGAGCGCGGCGCCTACACGGAGCCGCACGCCCCCGCCAACGCCGCGGGGCTCCTCGTGTCGCTCGCGCGCCAGGAGTGGCCGGACACGTCGGCATTCGACGACCCGGAGACGATCTGGCACCTGCGCAAGAAGTGGCACGTCGGCTTCGTCGTCCGCTCGGACAGCTTCGAGCGGGTGGACGCGCTCCTGCACGGCTACGCCGAGCGCGTCCGCGCCGACTTCCACGCCACGATGCCGCCGCAGTCTCGGCCGACCGAGTAGCGCGCGCGGCGGCGTCCCGCCATCCCGCACCCCGCCACCGCCATGCTGACCCCGCCCGAGATCGTCGACGTCCCCGCCGTGCCCGCCGCCGTGATCGAGATCGTGGTGGCGCGGACCGAGATGCCGCGCGTGATGCGCCCCGCCATCGCCGAGCTGCTCGGTGTGCTGCAGGCGCAGGGCCTCCGGCCCTCGGGGCCGAGGTTCGCGCACCACCTCGAGATCACCCACGAGGCGTTCCACTTCGAGCTCGGATTCCCGGTCGAGGGGACGGTGACGCCCGCGGGCCGGGTGCGGCCGGGCATGCTCCCGGCCGCGCGGATCGGCCGCGCCGTCTACACCGGGCCGTACCCCGGCCTCCACGCGGCGTGGGAGGCGTTCGACGACGCGCTCACCGCCGACGGATGGACGCTCGCGCCGCAGGTCTGGGAGGAGTACCTGACGGGCCCGGAGGGCGGCGGCGATCCGTCCACCTTCCGGACCCGCTTCAACCGCCCCGTCTCCCGCTAGCATCCGGGGGAACGTCCCGCCACTCCGGAGCCGTCATGCCCCGCCGTCTCGCCACCCTCGCCGCTCCGCTCCTCGCGCTGGCCGCCGCGTCCGCCGAACCCGCGCTCGCACAGGCACCGCCGCGCGCACGCATCGTCCCGAAGGTCGACACGCTGCATGGCGACATCCGCACCGACGACTACTTCTGGCTGCGCGACCGCACCAACCCCGAGACGATCGCCTACCTCGAGGCCGAGAACGCGTACACCGAGCGGCAGACCGCGCGCACGGCAGGCCTCCGCGACCGGCTGTACGAGGAGATCCGCGGCCGCATCCGCGAGACCGACCTGTCGGTCCCCGAGTTCGACCACGGCTACTGGTACGCCGTCCGGACGGAGGCGGGGAAGAGCTACGGCATCATCGTGCGCCGCAAGGGGACGATGACGGCGCCGGAAGAGGTGGTGCTCGACCAGAACGCGCGCGCCGAAGGGAAGAAGTACTACGGACTCGGCGCCTGGGAGGTGAGCCCCTCCGGTCGGCTGCTCGCCTTCGCGGAGGACACCACGGCGCTCCGCTGGTACACCGTGCGCGTGAAGGACCTCGTGACCGGCGAGCTCCTGCCCGACGTCATCGACTCGGTGACCGGCAACATCACCTGGGCGCGGGACGAGCGGACGCTCTTCTACACGCTGGCCGACTCCGCGCGCCGCGACAACCGCATCGTCCGCCACGTGCTCGGCACCCCGCCGGCGCAGGACGTCACCGTCTTCCGCGACGACGACGTGCTGTTCAACGTCGGCGTCTCCCGCACCCGGAGCGACCGCTGGATCACCATCCAGTCGGCCAGCTTCAGCTCGAACGAGACGCACCTCATCCCCGCCGACCGGCCCGCCACCGCGCCGCGCGTCGTGGCGCCGAGGCGGCCGGACGTGGAGTACGAGGTCGAGCACTGGGGCGACCGGTGGGTGATCGTCACCAACGACGGCGCGCCCAACTTCCGCGTCATGCAGGCGCCCGAGGCGCGGCCGGAGCGCGCCGCGTGGACGCCGCTCCTGCCGTACACCGACTCCGTCTACACCGAGGGCGTCCGCGCCTTCCGCGACTTCCTCGTGCTCTCGGAGCGGTACAACGGGCTCCGGAAGCTCCGCATCCTCGACCGCCGCCTGAAGGGCCGCTTCCTCGAGTTCCCCGAGGCCGCCTACGCCGTCTTCCCCGAGTCGAACCCCGACTGGGCGACGCGGCGCTTCCGCTACAGCTACAGCTCGCCCGTCACGCCGCGCTCGGTGTTCCAGTACGACATCGCCGCGGGCACGTCCACGCTGCTCAAGAAGTACGACGTGCTGGGCGGCTACGACCCGTCGCGCTACACGGTGGAGCGGTTCGAGGTCCGCGCGCGCGACGGCACCATGGTGCCCGTCTCGATGGTGTACCGCGCGCCGCTCGTGAAGGACGGCCGCCGCCCGCTGCTCCTCTACGCCTACGGCTCGTACGGCTCGACCACGGAGCCCGGCTTCAACTCGCCCGTCGTCTCGCTGCTCGACCGCGGCGTCATCTACGCCATCGCGCACGTGCGCGGCGGCCAGGAGAAGGGGCGCCGCTGGTACGACGACGGCAAGATGCTGCGCAAGATGAACACCTTCACCGACTTCGTGGACGTGGCGCAGGCGCTGGTCGATGCGCGCTACACCGCGCCCGAGCGGCTCGTCGCCAACGGCGGCAGCGCGGGCGGCCTGCTCATGGGCGTCATTGCCAACATGCGACCCGACCTGTTCCGCGCCATCGTCGCCGACGTGCCGTTCGTGGACGTGATCAACACCATGCGGGATGCGTCGATCCCGCTCACGGCGCAGGAATGGATCCAGTGGGGCAACCCCGCGAAGGAGGACGAGTACCGGTACATGCTCCAGTACTCGCCGTACGACAACGTCGCCGCGAAGGCGTACCCGTGGCTGCTCGTCACCACGTCGCTCAACGACTCGCAGGTGGCGTACTGGGAGCCGGCGAAGTGGACGGCGCGGCTGCGGGCGCTCAAGACCGATACGAATCCCCTGCTCCTCAAGACGAACATGGCCGGCGGCCATGGCGGCGCCTCGGGCCGGTACGACCGGTTCCGCGAGATCGCCTTCCGCTTCGCCTTCATGCTCGACGCGCTCGGCCTGGCCGGTGAGGCGACGCCGTGACGCTCACGCATGTCATCGGCGGCCGGCGCGTGGCGTCGGCCAGCGGCCGCCACGGCCCCGTCTTCGACCCGGCCACCGGTGCGGAGCGCGCGACGTGCCCGTTCGCGGACGCCGCGGAGGTGGATGCCGCGGTGCAGGACGCGGCGCGCGCCTACCCCGCGTGGGCCGCGCGCTCGCCGCAGCAGCGCGCCCGCGTGCTGCTCCGCTTCCGCGAGCTGCTGCTCGCGCATGCCGACGAGCTCGCCCGCCTCATCAGCGGCGAGCATGGCAAGACGCTGGCGGACGCGCACGGCGAGCTGCAGCGCGGGCTCGAGGTGGTCGAGTTCGCCATCGGCATCCCGCACCTGCTCAAGGGGGAGCACTCGGCGGGCGTCGGCCCCGGCATCGACATGTGGTCGGAGCGGCAGCCGCTCGGCGTCTGCGCCGGCATCACGCCGTTCAACTTCCCGGCGATGGTCCCGATGTGGATGTGGCCCGTCGCCGTGGCATGCGGCAACACGTTCGTGCTCAAGCCGAGCGAGAAGGACCCGTCGTGCCCGGTGCGCGTGGCGGAGCTGTTCGTGGAGGCCGGCGCGCCGCCGGGCGTGCTCAACGTGCTCCTCGGCGACCGCACGGCGGTCGAGGCGCTGGTGGCGCACCCGCAGGTGGCGGCGGTGAGCTTCGTCGGCTCGACGCCGGTGGCGCAGGCGCTCTACGCCGGCGCCGCGGCTGCGGGGAAGCGCGTGCAGGCGATGGGCGGCGCCAAGAACCACCTCGTCGTCATGCCGGACGCCGACCTCGACCAGGCCACCGACGCGCTCATCGGCGCCGCCTACGGCTCCGCGGGCGAGCGCTGCATGGCCATCTCCGTCGCCGTCGTCGTGGGCGACGCCACCGCCGACGCGCTCGTGGCGAAGCTCGCCCCGCGCGTGCAGGCACTCCGCATAGGGCATCCGCTCGAGGACGGGATGGACATGGGCCCGCTGGTGACGCGCGAGCACCGCGACCGCGTCGCGTCGTACCTCGCGCTCGGCGTTGAGGAAGGCGCCGAGCTCGTGGTGGACGGCCGAACGCATCCGGCCGCGGCGGGGCCGGGCTTCTTCCTGGGCGGATCGCTGTTCGACCGCGTCACGACGGCCATGCGCATCTGGCGCGACGAGATCTTCGGCCCCGTGCTCGCTGTCGTCCGAGTCGCGACCGCCGAGGAGGCGCTCGCGGTGGTGCATGCGCACCCCTTCGCCAACGGCGTCGCCATGTTCACGCGGGGTGGCCGTGCCGCGCGCGAGTTCGCGGCGCGCGTCGAGGTCGGCATGGTCGGCATCAACGTCCCCATCCCCGTGCCGCTCGCGTTCTATTCGTTCGGCGGCTGGAAGTCGTCGGCATTCGGCGACCTGAACCAGCATGGCCCTGACGGCGTCCGCTTCTGGACCCGGCTCCGCACCGTCACCGCGCGCTGGCCCGAGGGGGCTGGCGGCGCGGAGTTCAGCATGCCGCAGGTGCGGTAGGGGCTGTCAGTCGAGCCGTCCGCGTTCACCCCGTGACCCACGGAGCTCCCATGCCTGTCCTGCGTCCGCTCTTCGCCACCCTCGCGCTCGCCGCCGTCGCGGCCGTCCCCGCCGCCGCGCAGCTCCGCACCGTGCGCACCCTTTCCGCCGATGCCGCCAAGCAGGCGCTCGGTGCCGCGGAGGCCGAGGCGCGGAAGAACAACTGGAACGTCGCGATCGCGGTGGTGGATGCGTCGGGCGAGCTGGTCGCGTTTCTGCGGATGGACGGCGTGCAGCCCGCCTCGGTGGACATCGCGCGTGGCAAGGCGCGCACGGCGGCGCGCTTCCGCCGGCCGACGAAGGCGCTCGACTCCGTGATGGCGACCGGTCGCACGCAGCTGCTGGCGTTCGAGGGCGTGGTACCGGTCGAGGGTGGGGTGCCGGTGCAGGTGGCGGGCGAGACCGTCGGCGCCGTCGGCGTGAGCGGGGTTACGTCGCAGCAGGATGCGCAGGTCGCGGCGGCGGGGGCGAGGGCGGTGGCGCCGTAGGGGGGGGGTGGTGGAGGTGGGGTGTCGGGTTGAGGCCGGTCTCGGCTGCCTGCCGCGTGCGGCGGCCTGGTCGAGGTTGATTGCCGTTGCGCCGGCGCTGGTGTCCGCTGATCTGCGACGGCCGGGCTTGACGGAGCACAGCGCGCGTCGCGCAGCCAGGTTCGCGTACTCGACCCCGCTCGGCGAGTCCCGGACGAGACCTCGTCCCGCGTGGCCATCGCTGCTTCCCTGTCGCTCGGCTGGCGCGGCGGGCCGGCAACGACCTCATCTGGCGCATCGGCTCGACCCCTCTGCTCAGCTGGGGTGGGCGGACCGTGAACAGTGCGACCGAAGAGGCCGCCGACTCGTTGGGCGGTTCACCGCCGTGGGCGGCGCCGGCGCGTGGGCGGCGGGCTGAGGCATACCGCGCTTAGGTCGCTTGGCACTCCGGGGCATGATGGCGTAACGGCTGACATCGCAGGGGATTGCGGGGGCTGGTCGGGGGACGCATACTGAGAAACAGCGACGGCCGGAGCGCGATAAGTTGCGGCGGCGCTGGCTAAGCGCGAAGGGTGATGCGACGTTAGGGGTGCACACGGACATGACATCGCCGTACGCACGTGCTGTGCAACTCATTGCGGATTTAATCGATGAGCTGAACGTGATCGGCCTCGGCGACGTCCTCTCGAAGGGCGGTGTCGGATCAATCCTGCTTGCGCACCGCCTTGGACACCAACTCGTGCCAGGCGATAAGGGGCCTGACGCTAAGGATGGGAGTGGATCGCTTTTTGAGTACAAGGTTAGCAACACGAATCAGTTCAACTTCAACTTTGGCGGCGCGAGCGATGCACAGTTTGCACGCGAACAGGTTGACCGTCATTTTGCCAGCATCGCTGGCGCCTATTGCGGATTGAGATCGGGGGCGACTTTTGTGTCAATTGCGTACTGTCCCTCGTTGCCCTTGACCAAGCACCTCAAGGAGTATTTCTCGCAGTCGCAATCGAAGACTCTCGTGAAGAACTTCTCTATGGAAGCATTTTCCCAGCTGCCCGGTGCTCAAAGAATTCTCTGACCCCTGACGACGGTTGCTGCTGACGGGCGGACCATCGTGCACTGCACGCCTCGGCACCTGCCGGTCCGCCCGCAGCAGAACCCTTGGCGTTAGGCGGCATATAAGGACGGTGACATGAAGCAGCTTGCGAGCTACTCCCTCGAGGCGCCGCCTTCTGACGTTCCGTCGGGAGCATGTGCTGCTGGCGTCCTTGAGCGACTCGAAGCATGGCTCCGTTCGAAAGGACGCCTCGCCGGCGATGGTCACTCGATCAAGCTGGCCGATGGTCGCGTCGCAAGAGTCGACCGCGCCGCTCTGAGCAGCTCACGTGGTCGGCTCACGGAAGTCGTGGTGACCGAGCCGAGGCCAGACGGCTGGTTTCGGACTGCCATCGCGGTTGCGGAGACTGACGGCAGCGTCGCGCTCTCAGTTGGCTTGAGCGCTTCTGCGACTGCGCTTGCACCGGTTTACGTGGATGTCCGATGCCCGAGACTTGTTCGCGACCTCCTCTCGCCCCCGTCTGCGTGGCACTACCGAGGCACACGCCTCACGTCGTCCCCTATCGAGTTCCAGGGCGAGGTCGCGGGAGATGCCTTCATCTCGCTCGCATGGGATTCAGCACGTTCCGTCCCAGTCGTTGCAGTGTCAGATCGTAAGCTTCCCCCTCCGCCAGACACGCGATAGTAGACTCGGACGGCGCCACGAGGAGGAGTCATGCGCCGCTCGAAGTTCACGGAATCGCAGATCGTCGAGATCCTGAAGGCCGTGGAGGGGGGCTTGCCCGTCGCGGAG